>DATLFD010000023.1:0-3739 GCA_035524935.1 Gammaproteobacteria bacterium | reverse complement strand
CGTGCGGGTGCAGTCTGACGGGGTGACCGTCCTTCGTGCCCTGTTCGTGCTGGCCCTGATGCTGAACGGCGCTGCCCCGCCGCCCGCTGCGGCGATGGACGACGCGCCCGATGCCGCGACACACGCCGGCCATCACGGAATGGATCACCCGTCGGACCAGGCTCCGGCCGATCAGCCCACTGACGACTGTTGTGTCGGCATGGGCTGCGGCTGTGGATGCGCCGGGCCGCAGATGGTTCCGTTGCCGGTTGCGACGCCGCTGCGCATCTGGGACAGGGCGTCCGCAGTACCCACCCTCGAAGGCGTTCGATTCTCCGCGAGCCTGATCGTAGCTCCTTTCCGACCTCCGGCCTGACGGCCATTCGTGCAATGCATGGCGTCCGGTGCGGGTGAAATCCGCGCCGCGATCGCGTGATTTCGGGCTCTCCGAGAGCCTTGTATCGAGGGTCGGGTAATGAATGGTTTGACACGAATCGGTGCATTGGCGGCCGTGCTGGGCGCCGCCGGTTGCGCCGTCGCGCCGCTCGACCGAGCAGCGGATGCCGCCGCCAGCCGGGTCAACGAACGGGTGTCCGTTGCACCCGCTTGGCCGCCCAAGGCGGGCGAGACCGATGCCGCTCCTGAGATCCGGGAAGCGCTGACGCTCCCGGCCGCGCTCGCGATCGCTTTCACTCGTAATCCGGACATCCGCCGGCAATACGCGAGGCTCGGCATCGCACACGCGGAACTACAGGACGCCGCGCGCATTGCGAATCCGACGCTGTCGCTCGCCTGGCTCAGTCCCAGTAACGGCGGGCGGGAGCAGACGACGCAGGGTATCTCGGCCAGCTTTGCCGACCTGCTGTTGTTGCCCGCGCGCCGTCGCCTGTCGGCAGCGGAATTCCGCCGGGTGGAACTAGCCGTCGGGTCCGAACTGGTCGCGCTGGCGCACGAGGTCGAGACGTCCTGGTACGCGCATGTGGGCTCTCTCCAGGTTGCGGCGATGCGCGCTGCCGTAGCGGAGGCGGCGCAGAACGAGGCAGAGCTGGCAATGCGCTTTCACGAAGCCGGCAATATCAGCCGCCTGCAGCTCGACCTGCAGCAGGCTGCCGCCGCGCGGGCACACATCGAGGCCCTGGACGCACGGTCGGATGCGGCGGAAACCCGGGAACGCCTCGCCGATCTGCTGGGCCTGCCCGCGAAAGCGGCGTGGCGCACCGTCGACCGCCTCGCGTCTCCACCCGACACGACGCTGTCCCGCGACGAGCTCACGGAGCGGGCGCTGTCGCAGCGACTTGATGTCGCCGCCGCGCACGAGGAAGTCGCGCTGCTCGAGGACGCGCTCGGCGTTACCGGGCGCTGGCGGCTGCTCGGCTCGGTCGAAGCCGGGTACGAGCGCGAGCGCGGCACCGACGACCCGACGGTTCGCGGGCCCACGCTGAATCTCGAACTGCCGCTGTTCAATCAGGGTCAGGGAGCGGTCGCGCGCGCAGAGGCACAGTTGCTGGATGCCCGCGCGCGCGCGGAGGCGCTCGCGCTTTCCGTCGAAAACGAAGTGGTGACCGGCGTCGAGCAGCTGGCTCTGGCCCGGGAAATCAGCGAACGCTATCGCCGCGAATTGCTGCCGGCTACCGCGTCGGCGGTCGCGCGCCAGCAGGAGCGGGTCAATTTCATGCTGGTGAGTCCATTCGAGCTGATCCGGACCAAGCGCGACGAATACGACGCCTGGCAGGAGTATTTCGAATCGCTGCGCGATTACTGGATCGCGCGAACCGCGCTGCGTGCCGCCACCGGCGGCCTGCTGCCGGGTGACGATGAATCGCTGCCGCTGACGATCGGCGTGGAGGAAATCATCGCGCCGTCCACGGAATCGAGCGAAGAGGACGAAATGTCGCACGAGCACCACGGAGAGCAGCCATGAAGATTACCAGACGCCACTGGTTCCGCTGGCTGGGCGCGAGCAGCCTGCTCCCGTTTGCTGTGCTCGCAAATCGCGCTGCTGCGGCCCAGGGTCACGAGGAGCACGAAATGCCTGCCGAGCCCGCGCGCGAGCCGGTATTGGCAGCAAGCGGGCGCGGTTACACGCCGGTGCGGACGCTGAACGGCTGGACGCTGCCGCATCGCATGGTCGGCGGCGTCAAGGAATTCCACCTGGTGGCCGAGGAGGTCGAGCACGAATTCGCGCTCGGCTCACGCGCGAAATGCTGGGGTTACAATGGCACGACGCCCGGACCGACCATCGAGGCCGTCGAAGGCGACCGGGTGCGAATCCTCGTCACCAACCGGTTGCCGGAGCACACGACGATTCACTGGCACGGAATCCTGCTGCCGTCCGGGATGGACGGCGTCGGTGGCCTGTCGCAGCCGCACATCGGGCCCGGTGAAACTTATGTCTATGAGTTCACGCTGCGCCAGCACGGCACGCACATGTATCACCCGCATGCCGACGAAATGGTGCAGCTCGCGGTCGGCATGATGGGAATGTTCATTATCCATCCGCGGGGCGGCGAGCGCGAGCGCATCGACCGCGACTACTGTTTCCTGTTGCACAACTGGGCTCTGCACCCGGGCACCTACCGCCCGGACCCGGCGATCATGCAGGAATTCGACCTCTGGACCTTCAACAGCAAGGTCTTTCCTGCAATCGATCCGTTGGTCGCGCGTACCGGTGAACGGGTACGCATCCGCATTGGCAACCTGTCGATGTGGAATCACCCGATCCATCTGCACGGCGTGCAATTTCATGTTACGGGCTCGGACGGCGGCCGCTGGCCGCGTTCGCTGTGGCGGCCGGAATCCGCGGAAATCGTCGGCGTCGGCCAGACCCGTGACCTCGAATTCGTCGCGGTGGCGGGCGACTGGGCGCTGCACTGCCACATGTCGCATCATACGATGAACGCGATGGGACACGACCTGCCGAACCCGCTCGGCGTGAAACAGCGCGATCTCGACACGGCGATCCGTCGGATGCTGCCGGGCTACATGTCAATGGGCGAAGCCGGCATGGCAGAGCACCAGGATCACGTGGAGATGGGGCACATGAAAGGGCCCGAGAACACCCTGCCGATGATGATTGGCCAGGGCCCGTTCGGAAACCTGGAGATGGGCGGGATGTTCACGGTCGTCAAGGTGCGGGACGGCCTCGCGTCTGGCGACTATCGCGATCCGGGCTGGTACCGCAACCCGCCCGGGACGCTAGCGCACCGGATCAGCGAGGATGCCGACTTCGGATCACCCGCGCGGCTCGCGCCCGCACCGGCGGCGGAGACCGCGCCGGTAGATCACTCGAAGATGAATCACGGAACCTGAGGAACAGCGCATGAGAACGATCATCTGGCTGCCGGGTCTGCTGGCGCTGATCATCGCCGGCAAGGCCGTGTTCATCTGGTCGGGCGCGTACAACATCGCGGCGGACGAGCCGCACTGGCAGTGGACCGAGCGCGTGATGGAAACCCTGCGCGACCGCTCGATTGCGGCGCGCGCTACCGGCATCGCCGTTCCCAGGCTCGACGACGAGTCATTGATCCGCGCCGGCGCCGGAAACTACGACGCGATGTGCACCGGCTGCCACCTGGAGCCCGGACTGGAGAAAACGGAACAGAGCGATGGTCTGTATCCGGCGCCACCGGACCTTGCCCGGAAGCGCATCGTGGATCCGGCCGCCGCATTCTGGGTCATCAAGCACGGGATCAAGATGAGCGGCATGCCGGCCTGGGGAAAGAGCATGGAAGACGAATACATCTGGGGCATGGTCGCTTTT
>DATLFD010000022.1:0-19153 GCA_035524935.1 Gammaproteobacteria bacterium | reverse complement strand
TTGATCGATATCCGGGATCCAACCGCGCCGGAACGTCCGGGTCAGGTGCCGTCGTCGTAGCTGCCGGGCGGCAGCGGATTGCGGATCCGCTCGTTCTCGCAGAGAAAGGGCGCGGAGCTGCGCCCGGCGTGATACTGGTAGACCTTTCCGCCCGTCCGCAGCCGGATCAGCACGCCGGGGGTCAGCACGTCCATGTACATGGTTTCAGGCTCGGGGCAGCCGAGGCCGGAATTCGGCCACATGACGGCCTGCGCCTGCACGACCTCGATACTATCGACGTCGACGCCGAGGCGCTTCGCGAGATCCGCGCGGGCGCTTTCGGACTGTTCCTCGTGCCCCGGCTCGAGGCGTTTCTTCGGCTCGTAATCCACGCCCGGCATCGCCGCCCTCGCTTCGTCGATTTCGTCGCCCGCCTGTTCGTCGACCCCCTCGTCGGACTCCGGAGCAGCGGCCGAATCATCAGCCTCGACGCCGGCAGGATCCGGGGCAGA
This sequence comes from Gammaproteobacteria bacterium, assembly GCA_035524935.1. Lineage (GTDB taxonomy): Bacteria > Pseudomonadota > Gammaproteobacteria > Steroidobacterales > JACDCP01 > JACDCP01. The sequence continues at coordinate 18,662 of DATLFD010000022.1, read as the reverse complement.
CGGGCCCGTGCAGGCGATCGCGATGCCGGCGCCGAGCGGGATCAACAGGAATGCGAGCTTCATCACCGGTATCCCGGTTTCTGACGGGCTTCGCATGTTACCCGGGGGAAGGCCTGCTGCCAAATGGCCGCCCGGCACCCGCAGGCTGCGCTATGATTCGTCGCGCCGTTGCCGCCGCGGCTTCCGCGCCAGGGACGACCCGGAGACGACAACGCATGTTCACCGACACACGGCGCAACCCGTGGCGGAGCACGCTGCTCATGCTCGCGCTCGCCTGGCCGGGCGCCGCGACCGCGGAGACGACCGCATTTTTCCGCGCGACCCATCTTGTCGCGCCCGCCCAAAACCTCGATACGGGGCCCGGCGACCGGTTGCGCACGCGGGAATCGGGCTTCGCCGCCGGTCTCGGCCGCACGGCTCTCGCCGGCGGCAGCCTCGGCATCGGCCTCGACTACCGCTACACGCGCTATGAGCTCGACGGGCCCGACACGCGGGACTGGGACCTGCACTGGCTGCGCGTGCCGTTGACCTGGCAGCGCATGTCCGGCGGACAGGGGCTGATCGCAGGGTTGGAGCCGGGGGTCGCGAGCTCCTCGAACCGCTTCAAAGAGCCCGGCCATTACACGAGCGAGGATCTCGACGTCGCGGGCCGACTGCTCGCCGTGCACGAAAGCCCGCGCGGGCTCAAGTGGACGGCCGGGCTCGTGTATGACCGCCGCTTCGGCCGCTCGCGGCTCTATCCGACCGGCGGCGCGATCGTGTCAGGTGCGAACGGCTGGACACTACGGCTGATCGCGCCCGACCCTGAGGTCGTCTTCGAGCAGAGCCCGCGCCTGCGGTGGTTCGCCGCGCTGGCGCCAGCCGGTCATCGCTGGCACGCGATCCGCGAGACCGCCGGCCGCGATTTTGATTTCGAGGCACGCGCCTGGCGGGCCGCGACCGGCTTCGAGCTCGAGCTGCGCAACGAGCTCTCGATCCGACTGTTCGCCGGCCGCGAATTCGGCCGCCGGTATCGCCTCGTCGACGACGCGGGCACGGCCCTCGATGTGGAGGCCGGCGACGCGACATTCGCGGGCCTGAGCGTCGCGGTGCCGGCTTTCGCGGACAGGCTCGCGCCATAGTTGAACGCCGCTTCGGCCCGGCGCGCGCAGGCCATCGCGTATAGAATTCAGCCGCCCGTCGCCTTGCGGGGAGAGTATGCAGCGCCGGAACTTCGCCTCGGGAACACGGTGGGAGCCGATCGTCGGTTATTCGCGTGCCGTGCGTGTCGGCGCCCACGTGCATGTTTCGGGAACCACCGCGACCGACGCGGACGGCAACATCGTCGGTGCCGGTGACGTCTACGCGCAGGCCGTGCAGTGCCTGGCGAACATCGAGTCGGCGCTCGCCGGGGTCGGAGCCACGCTAACCGACGTCGTGCGCACCCGAATATACGTCGCCGACATCGACGAGTGGGAAGCCGTGGGCCGCGCGCATGCCGAGTTCTTCGGGGACGTGCGCCCGGCGACCAGCATGATCGAGGTGAGCCGGCTCATCGGCGCAGACATCCTCGTTGAAATCGAAGCCGACGCCATCTGCGCGACGGAAAGCTGAGTCCGATGTCCTTCGATGCCTGGCTGACTCTCGCGGTGCTGCTCTCCTGCCTCGGCGGCCTGCTGTTCACGCGGGTTGCCCCGGACATGCTGCTCATGGCAGGGCTGGTACTGCTGTTGCTCGCCGGAGTGGTCGAACCGGGGCAGGCACTGGCCGGCTTCTCCAACGAGGGCATGCTGACCGTGGCCGTCATGTACGTGGTCGCGGCCGGTCTGCGGGAATCAGGCGGCCTGCACCTGCTCGTCGAGCATGTCTTCGGGCACGCCAAATCCCTGCCCCTCGCACAGCTGCGCATCATGCTGCCGGTCACGGTGATGAGCGCCTTCGTCAACAACACACCGGTGGTTGCCAGCTTCATCCCCGCTGTGCTCGACTGGGCTCGAAAGCACCGCTTTTCGCCGTCGAAGTTCATGATTCCGCTGAGCTATGCGGGCATCTTCGGCGGCACCTGCACGCTCATCGGCACGAGCACAAACCTCATCGTCAACGGGCTTTTGCTCGACACGCCCGGCCAGCGCGGCATGGAGTTTTTCGAGCTCGCCTGGGTGGGGGTACCTTGTGTCATCGTCGGATTCCTGTACGTGCTGATCTTCGGCGCGCGGCTGCTGCCGACGCGGCTCGCACCGCTGGATCACCTCAAAAACGCACGCGAATACACGGTCGAGATGCGCATCGAGCCCGGCAGCCCGCTGGCGGGCAAGACGGTGGAAAAGGCGGGCCTGCGGCACCTGCCGGGCCTGTTCCTGATCGAGATCGAGCGCCGCGGCCGGCTGATTCCGGCGGTGTCGCCCCAGGAGGTGCTCGAGGCCGAGGATCAGCTGGTGTTCGCCGGCATCACCGATTCGATCATCGACCTGCAGAAGATTCGCGGCCTGACCCCGGCCACCAACCAGATCTTCAAGCTTGATGCGCCGCGACCGAACCGGCGTTTCATCGAGGCGGTCGTCTCGCCGAGCTCGCCGGTGTCGGGCCACAACGTTCGCGAGAGCCGCTTCCGGATGCGCTACGGGGCGGTGGTGATCGCCGTTGCGCGCGGCGGCCGGCGCATCGCGCGCAAGATCGGCGACATCGACATTCAGGGCGGCGACACCTTGCTGCTCGAGACCGACGAAGCCTTCATGGAGCAGCAGCGCAACTCGCGCGACTTCCTGCTGCTCAGGCCGATCTCGGGCGCGGCGCCACCCAATCACCGGCGGGCGGGCGTCGCCTGGGCAATCCTGGCCGCTATCGTTGTTTTTGCAGCCGCAGGCTGGCTCGACATACTCGTCGCCGCGCTGATCGGCGCCGGCCTGATGCTCGTAACCCGCTGCCTGTCGGTGAACGTGGCGCGCAACAGCATCGATCTGCAGGTGGTGCTGGTCATCGCCGCGGCGATCGGCATCGGCAAGGCCATGGAGAGCTCGGGGGCCGGCGAGGTCATCGCCCACGCGGTGCTCGGCCTGGCGGGGGCGCATCCGTGGCTGCTGCTGGCCGCCGTCTACGCGATCACGATGGTGCTCACCGAGCTCATGTCGAACAACGCCACGGCCGTGCTCATGTACCCGATCATGCTGGCGAGCACCGCCGAGCTTGGCCTCGAGGTCATGCCGTTCGCGATCGCGGTGACCATGGCGGCCTCGGCGTGCTTCTCGACGCCGATCGGCTATCAGACCAATCTCATGGTCATGGGACCGGGCGGCTACCGCTTCGCCGACTACACCCGCTTCGGCCTGCCGCTGAACCTGCTGCTCGGCATCACCACCGTGCTCATCATTCCGCAGGTCTGGCCGCTGACATGACACGATTGGCGGGTTGAAACCCGCCCTACGTGGATTGGCGGGTTGAAACCCGCCCTACGTGGATTGGCGGGGTTGAAACCCGCCCTACGCAGGGCCGAATTCATTCGGCCGCATGCATCTCATCCGGCCCGCGAGAAGGATCCGGAAGGATGCTGAGAAAATTGTCGCGGGCCACGAGCCGGGCGCATTCCGGGCTCAGCGCGTCCAGCAGCGCGCGGTAGGCGCGGAACTTCTTCGGCATATTGCCGAAACGCCCGAGCAGGTCCGAGCCGAGCATGAAGCGCTCCGGGTGACGCTCGATGATCTCGATCCAATGCCGATTGACGTCCTCGTCGCCGTCGAGGAGGTAGTCGTCGAGCACGCTCCAGGACAGATCGATCCACAGATTGGGATAGGCGCCCAGCAAGCGCTCGACCTCCTTGTCGAGAAATTTCAGGTCGATTCGCCGATTGACCTCGGCGCTGGTGCCGGCGTGCGCCCAGATGAAGCGGGTGCGCGGGTGCTTCGCCAGTGCCGACTCGAGCTCCTCGAGATATAACGGCTTGCGGATGCGCACCGACGTGATGTTGCTGTGCACGAGCACCGGCAGGGCGTGCTCCGCGGCCAGCGTGTAGACGGGGTCGAGGGCGGCGTGGCTGGCCCGCGGCGGCTCGCCGTCGATCAGCGCCGTCAGGTCGTCGTGGCGCGTAATGACCTCGCCGATACCCTGCCAAAGGCCGGGATACCACTCGAGCATGCGCCGCACGTGCTCCACGGCATTCTTGTCGGTGGGATTGAAGCCGCTGATGAACGGATGCAGCCGGGCACGGCGCGCGGCGGGCAGCTCCGACACCGCGCGCGCCACGATCACGTCGGTGAGGCCGTACCAGTACACACCCGCATCGTCGCCGAACACATACTCGGGCTTCTGCGGCTCGCTCGCCGCCCACTTCTTCTTCACGGCCATGCCGCTCAACATCGCGTGATCCACGCGCGCTTCGTCCATGGCCTCGAACAGCGCATCCATGCCCTCGCTTTCCTGAAAGTAATCGACGAAATGCAGATGGGCGTCGGAAAAACGATGGTCGGGCCGGGTCGGCCCGGTGCCTGCGCCGACGGATACCGTCATCGCGGCGACCGCGATCAATGTCCGCAACGGGAAGCAAGATGCCATGTGTCACCAGCGTGCAAAAAAGACCCGTCAGGCTAGCAGCCGCAGAGGGCTCGAGCGAGCGCGGCAGGCGCGAAAAAGCCAATTTCCTGTCTGCAAATTGCGACGATTGACACCCGTCCGGCCGCTGTTCATGATCGGTTCATCACGACAAAGGCAAACTCACTGAAAAGTGGGGACGCAAAGCCACCGGTCTCGGACCCATGCCGAGACAGCGGGGCTACCGGATCCTGCCGGCAGGCAGGGGTGTGCCAGGCAGGCAAGCACGGTCGACTGGCAGCCGAGGCGTTCCCCCTCAGGGGGCTTGATAGGGAAAGCAAGCGGAGGAACGGCATGCGCAATCGACAGGACATTCTCGGTGCGATATTCGGCGACCTGGAAAAGAAGTTCGACCGGGGCGTTATCGACATCCTGAGCGCACCGGACCGCCCGGAGCCCGAGACGCTCGTCGCGGCGATTCGCGAGCACACCATCCGGCGCATCGGGCACAACGGAAACGGCAGCGATCTGAACGGCGTCGACGCGCTCGAGATCATGATCGACGCGCTCGAGTTGTGCTGCTACCACAACAACAGCACCACTTTGTGCTTCGCTCTGGCCCGCGCCAAGTCCCTGCGCGGCCAGACGCAGGCCGCGGCGCGGGAACTCCTCGAGAGCGTCGAGCTCTTGCCGCCGACGGCGAGCCAGGTCACCCGTCCGCCGCAGTGGCGTCTTCGCGCGGACTGAGCGAGGCAACCGGCGAGAGCTCGAATCGCGTGGCGCGCCAGAGGAAATGCGTCAAGGCGAAGTTCGCCAGCATCAGCAGACCGAAATTCCATTCCATTACGTTCTGCATGCGGTCCTTGTCGGCGACGAAGTTCACGACCGCAATGCTGGCCAGCCCGATCGCCAGCATCAGGATACAGATCGCGAGCTTCAACCAGCCGATCCGGCGAAGCGCGGGCAGCGCCAGAGCCGCGTCATGCGTCACCACGCGCTCCGCGAGCATGAGCTGGGCGAGGTAATTGAAGCCGAAGAAAACCGTCACCCCGTAGCGGCGCATCAGGTTATAGAAGTCGCCCTCGGAGCCCAGAAAAGTCACGTAGACGATCAGAAACAGGCCGCCGGTGCCACCGATGGCGAACAGCGCCCCCGCCCGCAGCGGACCCGCCGCGCCCAGCACGCGTAACCAGGCGGCGCAGAGTTTCCAGTAGACGATGATGAGTGCCGCGATCGGCAGCATGGTCGCGCGGAACAGAAAGCTCGATGGCGGGTGGCGCCCCGTCGCGCTGACCGACGTGCAGCCGTCGAGGTAGGGCATGCAGGCCGGGATGCTGCCGTTTTGTGCGGCGAGCCAGTAGCAGAAGTTGATCACCACGAGCGGCCCCAGGCCGATCAGCAGCGGGAGAGCGCGCGGGTTCATCGGACGAATGATAACAAGGCGCTTCCTGCGCAGCCGGAAGCGAGCCTCCCCCGCGGTGTGGCCGGTCACATGAGCGCGACCCGTCCGCTCAGTCGTCAATCCGGCGCCACCCGCACCGAGCACCGCGTGGTCGGGTTGGCCATGCTCTCGAGCCGGTACTCGACGCCGGCATCGGCATCGAGAATGACCGTGTGCGTGGAGCCGTAGATCAGGTTCGCCCGGCAGCGCGCCACCAGCGTGTGCAGGCCCGGCTCCACGACCAGCGTGGCGGTCGCGGCCCCGACCGGCCGGCCGTCGATGCTGCGGATGTACACGGGATTCGGGCTGAACAGCACGGCGAGGCGCGACGAGGCATGGATCACCGCGACTTCCTCGGCGAGCCGGGCCTCGCCCTGGTACATGCGCGCGGTCGCGCAGCCGGCCAGGCCGAGCGTGGTCGCAATCAGCAGGAGCCCGCAGCGCAGTCGCATCGCGCCCGTCGTCATCGGTCGCCCTCCGCGTGGTCGACGCTGGCCCTCAGCCGCGGCAGCGCCTCGGGGAATTCCCGTTGCACGAAGCCGATGAGCTGCTCGCGGACCTGGCAGCGCAGGTCCCACACAGCCCCCGAGTTGCCCGAGCTGACAAGCGCACGCAAAGTCACGCCCTGCGCATCGGCGTCGGTCACCTGCAGGTTGCAAACTTTGCCGTTCCACAGCTCGTTGCCGCTCACGATGCGCTCGAGCTCCGTGCGCACCGCGGCGACATCCACAGTGTAGTCCAGGTAGAGGTTCACGGCGCCGATGATATCGGCGGAGGTGCGCGTCCAGTTCTGGAAGGGTTTCTCCAGAAAATAGCTGATCGGCACCACCAGCCGGCGCAGATCCCAGATACGCAGCACGACGTAGGTCAGCGTGATTTCCTCGACCCGTCCCCACTCGCCCTCCACGACCAGCACGTCGTCGAAGCGGATCGGCTGCGTAATGGCGATCTGGAAGCCAGCGAAAAGGTTGCCGAGGGTACGCTGCGCGGCAAAGCCGAGCACGATGCTGGCGATGCCGGCCGAGGCGAGCAGGCCGGCGCCGAACTCGCGGAAGCGCTCGATGGACAGCAGCACACCCGTGAGGCCGAGCACGACGATCAGCGTATTCACCACGTGGCGCAGGATGCGGAACTGGGTCTGCACGGCACGCGCGCGGAGATTGTCGGCCGTTTCGAGCGCGAGCCGGCTCAGGATGACGTCCTCGCCGAAGCGCACGAGGCGCGAGACCAGCCAGGTAACCGTGATGATCAGGGCGATTCGCGAGGCGTTGCGCACCCATTCGAGCTCCGCGTCGAGGGTCGTCAGCGGCAACGCCAGGTGGAAGCCGATCAGCGGCAGCAACACGCCGGCCGGCGCCCGGCATCGCGCTACGAGCGGATCGACCACGAAGCGCGTCGTCGCCGGCATGGCGAGCCTCAGCGCGGTGCGCAGCAGCGAATACCCGAGCAGCCCGGCGAATGCCGCTGTGGAGAGAATCAGAAGATCGGAGAGCCAGACCGGCAGACCGTCGAGAAATTCGCTCATATCGCCAAACTAGCGCATCGGGGCGCAAAAATTAACCGGATTGCCGATATCGCGCTCGAAGATCCTGCCACCCGGCGCCGGCACTCTGCTGGCCCCGGCGCAGGCCAGGTCCGGCAACTCCGGTAAACTGGGGACCGGCTTCGGCCGGCGAGACGATCAGCACGATTGGCGTGGAGCTTGCATAATGGCACGCCATGTCTTCACCTTCGAAACCCGAGGGCCGATGAGCTCGGTCCCGCCGCCGCGCATATACAACCTGTTTCCCCTGCTCGCCGGCAACATCGAGCGCTGGCGCGAGCATCTGCCGCGCATCGCCGGGATGGCCTTCGACTGGGTCTTCGTCAACCCGTTCTTCGAGCCCGGTGCCTCCGGCAGCCTGTATGCCATCCGCAACCCCAGCCGCCCGCACCCCGTGGTCGCGGGTGCCGCGGACTTCGAGCAATCCATCAAAGCATTCACGGCCCGCGCGCACCGGCACGGGCTGCGCGTCATGGCCGATCTCGTGATCAACCACACGGCGCAGGACGCTCTGCTCGCCGGGAAACATCCGGACTGGTACCTGCGCGACGAGGACGGGGCCCTGCGCGCACCCTATGCCGTGGATCCGATCGATCCGCGCAAGGCCACCGTGTGGAGCGATCTCGCCGAGCTCGATTACGAGACGCCGGAAAACCGCCGCGCGCTCGTCGCGCATTTCGCGCAAGCGATCGCGCGGCTGCTCGAGCTCGGCTTCGCGGGATTCCGCTGCGACGCAGCCTACAAGGTGCCGGCCGATGTCTGGCGCGAGCTGATCGGCCGGGCGCGCCGGCGCCAGCCCGATGCGGTGTTCGCGGCGGAAACCCTCGGCTGCACCCCCGAGCAGGCCGAGGCCCTCGCTGAAGCCGGCTTCGACCTCATGTTCAACAGCGCGAAATGGTGGGACTTCCACAGCGACTGGCTGTTCGAGCAGCGTGAGCGCTTCAGGCGCCTCGCGCCTTCCATCGCCTTTCCGGAAAGCCATGACACGGAGCGGCTCGCCGCGGAGCTCGGCGCGGCAGACCTCGAGCTGCGCGAGCGCCATTACCGCCTGCGCTACCTGTTCGCCGCCTTCTTCTCGCACGGCGTGATGATCCCGATGGGCTTCGAATACGGCTTTGCCACCCGCCTGCACGTGGTCGAGACCCGCCCCGCCGACTGGGATCGCGAGCTTGCCGAGCCGCATATCGATCTGACCGCCTTCATCGCGGAGGTCAACCGGCTCAAGGCGGCGCATCCGAGCCTCGTGCGCGAGGCCGCCCTCGAGCGCATCACCGCACCGCACGCGCGGGCGGTCGGGCTCATGCGCCTCGATGCGGAATACGTGCCGCTGGCGGGCGAGGCCGCATTCCTGCTGCTCAACCCGGACGAGCGTAACGAAGCGGAATTCGACGGCGGCAGCCTGTGGAGCGCGACCGGGGGTCGGTTCCAAAGGCTCCTGGAAACGACGCCGGGCGCCGCAGGCGTCGATCTCGAAGCCGGCGCCCTCACGCTCGCGCCGCTCGAAGCGCGCCTGCTTCTCGCCCGCGAGCCGACTGAGGTATCGGGCCGCGCGCCTGCTCCGCGCGACAGCGAGCGCCGCCTCAAGGCGCTCGCCGCAAACCGCATCGCGATCGAGCAGGTGCGGCCGGAAATCGACGGCGGGCGGCACGCGGTCAAACGCACCGTCGGCGACATCCTGGAAGTGTCGGCCGACGTCTTCTGCGACGGCCACGAACGCATTGACGCCTGCGTGCGCTACCGGGCGTCGGGCGGACGCTGGCAGGAGACACCGATGCGTCCGGGGGAGAACGATCGCTGGACGGCGTCGGTGCCGCTGACGAGGAACACCCGCTACGAATACGGCATCGAGGCCTGGCGCGACCTGTTCGCGACCTGGCGCGAGGAGCTCACCAAAAAGCTCGGCGCCGGCCAGGACGTGGCCCTCGAGATCGACGAGGGCGCCGCGCTCGTGCGGCGCACCGCGCAGGCCGCGCGCGCTTCCGCGCGACGGGAACTCGACGTCCATCTGAACCGGATCGGCGACGCGGCGGCGCCGGAGGAACGTCTCGAGATGCTGCTTTCGAACGGCCTGGCAACGCTCATGCGCCGGCATGCGATGCGCATCAACGCCTCGCGATACGACCGCGTGCTCGAAGTCATCGTCGACCGCCCCGCCGCGCGCTTCGCGGCGTGGTACGAGATGTTCCCGCGCTCGCAGAGCGGCGATGCCGACCGTCACGGCAGCTTCGACGACGTCATCGAGCGCCTGCCATACGTGCGCGAGATGGGCTTCGACGTGCTGTACTTCCCGCCCATTCACCCCATCGGCACGAGCGACCGCAAGGGCCGCAACAACGCCCTGCGGGCCGCTGCCGGCGATCCGGGCAGCCCTTATGCCATAGGCAGCGAGGACGGCGGCCACACCGCGATCCATGCCGAGCTCGGCACCCACGCAGACTTCGCGCGGCTCGTCGAGGCTGCGCGCGCCCACGGCCTGGAGATCGCGCTGGATTTCGCCATCCAGTGCTCGCCCGATCATCCGTGGATCGCCGAGCATCCCGAGTGGTTCGAATGGCGCCCCGACCGCACCATCAAGCATGCGGAGAACCCGCCGAAAAAATACGAGGACATCGTCAACGTCCATTTCTACCGCGAGGCATTTCCGGCGATCTGGTACGAGCTGCGCGACGTGGTGCTGTTCTGGGCCGCGCACGGCGTGAAGGCCTTCCGCGTCGACAACCCGCACACCAAGCCGCTGCCGTTCTGGGAATGGATGATCCGCGAGGTGCAGGACCGTCACCCGGACGCGATTTTCCTGTCCGAGGCGTTCACTCGGCCGAAGATGATGAAACGGCTGGCGAAGATCGGCTTCACGCAGTCCTACACGTATTTCACCTGGCGAAACACGAAGCAGGAGCTCATCGACTACATGACCGAGCTCACGCGCAGCGAGGCGCGCGAGTTTTTCCGGCCCAATTTCTTCACCAACACGCCGGACATCAATCCGCCGCTCCTGCAGACCGGCGGCCGGCCGGCGTTCATGACTCGCTTCCTGCTGGCGGCGACCCTGTCCGACGCTTACGGTATCTACAACGGCTTCGAGCTCTGCGAGGGCACCCCCGTGCCCGGCCGCGAGGAATACCTGGACTCGGAAAAATACGAGATCAGAGCCTGGGACTGGGACCGCCCGGGCCACATCCGCGAGTTCATCAGCCGCGTGAACCGTATCCGGCGTGAGAACCCGGCGCTGCACGACCACCTGAACGTCGAGTTCTACAACGCCTGGAACGAAAACGTGCTCTTGTACGGCAAAATGACTCCGAGACGCGACAACGTGATCCTGATCGCCGTCAATCTCGATCCGCACACCACGCAGGACGCCCACTTCGAGGTGCCGCTGTGGCGGCTCGGCCTGCCCGACCATGCCGGAGTCGGCGTCGAGGATCTGCTCAGCCGCACGTCGTTCCGCTGGACCGGCAAGATCCAGCACGTACGGCTCGACCCGGCGCACAACCCCTGCGCTGTGTGGCGCATCGTTCCGTCATGATCGATCGCGGTGACCTGCAGTGGTACAAGGACGCCGTCGTCTATCAGCTGCACATCAAGGCATTCTTCGATTCCGACAACGACGGCATCGGGGATATGCGCGGCCTCATGGAGAAGCTCGACTACCTCGAGGGCCTCGGCGTGACCGCGCTCTGGCTGTTGCCGTTCTATCCGTCGCCGCTCCGCGACGACGGCTACGACATCGCCGACTATCGAAGCGTGAACCCGAGTTACGGCACGATGCGCGACTTTCGCCGTCTCGTGCGCGCCGCGCACGCGCGGGGGCTGCGGGTCATCACCGAGCTGGTCATCAATCACACCTCGGACCAGCACCGCTGGTTTCAACGCGCGCGGCGCGCGAAGCCGGGCTCGGCCGCACGCGGCTATTACGTCTGGAGCGATACAGACCAGAAATACCAGGGCACGCGCATAATCTTTATCGACACGGAGGTCTCCAACTGGGCCTGGGATCCTGAGGCCCAGGCCTATTACTGGCACCGGTTCTACTCGCATCAGCCCGATCTCAACTTCGACAGCCCGCGCGTGCTGCGTGAGATGATCAACGTCCTGCACTTCTGGCTCGAGATGGGCGTCGACGGGCTGCGGCTCGACGCCGTGCCCTATCTCTGCGAACGGGAGGGCACCAACAACGAGAATCTTCCGGAAACGCACGCAGTGCTCAAGAAGATCCGCGCCGAGGTCGACGCGCATTACGCGGACCGCATGCTGCTTGCCGAGGCCAACCAGTGGCCCGAGGATACCCAGCAATACTTCGGCGACGGCGATGAATGCCACATGGCATTCCATTTTCCGCTCATGCCGCGCATGTACATGGCCATCGCCCAGGAAGACCGCCATCCCATCACGGACATCATGCGGCAGACGCCGGAGATTCCGCCGAATTGCCAGTGGGCGATATTCCTGCGCAACCACGACGAGCTGACGCTCGAGATGGTCACCGACCAGGAGCGCGACTATCTGTGGAGTTTTTTCGCCGGTGAGTCGCGCATGCGGCTCAACCTCGGCATCCGCCGCCGGCTGGCGCCGCTCATGGGCAACGACCGGCGCAAGATAGAGCTTCTGAACAGCCTGCTTTTCTCCATGCCCGGCACGCCGATCGTCTACTACGGCGACGAGATCGGCATGGGCGACAACATATACCTGGGCGACCGCGACGGCGTGCGCACCCCCATGCAATGGACACCCGATCGCAACGGCGGGTTTTCGCGCGCCGATCCCGCACGGCTGTACCTGCCCGCCATCATGGATCCGGGCTATGGCTACGAAGCCGTGAACGTCGAGGCACAGCAACGCAGCGCATCGTCGCTGCTCAACTGGATGAAACAGATGATCGGCGTGCGGCGCCAGCATCACGCGTTCGGCCGCGGCACGCTGCGTTTCGTCCTGCCCGGCAATCGCAAGATCTGCGCGTACCTGCGGGAGCTCGAGGGCGAAGCCATCCTCTGCGTCGTCAACCTCGCGCGCTCGGCGCAGGCAGTCGAGCTCGATCTCAGGGAGTTCAAGGGCTACGTGCCGGTCGAGATCCTCGGCCGTGAGCCCTTTCCGCCGATCGGCGACCTGCCCTATCTGCTGACCCTGCCGGGCCACGGCTTTCTCTGGTTCGTGCTCGCGCGCGAGGCCAACGTGCCCGGCTGGCACGCGGACGTCCCGGAGCCACCGCCCGAGTTCGTGACCCTGGTGTTGCGGGAAGGCTGGCACAGCCTGCGCGGCGGCCGCGAGGAACGCATGCTTTCCGAGCAGGTGCTGCCGGCGTGGCTCGAGCGGCAGCGCTGGTTCGCCGCCAAGGACAGCAAGATCGAGAGCGTCACGATCGCTGCCGCCGAGGAGCTGCAGGACGAGGGTCCGGGCTACCTGCTCGCGCTGGTCGACGTGCGGCTCGCCGGCGCAGAGCAATCGCAGCGCTATTTCCTGCCGCTCGGCATGAGCCTCGATGCCGATGCCGCGACCTCGGGCGCTTCACTGTTGCCGTTCACGCTCGCGAAGTTGCGCCAGGGGCGCCGCACGGGGCCGATCTACGATGCGATGGTCGAGCCCCGCTTCCCGCTCGCCGTCATTGCGGCGATGCGCGCCGGCCGAGAGCTCCGCCACGATGGAGGCCGCGTGCGCTTCTCGGCGTCCCCGCAACTCCGGGACAGCCCGCTGGAAGCAGGGGCCGAGGTGCAGCGCCTGAATGTCGAGCAAAGCAACAGCTCGGTGGTGATCGGTCATCGCGCCGTGCTCAAAGCTTACCGGCGGCTGCAGCCCGGCAGGCATCCGGAGATCGAGATTGGCCGCTTTCTCACCGACGTGGCGGGCTTCGCGCATGTCCCGCCGTTACTGGGCGACATCGAGCACGTCGCGGAGGACGGCACGGTGACGGCGCTCGGCGTTCTGCAGGGCTACGTGGTCAACCAGGGCGACGGCTGGACGTACACGCTGGGCTTCCTGGGCCGCGTGCTGGACGAGGCGAGGCTGACCGGGGCGATCGGCGACACCGTTGACGAGCGTTTTGCAGACTACCGCACGCTGGCCAGGGTCCTCGGCCGGCGCACGGCCGAGCTGCACCGCGCGCTGGCGGCGGACGACAAGGACCCGGCGTTCCGGCCCGAGCCGGTGCGCCAGGCGCACATGCAGGCCTGGCGCCGCGAGGCGCAGCGCCAGGCACGGGCGGCGTTCGCATCGCTGGGCAGGCTGCGCCGAACGCTCGAGGCCGGCCCGCGGGCGCTTGCGGACGCGCTGCTCGAGCGGCGCGGCGAATGCCTCGCGCGCATCGACGCCGCTGCAGGCGGCGACGTTTCCGCCGCCGTCACGCGGTCGCACGGCGATTATCATCTGGGCCAGGTGCTCATCGCCGAGAACGACATCGTCATCATCGATTTCGAAGGCGAGCCCGCGCGAACCCTCGACGAGCGGCGGCGCAAGGGCTCGCCGCTGCGTGACGTCGCCGGCATGCTGCGCTCGTTCGACTATGCGGCCGCGGCAGCCCTGCTCGAGCAGGCGGATCAGCACGCGGGTAGCTCACCATTACTCGACGCCCTCGCGCACGACTGGCGCGTGGCGGCGCGCAAAGCGTTCCTGGACGCCTATCGCGAGCACGCGGCGGGCTCGCCGGGCTGGCCGGACAACCGCGCGGCGGCCCGCGGGCTCATCGAGCTGTTCATGCTGGAGAAGGCTTGCTACGAAATCTGTTATGAAGCCGCCAATCGGCCGAAATGGATCGCGATTCCGCTGCGCAGCGTACTCGACATTCTGGATAATGGCGCATGAACACAAGCTCTGAAACGAAGTCAGCGCGTACGCGCGACATCATCGCCCCGAGCGATCTCGTGCACGCCGTGCTGTCCGGCGATTGCCGGGACCCGTTCGCCGTGCTCGGCCTCGTGGAAACCAGCGGCGGCCTCTGTGCGCGCACGTTCCAGCCGGACGCCGAGCGCGCCTGGCTGCTCGATGGCGAGAACGCCTTCCGCCCGATCGAGCTCGAAAGGGTCCACGATGCGGGGTTCTTCGCCGCCGCGCTCGGATCGCGCGCGCGCTTTCCGTACAGGTGGCGCCTGGAAGCCGCCGGCTCACAATGGGAAGTCGAGGACCCCTACCGGTTTCCGCACGTGCTCGGCGAGCTGGACGCGCACCTGATCCTGGAGGGCAATCACCTCGGCGCCTACGAGCGCATGGGCGCCCATCCCCGCGAGCTCGACGGCGTGGCCGGGGTGTCGTTCGCGGTCTGGGCACCACACGCGCGCCGGGTCAGCGTGGTCGGCGACTTCAATCGCTGGGACGGCCGCCGGCATCCCATGCGCAACCGGGACGGCATCTGGGAGATCTTCCTGCCGCAGGTGGAGCGCGGCCAGCGCTACAAGTACGAGATCGTCGGCGCCGACGGCACACTGCTGCCGCTCAAGTCCGACCCGTTCGCCTTCCGCACCGAGCGCGCGCCGCAAACCGCCTCGATCGTCCACGGCCTGCCGCAGCATGACTGGCAGGATGCGGCGTGGATGGCGGAGCGCGAACGCCACAACGTCCGCGAGGCGCCGATCGCCGTCTACGAGTGCCATCTCGGCTCGTGGATGCGCGGCGACGGCAACCGCTACCTGAGCTACGGCGAGCTCGGTGAGCGGCTCGTGCCCTACCTCAAGCGCACGGGGTTCACGCATGTCGAGCTGTTGCCGGTCACCGAGCATCCGTTCGACGGCTCCTGGGGCTACCAGCCCATCGGCCTGTATGCGCCGACCAGCCGCTTCGGCGGGCCCGAGGACTTCGCGGCCTTCGTCGATACCTGCCATGCGAGCGGCATCGGGGTCATCCTCGACTGGGTGCCGGGACACTTTCCAACCGATACGCACGGCCTCGGATACTTCGACGGCAGCCATCTCTACGAGCACGCCGACCCGCGCCAGGGATTCCACCAGGACTGGAACACGCTGATCTTCAACTACGGCCGGCGGGAGGTCGCGAACTACCTGCTCGCCAACGCACTGTTCTGGCTCGAGCGCTATCACCTCGACGCGCTGCGCGTCGATGCCGTCGCCTCGATGCTCTACCTCGACTACAGCCGCGAGGACGGCGCATGGGTGCCGAACCGCTTCGGCGGCCGGGAGAACCTCGAGGCCATCGAATTCCTCAAGCGCATGAACGAGCTCCTGTTCGCGCGCGCGCCGGGCGCGACGAGCTTCGCCGAGGAATCGACGGCCTGGCCGGGGGTCTCGCGCCCGGTGTACCTCGGCGGCCTGGGCTTCGGCTACAAGTGGAACATGGGCTGGATGAACGACATTCTGCGCTACATGCAGCAGGACCCGATTCATCGCCGGTACCACCACGACAAGATTACGTTCAGCATGCTGTATGCCTTCACCGAGAATTTCGTGCTGCCCTTCTCGCACGATGAAGTCGTGCACCTGAAGGGTTCGATGATCGGCAAGATGCCGGGCGATGAGTGGCAGAAATTCGCGAACCTACGTTTGCTTTACGGTTACATGTTTGGCCACCCAGGCAAGAAACTGCTTTTCATGGGCTGCGAATTCGGCGTGGTGCCGGAATGGAACCATGAGCACAGCCTCGAATGGCATGTGCTCGAGTATCCGCTCCACCGCGGCATGCAAACCTGGGTGCGGGACTTGAATCGGCTTTACCGCAGCGAGCCGGCGATGCACCAGATCGATTTCGACTACTCGGGGTTTGAGTGGATTGACTGCCAGGATAGCCAAGCAAGCGTGATGAGTTTCCTGCGGCACGGCCGGCGCCCCGAAGACACGCTGGTGTTCGTCTGCAACTTCACGCCCGTGCCGCGCTACGGCTACCGCATCGGCGTGCCCCACGGCGGCTACTGGCGCGAAATTCTCAACAGCGACGCCTCGCTCTACAACGGCAGCAACCAGGGCAACGACGGCGGAGCGCAAGCCTGGGATGAACCGATGCACGGCCGCCCGCATTGCCTGAGCTTGACGGTGCCGCCGCTGGCAACGGTGGTGTTCAAGCGGGCGGGGTAGGGAGGAAGCCGGGTTTCGGGGAACAAGACCAACGCACTTTAGAGGCTGTGCTGATGAAGCGCCTGGGACCTCACAGAATTCCTCGCAGCGCTCCTTTGAGTTGCGCTTGATACTGCAGCGCGATGCGCGGCAGCACCAGCAGCAGCGGCAACGCGAAGAGCCAGCGGCGCTCGCGCAGCGCCAGCAGACCCAGCATGATCAACAGAGGCGACATCGTTCGGCCGGTGGCGTAGGCCGAAGCCCAGATGTCGAGCCTGCCGAGGCTGGCCGAGAACACTGCAAACAGGATCGCGGTCAGTGCGGCAAGCTCCCAGCGGCGCTCTAATGTTAGTCTCCACGCCAGATAGAAAGTCAGCAACAGCGCGAGCCAGATGCCGGCGATCGCGGCGGTCTCGAGGTTCGCCGCCATGCGCAGCCACGGCGACGAGGTGGGATGGCCGATGCCGTGGACCGTCCGCTCGATGATGCCGCTGAAGGGGTAGGTGGAGAGCCATGGCGTGCCGTCGGGCGGCGTGCGGCTGTGCACGTAGGCCCACCACGCCAGGGCGGGGATCGCGCAGCATGCGCCCAGCGCGGCCGCGAGAAGATTTCGCCGCAGAGCCGAGTAGGCGCACCACGCGGCCACCAGAATCATGCCGGTCTCGCGGACCAGAGGTGCGGCGGCGAGGATGACGTACACGGGCCAGCGTGCAGAGTGGTTGGCCTGCTCGATCCGCGCCGCGTACCAGATCAAACCCACACACAGCGCGGCAAGCGGCAAGTCGATCGTCATGCGATCGAGCGAGACGAGCACCGCCGGAATCAGCAGGAAGGTCACGCCCCAGGCGGCATGAAGTCCGTACTCTTGCGCATAGCGGCTAAGCCAATACACGCCGAGCAGAACGAGGCCAAGCTGGATGGCGATGTAGGCCGCATCGACATAGTGGTCGCTGCCGGCGGTGAGCAGCGCCGCCAACCCCGGAACGCCGATGCGCCGCCAGCGCAGCCGTGGGTTGTCTACGTAAGGAATGAAATCCCGCTGGATGAGCGGGTCGTGCGCGATCAGATGATAGAACTGCGCGTCGTACCCGATCTCATCGGGGACGCGCTGAATGTGCGCGCCGAGGGTTTCCGGGAGTGGAGCTTTGGATCCGGTGTAGAAAAGGCCGCTCCACTGGCCGTCATAGTTGCCGGCCACGTTGAGGCCTAGCCAGGCAGCCGCCAGCAGCATCGCGGCTGTGGCAACTTTCCAAGCCGAGCGCCGGTGTCCTGTTTCCTGCGCGAGAGCCAGCATCCGTACAGGATACAGGTTTCAGGTTCGCGGGAAGGAAGGGAGAGGGTGAGCGCGAGATATTGAGCGGCGGCTCCGAACGCCGTCAGCCGCGGGCACGGCATGCCGTGCCCCTACGATTGCGGCATCACGTTTTCCACAAAACCCGTCAGCCCGCGTTGAGCGCTGCGATATTCCGAGGCCGCAACTCGCGTCCGTGGGTCCTCAGCGCGCCCTTGAGGGCGCGGGCCCGCCGGTTCACACCGGCGGCTCCGTTTCTATGAACGCGGAACCACGGTCGGGGAAGGCGTCGGTTTTCTTGACGCGGCAAAAACCCTGTCGATACAATAGGATAAACTGGTTAGTGTTCGTGCCGGAGTAGCTCAGGTGGTTAGAGCGAGGGCCTCATAATCCCTAGGTCAGCGGTTCGAGTCCGCTCTCCGGCACCAGTCACTACTCCCGCTTCCGCAACCGGAGCACCCGCTACTGCAACACCACGCCGCGCGCTTCGAGCAGCTCTCCAGTGGCCCGCAGCAAGGTCAGCATGCTGCGCCGGTAGGCGATCGATTGCGCCAGCATGCCGGCTTCGGCATCGACCAGATCGTTCTGCGCCTGCAAAACGAAAAACGCTTCCTGCACGCCGAGGTCGTACTTGCGCTGTTCCGCGTCCAGGCGCTTCTGGGAGAAATCGCGGGCCACTTCAGCCTGGCTGAGCGCCGCCTTGGCGAGTTCGACGCCGGCGACGGCGTTGAGCACATCAAGCCGCACGCCCTGTTCTTCGCTGCGCAGCGAATAGAGGTCGCGCCTTTTTTGGATCGTGGCGTTCGCCAAGTTCGCCGCGGCGCGCCGGTTGCGCAAGGGCAATTGCAGCGTTAAGCCGAAGCCATAGGTGGGAAAGCGGAACTGAAAAAGTTGATCGAG
>DATLFD010000021.1:0-21136 GCA_035524935.1 Gammaproteobacteria bacterium | reverse complement strand
CTCGCCGAGCGGAAACGGATAATCGCTGCCGAGCGCGATGTGATCGGCGCCCATGAGCTTGATCATGTAGAGGAGCATGTCAGGATCGTGCACCAGCGAATCGACGTAGAAGCGGCCGAGATAGTCGCGCGGGTTGCGCGTGTTGTCCACGGCGCAAAGGTCCGGACGCACCTTGAAGCCGTGCTCGATGCGTCCCAGAGTAGCAGGGAACGCGCCGCCGCCGTGAGCGAAGGCTACGCGCAGCTTCGGCAGGCGCTCGAAAACGGCGCCGAAAATCATGGAGCAGATCGACAACGAGGTCTCGGCAGGCATGCCGACCAGCCAGGGCAGCCAGTATTTGGCCATACGCTCGCGCCCCAGCATTTCCCAGGGATGCACCAGAATCGCGGCGCCGAGCGCCTCCGCAACCTCGAGGACCGGGAACACGCGCGCATCGTCGAGGTTCCAGCCGTTGACATGCGAGCCGATCTCGACGCCGGCGAGACCGAGCTCCCCGGTGCAGCGTTCGAGCTCGCGGATCGAAAGCCCGACGTCCTGCATCGGCAATGTGCCGAGCCCGACGAAGCGGCGCGGATGTGCGGCGACGAGCCCGGCGATGTGGTCGTTCAGAAGCCGCGCAAGGTCGGCCGTGTCCGCAGGCTTGGCCCAGTAGCTGAACATGACCGGAACGGTCGAGAGCACCTGGACGTCGACCCCCGCGCGATCGCATTCCTCGAGACGGACGCCGGCATCCCAGGTGTTGGCGCCGATTTCCCGGAACGGCTTGTCTTCGAGCAACATGTGCGCGCAGCCCGGCCCGTGGTGCTCGAGCTGGACGAAGCCGCCGTAGCCGTAACGTTCCTTGAGGTTGGGCCACTCGCGCGGCAGGACGTGCGTATGAATGTCGATCTTCAGCATGGCGTCGTAGGGCCGAATTCATTCGGCCGCGATGGCGGGTTGAAACCCGCCCTACGTAGGGCCGAATTCATTCGGCCAGGCGCAATGCCGCCGCCGGTCATGATCACGATTTCGTGGGCAACGGCATGACCGTGCGGCAGTGGCGGCAGGTGCGATTCGACTCATTTGCGTAGAAGCGGTCGAATACCGGGGGAAGCTGCGATTCGATGTCGCTGATGTGGAGGTATTCCTCATAGAGCTTCGCGTGGCAGTTGTCGCAGAACCAGATGAAGCCGTCCTTCTCGTGCGGCTCGCGCCGGCGCTCGATGACGAGGCCGACTGTGCCCGAGTAGCGTTGCGGCGAATGCGGCAGCCGGGGCGGCAGCAGGAAGATCTCGCCCTCGCGGATCGGGATGTCGACGGGCTTGCCGTCCTGCATGGTCTTGAGCAGCATGTCGCCTTCGAGCTGGTAGAACAGCTCCTCGCCCTCGTCGTAGTGGTAGTCCTTGCGCGAGTTCGGCCCGCCCACGACCATGACGATGAACTCCGCGTCACGGAAAACCTGCTTGTTGCACACGGGCGGCTTGAGCGCGTCCCGGTGGCGGTCGATCCATTGCTGGAAGTTGAATGGCTTGAGTTCACGCATGGTCGGAGTCTCGCATCGTTGGGAAAATAGGGACATTCCTGATTTCCAGCGAAACCGTCCGAGTCCTGGATGTTCCACGCATCGGAAATCAGGAATGTCCCTATTTTCCCATGGTCGGGGTCCGAATCGTTGCGATGCATTTGAGCTCGATGGAGATCGGCGTCGGCAGGCTGTTTACCTCGACGGTCGTGCGGCAGGGCTGGTGCGCCGGGAAATGTTCCGCGTATACGCGATTGTAGATCGCGAAGTCCTCGGCCATGTGGGTCAGGAAGACGGTCACGTCGATCAGCTCTTCCCAGCTCGAGCCGGCCTCCTCGAGCACGATGCGCACGTTGCGGAAGGCGGAGCGGCACTGCGCCTCGATATCGCGGCGGAGCACACGCCCGTCCGCGCCGAGCTCCACGCCCGGAATGTCTGCCGCGCCCTTGACGCGCGGGCCTATGCCGGACAGGAACAGCAGTCCCCCGGCCCGGCGCGCATGAGGATACGGGCCGACCGGGTCGGGCGCGGCGCTCGAGCGCTCAGGCATAGTCGATGCACACGTTCTTGGGTTCTGTGAAGAAACGCATGGCCTCGGCGCCGCCCTCGCGTCCGATACCTGACGCCTTCGTGCCGCCCATCGGCGTGCGCAGGTCGCGCAGCATCCAGGTGTTGACCCAGACAATGCCGGCTTCGAGCGAGGCGGCGACCCGGTGGCATCGCCTCACGTCCGAGCTCCACAGCGAGGCGGCGAGCCCGTAGGGCGTGCAATTGGCCTGCGCGACGGCTTCGTCCTCATCGACGAATGGCTGCACGGTCACGACTGGGCCGAAGATCTCCTCCTGGTTGGTGCGGCAGTCCGGCGCCAGCCCCTCGATGACGGTCGGCGACATGAACCAGCCGTGGGCGCAGCGCTCGTCATCGAGCACGAGCTGGGCCCCGCCGCAGAGAATGCGGCCGCCTTCCTCGCGCGCGCGCGCGACGCAGCCCTGCACCTTCTCCAAATGCGTTTTCGACACCAGGGCGCCCTGCTCGGTATCGGGATTGAGGGGATCTCCTACCCTGAGCGCGCGCACGCGCTTGACGAACTCGTCACAGAACCGCTCGTAAACGGCCGCTTCGACGAGAATGCGCGAGCCGCACAGGCAGACCTGGCCCTGGTTCGAGAAAGCGCTGCGCAGGGAGGTGGCGAGCATCTTTTCCCAGTCGCAGTCGCCGAACACGATGGTCGGGTTCTTGCCGCCGAGCTCGAGCGACAGCTTCTTGAACAGCGGGCCCGCATCCCGGGCGATGTGGCGCCCGGTGACGGTACCGCCGGTGAAAGAGATCGCGCGCACGTTGGGGTGCGTGACCAGCGCATGGCCGATGCGCGGGCCCGTGCCGTGCAGGATGTTCAGCACGCCCGCCGGCACGCCCGCCTCGATGCACAGCTTCGAGAAGAGCCATGCCGTCATCGGCGTCAGCTCGGAAGGCTTGGCGATGACGCAGTTGCCCGCAGCCAGCGCCGGGGCAATCTTCCAGCTCAGGAGATAGAGAGGCAGGTTCCACGGCGAGATGCAGGCCACGACGCCGTGCGGCTGACGCAACGTGTAGTTGATCGCACCCGCTTCCATGGCGTGCGCCTCGCTCGCAAACTGGGTCGCGGCCGCGGCAAAGAAGCGCAGGTTGGCCGAGACGCGCGGGATGTCGACGTCGCGCGCGAGGCGAATGGGCTTGCCCGTATCGATCGACTCGGCACGCGCGAGCGCCTCTGCCTCTGCCTCGACGCGGGCGGCGAGATCGTCGAGCAGCCGCGCGCGCTCGGCTGACGGCGTGGCCCGCCAGCCCGCGAACGCCTCGCAGGCGGCCACGCACGCATCGGCGAGGTCGGCCTCGTCGGATTCCGGTGTGAGGGCGTAGACGCGGCCGGTGGCCGGCTCGAAGTCGTCGAGATACTCGCGCGAAGCGGGTTCGCGCAACGCGCCACCGATGTAATTCCGGATCCTGATCGGCGAGGCGCCCATTCAGAGGCTCCCCGTGCGGCCGCCGTCGACCGGCAGGTTGATGCCGTTGATGTAGCCCGCTGCGGGCGAGGCGAGGAAGGCGACCGCGTTCGCGATCTCTTCGGGTTCGGCGAAGCGCCGCAAGGGCACGTTGCCGCGCGCCTGCGCCTCGATGTCTGCGATCTCGCGGCCCTGCCGCTTTGCGTTGCCCTCGAAGATCGTGGCGAGGCGCTCCGTACGGGTGAAGCCCGGCAGCACGTTGTTCACCGTGATGCCGAACGGTCCGAGCTCGGCGGCGAGGGTCTTCGCCCAGCTCGCGACCGCTCCGCGGATGGTGTTCGACACGCCGAGGCCCTCGATGGGCTCCTTGACCGAAGTCGAGATGATGTTTACCACCCTGCCGTAGCTGCCGTCCTGCATACCGGGCAGCACGGCCGCGAGCGCGATCTGGTTGCCGATGAGATGCTGCTCGAAGGCGGCACGAAACGCAGCAGGCTCGGCCGTATGCGCCGGGCCGAAGGGCGGCCCGCCCGAATTGTTGACGAGGATGTCGACGGGCCCGTCGCGCTCGACGAATGCGGCGAGCAATCCCGGCAGCGCGTCGGTGTCGGCGAAGTCCGCGACGAGGTAGCCATGGCCGCGGCCAGGAAGGGCCTCGACGGCCGCTGCCAGCGCATGCGCGTCGCGTGCGCAGACGGTCACCCGTGCGCCGAGCCCGGCCAGCGCGGCCGCGCAAGCCCGGCCGATGCCACGACTGCCGCCGCAGACCAGTGCGTGCCTGCCTTCGAGGTTCAGATCCATGCGCATCAAGGAGTCAAGCTTTTGCAGCCATGCTCGCGGTGCCACAGCTAAAAATCAACCGGGGCGTCCCGCGGCGCCGGCGCAAGGCACCGAGACGGTTTCACCCACCCCGTCGAGACGCTGCGCGGTGAGGCGCCCCCCCCAGACGCAGCCGGTATCGATGGCCGTCACGCCGTGCTCCGAGAGGAAGCCCATTGCCGCCCAGTGACCGCAGACGATGTGAAGCCCTTCGCTGCGCCGGCCCGGCACGCGGAACCACGGCAGCAGATGCGGCGGCTGCGAGCCGGGCGGTCCGGTGGGCTCGAGATCGATGCGGCCGTCCGCATCGCAAAAGCGCAGGCGTGTCAGGCAGTTGGTGATGAAGCGCAGGCGCTTGGTGCCGGTCAGCGAAGACCGCCAGCGGCGCGGCCGGTCACCGTACATGCGGCGGAAGAACCTCGCGCGGCCGTGGCCGCGCAGTGCCTCCTCGACCTCGCGGGCGCAGGCACGGGCCAGCTCGAGGTCCCACTGCGGCGGCAGACCGGCATGGATGAGCATCCAGCGCAGGTCGGGGTCCCAGTGCAGCAGCGGCCGGGCGCGCAGCCAGTCGAGCAGCTCGCCGGCATCCGGCGCATCGAGGATCGGCGCGAGGGTGTCGTATCGGTTCGGTTCCTCGATGCCGGTTTCGGCGAGCGCGAGCAGATGCAGATCGTGATTGCCGAGCACCGTCACCGCGGCGTCGCCGAGCGCGCGCACGCTCCGCAGCACCCCCAGAGAGTCAGGGCCGCGATTGACGAGATCGCCGGCGAACCAGAGACGGTCGGCAGCCGGATCGAAGCGCAGGGCTTCGAGCAGCCGCTCGAGCTCGGCGCGGCAACCCTGCACGTCGCCGATGGCATACACGGCCATGCGAGGCTCCCGGTTAGTGCAGCAGACCGGGGATCGCGAGGCTGAAGGGCGCGATCGGCGCGCTGAACACCTCGCCCTCGTCCGAAACCATCTCGTAGCTGCCCTGCATCGAGCCGACCGGCGTCTCGATGATCGCTCCGCTCGAATAGCGAAAGCCCTCGCCGGGACGCAGATGCGGCTGCTCGCCGACCACGCCTTCGCCGCGCACTTCCTGCACTTTGCCGTTCGCGTCCGTGATAACCCAATGCCGGTTCAGCAGACGGGCCGGCGCGTGGCCCTCGTTGCGGATGGTGATGGTGTAGGCGAACACGAAGCGGCTGTGTGCCGGATCCGACTGGCCTTCGACGAAACGCGTCTCCACGTCGACGCGGATATCGTGATCGCTCATCGGCGCTCCCTGCGGGCCTGGCGCAGTCCGTTTCTAACGCGTGTCACGCTTGTGCAGCCGGACCGCGAGCACGTCGCAGGGGGCGGCGTGCAGCACGGCGTCCTCAGTCAGGTTGATGAGAATAGCGAGGCCGTGGCGTTCCCGGCTGCCGAGCACGATGAGATCGGCCCCCTGCTCGCGAGCCACGCGCACGACCTCGGCCTTGATGTTGCCCACCTCGACCTGGCGCTCGGCGTCGGGCAGCCCGAGCTCCCCGGCGAGCGCGTCGAGCCGCCGGCGAGCGTTCTCAACGAGCTCTTCCTCGACCTGAACGGCCGGCAGGATCGCCTCGCCCATAGGCTCCACCGGCACGTACTCGACGACGTGCAGCAGGCTGAGCGAGGCGCCGAATCGTTCCGCGACCTCGATGGCCCGGCGGCTGACGGCGTGGCTGTCGCCGGTGAGATCGATGGCCAGCAATATTTTCCGGTAGCTCGACATGTCGGTATCCTGCGGCGGGCCCCTGCCCCGGATTATATCGCAGCGCTACCGCCGCGCCCGGTCACGAGATTTGCGAGCCGGGCGAAGTCGGCAGGCGAGAGCGTTTCCGGCCGCCTGCCGGCGTCGATGCCGGCGCCCGCGAAATCGCCGGCCTCCACGAGACCCGCGAGCGCGTTGCGCAGAGTCTTGCGTCGCCGCGTGAACGCCCGGCGCACGATGCCCTTGAAGCATTCCGCATCGTCGATCGCGATCACCCGTTGCGGCACGAGGCGCACGAACGAGGAATCCACGCGCGGTGGAGGCTGGAACGCGCCGCGGCCGATGCCGAACAGGCGTTCTACCCGGCAGGCGGCCTGCAGCATGACGCTCAGGCGCCCATAGGTGCGGCTGCCGGGCGCCGCGACCATGCGATCGACGACCTCCTTCTGCAGCGTGAAGTGCATGTCGGCGATGGCTGCGTCCTGCGCGAGCAGGTGGAAAAGCAGCGGCGTCGAGATGTTGTACGGCAGATTGCCTGCGATGCGCAGACCGCGCGCGGCGATAGCGGAGAAGTCGAAACGCAGCGCGTCGGCGGTGTGCACGACGAGGCGGCAGGGGTCCGGCTCGAGTGCGCGCAGATCCCGGGCGAGGTCGCGATCGATCTCGACGACGTGCAGGCGCCCGACCCGTTCGAGCAACGGCCCGGTGAGGGCGCCGCGACCCGGTCCGATCTCGACCAGCGCGTCGTCCCGGCCGGGGCCGATGGCCTCGACGATGGCGCCGATGATCCGCGGATCATGCAGGAAATGCTGGCCGAAACGCTTGCGAGTCACCCGAACCATCAAGCCAGCTCGATCGCCAGCCCGAGGGCCGCTTCGAGGCTGCCCGGATCGGCGCGGCCCGTGCCTGCCAGGTCGAGCGCCGTGCCGTGATCGACCGAGGTGCGCAGGAACGGCAGGCCGAGGGTCACGTTGACGGCGCGCCCGAAGCCGGCGTGCTTGAGCACCGGCAGGCCCTGATCGTGATACATGGCAAGCACGGCGTCCGCGTGCTCGAGACGCGATGGCGTGAATGCCGTATCGGCAGGCAGCGGGCCGGCGAGATCGAATCCACGCGCGCGCATCGCGGCGATGAGCGGCTCGATGATGTCGCGCTCCTCATGGCCGAGGTGGCCCCCCTCGCCCGCGTGCGGGTTGAGCCCGCAGACGAGGATGCGCGGCCGCGCAATACGGAAGCGGCGTTTCAGCTCGGCATCGAGCACGGCCAGCACAGCCTCGAGACGAGCCGCCGTGATCTGCGCCGCGACCTCGCGGAGCGGCAGGTGAGTGGTGGCGAGCGCCACTCTCAGGCCGTCTGCGACCAGCAGCATGACCGGTGTGGTTGCGCCCGCGCGCTTCGCGAGGTACTCGGTGTGGCCCGAGAACGCGATGCCCGCGTCGTTGATCACGCTCTTCTGCACGGGTCCGGTGACCAGCGCATCGAACTCGCCGGAAAGGCAACCGTCGACCGCGCGGTCGAGTGTCGCGAGAACGTAGCGCACGTTGGCGGGGTCGGGATGGCCGCAGACGGTCACCGCCGGGCGTTGCACAGGCCAGCAGGCCAGATGACCGGCGCGATGTGGCGGAATCGGCTGGCCGGACCCGACGACCTCGATGTCAATGCGCACGGCGAGCGCGCGCGCGCGCTCGTCCAGCAGCGCCGGGTCGGCGATCGTGCAGAGCGCCGCCGGCCAGTCGCGGCCGGCCAGCATAAGACAGAGATCGGGGCCGATGCCGGCCGGCTCGCCCGGTGTCAGGGCGATGCGCGGCAGGGCGCTAAATGCGGACGTCGACGTACGCCTCGTCGCGAAGCTGGCGAAGCCAGAGCTGCGTTTCCTCCTCGAGCTTGTTGTCGCGGATGGCGAGATAGGCTTCGTTGCGCCGCACTTCCTCGGTATTGTCATGCACGCGCCGCTCGAGCATCTGCACGATGTGCCAGCCGAACGGCGACCGGAACGGCTCCGAGACTTCGCCCGGCTCGAGCCGCTCCGCGACCTCTTCGAACTCCGGCACGAAGGCCCCCGGCGACTGCCAGCCCAGGTCGCCGCCCTGCGCCTTGGACACAGGGTCTTCCGAGTAGAGCTGGGCGAGCTCGCCGAAATCCTCGCCGTCCTGGAGACGCCGGTGGATATCCTCGAGCTTCTGGCGAACGGCCTTGTCGTCGAGGATTTCGTTCGGCCGCAGCAGGATGTGCCGCGTGTGATGCTGGTCCACCATGACGGGGCCGATGCCGCGCACCTCATTCAGCCGGAACAGGTGGAAGCCGCTCGCGCTGCGGATCGGCTCGGTCACGTCGCCGGGCTCGAGGCCCTCCATGTGGCCGGTAACGACGGTCGGCAGCTCCACCCCGTTGCGCCAGCCGAGCTCGCCGCCCTCGAGTGCGTCCTGACCGCTGGAATAGGCGACGGCGAGCCGCCCGAAGTCCTCGCCGTCGAGCGCGCGCCGGCGTATGTCTTCGACCCGGCCGCGCACTTCCTCGATCTCCTCCGGTGTAGCCGCGGCCGGCAACGATAGCAGGATGTGTGACAGATTGAATTCGGCGTTGTCGAGCTTCTGCTCGTCCTGCCGGGTGAGGAAGCGATCGATCTCGCGCGGCGAGACGCTGATGCGCGCGACGACGTCGCGACGGGTGAGCTGGTCGATGATCATCTCACGGCGCATCTCGTCGCGATAACGCGAATAGTCGATGCCCTGCGCAGCGAGCGCCTGCGGAAGCTGCTCGAACGGGATGCCGTTGCGCTCGGCAACGCGGCTCAGCGCCTGGTTGAGCTGCACGTCGGCCACGCGGATGCCGAGCTGCTCGGCGCGCTGCAGCTGGATGTGCGTGACGATGAGTCGCTCGAGCACCTGCGGCCGCAGCACGCTGTCCGGCGGGAGCTCGGTGCTGCTCTGCTCACGCAACCGTGCGGAGATCATGCGCGTCTGTTCGTCGAGCTCGCTCTTCAGCACAACGCCGTCGTTGACGACCGCGGCTATGCCGTCGAGAAAGCGGCCGGAGTCGCTGAGCTCCAGATTCTGCGCGGCCGCCGGCGCAGCGAGCACGAACATCGCGGCGGTCAGAAAAAATGTTTCGATATTGCGCATTTCGATCTCATCGCTGACGGCCGGTTGAAACCGGCCCTACGCTGACGGCCTGTTGAAACCGGCCCTACGTTCGGTTGGGCCTTACGATTGCCGTAGCCGTAGGGCCGAATTCATTCGGCCTGCAATCAATCATAATCCGTGGAGTATCCCAAGATACCACGCTCGAGCAGCCGGTCGGCCGAATCTCCGACATTCGCGAGCCCCTTCAGTTCAATCTGCACCGCGACGGCCGTGTCCGATTCGCCCGTGCGCCGGCTGATGTGCCGGCGCGACACCACGCGCAGCGCCCAGCAGCAGGCCTCGTACTCGAACCCGACCAGCCGCTCGAGTGTCGTGTCGTCCAGCAGCGAGTAATTGAGTCGCCCGAGCAGCCGCCAGCGCGTGGCCACGGGCCAGGCGAAGGACAGGTCGGTCTGTTCCACGACGCCGCGCCGGAACCGGTAAGCGACGTTGGCAATGCGGCCATCCTCGCCGTGATAGTTGAGGCGCGTCTCGGCCTGCGCGGTACGATCCGTGGCCGGATCCCACTGGTAACCGAAATCCAGATTGAAGCCTTCGTAGATGCCGACGTCGAGCTCGGCGATATAGTTCGAGGCGTTTCGGTCGAGTTGTGGCTCGTCGGGCAGGCGCACTGACTGCTCGCTGAGAAAATACGCCTGCCCCAGCGTCGCCGAAAGATATTGATTGCCGTCGGCCGCGCCGATGAGTCGCGAGGTCACGCCCGCGCTTAGCTTGTCCGTGTCGCCGATCCGGTCGGGGCCGATGAAGCGATTGTCGCGATAGAGCTGCACGAGATTGAATTCGGGCAATCCGGTGTCGAAGACGGGCAGATCGTCCTGCTCCGTGAACGGGATGTGCACGTAGAGAATGCGCGGCTCGAGCGTCTGAACGTAGCGGCCATCGCGGCCCGTCATGCGCTCGAAGATCATGCCCGAGTCCAGGCTGTATCGAGGCAGGGTGCGGCTCAGGCTCGTGTCCGCTCCGGCTGCCGTATCGTCCAGCCAGTAGCGCGTGTGGCCGAGCTCGACGGCGGAGGTCACGAACCAGCCCGCGCCGCCGAGCGGCAGCTCGGCGCGTGGCGCGAGATCGAGTCGGCTGCCGGTGACGCCGTCGTCGCGCTCGAAATTGACGAGCTCGCTGCCGAAGCCGTAATCGAGGCCGAGTGCGCTGCGCGGCCACCGGCCGCCGGCGAGGATCTGCGGGACTCTCGTATAGGGCCGGTCGAGCGGCGCGATGCTGGTGTCGATGGTTCGATAGTTCTGCGCACGCGCTCTCAATAGCCAGCCCGCGTACCGGTAGTCGAGAATGATGTCGCGCGGCAGGTGCGTGACACTGGTCTCGCTCAGGCTGCGGCCGAGATCCTCGAAGTATTGATCGTCGGAGGCATCCTGCAGGTCGGCGATGAACCTCAATCCGCCCGGGAAGAGCGTTTCGTGATCGAGGCTCGCGAAGCCGCGGCTCTCGTCCGCGAGGTGATCGTCGGGCAGATACTCGAACTCGAAGCCGCCCCGGCTGCCGGCGGTGAGATAACGCAGCTTGCCGTTCATCTGCAGGCCGCGCTGCGACAGCAGGCGCGGCGTGATTGTGGCATCGAGGTTCGGCGCGATGTTCCAGTACCAGGGCACGCGCAGGTCCGTGCCGCTGCGGCTCGAGCGGCCGAACTCCGGCACCAGGAAGCCCGACTTGCGCGCGTCCGTGAAGGGAAATGAGAGCCAGGGTGTGTAGAGGATCGGCACACCCTTGAAGTCGATGCGCACGTCGCGTGCGGTGCCGGTGCCG
Source organism: Gammaproteobacteria bacterium (assembly GCA_035524935.1). GTDB lineage: Bacteria > Pseudomonadota > Gammaproteobacteria > Steroidobacterales > JACDCP01 > JACDCP01. The sequence goes on along the minus strand of DATLFD010000021.1, from coordinate 10,216 downwards.
CTCTCGTGATCGAGACGGATACGCGAGGCGAGCAGTTGCCAGTCGTCGTTACCGGGCGGGCAAGTCGTGTAGCTTACGTCTTCCATGCGCAGCGTCTCGTCGCCGCTCAGGATCAGCGAGCCCGCGGCGCCGCGAGCCGGGCGCCGCGGCAGCTCGAACTCGGTGCCCGAGAACTCGATGTGCTCGGCGGGCCCGTCGAAAAGCGCCTCCTCGCCGCGTACGCGCACCTCGGGATCCCGGTACTGGACGTGGCCTGCGACCGACAGGGTTTCCTCGTCCTGGTCATAGATTGCCCGGTCGGCCCGCAGGAGCCGGCGTCCTTGCTCCACCTGCACGTTGCCGCGCACGACGGAGTTGCCGTCCCTCGCGATCTCCGCATGATCCGCGGAGACGCGCACGGTGTCATCTTCGGTGCCGGCGGCATCCGCGCCCTCGTCCGTGTTCCAGGCCGCGGAGAAATCGGCGAGATCCTCGGTGACGCGGCAGAGATCCGGGGCCTGGGCACGGGCGGAAAAGGCGGCGAGCGCGAGCAGAACGGCAAACAGTGATTTCAACAGGTCGGACCCAACCGCAAATCGGTGGATGTTACCGCGAATGCGGGGTGTGATTCCGGGCGGGCGCGACTTCCATGGCCGGCCGCAACAATGGCATAGTCCGGCACTGGCTTCAAACCGTCCCGCGCATGTACCCACGATCGCGAAATGAATGACGAGCGCCTGATCTCGTTGCGGTGCTGGCTCGAACGTGAGCTCGGCGCGACCGGATTCACGCTCGAGCCGGCATCCGGCGACGCGAGCTTTCGTCGCTATTTCCGCGTGATTCACGACGGGCGATCGCATATCGCGATGGACGCGCCGCCCGGCAGGGAAGACATTGCGCCATTCCTGCACGTCGCCGGGCTGCTCGACGCGCTCGGCCTGCACGTGCCGGAAGTGCTCGCCGGCGACGAGCAGCGCGGTTTCGTGCTGCTCGAGGATCTCGGCAGCCGCACTTATCTCGATGCGCTCGCGGACGGCGCCGACGCCGGGTCGCTCTATGCCGACGCGCTCGCCGCACTGGTGCAAATGCAGTCGCTGGCGGCTGACGCCGCCGGCGGGCTGCCGGCCTACGATCGCTCGCTGCTCATGCGCGAGATGCGCCTGTTCAGCGACTGGCTGTGCGGGCGCCACCTCGGCATGACGCTCGGCGATGCGGGCGCGGCCGAGCTCGAAGCGTCGTTCGCATTCCTCGCGGACGCTGCTCTCGGGCAGCCCCGCGTGTTCGTGCACCGCGACTATCACTCGCGCAACCTCATGGTCTGCGCGCACCGCAGCCCGGGCATTCTCGATTTTCAGGACGCAGTCCAGGGGCCGGTGACCTACGACCTGGTCTCTCTGCTACGCGATTGCTACGTGGCCTGGCCGGCCGAACGCGTCCGGGCGTGGGCGCTCGACTATCGCCGGCAGGCCGGCAGCCGCGGCATTCCCGTGGGCCTCGACGAGGCCGAGTATCTGCGCTGGTTCGATCTCATGGGGGTGCAGCGGCACCTCAAGGCGGCGGGCATCTTTGCCCGCCTCTCTCACCGCGACGGCAAGGCGGGCTATCTCGCCGACGTGCCGCGCACGCTCGGCTATATCGTCGAGGTCGGCCCCGGCTACCCCGAGCTCCGGTTCCTTATCCAGCTGGTCGGCGAACGCATGTTGCCGGCGCTCGACCGGGACGGGGCGTCCGCATGCACGCGATGATCCTCGCCGCGGGTCGCGGCGAGCGCATGCGCCCGCTTACCGATCGGGTGCCGAAACCGCTGCTCGAAGCCGGCGGCAAGACCCTGCTCGACCATCATCTGGACGCGCTCGCCGCGGCCGGCGTGACGCGCGTCGTCATCAACCTGGCCTGGCAGGGACAACTGATCCGCGGGCACGTCGGCGACGGCCGGACGCGGGGCCTCGAGATCGTCTACAGCGACGAGGGCACGCACGCGCTGGAGACGGGCGGCGGGATCTTTCATGCGTTGCGCGCGCTCGGTCCCGGCCCGTTCTGGGTCGTGAACGGCGACGTCTGGACCGACTATGCCTTCGCGCCGGTCGAGTTCGCCCCCGACACGCTCGCGCATCTGGTGCTGGTTGCGAATCCGCCGCAGCATCCGCAGGGCGACTTCGCCCTCGGCGGCGGCCAGGTCAGTGCGGACGGAGAGCCGCGGCTCACCTTCAGCGGCATCGGCCTGTACCGGCCGGCGCTGTTCGACGGCTGCGAGCCGGGTGCCTTCCCGCTCGCGCCGCTGTTGCGCCGCGCGATGGCGGCCGGGCGTGTGCGCGGCGAGCGTTATGCGGGCCGATGGTTCGACGTCGGCACGCCGGCCCGGCTCGCGGCGCTGCGCGCGGCGCTCGCCTCCGGCAGTGCGGCGTAACCGAGATACCCGAGCAGGTGCGGGCAGAGATCGCGCGCGACCCGGTCGAGGTCGGTGGGTCCGCCGAGCGCCGACAGCTGCGTCACCTCGAGCCCCGCGAACCCGCAGGGATTGATGCGCGCGAACGGCTCGAGGTCCATGGCGATATTGAAGGCGAGGCCGTGATAGCTGCAGCCGCGGCGCACCCGCAGGCCGATGCTGGCGAGCTTGCGGCCGTCGACGTAGACGCCCGGCGCCTCGCGTTTCGCCTGCGCGTCGATGTCGTACGACGCCACCGTGTCGATGACCGCCCGCTCGAGGCCGGTGACGAGTCCGCGGATGCCCAGCCCTGAGCGTTTGAGGTCGAGCAGCGGATAGACGACGAGCTGACCGGGGCCGTGGTAGGTGACCTGGCCGCCGCGGTCGATGTCCACCACCGGGATGTCGCCGGGCGCGAGCACGTGCTCGCGGCGGCCGTTCAGGCCGAGCGTGAACACCGGCGGATGCTCGAGGAACCAGATCTCGTCCGGCGTCGATGAATCGCGCGTGTCCGTGAAGGCCTGCATGGCGCGCCAGACCGGTTCGTAGTCGAGCCGGCCGCGGAAGCGCAGCTTCGGTTCGGGCATCATGCCTGTCATTGTAGGGCCGAATTCATTCGGCCGTGAATGGCGGGTTGAAACCCGCCCTACGTGGGGCCGAATTCATTCGGCCGTGAATGGCCGGTTGAAACCCGCCCTACGTGGCGAATTGTTGCTTGTAGGCCTGGTAACGCTCGAAAATCTGCCGCCACAGCGGCCCCGGGCGCCCGTCGCCGACAGGCTCGCCGTCGAGCCGCGTCACCGCGAGGACCTCGCGCATGGCGCTCGAGATCCAGATTTCGTCGGCCCCGGCCAGCGCCTCGGGCGCAAAGCGGGCCTCCTCGACCGGCAGCCCGGCGTCATGCGCGAGCGCAATGACAAGGTCGCGGGTGGTGCCCGGCAGGAGCTCCGGGCCGTTCGGCGGCGTGCGCACGACCCCGTCGGCGATCACGAAGACGCTGCTCGAGGCACCTTCGGTGACGTGGCCGTCGCGGACGAGGATCGCCTCTTGCGCGCCGGCGTCCTCGGCTTCCGCGCGCAACAGCACGTTGGCGAGCAGCCCGGTCGACTTGATGTCGCAACGCCCCCAGCGCGTGTCCTCGAGCACGACCGCTGCGATTCCGTGCTCACGCGTCGCCTGCGGCACGCCATCGAAGGGCGTCGCCATCGCAAAGACGGTGGGCGCCAGATCGCGCGGCATCCGATGGTCGCGTTGGCTGTCTGCCCCGCGCGTGACCTGCATATAAACCGCCATGTCGCCGCCTTCGTTGCGCGCGATCAGCGTGTCTAGGAGGCGTATCCACGCCTCGCGGTCCATGGGATCGGCGAGACGGATCTCGAGAAGGCTGCGCGCGAGCCGGTCGAGGTGCGGGTCCAGCAGGAACAGCCGGCCAGCATACACGGGCACGACTTCGTACACGCTGTCGCCGAACAGGAAGCCGCGATCGAGCGGAGTCACTCGTGCATCGGCGAGCGGCAGGAACGCGCCGTTCAGGTAAGCGACGGGAAGCGGGGCTGGCATGTCTGGATTTTCAGGGCCGAATTCATTCGGCCGCGGTGCGGGAACGCCATACCTGGCGGGTTGAAACCCGCCCTACAGGAACCACAGCCGCATTTCGTCGACCATCCTGCGCCACAGGCTTCCGGCACCTATTGCCGCAAGCGAGTGCAGCGGGCGTTCGGCCACGATCTCGTCATTCATGCTCAGGCTGAGCCGGCCGAGCGCCTGTGCAGGATCAACGGGCGCGAGCACCGGGTTCTGTATTTCCACCGTTGCCTCGAGGTCGCGGAAGCGGCCGCGAGGCACGGTTACGTAGAGGTCACGCTCGATCCCGAGCGCTGCCTGCTCGCGGTCGCCCTTGAAGACCGGGGTGGTCGTGATTTCCTTGCCGGCTTCGTAGAGCCGGCGCGTCTCGTAGAAGCTGAAGCCGTAATTGAGCAGCGCCTGGGTCGCGGCGGTACGCACCTGCTCGCCGCTCGAGCCCAGGATCACCGAGGTGAGCCGCATCCCGTCGCGCTCTGCGGAGGCGACCAGGCAGTAGCCCGCGGCCTGCGTGTGTCCGGTCTTGAGGCCGTCGACGCTCGGGTCGCGCCACAAAAGCTGATTGCGGTTGTGCTGCTTGATGTTGTTCCAGGTGTATTCCTTCTGCGCGTACCAGTGGTAGTAGTCGGGGAACTCGTCGATGGTCGCGGCCGTGAGCTCCGCGAGATCGGATGCGGTCGTGTAATGGTTCGGGTCGGGCCAGCCGGTGCTGTTGGTGAAGTTCGTGCCGCTCATACCGAGAGAGCGCGCGTGCTCGTTCATGAGCGCGGCAAACGTCGCCTCGCTGCCGGCGACGTGCTCGGCGAGCGCGACAGTCGCGTCGTTGCCGGACTGCACGATCATGCCCTGCAGGAGGTCGACGAGCGGCACCCGCGTGTTGACGTCCACGAAGCTGCGGGAGCCGCCGGTGCGCCAGGCGGTCTCACTGACGAGCACGGGGTCGTCGAGCGCTATGGCGCCTTCCTCGAGCTTCTTGAACACGACGTAGGCGGTCATGAGCTTGGTGAGGCTCGCGGGTTCGAAGTGCTCGTTATCGTTTTTGCTGGCGAGCACGCGCCCGCTGTGATGGTCTACGAGCAGATAGCCGCCGGCATTGACCTCGGGCGCGGCGGGGACCGGTACGGCGGGGGGCTGCGCTGCGGCTTGCATGCCGGACAGGAGTGCGACGAGGAGAATGCCGAGGCGCGGCGATAGCGGATGCATGGTGATCGAGATTTCCTTTTGGCCGACTGAAGTCGGCCCTACAAGTCGGCCCTACAAGTCGGCCCTACTAGTCGGCCCTACAAGTCGGCCCTACTCCAGGACCAGGCGGCTGCCGGCGATATCCATTGATTCCATGCGCGCGACCGTGGCGTCGAACTCGGCCACCCCCGGGATCGGCCCGACCCGCACGCGATAGAGCGAGGCGCCTTCCCGGATGACCACATTGCCGACGCCGGCGGCGACGAGCTTGTCGCGCAAGCGCTTGGCGTTGCCCGGGTCGCCGAAGGCGCCGACCTGCACGTACAGCCTGCCTTCGGCGGCCGGCGCGGCGTCCGCCGCCTCGGCTATCGCGATGTGCGGCGCTTCCACGACGCCGCCGGGCTCGAGCGCCTCGATCTCGACCAGGGTCGTGCCGGCCGCGAGCATGTCGAGCCGGCTCGCCGCCGAATAGGACAGGTCGATGATCCGGTTGTGGGCGAAGGGCCCCCGGTCGTTGATCTTGACCACCACATTGCGGCCGTTGCGCAGGTTGGTGACGCGCGCATAGGTCGGCAACGGCAGGGTCTTATGCGCCGCGGTCATGGCGTACATGTCGTAGGTTTCGCCGCTCGCGGTCCGTTCGCCGTGAAACTTCTTGCCGTACCATGAGGCAACGCCACGCTCGCGAAAGTCGGCGCTCGTGGGCAGCACGTGATAGCGCTGGCCGAACACTTCGTAAAAGGTCGGATTGCCGTACCGGCTGCGGGCCACGGGCTGCGGGACCGCGTCCGGCACCGTGCTCGAATCGCGCTCGTGCCGCGGCGGCCCGTCGCGGTCGGCGAACGGTGAGCACGCGGTGGTAGCCAGGGCAGCCAGCAGCAAGAGCCGGCGCGCGAAACGTTCAGCCATGCGCCGGGTCTTTCCTGCGCGCGATCTCCTCGCCGAGCTGGTGCACGGCGAGCGCATACATCGCGCTGCGGTTATAGCGGGTGATGACGTAGAAATTGTTGAAGCCCACCCAGTACTCCGGACCGGCCGCGCCCTCGAGCGCAATCAGCATGGCCGGTGCGTCGCCGGGCAGCTCGGTGTCGAACTGGAGGCCCTTCGCGCGCAGGCCGCTGACGGTATCCCCGAGCGCCAGCCGGTTTTCGGCCGGATCGATCCGCATTGCATCGGGCGCACGGACCCGGGCCGCAACCGGCTCGCCGGCGCGCCAGCCGTGCACGGCGAGGTAGTTGCCGACGCTGCCGAGCACGTCGCGCCAGTCGTCGAACAGGTCGCGGCGTCCGTCATCGCTCGCGTCCACGGCATATTCGCGATAGCTGCTCGGCATGAACTGCGGCGGGCCCATCGCGCCGGCGTAGGAGCCGGCCACCGTGAACGGATCGACCTGCTCCTCGCGGGTGAGCAGCAGGAACTCCTCGAGCTCCCGGCGGAAGAACTCCGCGCGCGGCGGATAGTCGAAGGCCAGCGTGCTCAACGCGTCGATCACGCGGTAGCCGCCGGTGATACGGCCGTAGAACGTCTCCACGCCGAGCACGGCCACGAGCACTTGCGCAGGCACCCCCGACTCGCAGGCCGCCGCGACGATGTCGGCCGATTGCTCCCGCCAGAAGTCGGCGCCGGCATGAATGCGCTTGTCGGTGAGGAAGATGTCACGGTACTCGTGCCAGGGCTTGACGCGCTCCGCCGGCCGGCTGATCGCCTCGATGATCTTCGGCCGGGTTTCCACCTGATCGAACAGCTTCCTGAGCTCGCCGGCCTCGAAGCCGTGCTCGCGCACCATGTCGGCCATGAACGACTCGACCTCTGCGCGCGTGGGATCGAGCGCAACCACGCCGCCCGGCAGGCACGCGTAACAGACGAAGACCAGGGGGGCCAGCCCCCGCGCTCGCAGCAACAGGCTCACCTTCACAGTGCTGATGGGGACCGGCCCCCGGGATTTCCTCACGTCGGCAGTAGCTTCCGATGCGTGTGAATCGACATGAGAATACCGAATCCGGCCATCAAGGTCACCATCGAGGTGCCCCCGTAGCTCACCAGCGGTAACGGCACGCCGACCACCGGCAGGATGCCCGTGACCATTCCGATGTTGACGAACACGAAGACGAAAAACGTCAGGCTGAGGCTGCCGGCCACGAGTCTCGAGAAGGTGTCCTGCGCCTGGACGGCCATGAACAGCCCGCGTCCGATGACGAACAGGTAGAGCACGAGCAGCACCAGAAGCCCCATGAGGCCGAACTCCTCGCCGAGGACGGCGAAGATGAAGTCGGTCTGGCTCTCCGGCAGGAACTCCAGATGGGCCTGGCTGCCGTTCAGCCAGCCCTTGCCGAACACCCCTCCCGAGCCGATGGCGATCTTGGACTGGATGATGTGATAGCCCGCGCCCAGCGGATCGCTCTCGGGATCGAAGAACGTCAGCACGCGCTGGCGCTGGTATTCGTGCATGAAATGCCACAGGACCGGGGCCAGCCCCACGGCGAGCGCGCCGATCAGCAGCATGGCGCGGATACGCAGCCCGGCGAGCAGCACGACGAAAGCACCCGAACTGGCGACCAGCAGCGAGGTGCCGAGATCGGGCTGCTGCGCAATGAGCCAGGTCGGCAGCAGGATCACCACGGCGAGAGTCAGCAGGTGGCCCGTGTGCGGCGGCAGGCGCCGCTCGTGCAGGAACCAGGCGCAACCCATCGGCACGCCGAGCTTCATGACCTCGGACGGTTGAAAGCTGATGACGCCGAGGTCGAGCCAGCGTTGCGCTCCCATGACGGGGTCGCCGACCAGGAGCACCAGCGCAAGCAGCCCGAGCCCGAACAGGTAACCCCACGGCGTCCAGGTTCGCAGCAGCTTGGGCGGGAACTGCGCCGCGATGAGCAGCGCGAGCAGCGCGACGCCGAGGCGCACGGCCTGTTGCACGAGCATGTCCCGGCTCGCGCCCGAGGCGCTGTAGAGCACGATCAGGCCCAGGCCGCTGACCGCGAGCAGGCCGGCGAGCAGCGGCCCGTCGATGTGCAGGTTACGCAACAGCCGCGCCGCGCGCGTGAGCGGGCGCCGTTTCTCGTACTGGTAGCCCTCCGAAAAAATCATGGCGCGGTCCCGAAATAACTGTCGAGCACCTGGCGGGCGATCGGCGCCGCCGTGCCGCTGCCGCTGCCGCCGTTTTCGACCACCACAGCCAGCGCGACCTCAGGATGCTCGAATGGCGCGAACGCGATGAACAGCGCGTGATCGCGCAGCCGCTCCTCGACCTCCTCGGCGTCGTATTTCGCCTCCTGCGGCACCGTGAACACCTGCGCCGTGCCGGTCTTACCGGCCATCACGTAGTCCTTGCTGGCGATGGCGCGGGCGGTTCCGCGCGGCCCGTGCACGACGTCGCGCATGCTGCCGAGCACGCGCTCCCAGTCGGCCGGGTCGAGACCGCGAATGGGCTCGAGCTCCTTGGGCTCGCGCTGGATGCGCTGGCCGGTGAGCGGATCCTCGACCGCGCTCACCAGCGTGGGCTCGAAGCGGCGCCCGCGCCCGGCCAGACTGGCGGTCATGTGCGCGATCTGCAGCGGGGTCATGAGCATGAAGCCCTGGCCGATGCCGGTGATCAGCGTCTCGCCGGGGAACCAGACCTGGTCCTCGCGGCGCGAGAACGCCGCCCGCTTCCAGTCGCGCGAGGGATTGACGCCAGCCTGCTCGCCGATGATGTCGACGCCGGTTGTCGCGCCGAGGCCGAAACCGGCTGCAAAATCATGCATGCGGTCGATGTCGAGCACCCGCGCGAGCTGATAAAAGTACACGTCGCAGGACTGCACGATGGCGTCGTGCAGGTTCATCCGGCCGTGTCCTTCGCGCTTCCAGTCGCGATAACGGTGCGTGTGCCCCGGCAGGCGGTAGAAGCCGCCGCAGAACGTCGTGCGTTCCGGGTCGACGATATCGTAGGCGAGGCCGGCGAGCGCGATCACCGGCTTGATGGTCGATCCCGGCGGATAATGCCCGCGCAGCGCCCGATTGAAGAGCGGCTGATCGATGTCCTGCTGCAGATCGCGGAAATCCTCGACCGACAGCCCTTCACCGAATGCGTTCGGGTCGTAGCCCGGCACGCTGGCGAACACCAGCACTTCCCCGTTGCGCGGATCGATGGCGACGATCGCACCACGACGGCCGGCCAGGGCCGTCTCGGCTGCGAGCTGCATGTCGAGGTCCAGGCTCAGGATCAGGTTGCGGCCGGGCCGCGGCGCGTCGCCGCTCAGCGTGGACATCGAGCGCCCCTGCGCGTTGACGAGCACCTGGCGCACGCCCGCTCCGCCATGCAGCGCGTCCTCGTAGGTGAGCTCGATGCCCACCTTGCCGACGTGCGACGTGCCGGCGTAGGCGGTCGCATCGAGGCGCGCCTGGTCCTGCTCGCTGATGCTGGCGATATAGCCGAGGGCGTGCACCGCGGCCTGCCCGTACGGATAGAAACGCGTGAGGCTGGCCCGGATATCGACGCCGGGAAACAACGGCCGCTGCACCGCGAAGCGCGCGACCTCGTCTTCGCGCATGCGAAACCGGAGCGGCACTCCCTTGAAGCTGCTTTGCGCGGCGAGCGTCTTGCGGATGCGCGGCTCGTCCTGCTCGCGCACGAAGCCGGAAGCCTTGAGGCGCGCCAGCATGGCCTCGACGTCCGGCACCTGCTCGGGGATGAGCTCGAGCTGATAGGCGGGCAGGTTCTCGGCCAGCACCACGCCGTTGCGATCGTAGATGAGGCCGCGTGTCGGTGGCACCGGCTCGATGCGGATGCGATTGCCCTGCGAGAGATCGGTGAAATGCTCGAAGCCGACGACCTGAAGCTGAGTGAGGCGCACGACCACGAAGCCGACCAGGGCCGTGACCAGCACTGACGCCGCGATCGTGCGACGGGCGAACTGACGCTGCTCGGCCCAGTGATCCTTGAGACGGATACTCTGGACGAACGAGGCGACGGCCATCAGCGAAGCCTTACAAGCGCCGCTGGACGCGGCCGAACAGCAGCGCGACCAGCGGCCAGATCAGGGCGCTCGCAAGCACGGGCCCCCAGCGGTCCGC
>DATLFD010000020.1:0-6429 GCA_035524935.1 Gammaproteobacteria bacterium | reverse complement strand
CGCCGCCGCGCTGGTCGGCGCCGAGCCGCTCGAGGTCGTGCACATGAACACGCTGACCGTCAACCTGCACCTCCTGATGGTGAGCTTCTACCGGCCGGATCCGGGGCGCTATCGCATTCTCATCGAGAAGCCCGCCTTCCCGTCCGACCGTTACGCCGCCGAGTCGCAGGTCCGCTTCCATGGCTTCGATCCCGCCGAGGCGCTCATCGAGATCGGCCCCCGCGACGGCGAGCATTACATTCGCGACGACGACATTATCGAGCTCATCGAACGCGAGGGCCGTTCCATCGCGCTGGTCCTCCTGCCCGGGGTGCAGTACTACAGCGGCCAGCTCTTCGACCTGCTCGCCATCGCCCGCACCGCGCGGGCGCAGGGTTGCGTCGTCGGCCTCGACCTCGCGCACGCCGCCGGCAACGTGCCGCTCCGGCTGCATGACTGGAACGTCGATTTCGCCGCCTGGTGCAATTACAAATATCTGAACGCGGGCCCGGGAGCCGTTGCGGCGTGCTTCGTGCACGCACGCCATGCACGGCGTTTCGACCTGCCGCGCTTTGCGGGGTGGTGGGGGCACGACAAGGCCACGCGGTTTCAGATGGGGCCGGAGTTCTCGCCGATGGCCGGCGCCGAGGGCTGGCAGATCAGCAATCCGCCGATTCTGTCGCTGGCGCCGCTGATCGCGTCACTCGAGATTTTCCAGCGCGCCGGGCTGGACGCGCTGCGCGAGAAATCGCGCGCCCTCACCGGTTTTCTAGAGTATCTGTTGCGCGCGCGGCTCGCGGAACGAGTGGATATCCTGACGCCGCGCGACCCCGCATCCCGTGGCTGCCAGCTTTCGCTCAGATGCCGCGGCGGGCGCAGCCTGCACGGCGCGCTCGAACATAACGGGATCGTCGGGGACTGGCGCGAGCCGGACGTCATCCGGGTCGCGCCCGTGCCGTCATACAACACGTTCGGCGAGGTATTCCGCTTCGTCGAGACGCTCGGCAGGCTGGTATCGCCGCATGCCTAAGGCCAGGCCGCCGGTCGGCATCCTCGGCGCCGGTCTGGCCGGCTCGCTGCTCGCCGTGATGCTCGCTCGGCGCGGCTTTGGCGTGCGCGTCTATGAGCGTCGCCCCGACATGCGCAAGCAGGATGCGCCGGCAGGTCGCTCCATCAATCTCGCGCTCGCCGAGCGCGGGATCGATGCGCTCCGGAAGGCCGGCGTGTTCGATCTCGTCAAGCCGCTGCTTATCGCCATGCGCGGGCGCATGCTGCACGATGGCGACGGCGATCAGTCTTTGCAACCGTATGGTCAGCGCGAGTCGGAGGTCATCTATTCCATCTCGCGCCGCGATCTCAACCGGCGGCTCATGACCGTGGCCGACCGCGATCTCGGCGTTGCGTTCACCTTCAATCAGCGCTGCACGGGCGCGGACTTCGCCGCCGGCAAGCTGCACATGCACGACGAGACCGATGGCCGCGTTTATGACCTGCCGATGTCGCCGGTCATCGCCGCGGACGGCGCCGGCTCCAGCGTACGGCAGGCGATGGCGGGGGCCGGGCTGTGCGAATCCCGCGAGGAGACGCTCGAGCACAGCTACAAGGAGCTCGAAATTCCCGCCGGCGCGGGCGGGCGGCATCAGCTCGAGCAGCATGCGCTGCACGTATGGCCGCGCGGCGGCTTCATGCTCATCGCGCTGCCGAATCTCGACGGCAGCTTTACGGTCACATTGTTCCTGCCGCGCAGAGGGCCGGAGAGCTTTGCGAGCCTGGCTGACGAAGCCGCCCTCAGGGATTTCTTTGCACGGTCTTTTCCCGATGCCCTCGCCCTGATGCCCGACCTGGCCGACGATTTTTTCCGCAATCCGACCTGCGCCATGGGCACCGTGCGCTGCGCGCCCTGGGCCGTCGAAGGGCGCGCGCTGCTGCTCGGCGACGCGGCGCACGCCATCGTGCCGTTCCACGGCCAGGGCATGAACTGCGCGTTCGAGGACTGTGCCGTGCTCGACGAGCTGCTGCGCGAGCACGGCGACCGCTGGACGGACCTGTTCGCGGACTTCGAGTCGCGGCGCAAGCCCGACACCGATGCGATCGCCGAGATGGCGCTGGAGAACTACGTCGAGATGCGCGACGCCGTTCGCGATCCGCGCTTTCAGCTGGAGAAGGAAATCGCCTTCGAGCTCGAAAGGCGACACCCGGGCGTGTTCATCCCGCGGTACTCGATGGTGATGTTCCACCCGGAGATCACCTATGCCGAGGCGCAACGCCGCGGCGCCGTACAGGCCGGAATACTTAACGAGCTGAGCGCGAACGCGAGCTCCCCGGCGGACGTGGACTTCGCCCTTGCCGACGAGCTCGTCCGCCGGCGCCTTTCGCCCTAGTCCGGCCGGCAACACTGGCGAACTGACCATTTCTGGTCTAGGCTTCATCGGGGACTCGAAACAGGCTGAAGAACTAAGGGTCCAACCGCTTTCTGACGGCGTCGACCAGGGGAAGTGGAATGAACAAGCCATTGATCATCAAGGACGCGACACTGTCGCGGCGTGCTATTGCCGGACTCTGGCTGAGCGCCCTGCTGGCCGGTATCGTGCTGTCCGCGGCGACGCCCGCAACCGCGCAGGACGCCGACGAGGAAACGACCACGCCGGCAGAACTCCAGGAAGTCATTACGCTCGGCACACGGGTTTCCGGGCGCACGGTGACCGAAAGCATCGCGCCGATCGAGATCATCGACCTCGAGGCCATACGCAGCACCGGCGCCAGCGAGACCGGCAAGCTGCTGCAGCTGCTGGCCCCGTCGTTCAACTTTTCCTCGACCACCATCAGCGACGGGACCGACATCATCCGACCCGCAACCCTGCGCGGCCTCGGTCCCGACCAGGTGCTCGTGCTGGTCAACGGCAAGCGCCGCCATCAGCAGGCGCTCGTCAACGTACAGCAGACGATCGGTCGCGGCTCGGCCGGCACGGATATCAATGCCATCCCGCTCAGTGCCATCGATCACATCGAGGTGTTGCGAGACGGCGCCGCTGCGCAATACGGCTCCGACGCCATTGCCGGCGTAATCAATATCGTGCTCAAGAATCACACCCGTGGCACTGAGTTCAATCTCGAGGCCGGCCAGTTTTACGAGAACGACGGCGAGACCTACGTGGCGAGCGTCAATCAGGGGCTCGGCTTCGCCGACGGCGGATTCGCCAATCTGACGCTCGAGTATCGGGACCGCGGCGAAACCAACCGCGCCGGATCCGACGTGCTGCGCGTCGCTCCGCCCCGCGTGACCCAACGCATCGGCGACGCGGAGTCGGAAAACCTGTCGTTCTGGCTGAACAGCGCCTACCCGATCGGCAACGGCGAGCTTTATGCATTCGGCGGCGCGTCCCGGCGGGACGGCGACTCCGCAGGCTTCTTTCGCCCCGCCACGGACGATCGCACGGTGCCCGATCTGTACCCGGACGGATTCCTGCCGAATATCCTCACCGAGGTCGATGACGAGGCGCTGGCCGTCGGTTTCCGTTCGGAACTGCCTAACGGCTGGGCCTGGGACTTGAGCGTCAACCGCGGCTTGAGCGAGTTCAACTTCATGGAGCGAAACTCGGTCAATGTCAGCTACTGGTTCGAGCCCGGCAGCATCGAGGGCGGCATCTTCGGCGAGTCTCCGACTTCCGCGGACACGGGCACCTTGCGCTTCGACCAGACGACCGCCAATCTGGATTTCGCGGGCGAGATCGACTGGAACGTGGGCTACGGGCCGCTGTTCGTGGGCTTCGGCACCGAGTATCGCCTGGAAGGCTATCAGATCATCCAGGGTGATCCCGTGTCGTTCCAGTACGGGCGCACGAACGATCGCAGCATCGTGATCCTGAACCAGAACGGCACGATTGCCGCGCCAGGCATCCAGGGCTTCCCGGGCTTCACGCCCGCCACGGAGGTCGATGCCGATCGCGAAAGCTACGCCTTTTACGTCGATACGGAATCCGAGATCTTCGACCGCTTCCAGCTCGGCGCCGCGCTGCGTTTCGAAGACTTCACCGATTTCGGTAACACCCTGACCGGGAAGGTCTCGGGGCGCTACGACTTCGACGCGCCGATCGCGATCCGCGGCACTGTCTCCAACGGCTTTCGCGCCCCCAGCGTGCAGCAGCAGTTCTACAGCCAGGTCTCCACCAACCTGAACGCCGCGGGCGTGCTGACCGATACCCTGACCGCGCGCCAGGACAGCAGCATCACGCGCGCCTTCGGCATTCAGCCCCTGGAAGAAGAAACTTCCGCGAGCTACAGCGTCGGCATCGTTACCGAGCCGCTCGAGAACCTCAAGCTCACGGTCGATCTCTACCGCATCGACATCGACGACCGGATCGTTTTCTCGAGCAATATCCAGCCGGAGCCGGGCAGCGAGACCTGCACCGATCCGGACGTCTGCCCGATCGCCGTGCTGCTGCGGCCGTTCAACGTCGGCCAGGTGCTGTTCTTCACCAATGCCATCGATACGGAGACCACGGGGCTCGACGTCGTCGGTGAATACATCTGGGAGCTGCGCAACGACGCCGAGCTGATCTGGAACGGCACCCTGCACTTCAACGAGACGGAGGTCACAAGCCGCCGCTCGCAATCGCCGATCCTTTCACCCGAGCAGCTTTTCGACGGGCCGCAGGTGACGCTCGTGGAGGAAGGTCAGCCTCAGGAGCATTTCGTCCTGAGCGGCACGTACAACCAGGGACGCTGGTCGACCACGGTGCGTGCGAACTATTTCGGAGAGGTGGCCGGCGAGGGCTTCACGCCCGGAATCAAGCAGACCTGGGGCGCGAAGACGCTGGTGGATCTCGCGGTGACCTATAACTTCACCGACGCGGTGAGCCTCACGGTCGGCGGCAACAACATTTTCGACACCTATCCGGACGACTGGGACGACATGGGCGACCCGAATACGGTGCCGTTCCCCGGGCTGGGTTTTACCTACTGCTGGGAGACCTGCCCGTTCGGGATGAACGGCGGCTACTATTTTGCGCGCATGAACTGGCTGTTCGACCGTCGCCGGTAGCTCATGACGGTCAGGTGCCGGACACCGTGCAGTCAACCGCCGCGTGACTGTTCGGCGTCCGGCACCCGTTGCAGCGCGCCGTCAGATCACGCGGCCTTCCCCGGCGCTTCGGTTCTGGGCGCCATCCAGCCGAACCAGGCCGCGACCAGGGCCGAGCCCGCGTGCAGCCAGATGTCGTGGCCGTGGATCGGCACGAGGCCGAAGACGGTGTTGGTGGCCGGGATCAGGCCGAGCACCGCCAGCAGGCCGTAGATAATGGCTATGCCCCGCGAGAACGTGACCGCCCCGGACAGGCTGCGCGAACCGACGATGCCCCAGGCGCCGATCAGCAGGTGGACGACGTTGTGCAGCAGATTGATCGGAAAGAGCCCGAGCAACCGTCCGTGATTTGCTTCGACGACCAGATCCGTCGCGGCCGTCGGCGGCTGCACGAGGCCGGGCACGAATCCGAGCACCCCGACGACGACATAGATGATCCCGAAGACCAGGGCGAACTTGCGTATCATCTTGTTTTTCCTTGCTTTAAAACTCAGTCGGGCGTCCGCAACCCTCTTATAACATACTCCGGCGGCTACGCGGCCGGGTCGCCGGGCGACAAATGCTCGCGCAGCACTTCGCGCAGTCGCGCCTCCCACCAGGGCGCCAGCAGCGGAGCCTGCGCGGCGGGCGCCTCGACCTGCTGCGAAGGATGCCCGGGCGGTGGATAGTCGAGCCGGTAGAGGACCCGGCCGTCGCGAACCAGGAACAACGCCGGCAGCATTTCCACGCCGTAGCGCTCGGCGACCACATCGCCGTTCAGCAGGGTGATCAGCGGCAGGTCCCTGGCGCCGATCTCCGGGATCGGATCGCCCTGCTCGGCGATGTCGATCGCGTAGACCTCCAGATCGTACCCGGCAAATTCCTTCTTGAGACTGGCGAGCCGCGGCATCAGGGCCTTGCAGTAGGGACACCACGTCGCCCAGAACAGGACTATGATCGGCCGGTCCGCGCTGATTGCGGGGAAGCGAACCCGCTCACCCGCCAGGCTTTCGAGCTGCCACGATGGCGCCCTGTCGCCGACTTCGGGCATGCCCGGGGCCGCAGCGGTCGCGCCGGCGCAGGCAATGAAACAAAGAACCCAGCCAGGCAGGGCCGCCCACCCGGTTGTGCGGGCATTCACCAGCTGAAGCTGTAGGTGCTCATGAGCAGATAGTCGGCGAACGCCGCATCCCCGTGCACGCCGTCCTGCCGGTCGGTGACGCTGCGCACGCGGTTGCGCTCCACGGCGATCGGCAGGCTCACGTTGAAGCGGTGCTTGCCGCGCTGCACGTTTACCGCCGGCTCGACGTAGATCGCATAGCCCGGCCGGCGGAAGCCGTCGCTGCCGCCGATCAGGTCCTCGGCCGGCACGCCCTCGGCGCGCAAAGCGA
>DATLFD010000019.1:0-13890 GCA_035524935.1 Gammaproteobacteria bacterium | reverse complement strand
ACGAGGAGAGGTCGAGCCCCGTGAGCTGCGCGTCGTCGATCCGTTTCAAGCACAGCCCGTAGCCGAAGTTGGGCGCCGCCGAAAGGGTGCCGCGAAAGCGGTGGATGGCCGTCAGCCAGCGCTCCGGTCGCGCGATAAAAGAGAGCGGCGACATGATCACTAGCCGGAATCCCACGTACAGACTGCCGAACCAGGCGCCGATCAAACCCATATCGTGATAGAGCGGCAGCCAGCTCACGAACACGTCGCGCTCGCTCGCCTGCACGGCCTCCGCCATTGCGCGGAGGCTCGCGAGCAAATTCGCGTGCGTGAGCACCACGCCTTTGGGTTCGCCCGTGCTGCCCGACGTGTACTGGATGAAAGCGATGTCGTCGGCACTGACTGCCACCGGCGACGCCTCACTGCCGGGCTGCGACAGCCTGGCGGCGGTCAGCACCCGGCGCAAACTGGGTACGTGGGCTTCGAGCAGACGCGCGACCGGCATCGCTTCAGGCACCGTCACGAGCATCGCCGCCTGTGCGTTGGCGAGTATGCCGGCGTGGCGGCGCACGTGCTCCTCGATCTGCGAGAGCCGGGCCGGCGGGTAGATGGGCACGGGAATGCCGCCCGCGAGCAGTATCCCGAAATAGGCATAGAAATAATCCGCCGAAGTCGGCAGCATGATCGCGACGGATTGCCTCGGCTGCAATCCTTCGCCCTGAAGACCTGCAGCAACTGCGGTTGCGCCGGCCTTCAGCTTTGCGTAGGTCAACTCCTCCTCCCCGGCATCGGAGAGGACAACGACCTGCGTACGATCCGCGTGCTTGCGCAAATGCCAGTCGAGCACCTCGGATAATGTCGTCGCTTCGCTCGGCTCCGCGTGCACGCCCTCCATCGGCTGCAAGGGCGCAGCACGCTGCGGCGCGCGCAAGTCGTGCCTCGCGACCGGACTGGCGGAATCCAGCGCAGTGATGAGGTCACGCGGCGTTTCCGCGACCTGCAGGGTGTTTTCAGGAAGCGTCATGCCGAAGGCTTGCTCGACCCGCAGCAGCAGCTCCACGCGCGCGAGGCTGTCGAGCCCGAGGTCCCGATCAAGCGAGCTGTCGAACGTCACCCGCACGCCGCGCGGCGGCGGGCGGCGCAATTCGACCAACGTCTCCTGCACCACGCGCAGCAATGCGTCCGCGCGCGCCTCATCTCCGGCTCCCACGCGGGGAAGGGGAGCGCCATTGGATTTTTCCTCAGGGGCCCGCGCCCTGCGCGGGGCATGCTTTTGCTGTCCCATACCGCCTCGCCGGTCTGACAACGAAAAAGTTTAGACCGCGGCGCTGCTCGTCGATGAGGTCCTGCCTCGAAAGCCGATCCGCCAGTGGCTGCTCTCCTTAACGTTCGCGCTGCGGCTCTTGCTCGCCACGAATCCTGAGATCCTGATGCTGTTGCTCGGCATTGTCTACCGGGCGATCTCGGGCCATCGGATCAAACAAGCGGGACTGAGCCGGGAGACGCCTAAGACCGGGGCGGTGACCCATGGCTCTATTGTAGGGCCTGTTCCAGCGCATCGAGCGCGTCCCGCATCTCGTCGGTGACTTCGACGGTCTGAGTCTCGCTGCTTTCCTGCACGGCGCTCCACTCGATCGCCAGCTTATTGTCTCCCGAGAACTCGAAGTGCGCTGCGTATGGGCCTCCGGGCCGCTTTTCGACTGCGGCGACGTCCGAATCCGCAAACGGTGTGAACGGCGTCATCTCAATCGAATACACGATGGCCCCGGATCCCTCGCCCTCGACACCGACGCTGCCAGCGCCTCCGACGTCGAACCCCGCACTCACGCCCGGGTCGGCACGTATCGTGAATTCTATCGGCTCTGGCTCCTCACCTGAGACCATACCAAGGACCAGACCGTCTTCGTCCAGCACTCCGACCAGCGGAAAAATTCGCGTCGGGTCCGGATCGGTAATCTCGCCACCCACCTCGGGATCAAAACTCGCGCTGACACCGCCCACTCCGGGCACGCTCAGGTCCGGAAGGCCACTGACGGTGAGCACCGATTCGTACGTTAACGTGATTTCGCCGAGCGCCGATCCGTCCGAGTTGAGGGAGAACCAGAACTCGAAGTCAGCATTCCGGGTCAGAGTGCGAACTCCGTCGTCCAGCGGCGTCTCCCTCACGGTACCTTCGCCTTGCCAGTAACCGGCGGGGGATCCAAAGTCCTGGACATCGACATCGACTTCGCTTGGGGCGTCGCTCCCGCCGCACCCAATCGCAATTGTCGCCGCGACCACCACCGCAAGATAACCTGCAAGTCTGAGCTCTCGGTTCATGCCGGGTCCCCATTCGGTTCGCGATCGCCACCTGCCTCTTATCCGAGCTCATGCCCCGCGCGCCCTGCCGCAGCTCGAGCGCCCGATCGGACTCGCCTTCCAGCGACCCTGCACGACAGTCGCAACGGCGGCCTTGGCCCGCAACACGGGATGCGGCCCGGCAACCGCAGCCTGGCTTGCGCGGCAGCGCTGTGGCCAGCTCTTGAATCAGGTCATTCGTGATTCAGGACGCGCCTGCTAGGCAAAAACTCGCCACCAACACCCACGCCACGTCCCCCCAACCGACTTCCAGCGGCTGAACAGGACGTTTGAATCGCCTGTACTTTCGGATCGTTTACCAACTTTCGGTGATGCCATTTCACGTCGGAACTTATGACTCGATATAGAAAAACAACAGACGAAGCGAGCTTCGTCTGCTGTAAGAGTTTACTTGGTGGCTTTAGGCCGCTTTTAGCTGGGAAGCGATCTTGTGGAAGGTGGAGTTGGTAACCTCGTAGGTTCTAACCTGCGGTGTTCCGTCAACCAGTTTCGACAGAAGCCTGGTCACTTCTGCGTAAGGCCCGCTGTTGTAAGCTTCCGCGCTTTCCTTAGTGTCCCACAGACTCACCGCGAACGCTTCCTTGCCGGCTGGGTCAACAAAGGCAATCTCATCCCGAAATCCCTTCTGCCTGCGAAGCAGGGGGATGATTTCCGTTTCCAGTTTCTGGGTGAATTCGACCCTGCTGTTGGGCTTCAGGTCCATTGTTACTCGACGTGCGTACATATCGTTCTCCGTCCTTGTGATCGGCCAAGAGAGCACTTCGGATTAACCAACCTTGTTGATTATTTCAGAAGCTCTTTTGATCCGTTAACAATATTATGTTAATTCCCTTGAACAGTCAAATGTAATCTGGGACCATCTCAATGAGTTAACCGCTCAAGTAAATCAGGTGTGGTCTCAGATGGATGTTCCTGCGCTGATCAAAATGCGACTAAGGGAGTTGGGGTTCGAGCAGAGGGAGCTGGCAGCGGCAGCCGAAGTGACGGAATCCTACATTTCCCAGCTGTTGACACGGAAGAAATTGCCGCCGGCACCGGATCGAACGGACATCTACGAGAAGATGGGGAAATTTCTACGGCTCTCGAACGGTGAGTTGGCGAAACTGGCTCGCGCGCAGCGCATGGAAAAATTGAAGCGAGGGTTTGAGGAGGCGCCCGCACCGCTTTTGAAGGACGTTCGAGAACTGATACTGCGCAAGTGCACACAGAAAAGACAGCAGGAAATTCGCGCGATTTTCGAGAAGCAGCCCTTTGGCGAGCTCGAGCGACTGGTCACACAAAAGCTCCTCGAAGTGATCTGCAGGGTCGCCCGCGCTGAGCTGGAAAATAGACAGTGGCTCCGCGAGGTCGCAAAGCTCAGCGGCAAAAGCTTTGCGCAGATGCGAGTCATGATTCTCGAGTTCCTCGACACGGATATCTTCCATGTTTCAAACGAGAACTGTGTTTCATTCCTGGACCCGCTGATTGCATGCTGGGACATCGACCTCTCGACATTCGATATGGAAATTGCGCTGAACGACAGACTTGTCCCCGGGCAGCCGAGAAAACTGGAATTCGTCGAGAGAGATCTCGACGGCCCTCTCGAGGTCGAGCCGGGGCTCACTGAATTCCTGCAAGATGCTACGCTCAGCAGTAATGTTACCCGTGATGAAGTAGAATTTCTGAGACGGTTGCGATTCAAGGGAAAACGGCCTAGCCCACTCTATTTTTATCGAGAGCTGCAGAACCTGAGGGACCCGTTGCATTTTCGAGCTGCAGAAATGTAACCATTAACCGCTCGACGCTCACCGTTTTCGGGGAAGAATGATTTATGAATCGCGAGAGTCATAGATTTGCTGCACGATGCAGAACTTTGCAGAGCTGATTCACGCAGAATTCACTCGCACTTTTTGCTTTCGAGAAGTCCCACACTCCAGACCGTGCCGCCCGCACCCGAGCAGTGGGACAACCCAGTCGCCGCAGCCGCTTTACGCGCTCAAGACCCCGTACCACGACGCCACCACGCAGGTCATCTTCGAGCGCATGGGCTTTATCGCCCGGCTCGCCGCGCTCGGCCCACGACGGTAGCGGAACTTCTCTTTCGGACCCCCATCCAAGCAGTCGAGGGCCAGATTCTGGCCTTCGCCCGCTATCCTCCCTAAGCGGGTCGCACCCGGCCTCCCCAACCGGGTGCAAAGTTGCCCCGGTGTTTCCCCCTGTTTTCATGCACCGGGGCATTTTTTACCCCGCCCGTCACTCCTCGCGGGCGCAGGCCGCTGCCACACGCAGGCGCGCTTCCGCCACGCCGTCGCCGCGCACCGCGGAGAAGAGCAGCACGTCTGCATCGCCAGCCAGCTCGCCGCGCGTCTTTTGGAGGACCGCGGCGGCTGCGCCGCGACCGAGCTTGTCGGCCTTGGTCAGCAGCACGAGCGTCCGCGGTCCGCCGCTGCCCACCCAGTCGAGCATCTGCCGGTCGAAATCGGTCAGGCCGCGGCGGCTGTCGACCACCAGCATCAGCTCGCGCAGCGAGCGGCGAGTCTCGAAGTAAGCCTGCATGAGGCCGCGCCAGTGGGCTCTCAGCGCCTCCGGCACGCGGGCGAAGCCGTAACCGGGAAGGTCGACGAGCCGCGCCCCGGGCGCGAGCGCGAAGAAGTTGATGAGCTGCGTGCGTCCCGGCGCCTTGCTCGTGCGCGCGAGCTTGCGGCGGCCGGTGATCGCATTGATGGCGCTCGACTTGCCTGCGTTCGAGCGCCCGGCGAAGGCGATCTCGACACCCTCGTCCGGGACGAACTGCGCCGGCTCATGGGCGCTCTTGATAAATTTCGCGGCGGAGAAGTCGACCATCGGCCCTTCGCATCTCCCGGCAATAGCACCGCGGCCGAATGTATGCGAACGGGTGCTGGTGTACAATTTCGCGCTCTTTCGGCGCCGCGAGGCGCCGCCACCGGAACCGGTTGCTGATGCGCACGATTCTCACCGTCACAGCGTTGCTGGCAGCCGTCGCAGCGTCGGCTCAGACGCCCGAGGAGCGCGAGCCCGCCGAAACCGCGCGGGAACAGCCCGCCGACGTCATCGATGCAGACGGGCGCGGTGCCGCAGCCGAGGGCGAAACTGCCGTCGAAGCGGTCGTGCCGGCGCCGGCGGAGGATGAGCCCGGCGGTCCGGCCGGGGGCGAAGCGCGGACAGGGCGCTTCGGTGAGGGCTCCGCCGAGGCCGGCCGGGAGAAATCGACGACCTGTGCCGCCTGCCACGGCGCGGACGGCAACAGCTTCAATCCCGATTGGCCGAGCCTCGCCGGCCAGCACGCGCGCTACCTCATTCGGCAGCTCGAGGCCTACCAGTCCGGCACGCGCCAGGACTTGCTCATGACGCCGCAGGCGCAGAACCTGTCTGAAACCGACATCCGCGATCTCGCCGCGTTCTATTCCCGACAGACTCTGCAGCCGCGCACGGCGGACCCGACGCTCGCGCGGCTCGGCGAGAACATCTATCGCGGGGGCAATCCCGAAAGCGGCGTCAGCGCCTGCATCGCCTGCCACGGCCCCACCGGAAGCGGCAACCCTGCCGCCGCCTACGCCATGGTGCGCGGCCAGCATGCGCCCTATATCGCCAAGACGCTGACCGCCTACGCCAATGGCGAGCGGCGTTCGGACCCGAACCAGATAATGCGCAATATCGCGGTCCTGCTCGAAGACGACGAGCTGGAGGCCGTAGCGTCCTACATGCAGGGCCTGCGCACGAACTGAACCTTCCCGCCGCTGAAACGTCGAGTGATCTCATGAAAAGATTCCATCTCCTGATGGCGGCCGCGCTGCTGCCGCTCCTCGCCTGCACTGCCGAAGAGCCCGGCGCGCCCGCAGCCGGGCCTACCCCGCCGGCCGCCGGGACCCGGGCCCTGCCGGCGACCGACGCCGAGCCGGAAGCGCCGCCCGCGGAAGAGGCACCCGTTGAGCCCGTCGAGGAATCCGCCGCACTCGATGACACGGGAACCGTCGACGAGGTCGATCTGGCGCTCAACGAGCCGGTCGAGGAAGGCGCGCAGGAAGATGCCCCCTCGTCGCGCTTCGAGTCGGGCAAGCATTACCGGGTCCTGACACCGACCCAGCCGACCTCGAGCCCGCCGGACCAGGTCGAGGTGGCGGAGATTTTCTGGTACGGATGCGGGCACTGCTACAGCTTTGAGCCGTTCCTCGCGAAATGGCAGGAAACCGCGCCGTCGTACATCAACTTCGTGCGCATTCCCGCGGTATGGAACGATGACCTGCGCATGCACGCGCGCGCCTTCTACACCGCCCAGGCGCTCGACAGGCTCGAGGAGCTGCATACGCCCCTGTTCCGGGCCATGCACGTCGAGAACAAGTCACTGGAGACCGAGGACGAGCTCGCGGCGTTTTTCGCGCAGCATGGCGTCGAGGAAGAGCAATTCCGTGACCATTTCCGCTCGTTCGACGTCGTCGAGACGAAGCTCCGCCGCGCCGACACGCTGAACCGCCGCTACGGGGTGCGGAACGTGCCGAGCGTGGTCATCAACGGCAAGTACGTGACGGACGGCGAGATGGCCGGCGGCTTCGACGCGCTGATCGCCGTCATAGAGGAGCTTGCGGCGGCGGAGAACGAGTAAACAGGAAAAGGGGACATTCCTGATTTCCTGGTCCATGCCTCTTTCCCGAGGCGCCACCCAAGGAAATCAGGAATGTCCCCTTTTCCTTACGGCAACGCCACGTTGATGAAGCGCACCAGACGTCGCGTCCAGGGGCTGAACAGCTTTCGCGCATAGTGCAGGTTGACGGCGCGGCGCGTGATCTCCGCAAGCGTGGGGTACGCATGGATGGCGCCGCTGATGCTGCCGATTCGCACGCGGGCGTGCATGGCCAGTACGAGTTCCGCCAGCAGCTCGCCGGCGTGCGGCCCTATGACGGTTGCGCCGATGATCCGCCGCCTGCTGACCAGAAGCTTCGCGAAGCCCTTGCGCTCGACCGCCGTCTTTGCGCGATCGATGTCGGCGAAATCGAAGCGCAGGGTTTCGAAATCGATACCCCCGTCGCGCGCCTCGGCCTCGTTCCGGCCGACGCGCGCAACTTCGGGATCGGAATACGTGACTCGGGGCACGACCGAGTAATCGGCTTTTTTCGGCCAGCGGAACACGGCGTTGCTGAGGACGATCCCGGCCTGATACTCCGCCATGTGCGTGAACGGAAAGGGCCCGCAGACGTCGCCACACGCGTAGATGTGCTTCTGCGAGGTGCGCAGCCGCGGATCGACGCGGATGCCCTTGCGGTCGTCGTAGTCCACACCAGCCGCCTCGAGCCCGAGGCCCTCGACGTGCGGGCGTCTACCGGTAGCGACGAGCAGCGCGTCGCCGCGCAGGACCCGGCTGCCGCAACGCAGGACCGCGGCCTCGCCCTCGCGCTCCACCGACGCGACCTCGAGGCCGGTGTGCACCTCTATGCCCTCCGCGCGCAGCAAGCTCGCCAGCTCGGCGCCGACCTCCGGATCCTCGGCCGGCAGCAGGCGGTCGCCGGCCTCCGCGATGACGACCGCCGAGCCGAGGCGCGCAAAAGCCTGGCCGAGCTCAACGCCGACCGGGCCCCCGCCGAGCACGAGCAGGCGCGCCGGCAGCGACTCGAGATCAAAGACGGTCTCGTTGGTGAGGAATCCGGCTTCGGCGAGCCCGGCTATTGGCGGCACGTCCGGCCGCGACCCCGTGGCGACGACGAACCGCCGCCCGCGCAGCGTTTCGCCCTCGACCTCGACCCGGTGCGCGTCGATGAACCGCGGTGCGCCGAACATTACGCGCGCGCCGTACGCCTCGAAGCGCTCCGGGCTGTCATGCTTCTGAATGTCTCCGATCACCTCGGCGACGTGCGCCATGACACGGCGCAGGTTGACGTCCGGTGCGTGGCTGCCGAGGCCGAACTCGGCGCCGCGGCGCATCAGCGACGCGACGCGCGCGCTCATGATCAAGGTCTTGCTCGGCACGCAGCCGTAGTGCAGGCAATCGCCGCCGAGGCGGCCGGTCTTCTCGATGAGCGTGACCTTAAGACCGAGCTGCGCGGCGACGCTGGTAACGACGAGGCCGCCGACCCCGCCGCCGATGACGATCAGGTCCTGGCGCTTCACGAGGCGCCCCTGCCGTCCTCGTCAATGATCCTGTCGAGCTCCTGGCGCGCCCGGCGCGTGATGATCACGACGACGGCGACCGTCGCCACGAATCCCGCGGCGAAGAAGGTCCATTTCAAGGCCCCGGCGTCCGCAGCGCCGCCGCCGATCGCGGCCTTGCCGGCCGCACCGAAATACACGTACATCAGCGTGCCCGGCATCATGCCGACGAAGGTCGCCGCGACGTAATGCCAGAAGCGGATGCCGGTCACGCCGTACAGATAATTCTGCACGTTGAACGGCACGACGGGGCTGAGCCGCAGCAGGCCCACGACGCGCCAGCCGCGGTCGCTGATGGCCCGGTCAACGGCCCTGAACAGGGCCTGTTCGCCGACCTTCTTCTCGACCGGAGCGCGCAGCAGGTGACGGGAAACGAGAAAGGCCAGCGTGGCGCCCACGGTGGCGGATACGAGCACGAGCGGAAAACCCACCGCGACACCATAGGCGAGCCCGGCGACGACCGTGAGCGGCCAGGCGGGCATGAGGAGCACGGTGGCTGCGACATAGACAATGGCGAACACCAGGCCGCCACGCACGCCCTGGTGCCTTATCCAGCGGTCGAACGCGGCGACCCATTCCTCGACCGGCAGGACATACCAGGCCGCGGCGAGAGCGACGAGCGCGATGGCCGCGGCCATCCACTTCCAGGGCAGGCCGGCGCTTCGGTTTCGGTCGGGCATCGCTGGGCGCTCTCCGCGTTCGTCAGGACATCGACCGGACCGTGTCAAGATTCATCACCGGCCGTCGCCCTGTCGCTCCGCGCCGCGCGTGAACGGTTGCCACAGCAGATCAAGCAGCCGCTGCGGATCGCGGAACGAGTCCACGCCGATGACCATGCGCTCGTGGCCGTCCACGGGCTGCGCCCGGTAGGTGCGGAACAGGCGATCCCAGCAGGGAAAGCTGAAACCGAAGTTGCTGTCCGTCTCATGGCGGTGCACGGAATGGTGCACGCGATGCATGTCCGGCGTGACGACGACGAGGCGCAGCCAACGGTCGACGCCGGGCGACAACCTGAAATTGGCGTGGTTGAACAAGGTGACGCCGTTCAGCAGCACCTCGAACACGACGACAGCCGCGGCCGGCGCGCCGAGCGCGGCCACGGCAGCGATCTTGATGCCCATTGACAGCAGAATCTCGAACGGATGGAAGCGCAGGCCGGTGCTCACGTCGAAATCGAGGTCGCTGTGATGCATTCGATGCAGTCGCCACAGCACCGGCACCTTGTGAAACGTCCAATGCTGTCCGTAGATCACCAGATCGAGCAACAGCAGCGTCAGCAGGAACTCGACCCACGCCGGCCATCCGGCCGCGTTGAACAGCCCCCAGCCACGGCGCTCTGCCTCGAGCGCCATGCCGACGGCGAGGACCGGCATGAGGAAGCGCAACGCCAGCGTATCGACGAGCAGGATGCCGGCGTTGGCCCGCCAGCGCGGCGCTCGGGGCTGGCTGCGGGCACGCCGCGGATAGAGCTGCTCTGCGACCGCGAACACACCTGCGACCGCGGCCGCGGCCGTCAGCCGCACGGCCGGCTCGTGGGTGACGAGCCAGTCGGTCACGGTCGGCATCGGCCATCCGTGGCAGCGCCGGACGCCGCCCCCGCGACGCGCCGGTCGAGCAGCCGCCGCCGGGCGCGCGCGATGCGCGCCGTCGACACGCCTGCGAAGTACGCGAGCACGGTGAGCAGGTTGGCGATGGTCACGCGCGCGAAGCCGGCTTCGCGCCAGAGCCGCCCCGAAGTGCGCGCGGCGCTCCGGGTGATGACCAGGCGCCCACGTCGCCGGATCGCCCACACGAGCGCCACGTCTTCCAGCAGCTCGACTTCGGGAAAGCCGCCCAGGCCGCGGAAGACGTCGGCGCGCACGAACAGCGCCTGGTCGCCGTACGGCAGTCCGAGGCCCCGCGCGCGCCAGCCGACGAGCCGCTCGAGCATGCGGTAGCGCCGCCCCGGTGCATCCAGCGCGAAGCGGAAGGCGCCGCCCGCAACGCGCGGATCGGCGAGCGCCGCGCGCACCTCGTTCTCGAACCGGTCGGGAAGCTCGGTATCCGCGTGCAGGAACACGAGCACGTCGCCTTCGGCCGAGGCGGCGCCGGCGTTCATCTGCTGCGCGCGGCCCGGCGCCGATGCGACCACACGGGCGCCGTGCGCCTGGGCGAGCCGAACGGTCGCATCGCGGCTGCCGCCGTCGGCGACGATGAGCTCGGCCTGCGACCGCGACAGCCGGTCGAGAAGCGGGCCGATGCGGCCAGCCTCGTCGAGCGCCGGGACGATGACCGACAGCCGCGCGCGCGCAGGCAGCGGCGGACGGCGACGCCGCTCGCGGCGCCAGACGCGCAGATCAGAAGGCCGGTCGACGTCCGCGAGCGGCTCGAGCAGCGCGACTTCGAGCCCGAGGCCGCGGGCACGCTCGACGGTATTCCGGCAGACGGTCGCGCCGCCCCAGCCGAGGCCGTCGAACAATCGCGACTCGGGCGCGCGAAGCCCGATCAGGTAATAGCCGCCGTCATGCGCCGGGCCCAGCACGACATCGTGGGTCGCGAGTCGCCCGATCGCTTCCCGCAGGCGATCGGCGTCCAGGCCGGGACAGTCGCTGCCGATGACGAGCGTCCGCCCGATCCCGGAGTCCGCGGCGGAGCGGAACGCCGCGAGCATGCGCGCGCCCAGATCGCCCTTGCCCTGCGGCAGGTAGTCGAAGGCCGGGCCGAATGTGCGGCGCATGTCCTCTACCGTGCCGCCCGTGAAACGGACTTCGAGCGCATGTGCGCCGCCCGCCGCCGCACGGGCCCAGGCCAACGCATGCGCGGTGAGCTCGCGCTGCAGCGCAGCGGCGCCGGCAGCTCCCAGCGCGGGCACGAGGCGCGACTTCACCGCACCCGCCATGGGCAGGCGAGTCATCAGCACGATTCGCGTTGTCGGCAAAGTCTCCCCACGCTGCGGCGCCCTGTAAGGCGGGTTTCAACCCGCCATCCAGCCCCTATAAGACGAAAGGATACGGTATTTCCCGCCGCGGCCGACGGCGCGCTCATGATCGATTGCGTTAGACTCTGATCACAAAAACCATATCGGGAATCCCGTGGACACTGAGCTTCGGCGCGGATTCTGGCTGGCGGATCGCCACGTCGCGCCATCGCAGGGCGAAATCGCCGGCAGCGACGGCCGCCAGCGCGTGCATCCGAAGGCGATGGACGTCCTGTTGTGTCTCGCGGGCGCACCGGGCGAGATCGTCGCGCGCGAGCGAATCATCGAGCAGGTCTGGAACGCTGCGCCGGCTTCCGACGTGGCGCTCACCCGCTGCATCAGCGAGCTCAGGCACCTGCTCGGCGACGATCCGCACCGGCCTTCGTTCATCGAGACCGTCCCCGGTCGAGGCTACCGGCTGGTTGCGCCCGTCTCGCGGCAGGCCGCCACGCCCGGCGCGCAACCCGCCCCGTGGGCGCGAGGCGGCGGGAGCGGCTTCATCGCCGAGCTGCGCCGACGTAAGGTATTCCGCGTCGCCGCCGTGTATGCGGTGATCGCCTGGTTGCTGATCCAGATCGCCGAGACGACCTTCGAGCCGCTCGGCATTCCCTTGTGGGGCCAGACGCTGGTCATCGCCTTGCTCCTGCTCGGCTTTCCCATTGCGGTCGGCATGGCCTGGGCGCTGGAGCTCACGCCGCAGGGCCTCGTGCTCGACAGCACCCGCAGCGGGACGCTGGCATCCGCACACGACCGGCGCGCCCGCTATCTGCTGCTCGGCTCGCTGGCGCTTGCGCTGGGGGTCTTCGGTTATCACCTCCTCACGTCGACGGACCGTCCGGCGACCGGTTCTCCACCATCCGGCCGCGTGTCCGAGCCTCCGCCGGTCAG
The DNA here is from genome assembly GCA_035524935.1 of Gammaproteobacteria bacterium. Lineage (GTDB taxonomy): Bacteria > Pseudomonadota > Gammaproteobacteria > Steroidobacterales > JACDCP01 > JACDCP01. The sequence goes on along the minus strand of DATLFD010000019.1, from coordinate 1,571 downwards.
CGCCAACTCCATCGCCGTCATGCCCTTCGTGAGCATCGGCAAGGCCGTGGACGACGTTTATTTCGCCGATGGCCTGGCCGAAGAGATGCTCGGCCTGCTGGGCGAGCTGGACGAGCTCCAGGTTGCCGCGCGGGCATCGTCCTTCTACTTCCGGAATAAGGATGCCGATCTTGCGGAGATTTCCCGGCGGCTCGGCGTGCGTCATATGCTCGAGGGCAGCGTCCGCCGGGTCGGCGACGACGTACGGGTACGCGCGGAGCTCGTCGATGCGACCACCGGCTTCGGCATCTGGTCGGAGACCTACGATCGCAAGCTCGAAGACGTATTTGCCCTTCAGGACGAGATTGCCGAAGCCATCGTCGAGGAGCTGCAGATCGTGCTCTCGGTGAAATCAGCCCGCCGGCTCGCCAACCGGCCGACCAAGAGCGGCGAAGCGATCGAACTCTACTTGCGAGGCCGCGGCCTGCTGCGCGCCGCGACCGACCAGGCGGCCCTCGATGCGGCGCTCAACCTGTTCGCCGCCGCGCTCGCGCGCGACCCAGATTTCGCTGAAGCGCACGGCGGCATCTGCGCAACCTTTCTCGAGAAATACAACCGCAGCCGCGCTACCGACGACTTTCGCGCGGGTGAGTCCGCCTGCCGGCAGGCGTTGACGATCCGCCCTCTCGCCAGCGGCGTGCACACTGATCTCGGCCATCTGTACCGGTATTCAGGCCAGTATGCAGAGGCCGAGCAGGAGTTCGAAGCCGCGCTCGCACACGATGCGAATGACGTCGAAGCGGCTATCGGCCTGGCCCGCGCCCTGGCGGAACAGGGCCGTTACGAGCAGGCAGAGGCAGCTTTCGGCCGCGCCGTCGATCTCGATCCCGTGTACTGGGGCGTGCGGCAGGCGCTCGGCGGCTACTATTTCTCTCGCGGCCGTTTCAAGGACGCCATCGAGCAGTACCGCCGCGTGCTCGAGCAAATGCCGGACTATGCCAATGGCTACAACAATCTCGGCGGCGCGTTCTACATGCTCGGCCGCTTCGACGAGGCGGCCGCAGCGTTCGAGCACGCGCTCGAGCTCGCGCCCACCAAGGCAGGCTACTCCAATCTGGGCTCGGTGCAGTACTACCGGGGACGCTTCAGCGACGCAGTGAAAATGTATCGCCGGGCCGTTACGCTGGCCCCTGAGGATCATCAACTGTGGGGCCATCTCGCCGATGCGTATCAGGCGTCGCCGGGTCAGGAGCAGGCCGCCCTGGAAAGCTATCGGACGGCCATCGGGCTCGCCGAGCAGAGCCTGAAAATCAACGCCGCCGATGCCGAGACGATGTCGACCCTGGCGTATTACTACGCGAACGTCGGCTCACCTGAACGCGCCCGCGATTTGATCTCGCAGGCGCTAAAGCTCGCTCCGGATAGCGTATTCGTGCACTATGACACTGCCCTGGTGCACGCCCGCGCCGGTGACGTCGAGCCCGCCCTGCGCGCCGTCGAGCGCGCCGTGGAGCTAGGATATCCGGCGGCGCTCTTGCCGGTCGATCCAGGACTCAAACTACTCGCAAAAATCGAACGATTCAAGCAACTTC
>DATLFD010000018.1:0-25588 GCA_035524935.1 Gammaproteobacteria bacterium | reverse complement strand
ATGGCGACGTCGTGCACGTGACTCTCGCGCACACCGGCGTTGGTGACGCGCAGGAATTTCGGCTTCGTGCGCATCTCCTCGATGTCGCGGCTGCCCGTGTAACCCATCGCGGCGCGCAGCCCGCCCGCGAGCTGGTGCACGATGGCCACCAGCGAGCCCTTGTACGGCACACGGCCCTCGATGCCTTCCGGCACCAGCTTCTCGATCTCGTCGGCGAAATCCTGGAAGTAGCGGTCGGACGAGCCGTACTGCTGGCCCATTGCGGCCAGCGAGCCCATGCCGCGGTAGGACTTGTAGGAACGGCCCTGGTAGAGCTCAACTTCGCCCGGCGACTCCTCAGTGCCGGCGAACAGGCTGCCGATCATGATCGAGTGCGCTCCGGCGACAATGGCCTTGGCGATGTCGCCCGAGTAACGGATACCGCCGTCGGAGATGAGCGGCACGCCCTTTTTGCCCAGCGCCGCCGCGACGTTGGCGACCGCGGAGATCTGCGGCACCCCCACCCCGGCGATGATGCGCGTGGTGCAGATCGAGCCGGGGCCGATGCCCACCTTGACACCGTCCGCGCCCGCCTCGACGAGGGCCAGCGCCCCCTCCCCCGTCACCACGTTGCCGCCGATGACCTGCATGCCCGAATGCGCCGCCTTGATGCGCCGGACGCGGTCCAGCACGCCGCGCGTGTGCCCGTGCGAGGTGTCGACCACGATGACGTCGACGCCGGCCTCGACCAGCGCCTCGACGCGCTCGTCGGTGTCGGGGCCGGTGCCGACCGCAGCGCCGACGCGCAGCGCGCCGCGTGCGTCCTTGCAGGCGTTCGGGTAGTCCTTGGCCTTCTGAAAATCCTTGGCGGTGATCATGCCCTTCAGGGCGAAATCGTCATCGACGACGAGGACCTTCTCGATGCGATGCTTGTGCAGCAACAGCAGCACCTCGTCCTTGTCCGCGCCCTCCTTGACGGTGACCAGCCGGTCCTTGGGGGTCATCACCGTCGCCACGGCGGCATCCAGGCGGTTCTCGAAGCGCAGGTCGCGATGCGTGACGATGCCGACCAGCTCGCGCCCGTCGACAACGGGCATGCCGGAAATGTTCTTGGCGCGCGTCAGTGCCATGACTTCGCGGATGGTCTTGTCGGGCGTGACCGTGATCGGATTCTTGATGACGCCACTTTCGAACTTCTTGACGCGGCTCACTTCCCGCGCCTGCTCGGCGGCAGTCATGTTCTTGTGGATAACACCGAGGCCGCCTTCCTGGGCAAGCGTGATGGCGAGCCGGTATTCGGTCACGCTGTCCATGGCCGCTGACAGCAGCGGCAGGTTGAGGCGGATCTCGGCGGTCAGCTGCGTCGCCAGCTCGACCTCGCGCGGCAGCACCTCGGAGTAGGCCGGCTGCAGCAGCACGTCGTCGAAAGTCAGCGCTTCCTGGGCGATCCGCATCGAGTAAGCCATGGCTGAAGGTAAACGGTTGATTTTACGCGCCCGGCGGCCGCTCGTCACCTCACCGCCCTCGTCGCCCTTCCGGCGAAAGCCGGTCGGTGGAGGGCGCGTTATCATGGCGCCATGCGTTCCGCTCCCTTTCAGTCCGAGCTGCTCGTCCCCGCGCGCGATGTGTACACGGTTTCCCGGCTCAACCGGGAAGCGCGGGGCCTGCTCGAGGGCGGGTTTCCGCTGCTGTGGCTGGAAGGCGAGCTGTCCAATTTCGCCCGGCCCTCCTCCGGGCACTGCTATTTCTCGCTCAAGGACGCTTCGGCCCAGGTGCGTTGCGCGCTGTTCCGCCAGCAGAGCCGCGCGCTCGGCTTCAGTCCCGCGAATGGCCAGCACGTGCTGGTGCGCGCACGCGTCAGCCTGTACGAGAGTCGCGGCGAGTTCCAGCTCATCGTGGAGCACATGGAAGAGGCCGGCGAAGGCGCGCTGCGGCGGGCTTTCGAAGCGCTCAAGCAAAAGCTGGCCGCCGAAGGCCTGTTCGACACCGCGCGCAAACGCTCCCTGCCGGCGCTGCCGAAGCGCATCGGCCTCATCACCTCACCGAGCGGCGCTGCCATCCGCGACCTGCTGCACGTGCTCGCGCGGCGCTTTCCCGCTATCCCGGTGCTGATCTATCCCGCGCCCGTGCAGGGCGCGGGCGCGGCGGCACGCATCGCCCAGGCCATAGATCTCGCCTCGTCGCGGTCCGACTGCGACGTGCTGATCCTCGCCCGGGGCGGCGGCTCGCTCGAGGATCTGTGGGCATTCAACGAGGAGGTCGTCGCGCGCGCGATCCACCGCTGCGCGATTCCGCTGGTGTCGGGCGTCGGGCACGAGATCGACTTCACGATTGCGGATTTCGTGGCGGACGTGCGTGCGCCCACACCGTCGGCCGCCGCCGAGCTCGTCGTGCCGGACGGCGCGGAGTGGCTGCGGAGCCTGCGCGGCTGCGGCACACGGCTCGCGCAATGCGCGGTGAGGCACATCGAGCGGCTCAAGGAGCGCACCGCATGGGTCGAGCGGCGGCTCGCTCAGCAGCACCCCGGCCAGCGCCTCAAGCAGCGCATGCAGCGTCTCGACGAGCTCGAGCTCCGGCTGCAGCAATGCCGGCGGGTCCGTTTCGAGCGTTTCGCCGACTGCCTGCGCGAATGCGCGGCACGGCTCGCGCGCCTGTCGCCGGCGCCGCGCATCGCTCGGGACCGGCAGCGCGTCACTGCGCTCACTGCCGGACTCTGCAGCCACGCCCGGCGCAGCGTCAGCGCGCAGCGCGACCGGCTCGCGGCGGGGATCCGCGCGCTCAACGCCATGAGCCCGCTGGCCACTCTCGAGCGCGGTTACGCGATCGTCAGCCGCGCCGACGGATCGGTGCTGCTCGACGCCGCTTCGGTGGCGCCCGGCGAGACGATCAGCGCCCGCCTCGCCCGCGGCAGCCTGGGGGCGATCGTGAAAACGGTGGCGCCGGGAGGCGAATGACATGCGCGCGCGGATCGTCGTCCTGGTGTCGATTGCCGGTCTCGCGGCGGCGGCCGGCGAGCCGCGCCTGCCCCGTCACCAGCCGGTGCCCGGCGGCATCGCCGTCGTCGAGCTGCCGCAGGCCGGCCAGGCACCGCAGGCGGAGTTCCAGGGCACCCGTGTGCTCGTGCGACCCGCTGAGGGACGCGGCTGGATGGCTGTCGTCGGCATTCCGCTGTCGGTTGCGCCCGGCCGCAAGATCGTTGCGTATCAGGATGCCGCCGGCGAGCGGCGCACGGTGGCCTTCCGGGTCGAGCCGAAGGAATACGAGACACAGCGTCTGAAGATCGCCAATCAGCGGCAGGTCGATCCGAACGAGGAGGACATGAGAAGGATCTCGCAGGACAGCAAGCGCATAGGCGCCGCACTTGCGACCTGGACGGAGTCGGACGACGTCGACCTCGACTTCGCGCCGCCTGTCGAGGCGCCACAGAGCAGCCCGTTCGGCCTGCGCCGTTTCTTCAACGATCAGCCGCGCAAGCCGCACAGTGGTCTGGATTTGGCGGCGCCGGCCGGCACGCCGATCGCGGCGCCCGCCGCCGGCACCGTCATCGAGACCGGCGATTTTTTCTTCAATGGCAACACGGTGTTCATCGATCACGGCCAGGGGCTCGTCACCATGTACTGTCACCTGAGCGAGATCGGCATCGAGACCGGCGACACGGTGGCAAAGGGCGACGTGATCGGCAAGGTCGGCGCCACCGGCCGCGTGACCGGCGCGCACCTGCACTGGAGCGTGAGCCTGAACAACGCGATGGTCGACCCGGCGTTGTTCATCGACTGAGGGGCGCTGTGAATAGATGGGCGCAATGAGCTGGACGAGACACCCTACAACATCATCCACATCGCCTCGCACGCGCAATTCGGCAGCAGACCGGAAGATACGTTCCTGCTCGCCCACGATGGTCGCATGGGAATGGACGCGCTGGAGCAGCTGCTCCGGCCGAGCGTCCTGCGTGACCAGCCGGTGGAACTCATCACTCTGAGCGCCTGCGAGACAGCCGCCGGCGACGACCGGGCGGCGCTCGGACTGGCCGGCATCGCGATAAAGGCCGGCGCCCGGAGCGCGTCCGCCACGCTGTGGCCGGTGGCCGACGATGCGGCCGCCCGGGTCGCGACGGAGTTTTACCGCGGGCTCAGCGATCCCGAGCTGTCCAAGGCAGAGGCCCTGCGGCGGGCGCAGGTCGCGCTTCTGAATGAGCCTAAGCACGATCACCCGTTCTTCTGGGCACCGTTCCTGCTCATCGGCAACTGGCTGTAGTCCGTCCCTCAGCTGGCGCTCGAACCTTAAAGCGTCGAGTCGTTCGTCTGTTCCTGCCGCGACCGGCCGCGACCCGGGGAATACGCACGGCGCCGGTATTCAGCCGTCGAGGCTCAACGGCTTCCTGGAGCAGGTGTACCAGTCACCTTCGGCGCGCTCGAAAACATTGCAGCAGGTCATGTCGCCGCCGTAGATGTGGATCGAGACCGCCTTCTCGTCCGAACAGGCGTTCGCGATGCGGTGGTACTCGTAGGGCGGAATCAGGCAACCGGCGCTGCCGAAGCCGGCCTGGTAGGAGTTGCGTTTCTCGAAGCGGTATCTGTCGCCGTCGCGCTCGATGAGCTCGTACTGCTGAACCTCGAGGCTGCCGTCGCAAACGCCTTCGACGCACCACATTCCGGAGTGATCGTGGACCGGCGTCGCCTGCCCTGGCGCCCAGGTCATGGCCACCACGGAATAGCCGTGCTGCGGGCTGCTGTACACGAGCCGCCGCGCATAATGGCCGTCGAGGGGCCGGCTGAGCTCGGCGGGAAGACGCACGTCGCCGGAGCGCAGCAGCCGGCACAGCCCGGACTTGATGCGGTCGGTCGTGACCTCGACATCGGGCTGCGCGACGGCATCGTCCAGCAATGAAACCAGCTTCTCGATACCCGGCATGGTCATGACGCGTCACCGTTGTGCTTCAGAATTCTAGCACCGCGGGCATGAGTCGGTGTGCCGCGATTCTCAATCCAGCGTTGCGAAGAAGCGCCCGATCTCCGGACGGAAGCGATCCATGTCGACGAGGAAAGAATCGTGTCCCTGGATCGACGGCAGCGCCACGAAATCGACCTTGCGCCCGTCCCGCGCGAGGCCCTCGGCCAGCTCGCGCTGCTGGTGCAGGGGAAAGAGGATGTCGGTCTCGACGCCGACGACCAGGATGGAGCCCGCGCGCACCTTGTCGAGCCCCGCCTGCACCGAGCCGCCGTGCTCGGCTGCATCGAACAGGTCCATGGCGCGGGACAGATACAGATAGCAATTGGCGTCGAACTGCCCGGTGAACTTGCGCGCGTGGTTCTCGAGATACGACTCGATCTCGAAGTCGATGCCGAACGGATCGCCGGGCTTGCGCTCTTCAGGAATGCGCTCGCGGCCGAAGCGCTGCTGCCATTCCTCCGCCGAGCGATAGGTGATCATGCCGAGCTTGCGCGCCAGGCGCATGCCCTGTACGGGCCCCTTGCCGGGCGCATAGTCGCCTTTGAGCCAATCCGGATCGCAACGAATCATCTCCCTCTGCAGGGAACGCAAGGCGATGGCAAAAGGCGTGGCGCGGGCCGCCGAGGACAGGCAGACGAGCGCGCCACAGGCGTCCGGGAACAGCATCGCAAACGCGAGCGCGCTCATGCCACCCATCGATGGCCCGACCACGGCACGCAGCCGTTCGATGCCGAGCGCGCGCGCGAGCTCGCGGCCCGCGCGCGCGATGTCCTCGATGCTCAGGACCGGGAACGACAGCCGGTAGGGGCGTCCGCTGCGCGGATCCGGGCTTGCCGGACCGGTGGAGCCGAAGCAACTGCCCAGCGAGTTGACGCAGATGACGTGATGCCGGTCGGTATCGATCGGACGCCCTGCGCCGATCATCTCCTCCCACCAGCCCGGCGCAGGGTCTTCCGGCGACGAGGCTGCATGCGCCGACGGCGACAGCCCGGTGAAAATGAGCACGGCATTGTCGCGCCCCGCGCCGAGCGCACCCCAGGTCTCATACGCGACGGTCACGGACGGCAGCGTGCCACCCCGGTGCATTCGGAGAGGCCCCTCGAGGCTGACGATCTTGCGCGCGCCGCTCACGCCGGGATTCTAGCAATGCTTGTCTACGGGGGTTATCCGCAGGTATCCACAGGGGTCGGATCCTTGGATCCGACCCCTGTGGATAAGTCAGCGCTTGACGTGGCGCTTGAGGCGCTTGCGCTTGCGTTCCTGGCGCGGGGTCAGCTTGTTGCGCCGGCCGGCGAAGGGATTGGCGCCGGACTTGAGCTCGATGCGCAACGGGGTGCCGGCCAGGTCGAAGGCGGCGCGGAAGCGATTGACGAGATAGCGGCGATAGGCCGCCGGCAGCCGCTCGGCCTGCGTGCCGTGCACGACGATGAGCGGCGGGTTGCGCCCGCCCTGGTGCGCATAACGCAGGCGGATGCGCCGGCCGCGCAGCATCGGCGGCGCATGCTCGGCCACGGCCTGCTCGAGCACGCGATTGAGCTCCGGGGTCGGCAGCGCGCGCACCGCGGCCGCGTAGCTCGCGTCGACGGAGCGCACGAGCTCGCCGACACCGGTGCCGTGCAGCGCGGAAATGAAATGCAAAGGCGCGAAAGCCATGAAGCCGAGCTTGATGTCGAGTTGCCGGCGCACGGTGTCTCGCTGCTCGATCGTCAGCCCGTCCCACTTGTTGACGGCGACGACGGCGGCGCGGCCGCGCTCCACGCACAGGCCGAGGAGATGCGCATCCTGCTCGGTCACACCCTCGCGCGCATCGAGCATGGCGATCACGACATGGGCGTCGTCCACGGCCTGCAGGGTCTTGATGACACTGAATTTCTCCACCACCCCCACGACCCGCCCGCGGCGCCGCAGGCCGGCCGTGTCAATGAGCACGTAGCGCCGCCCGTCCCGCTCGAACGGCACTTCGACGCTATCCCGCGTCGTGCCGGGCTCGTCGAAGGTCACCAGCCGCTCTTCACCGAGCAGCCGGTTGATCAGTGTCGACTTGCCGACGTTCGGCCGGCCGACCACGGCGACCCGCACGCCGCCTGCGGCGGCGTCTTCCACCCCGTCGCCTTCCTCCGGCAGGGCTTCCAGGATGGCCTCGAGCAGCGCGCCGACCCGCTCACCGTGCGCCGCCGATATCGCCCAGGGATCGCCGAGGCCGAGGGCGTGGAACTCGGCGGCCGCCAGGTCCGGGTCGATGCCTTCGGCTTTGTTGACGGTGACGTAGACGGGTTTCCGGCGCCGGCGCAGCTCTCCGGCGATGGTCTCGTCGAGCGGACTCAAGCCGTCGCGCGCATCGACCAGGAAGACGATCGCATCGGCCTCGTCGAGCGCGCGTTGCGTCTGTCGCGCCATGAGGCCGTCGAGGCCGTCCGGCCGGCCGGTCAGTCCGCCCGTGTCGACCACCAGGCTCGAGCGCGCGCCCGAGCGCGCAAAGCCGTATTGGCGGTCGCGCGTGAGGCCCGGCACGTCGGCGACCAGTGCGTCCCGGCTCGCGGTCAGGCGATTGAAGAGCGTTGACTTGCCGACGTTCGGACGGCCGACGATGGCGATGACCGGAAGCATCGGCCTTCGGCGTGCTCAGCCGCCGCCGGCGTCCGGCTTCACCCGCCAGGCCGCGAGCACGCCCGCGTCGGTGAGCACGAACAGTCGCTCGCCGGCGGCCAGTGGCCGGCCCGAGATGCTCGCGTCGTCCACGCGTACGCGGCCGACGATATCGCCGGTGTCGGTGGACAGCCAGTGCAGCCAGCCCTCGAAGTCGCCCGCCACGACGGCGCTGCCGAAGGGCACCGGCGCGGTCAGCTCGCGCCGCCTGAGCAGTTCCTGGCGCCAGAGCGTGCCGCCGCTGCGGCGCTCGAGGGCGACCACCTCGCTCAGATCGTTGGTGATGTACAGGTTCGAAAGATCGGTACCGAGCCCGCGATAGCTCGACATCTCGCGCGTCCAGAGCACCTGGCCGGATTCCAGCGCGAGCGACGCCACCCGCCCCTGGAAATTGACCACATAGACGTCCTCGCCGACGACCTGGACGGCGGCGTTGATGTCCACCAGCCGCTCGAGCACGGTGCGTCCGCTGCCGGGCGAGATCAGCGCGCTCCAGATCTCCTCGCCGTCGGCGAGTCCCACGGCGAGCAACCGGCCGTTGGCGAAGCCCGCGATCACGGCCTCACCGGCGATGACGGGCGCCGCGCCGCCGCGCAGGCTCAGGGCCGGCACGCTCTGCTCGAGCGCCCACTTCTCGCTGCCGTCTCGCGCGTCGAGCGCGCGCAACCAGCCGTCGACGGTCTGCACGACCACCGTGTCGCGGCCGACGGCCGGCGAGGCGAGCACTTCGCTGCTGACCTTTATGCGCCAGCGCTCGGCGCCGTCCCCGGCCTCGAGCGCGACGAGGTCGCCGTCGCTGGAACCGAGCACGGCTATGCCCTCGCCGACGGCCGGCCCGGCGGACAACGGCAGATCGGTCTCGACGAGCCAGGCGCGCTCGCCGCTGCGGGCATCCCAGGCACCGGCCTTGCCGTCATTCGCGGCCGCATAGACGCGGCTGCCGTCGCCGGCGGGCGCGAGGCCGAGCCTGAGGATCGGGTCGCTGTCGCCGACGCGGGCGCGCCAGAGCTCCTCGATCTCGAGCGCGGGGACGAAGCCGGTCAGCTCGGCGGGCGGATCGACGACCTCGTCTTTGCCGAAGAGCCCGCAGCCGGCGAGCGCGAACGCAGGCAAGAGCCTGGCCAGGCGGGCGCTCACGAGGCGGGTTCCGGCGTTCCGGCTTCGCCGGCCTCGGCGCCCGAGCCGAGCGCGTCGAGCTTCATCTGCACCACGTTACGGTCGATGATGCCCGGCGCGTCGATCGCGAGCGCCCGGCGGTAGGCCGCGCGCGCCGCCTCGACGTCATCCCGTGCCACGTGAATGTCGCCGCGCAGCGCGGCATACAGCGCGGCGAAGCCGCCTTCATCGACATCCTCGAGCAGTTCGGCCGCGGCCTCCGGCTGCCCCTGTTGCAGGCGCACGCGTGCGAGGCGCAGCCGCGCGATGTGCGCGAGCTCGGCGTCGCCGGTCGACTCGAGCACCGTCTGCAGGGCGGCGGCAGCCGCGTCCGCCTCGCCCGCGTCCATGTGCAGCTTCGCGAGCGCAAGGCCGGCATGGTCCGCATAGGGCGTGCCCGAATAGTCCTCCGCGAGCGTAGCGGCGATCGACAGCCCCTGCTCGCGATCACCGCGGTCGACGGCTGCGAGCAGCTCGCCGTATACCGCGGATGCGGCTTCCGCCTGCTCGAGCTGATGCGCGCTCCAGACGCGCCAGCCGAACAGCGCGGCGATGCCGACAACGAGCCCGCCGATGATCCAGGCGCCGTTCTCGCGCCACCAGCGGCGCAGCACCTCGACCTGCTCTCGTTCAGACAGAAACTCGTCCACGTGCCGATCCTTTCGCGATGGTTTACGGCGAAATGAGCTCGCGCAGGCGCGCGGCGAGATCCGCCCAGCCGACACTCTGTTGCGCACCGTCCGAGCGCAGGGGCTTGACCCCCGCCTGCTGCGCATCGACCTCCTGCTCGCCGATCACGAGCGCCCACATCGCGCCGCTGCGATCGGCGCACCTGAGCTGCGTCTTCAAGCTGCCGTCGCCGCAATGGACGTGCAGGCGCAGCCCCGGCAGGGCATCGCGAAGGCGTTCCGCCAGCAGGAGCGCCGCGCGCCGCGCCCGCTCGCCGTGACTGACGACGTAAGCGTGCGGGCGCTCGTCGATGCCTTCGAAGCCGGCGGCGGCGAGCAGGTCCACGAGGCGCTCGAGGCCCATCGCCCAGCCGATGGCCGGGGTCGGGCGGCCGCCGAGCTGCGCCACCAGCCCGTCATAACGGCCGCCGGAGCAGACGGCGCCCTGTGCGCCCAGGCGGTCGGTACTCCACTCGAAGACCGTGCCCGTGTAGTAATCCAGGCCCCGCACGAGTCGCGGGTTGACCGTGTACGCGACCCCTGCCCCGTCGAGGGTGGCGCGCAGGGACGCGAAGTGCGCGGCGGATTCGGCGTCCAGATGATCGGTGATCGCCGGCGCCTCCGCAACCAGCTCGCGCACGCCCGGCGCCTTGCTGTCGAGGATACGCAGCGGATTCGTATCCATGCGCCGGCGGCTGTCGTCATCGAGGGCATCGCTGCGCGCCTCGAGCCAGGCGACGAGCCTGGCGCGGTAGGCCGCCCGCGCGGCCGGCGTGCCGAGCGAATTGATCTCGAGCGCGAGGCCGTCGAGCCCGAGCTGCCGCCACAGACGTTCGCCGAGCAGGATGAGCTCCGCGTCGATGTCGGGGCCGGGATAACCGAGCGCCTCCACGTCGATCTGATGGAACTGCCGGTAACGACCCTTCTGCGGCCGTTCGTGACGGAACATCGGTCCAGCGCACCACAACCGCCGGCGCTGGTTGTGCAGCAGCCCGTTGCTGATGCCCGCGCGCACCAGTCCGGCCGTCGCCTCCGGACGCAGGCTCAGGCTGTCGCCGCTGCGATCCGCGAACGTGTACATCTCTTTCTCGACGATGTCGGTCACCGCGCCGATCGAGCGCTCGAACAGCTCGGTGCGCTCGAGGATCGGCAGCCGGATCTCGGCGTAACCGTAGCCGCGCAGCGTTTCACGGACGATGTTCTCGAGCCGCTGCCAGATCGGGGTGCGGTCCGGCAGCACGTCGTTCATGCCGCGGACCGGCGCCACCCCGCCCTTCATGGCCCGGAAATCGAGAAACGGGCGACGCCGCCGCGCACGTCGCCGGGCGCTATGTCCCGGGACCTGCCATTGACCTGCAGACGAACGGCGCCGGCGTCGCCGAGCAGGACTTCCACGGGCGGCACGCCGAGCACGCTCTGCGTCCTGCCGGCATGCATGAGGCCGAAAACGAGTCTCTGCCCGTCGGCATCGGTGACCTCCGCCCAGGAATCGCCGACGAAGATGAGATCGATGCGCAGCGCCTCGTCCGCGGGGAGTGCCTCATCCTCGCGGAGCGCCTCGCGAACCGGTGCCGGTTCATCCGCCGCACCCTCCGGCACGACGGGCGGCTCGGCCGTTTCGCCAACCGCGGGCATGGGCGGAAAGCCCGTCAGCGGCACCGGCGGCGACGTCGTGCCGGCCGTGCTGCTGACGGCCGTCGCCGTGCCGTCATCATCAGGGGTATCGCGCGACACCCACCAGGCGATGGCGGCGCCGAGTGCGAGCACAAGCAGCAGCATCAGGAACGGGCCCAGCCATCGGGGTTTGCGGTACGGCCGGCCGGGGTCGGCGACGCGGTTCACGACCGGCGCGTTCTCCTCGAGCTCGTGCGTGCGCAGGTAATCCGCGAACACCTCGTCAGGCGAGAGACCGAGCAGCCCGGCGTACTTGCGCAAATGCCCCTTGATATAGACAGGCGCCCCGAGCGAACCGAAATCATCCGCCTCGATGGCGCGCAGCATGGCCGGATCGGCCCGCAATTCCTGCGCAGCCTGATAGAGCGACAAACCCTGCTGCCGGCGCCGAGCGCGCAGCCGCTCGCCGAGCGTCGCATCTGCCGGAGCCGGCGCCGTGTCCTCGTCCCGTTCCTCCGTCTCGATCAGGTTGAACAGCTCGTCATCCGGCATCGCGCTCGGACTCCAGGAGCAGGCGGGTCTGCGCGGACTCGGGATATTCCGTCCTCAATCGCCTGGCGTAGCTTTCGGCGGCTTCGGCGTCGCCCATCGCACGCTCCGTGCGCACGCCGAGCCAGAGCGCCTCGGCAGTCTGTGTAGCGGATTCCGCATAACGCTGCAGGAACGCCCTCGCCTGCAGGAAATCCTCCCGCTGAAAGGACAGATCGGCCATCTGCAGCAGCGCGTCGACGAATCGAGGGTTCGCTTCGAGCGCCTGGCGGAAATACGCCTCCGCCTTGTCCGGCTCGGGCGCGCGCCGCGCGCACACGCCCGCATTCGTGTAGGCGACCTCCGGCGTGCGATAGAAGGGATTCTGCGCCGCCTTGAGGAAATGCGACTCGGCCTCGTCATGCCGGCCGCGAAAGCACAGGAACACACCGTAGCTGTTCAGCACCGCGGAGTCGCCGGGATCGAGGCGCACGGCGGTGCGGTAGTGCCCCTCGGCGCGCTCGTACAAACGCGCCTGCTCGTACATCAGCGCGGCGGCCGCGTGCACTTCTGCCGACTGAGGGTCCTGCTCCAGCGCGCGCTCGATCTTGTCGCGCGCCAGATCGAGCCGCCCCTGGCGCAGGTACGAAATGCCGAGCTGCAGATTGTATTGCGCCGCGTCCTTCGGCTTCTCGAGCTCCTTGCGGTCGAACCCGCTGGTCGTGACGCAGCCGCTCAGGGCGGCCACGACGGCGAGCGCCGCGGCCGCGAGGCGGCAGGATGTCGTGCCTGTCATGCGTGTGCCACTCCCCTGGAAAGCCGCGTGCCGAGCCTGACGCGCGTGCGGTCACTGACCCTTCCTGCAAGCTGTCCGCATGCGGCATCGATATCCTCACCGCGCGGGCGCCGCGTGATGGTCATGATGTCCTGCATCATCAGGACCTCGCGGAAGCGGTCGATCGACGCGGCCGGCGAACGCTGGAAACGCGTGCCTGGAAACGGATTGAACGGGATCAGGTTGACCTTCGCCGGCCTGCCGCGCAGCAGGCGGGCGAGGCGCTGCGCGTGTCGCCGAGTGTCGTTGACGCCGTCGAGCATGACGTACTCGAAAGTGATGACGCGACTGTTGTGGCGCGAGGCGTAATACCAGCACGCCTCGAGCAGCTCGGCGATGGGGTGGCGCCGGTTGATGGGCACGAGCCGGTCGCGAAGCTCGTCGTCCGGGGCGTGCAGCGAGACCGCCAGCGCCACGTTGCAGTCATCGGCCAGCCGCCGCATCTGCGGCACGAGTCCGGAGGTGCTCACGGTGACCCGGCGCCGGGACAGGCCGAAGCCGAGCTCGTCGAGCATGAGCTGGAGGGCGGGCAGCACCTGGCGATAATTGGCCAGCGGCTCGCCCATGCCCATGAATACCACGTTGGTCACGCCGGCCGGGCCGCTCGCGGCTGTGCCCAGCATGCGCCTGGCGAGCAGCACCTGGCCGACGATCTCGGCGCTCGCGAGATTGCGATTGAACCCCTGTTGCGCCGTGGCGCAGAACGCACAGTCCAGCGCGCAGCCGACCTGGCTCGAAATGCACAGCGTGCCGCGCCCCGCCTCCGGGATGAAGACCGTCTCGATGGCCTGCGCGGCATCCATGCGCAGCAGCCATTTGCGCGTGCCGTCGGCCGACTGCTGCGCCGACAGGACATCGGGCACGCGGATCGCGGCGCGGGAGGCGAGCATGCCGCGCAGATTCCTGCCGAGGTCGGTCATGGCATCGAAGTCGTCGAGGCCGCGACGGTACATCCACTTCATGAGCTGGCGCGCGCGGAACGGTTTCTCGCCGGCCTGCGCGAACCAGGCCTCGAGCGCGCCGCGCGGCATGCCGATCAGGTTGGTCTTTTGCGGTCCCACGGCCATGGTCAGCGCGGAAACAGCTCGCCCTCGTCGAAGAAGAACGCGATTTCCCGGTGCGCGGTGGCGGCGGAATCCGAACCGTGCACCACGTTCTGCTCGATACTGTCGGCGAAGTCGGCGCGGATGGTTCCGGGCGCCGCGTCCTTCGGGTTCGTGGCGCCCATCAGCTCACGGTTGCCGGCGATCGCGTCCTCGCCTTCGAGCACCTGCACGAGGACCGGCCCCGAGCACATGTATTCGACGAGATCGGCATAGAACGGCCGCGACTCGTGCACCTCGTAGAAACGCTGCGCCGTCTCCGTGTCCATGCGCAGCATGCGCGCGGCGACGATCTTCAGGCCCGCATCCTCGAAGCGACGATTGATTTCGCCGATGATGTTCTTCGCCACGCCGTCCGGCTTGATGATCGACAAGGTGCGCTCCACCGCCATCGACGAGTCCCCCTGGATTGCAGCGCCTCAGACGCTGAAGCTTTCCCCGCAACCGCACTCTCCCTTGACGTTCGGATTGCGGAACCTGAACGCCTCGTTCAGGCCCTGCTTGACGAAGTCCACCTCGGTGCCGTCGATCAGGGCGAGACTGCTCGCATCGATGACCACTTTGACGCCATGGTCCTCGAACACGACGTCGCCGGCCTCGATCCGGTCAGCGTAGTTGATCACGTAGGCGAACCCCGAGCAGCCGGTCTTGCGGACGCCGAGCCGCAATCCGATGCCGCTGCCGCGGTTGTCGAGAAAGCTCCGCACGCGACGGGCGGCGGACTGTGTCAATGAAACGGCCATGGATTCCTCATTCGATTGCCGCGAGCGTGGCGGGCAGAGCCTGCCGGTCGCGGAAATCCGCAACGGCCGCAGCCAGCGCGTCCTCGACGATCAGCAGCCGGCCGAGCTTCGCCGCGGGCACCCCGAGCTCGGCCGCCAGCGCCGCGGCGCACGGCGCATCGAGCGCGGTGACCGCTCGGCCCTCGATCCGCTCCGCGAGCCGCGATGCCGCAGCGATGGTGTGCGGGCAGCCGAAGGCGCGGAAACGGGCCGCCCGCACGCGGCCGGCTTCGATCTCGAGCGAAATCTCCACCACGGCACCGTCCGCGGCGCTGCCCGCGCGGCCCACACCGGCAGCCTCGGCACCCGGCCCTCCGGCGTGAGGGGCCCGGTCGAAGCGCTCGGTCACCGCGTCGCTGTAGTTGCTGTCAATCATAGGTTGAACCGGGCATTTTATCGGATTTTCAGTCGTTTATCCCGCCGCACGGGTCTCGCGCAGCGGCGAGAGGGCGCGCAGGCGGCTTACCGCCGCGCGCACGCAGCGAGCGGCGAAGTCGATTTCCTCGCGGGTGGTGAAACGGCCGAAGCTGAAACGTACCGAGCTTCGCGCGAGCGTATCGTCGCGGCCCAGCGCCCGCAGCACGTACGAAGGCCCGGCGTCCGCGGTGGTGCACGCCGAACCCGTCGAGACGGCGAGATCGCGCATCGCATGCAGCAGGCTCTCGCCCTCGACGCCGCCGAAGCTCAGGTTCAGGATGCCGGGGACCCGATGCGCCGCATCGCCGTTCAAGGTGACGTCGCCGAGCTCGCGGACAGCGCCCCACAGCCGATCGCGCAGCTCCACCAGCCGCAGGCTCTCGGTCTCGAGCCGCTCGTCCGCCAGCGTAAAGGCGGCGCCCATGCCGGCGATCTGGTGTGTCGGAAGCGTGCCGGCGCGCAGGCCGAGCTCCTGGCCGCCGCCGAACAGCAGTGGCTCGAGCCGGCGGCGGGCCGCGCGCCGCACATACAGCGCGCCGACGCCCTTCGGCCCGTAGACCTTGTGCGCCGACAATGACAGAAGATCGACGCCGAGCGCCTCGACGTCGAGCGCGAGCCGGCCCGCGCTCTGTGCGGCATCGCTGTGAAACAGCACGCCGCGCTCCCGGCAGGCGCGTGCGATGGCCGCGATGTCCTGCACGACCCCCGTCTCGTTGTTCACCTGCATGATCGATACCAGCCGCGTGTCCCCGCGCAGGGCTTCCTCGATCTGCCGCGGAACGTAGCGGCCGTCCGTATCCGGCAACAGACGCGTGACGTCGAAGCCCTCCCGCTCGAGCTGAGCGCAGGCATCGAGCACGGCCTTGTGCTCGACGCGCCCGGTAACGACATGCGCGCCGCGGCCACGCTCGTGCCGCGCCGCGCCGAGAATGGCGAGGTTGTCGGCCTCGGTCGCGCCGGATGTCCAGACGATATCGCCGGGATCCGCGCCGATCGAAGCGGCGACCTGGGCGCGTGCCTGCTCGACGGCCTCGCGCGCCGCGCGACCGGGCGCGTGCGCGACCGACGCCGGGTTGCCGTAGATCCCGTCGCTGGTCAGGCAGCCCGCCATGACCCGCGCAACCTCCGGATCGACGGGCGTCGTTGCGGCATAGTCGAGATAGACGGGCAGACGCATGGTTACCGTTCGCCTCGATGATCGCGGCGCCCGGCGAGCCGGCTGTCGAGCGGCTGCTCGACGGCGCTCAGGATGCCGCGCAGGATGTTGAGCTCGTTGCCGTCGAGGCCCGCGCGCTGGAAAAGCCGCACGAGCCGGCGCATCAGATGCCGCGGCCGCGCCGGATCGAGGAAGCCGGACTTGACCAGCACGCGCTCGAGGTGCTCGAACAGCCGGCGCAGATCCTCGGCCGAGGCCGGCGGCGCGTCGCCGGCGGGCGCGGCTGTTTCGAGATCCGCAGCGAGTCGGATCTCGTAGGCGACGATTTGCGCGGCCATGGCCAGATTGAGCGAGCTGTAGCGCGGATCGGCCGGAATCGTGACCAGCGCAGTGCAGCGCTCGACCTCGCTGTTGCTCAAGCCGCTCTTCTCGCGACCGAACACGACCGCCACCGGCGTGCGGGTCGCGGCCGCCACCGCCCGCGCCGCGCATTCGCGCGGCGACAGCGCAGGCCAGTCCAGGCTGCGCGAACGGGCGCTCGTGCCCATGACCAGGCCGCAGTCCGCGACGGCCTCGTCGAGGGTCGCTGCGACCACCGCGCGCTGCAGCAGATCGTCGGCGCCTGAAGCGCGCGCGCTCGCATCGGCATGCGGAAACGCGAGCGGCGCGACGAGATACAGGGATTCGAGGCCCATGTTCTTCATCGCGCGGGCACAGGCGCCGATATTACCCGGGTGCGAGCTGCCCACGAGCACGAATCGGATCGGGGTCAGGTCTCGCATTCGGACATCATCCTTTCAGCGCCGCCAGTTCAAGGTTAGCATTCGCCCAACATGTCCGAATACGAGCTCTGATCCCGCATGGCGCCTCTGCTGAACATCGCCGTGCGCGCCGCGCGCCGGGCGGGCGATATCATCGTCCGCCACTTAGGCCGGCTCGAGAGCCTCGAAGTGGCGAGCAAAAGCCGCAATGAGTTCGTCACCCAGGTTGACCGGCTCGCCGAGCAGGACATCGTGCAGACGATCCGGCACAGCTACCCCGACCACGGCATCCTCGCCGAGGAAGGCGGCCGCCACGACGGCCGTGACAGCGAATTCCTCTGGATCATCGACCCGCTGGACGGCACCACCAATTTCATCCATGGGTTCCCCGTGTTCTCGGTCTCCGTCGCCCTCCAGCATCGCGGCCGGCTCGAGCACGGCGTCATCTATGACCCCCTGCGCCAGGAGCTGTTCACAGCCTCGCGCGGCGAAGGCGCACAGCTCGACGGCCGCCGCATCCGTGTCAGCCGCACGGAGCGGATGGAGCGCGCGCTGATCGGCACCGGCTTTCCCTATCGTTCCAAGGGGCAGTGGGTGGATCAATACTTCGACATGCTGCGGGCCGTCATGGACCTCGCCGCCGGCGTGCGGCGGCCGGGTTCCGCGGCGCTGGATCTCGCCTGCGTGGCAGCCGGACGGTTCGACGGTTTCTGGGAATTCGGCCTTCAGCCCTGGGACATAGCGGCCGGCGTGCTTTTGATCCGCGAAGCCGGCGGACTGGTCGGCGGCCTCACCGGCGCGGACGACTTCCACGACACCGGCAACATCGTCGCCGGCAACCCGAAAATATACGCCGCGCTGCTCGAAACCATCGGCCCGTGCCTGACCGGGGCCGCGGCGGCGCGCGCCGACTGAGGCTCAGGGCAGCGCGTCGACATCCTTGCCCTCGCGCGGCTGGGGCGGCATGAGATCGAGCGTCTTGATGTCCAGGGCCAGCGCAACCGTCGAAGCGACATACACTGACGAATAGGTGCCGATCAGGATGCCGACGATCAGCGCCACCGAGAAGCTTCTCAGAGTCTCCCCGCCGAGGAGAAACAGCACCACCAGCACGAGCAAAGTGGTCACGCCGGTCATGATCGTGCGGGCGAGCGTCTCGTTGATCGAGATGTTGAGCACCTCGGCGGCCGGCTTCTTGCGGATCTTCAGGAAGTTTTCCCGGATCCGGTCGAAGATCACGATCGTGTCGTTCAGCGAATAACCGATCACCGCCAGTATCGCCGCCAGCACCGACAGGTCGAAGGTCAGCCCGAAGACCGCGAAGAATCCGACCGTGATGACGACGTCGTGCGCGAGCGCAGCCACGGCGCCGACCGCGAATTTCCACTGGAAGCGGAACGCGACGTAGGCCAGGATCATCATGAGCGCGAACATCATCGCGAGGCCGCCCTGCTCGGTCAGTTCCTCGCCGACCTGCGGCCCGACGAAGTCCACGCGCCGAAGCTCCACGCCGGGATCCTTCTCGCGCAACACCTCGAGAATCTGGTCGCGGATTTCGTCGGCGTCGCTGGTGAGGTCGTCCGGCAGGAGCCGGATCAGCACATCGGTCGAGGTGCCGAAATTCTGCACCTGCGGGGCGGCGAAGCCGGCGTCGCGCAGCGTGGAACGGATGGCGGCCAGATCGGCGGCCTGCTCGTAACCCACTTCGATGAGCACGCCGCCGGTGAAGTCGATGCCGAAGTTGAGTCCCCGCGCGACGACCGCGCCTATCGAGATCAGTAGCAGGGCCAGGGACAGCCCCAAGGCCGCACGGCGCTTGCCGACGAAATCGATGTGAGTATCGTAAGGTATCAGTTGCATCGTACTTGGCTCAGATCGGCAGGCTGCTCAGCCTGCGCGCGCCGAAAATCAGATTGACCACCGTGCGCGTGCCGACAATGGCGCTGAACATCGAGGTCATGATGCCGAGCGACAGGGTCACCGCAAATCCCTTGATCGGGCCGGTGCCGAACGCAAACAGCACGACGGCCGCGATCAAGGTCGTGATGTTGGCGTCGGCGATGGACGAGAACGCCTTGTCGTAGCCGGCACTGATGCTCGCCTGCGGTGAGTTGCCGTTGCGCAGCTCCTCGCGGATGCGCTCGAATATGAGCACGTTGGCGTCCACCGCCATGCCAACGGTGAGCACGATACCGGCAATGCCCGGCAGGGTCAGCGCCGCCTGCAGCAGTGACATCAGCGCGATCAGGAACACCAGGTTCATGGTCAGCGCGATGGCGGCGATGACGCCGAACGCGCGGTAGTAGATGCTCGTGAAGATGATGACCAGCAGGAAACCGATGCTGACCGCCCGGAAGCCGCGGTCGATGTTGTCCTGGCCGAGGCTCGGACCGATGGTGCGCTCCTCGACCTTGTAGATCGGCGCTGCCAGCGAGCCCGCGCGCAGCAGCAGCGCCAGGTCCCGCGCCTCGACGACGTCGAGCCCGGTAATCTGGAAGCTGCTCGAGAAGACGCCGCGGATGGTCGCCACGCTGATGACTTCCTCGACCGTGCGCGGCACCTCGACGAGCACACCGTCCTTCTCGACGAGCTCGCGCTTGTCTTCCCGGAACACCACGCCCATGCCCTTGTTCAAATTCTCCCGCGTGGTATCGAGCATGCGGCTCGCGCCTTTCGCATCGAGGCGCACGAACACGGCCGGCGAACCCTCGGAGAACCCGGAGCTGGCATCGGTGAGCTGGTCGCCGGTGACGATGATCTCGCGCTTGAGCAGCACCGGTGCGCCGTCACGGGTCTTGTAGAGCTCCGAGCCGAGCGGCGCGCGGCCACGGCGCTCGGCCTCGTAAGGATCGTTCTCCTCGTCGACGAGACGGAAATCGAGCGTTGCCGTCGCGCCGAGCACGCGTTCGGCCTGGGCCGGGTCCTGCACACCCGGCAGCTGCACGACGATGCGATCGCGGCCCTGGCGCTGCACGACAGGCTCGGCGACGCCGAGCTCGTCGACGCGGTTGCGCAAGGTCGTCGTGTTCTGCTCGATCGCGAAGTCCTGGCGCTGCCGGATCTGCTCTTCGGTCAGCCGCACGAAAAGCGCGTACTCGCCGCCGCCCGCCTCCCGGGAGACGTCCAGCTCCGGATCGCCGTCGCGGATCAGCTCCTCGGCGCGCTCCAGATCCGCGGCGCTGGCGAGCTCGATGCGCAACCCGTCGCCGACGCGCTGCACGCGACGCCGGATGCGCTCCTCACGCAGCAGGGTCGCGAAATCCGTCTCCATGCGCTCGAGCACCTGCTCGATGGCAGCGTCCATGTCGACTTCGTAGAGAAAGTGCACTCCGCCGCGCAGATCGAGCCCGAGGCTCATGGGCTTCAAGCCCAGTGCGCGCAGCCACGCCGGCGTGCGCGGCGCCAGCGTGAGCGCTACGACGAAATCGTTGCCGAGCTCCCTGCGCAACATGTCGGCGGCCTCGAGCTGTTGCTCCACGCCGTCGAAGCGCACGAGCAGCCGGCCGTCATCGATGAAGGCGGAACGGAACGCGATCCCCTCGCGTTGCAGAGCTTCCTCGACCCGAACCGCGACGCCCCGCTCCACGGGCTGGCCGTTCTCGAGCGTGACCTGCACGGCGGGATCCTCGCCATAGAGGTTCGGCAACGCCAGTAACAGGCCGCCGAGCGCGGCGACCAAAACCAGGACGTTTTTCCAAACCGGATTCCGGTTCATCGAACCCCTCGTAGCTCTCCACGGATGATCGCGGGCGCCGGGCGCCTCAGGCGGTGCGGAAGGTCCCTTTCGGCATGACGGCCCCGATCGTATGCCGCTGCACGCGCAGCTCTACACCGTTCGCAACCTCGAGGGTGACGAACTGATCGTCGACGGCCGTGATGCGGCCCAGGATGCCGCCGCCGGTCACTACCTCGTCGCCCGGCGCCAGCGCGGCGACCATCTTGCGGTGCTCCTTGGCGCGCTTGGTCTGCGGCCGGATGAGCACGAAATAGAAAACCACGAAGATGAGAATGAGCGGAAGAAAGCTGAGCAGCGGGTCGCTCTGGCCGCCGCCGGCCTGGGCGTGGGCGCTGGAAATGAACCAGTCCATTCGTGATCCTCTTGCACGCGACTCGAGCGGGCGGGCCGCCGAAACAGCGCAGCATTATGACACAGCCGATGTTTCGCGCAGCGAGGCGAACTCGCGCGTCCAGGCGCACAATCCACCGGCCGCGATCGCGTCGCGCAGCTCTTTCATAAGCTGCTGATAATAATGGAGATTATGAATGGTGTTGAGACGCGAGCCGAGGATCTCGCCGCATTGATCGAGGTGCCGGAGATAAGCGCGGCTGTAATGCCGGCAGGTGTAGCAACCGCAATGCTCGTCGAGCGGCCGGGTGTCGTCGCGAAAGCGGCTGTTGCGGATATTGAGCGTGCCGGCGCGGGTGAACAGGTGTCCGTTGCGCGCGTGGCGGGTCGGCATGGAGCAATCGAACAGATCGATACCGCCACATACGGCCGCGACGATGTCCTCGGGCGTGCCGACACCCATGAGGTAGCGCGGACGGTCTGCGGGCATGCGCGGCACGGTGTGCTCGAGGACCGCGAGCCGTTCGCCGGCGCTCTCGCCTACGGCGAGCCCGCCGAGCGCGTAGCCGTCGAAGTCGAGATCGAGCAGTGCCGCCAGCGAGGCTTCGCGCAGCGGCAGGTGCATGCCGCCCTGCACGATGCCGAACAGCGCCGAGGGGTGATCCGCGTGGGCCTCGCGGCTGCGCGCCGCCCAGCGCAGCGAAAGCTCCATGGAGGCGCGCACGTGCGCCTCGTCCGCCGGATACCGCGTGCATTCGTCGAACACCATGAGCACGTCCGCGCCGAGTGCGTGCTGCACCTCGATCGAGCGCTCGGGGCCGAGCTCGACCGGGCTGCCGTCGACCGGGGAACGGAAGCGGACCCCCGATTCGCCGATCACTCTGTGCCGGGCGAGACTCCAGACCTGGAAGCCGCCGGAGTCCGTCAGTATGGGCCCGTCCCAGTGCATGAACCGGTGCAGACCGCCGTGCGCGCGCACGACTTCCTCGCCGGGCCGCAGCATGAGGTGAAAGGTGTTACCGAGCACGATCTGCGTGCCGCATTCGCGCAGCTCCTCCGCGGTGACCGCCTTCACCGTGCCGCAGGTGCCGACCGGCATGAACGCCGGCGTGTCCACGCTGCCGCGCGCGAACTCCATGCGGCCGCGACGCGCCGAGCTGTCCGTAGCGATGAGGTGGAACTGCAGGATGGAATCAGGCCCGGTGCCGGGTCTCGGCGAGCAATGCCGACAGCGGCGCGGCGACGGCCTCGAGCGGCCGGCGCTCGGCCGCGACCGCCGTGCGCCAGGCTACGATCGCGCCGATCAGCATCAAACCCCCGCCGAGCGCGTAGCCCCAGAACACCTCGATGCGCGCCCCCGACGCGATCAAGTGGCCGAAGATCAACGGGCCGCTGATCCCGCCCAGCGCCGTGGCCACCGAATAGAACCACGCGATGGCGCGCGCGCGCACTTCCAGCGGGAACACTTCGCTGACCGTGAGATAAGCCGAGCTCGCCGCCGCCGACGCGAAAAAGAACACGATGCTCCAGGCGATGGTCTGTGTGGTCGCGTCGAGCATCCCGTTCACGAACAACTGGCCGGTGGCCAGGATCAGCACTCCGGTGATGGCATAGGTCGAGGTGATCATCACGCGGCGCCCCCACAGGTCGAAAAGGGGGCCGAGCAGCAGCGGGCCGAGCACGTTACCGACTGCAAAGGGCACGAGGTACAGGCCGACGCTGCGTGCGTCGACGTCGTAGTACCGTGTGAGGATCAACGCGTAAGTGAAGAAGATGGCGTTGTACAGAAACGCCTGCGCGGCCATCAGCGTCAGGCCGAGCACGGTGCGCCGCGGATAGCGCCGCGCCAGCACGATCAGCATCGTCCACCAGGTCGCGGGCGGCTGCCGGAACAGTGTCAGCGGCGGCATGATCGGCGTATCATCCCGCGTTCCCGCCTGCTGCTCGATGCGCCTGACGATCGCCTCGGCTTCGTCCTGCCGGCCGTTGACCATGAGCCAGCGGGGGCTCTCGGGTATGAACCGGCGCATGGCCATGACGATGAGCGCCAGCGCGCCGCCGATGATGAATGCGAGCCGCCAGCCCCAGGCCTCGGGCACCAGGGTCGTGTCGAGCACCACGGTCGCGCCGATCGCGCCGAAGGCGGCGCCCACCCAGAAGCTGCCGTTGACCGCGAGATCCACGCGTCCGCGCAGGCGCGCCGGTATGAATTCCTGGATGGCCGAGTTGATTGCCGCGTACTCGCCGCCGATGCCGGCGCCGGTGAAAAACCGGGTGAGGACGAATGGCCAGTAACTCGAGACCATGCCCGACGCGGCTGCCGCCACCGCGTAAACGCCGAGGGTGATGAAGAACAGGCGGCGGCGCCCGTAGCGGTCCGCGAGCGCGCCGAACACGAGCGAGCCGATCACGGCGCCGACCACGTACGCTGCCGCCGTCTCGCCGATCTGGGCAGGCGTGAGATTGAGGGTCGTGGGCAGGGTGAGCACGGCGGCGAGCGAGCCGACCAGGGTCACCTCGAGCCCGTCGATCACCCAGCCGGTGCCGAGCGCCAGCACCAGCAACGTATGGAAACGCGACCAGCGCAGCCGGTCCAGGCGCGCGGGGATGTCGGTGCGGAAACCCTCCTGCATCAGGCCGGGCGCCCGGTGATCACCCGGGCCGCCTCGTCGCCCCGGCGACAGCCGGGGCGGGGGGACGAGCCTGCCGGCAAGATACTAAAAAGCGACGCCGACAGAGGCGCGGAAGCTGCGGCCGAAAAGCGGGCGCGCGACATACACGGCGCCGATGCCCCCGGCGCCCACGTCGGTGCGCGGATTGCCCTCGGTGAGGCCGACCTCGTCGGTGAGGTTCTCGCCGACGAGCTGCAAGGTCACGAAATCGGTCAGGTCGAACAGCACACCCGCATCCAGCTTGTTGTACGACGGCAGCTCGATGGTGTTCTCGTCGTTCGAGAAGCGCTCGCTGAAGTACGACCAGGTCAGATAGGCGCGGCCCCGGTCGTTGTAGAACAGGAAGGATGGCGTGATCCGGGCCATGGTCTCGGGGATGCGGCGGATCTGGTTGCCGGTGTTGTCCGTCGTGGCACCGCTGAAATCCTGGTATTCCGGATCCTGCAGCGTGACGGTGAAGCGCAGGTTGAAGATGTCGGTCGGCTGGTATTCGCCTTCGAGCTCGATGCCGCGCGTGCGGGTTTCGGCCCGGCGCACCACGGTCTCTCCCCCGGCCAGGATGTCCTGGAAGGGCACGTTGTCGAACTCGGTCTGGAACACCGTGGCGAACAGCCCGAGGTCCCTCCACACGGTCTTGTAGCCGAGCTCGACGTTGGTCACCTCGTCCTTGATCAGGACACCGTTGCGGATGTCGTCGAAGTGCGGCAGCTTCGCGGAATCCGTGTAATGACCGAAGAAGGCGTTGGTGTCGTTGAGCTCGTAATTGAAACCCACCGACCAGCCCAGGTGATCGAAGTCGATATCGGTCATCGTGCGGCCGGTTCCCGCCTGCGAGGTCGCATTGTCGAAGGTCGTGGTCGGATCGCCATCGAGATCGACGTTCATGGCATTGCTGATCGAGGCGTCGGTATCCTGGCTGTCGTAGCGCAGGCCGAAGTCGAGCCGCAGGGCGTCCGTGAGCTGCCACTCGTCGGAAGCGTACAGCGCGTAGGCCTCTGCGTCGTAATCGGCGATCAAATTGAAGAACGAGTACTGGGTGAAACCCTGGGGATCGGTGACGCCTGGCAGGAACAGGCGACTCGGCCGATCGCTGATGTCCATGAGCAGCAGGTTGCCAAGGCTCCAGCGATCGTCCATCGAATAGTCGGCGTAATAGAAGCCGAGCGTCAGGTCGTGGTCGTCGAGCAGGAAGTTGAGTCGCGCATCATTCTGGACGGCACTGTATTCCTTGTCGACGACCCAGTGGCCGTGGTTCTGGATGAGCTGGGTCGGGTCGTAGGCGGCGCCGGTGCTGATGAAGGTGTAGTCCGGCGCCACCCCGCGCATGGCCGCGAACTCCGCGCCAGTAACCGGCGCATCGCCGGGGAAGATGCCGTCGAAACGCACTTCGCCGTCCGTCAGGCGGAACAGGTTGGTGAAGCGCAGCACTTCGGTGAAGTCCCAGGTCAGCTGGCCGCCGGCCGTGAACAGCTGCGGGTGGATGCCGTCCTCGAGATCCGAGCCCTGCAGACCGACCTCGGCCGCCGAGGGCGGCAGGACCGCGGCGGCGAGGTCGTCACTGTGCAGCGAGTACTCTCCCGCATCGCTGCCGTCGGCCGCATCGGGATCAGACGGATTACCGCGCAGGGGAATGGGCACTGCGAACAGCGAGCGGTCGTCGATGTATTTTCCGAACAGCTCGAGCTCGCCGTCGACGAAGGTGCGCACGAGCTTGGCCCGGAACTGGCCTCCTTCATCTGCGGTGTAGCCGGGATCGCGAACGCCGTCCGACACGCGATAGTAACCGCCCAGTGCGAGCCCCCAGTCCTCGGTCAGCGGCCCGTCCCAGTAGCCGTCCACGCCGTACATGCCGAAGTCGCCGACCGTGGCCTTGACGAACCCTTCGTTGGCGATACCGGGATCGCGCGTGATGAGGTTGACCGTGCCGCCGACTGCACCGGAAGTGAAGATCGGCGCCGTGCCGCCGCGCACGGCTTCCACGCGGGTGACGCTCGAGTCGAGGCGCACGAACTGGTCGGGGTTGTAGAACGACAGCTCGAAGACCGGATAGATCGGGATGCCGTCTTCCATGAGGCCGACGTAGCGATAGCCGCCGTCCTGGATGATGCCGCGCGCGAACACGTTGCCCTGGGTCGTGCCGGAGGTGGACTCCACCCAGAAGCCCGGGATGCCGGACAGCAGGTCCGCCGTGCTGGTCGGCGCTTGCCTGGCGATCTCCTCTTCGTCGAAGGTGGTGATGGCGACGCTCGAATTGTA
>DATLFD010000017.1:0-12537 GCA_035524935.1 Gammaproteobacteria bacterium | reverse complement strand
CCGCTCGAGGCGGTGGGCGTGATCCTCGCCGTGGACCGCATCCTCGACATGTTCCGCACGGCGGTCAACGTGTTCGGCGACACCGTGGCGGCCGTCGTCATCGCGCGCCTGGAAGGCGAAGAAGGCATACTCGAGCCACAGCCCGAGGTCGCGGAGCTGCCACCCGCCGCGGCGGGCTGAGCCACGGGCCCGTCCCGCGAGGTCGTTCGCGCCTGCCGCGCGAAGGAGGTCGGAATGAAAAGGGTCACTCTCGCAGCGCTCGCGCTGGCCCTGACGGCTGCGGCCGCAGGCGCCGACGAGCGCTCCGCGGCTCTGTACGACGAAGGCGTGGAGCATGCCGCCGGCGGCAGGCTGGCCGAGGCCGGCGCGGCGTTCGAGCGGGCCGTGGCGGCCGATCCGCTGGACTTGAGCGCCGCCGTGGCGCTCGAGATCATGCGCGACGCCGAGTCCGGCGAAATTCACGAGGAGACCGCCGTCGGCCTGTTCCGGAGCTTCACGCTGGGCAACGCGGACCGGGCCGATGAGGCGGTCGCCGCGGCGGACGCAGCGGTCGCGCTCGATCCCGACTACGCGAAGGCGTATGCCGCGCGCGGCAATATTCACAGGCTGCTGGAACAGCGCGAGCAGGCGATTGCGGATTACGGCAAGGCGATCGAGCTCGACCCGCAGGACGCCGAGGCGTACCACAGCCGCGCGGCGATGCATCTGGAGACCGAGCAGTACGACGACGCGCTCGCGGATTTCACCCGGGCCGTCGAGCGGGATCCGCAATACTCGCTCTCCTGGTTCGGGCTCGGCATCGTTCACGCGAATCATGAACGCGACTACGATCGGGCCCTGCTCGCTTTCGCCAGGGCCCTCGAAATCGATCCCGGATTCGAGGACGTGTACGTCAATCGAGGCCTGATCCACCTGCACGCAAAAAAGGACTACGCGGCTGCGATCGCCGACTTCCGCAAAGTGCTGGAGATCAATCCCGGGCGGGTCGAGATGCACCTCCAGGTGGCCAACGCCTGCGAGCGCGCCGGGCGCCTCGACGATGCGGTGGCCGCCTACCGGGCTTACATCGCGGACGCGCCGCCCGAGCAGGCTTCGGTCGTCGAGGAAGCACGGCAGAGGATCGGCGAGATCGAGCAGTGATCGGCTACTCGTCGAGCTTCATGCCGACGGTGTTGTAGCCCGAGTCCACGTAGAGAATTTCACCGGTGATTCCGGCGGCCAGGCCGGAGCAGAGGAACGCGGCTGCGTTGCCGACGTCCTCGATAGTGACGTTGCGCCGCAGCGGTGCCGTCTCCTCGACGTGCGTGAGCATTTTGCGAAAGCCGGCGATACCTGCCGCGGCGAGCGTCTTGATCGGCCCTGCCGATATGCCGTTGACCCGGGTGCCCTCGGGTCCCAGATCGTAGGCGAGATAGCGCACATTCGCCTCGAGGCTGGCTTTCGCCAGTCCCATGACGTTGTAGTTCGGCACGGCGCGCACGGCGCCCAGGTAGGTCAGCGTCAGCAGCGCGCCGCCGCGGCCGCTCATGAGCGGCCGGCCGGCGCGCGCGAGGGCCGCAAAGCTGTAGCTCGAGATTTCGTGCGCGATGCGGAAGCCGTCGCGATCGACCACGTCGATGTAGCGGCCGGCCACCTGGTCGCGGGGCGCGAACGCGACGGAATGGACGATGACGTCGAGGCCGTCCCACGCCTCGGCGAGGCGCTCGAATCCGCGCCCGATCTCCGCGTCGCTGGCCACGTCCATGGGAAACACGAGCTGCGAGCCGAGCCCGTCGGCCATCCCCTCGACCCGGGATTGGAGCTTCTCGTTCTGATACGACAGGGCGAGCTCGGCGCCTTCCCTGCGCATGGCCTGCGCAATGCCCCAGGCGATGGAGCGCGTGCTCGCGAGTCCCACGATCAACGCCCGCTTGCCGGCCAGGAAGCTCACCGGCGCCGCCGATCGACGCTCATCCGCTCAGCGATCGGCGCGCCGCCTGTCAGCCGCTTTGCCGCCTCACGTCGACGTACATGACCAGGCGCTGGCCGGGCTGCAGGTGCTTGCTCTGCTTGAGGCTGTTCCATTCGATGAGCTGCGGGACCGAGACCTTGAAGCGGCTGGAGATGCGGTACAGCGAGTCGCCGCGGCGCACCGTGTACTGGATGCGCTTTGTCGTGCCACTGGTTGCCGCGTGCGCAACAGGCGGCGCGGCGGCCGAGGACCAGATCACCAGCTCCCTGCCGATCGCGAGCGTATCACCGGGCGCCATGCCGTTCCACTGCGCGAGCTCGCGCGTGCCGATCCGGTTTGCGCGGGCGATCGACCAAAGCGTATCGCCGCGTTGCACCCGGTAGCGCGAGCTCGAGCCGCTGCGCGGAGTGGCCTGCGTGCGCGCCAGGCGTGTCGAGGCGCTCATCGTGTAATGCTCGGCCGACGCCGTCGCGCCCGGGATCATCAGATAGTCGCCGGCGCGGATCAGGCTGCCGCGAAGCGCATTGGCCTGTTGCAACACCGCCGGGGTCGTCCGGTAGTGGCGCGCGATCGATCCCAGCGATTCGCCGCGGCGTATGAGGTGCCGCTGCCAGCGCACGCGTTCCGCCTCCGGCAACGTGGCCAGGCCCCGGATCAAACGCTCCCGATGCGTGACAGGCACCAGCAGCCGATGCGGCCCGTCGGGCGGTGTGGCCCAGCGGTTGTGGCCGGGGTTCAGCGCATAGAACTCGTCCATCGGCAGGCCGGCCAGCTCCGCGGCCACCGCGAGATCGATCTGTCCGCCGCTGTCCACGGCGGCGAAATAGGGCTGGTCCGGTATCGCGGGGAGGGTAATCCCGTATGCGGCGGGGTCGGCGATCAGCCGCTGCAGCGCGAGTAGCTTGGGCACATAGGCCCGCGTCTCGCGCGGCAGCTTGAGGTCCCAGAAATCAGTGGGACGCAACGCCTGCAGATTGCGCCGCACCGCGCGAATGACGTTGCCTTCGCCCGTATTGTAGCCGGCGATGGCGAGCAGCCAGTCGCCCTCGAACATGCCGGCGAGCGCCTGCAGGTAGTCGAGGGCGGCCATGGTCGATGCCTCGACATCGCGGCGGCCGTCATACCACCAGTCCTGGCGCAGGCCATAGACGCGCCCGGTGCCGGGAATGAACTGCCACAGGCCCGAAGCCCGCCCGTGTGAATAGGCGAACGGGTCGAAGGCGCTCTCGACGATCGGCAGGAATGCGAGCTCGCCCGGCATGCCCCGGCGTTCGAGCTCCTCGACGGCAAAATAGAGATACCTGGCGCCGCGCTCGAGCACCCGCTCGAGGTACTGCGGATGGCGTGCATACCAGGCGAGCTCGCGCTCGACCTCCGGCCGTTCGACCACGGCCAGGGAGAAGCGGGCGCGTGCCCTCGCGATCAGGTCGCCGGCCACCGGCGGCTCGCATGGCAGTGCGGGCACGGCGGCGACCTGCGCGGTGAAACTCAGCCGCAGCGGCTCGTGCCGGACGGCCGGAGCCGGCATCACCGCCGCCGCCGGCGCGGGAGGGGGCGGCGTGGGCCGCTCGAACGGGTCGAGCCCGGCGCAGCCGGATACCAATAAAACGGCAATTGATCCGCACAACGGCGCCAGACGCCGCCCGTCGAGGCAGCGGCGGTCGCCCGGCGGGCCCCGAAGGTCGCTGCGCCGCCCGGCCGACGCCGCGCGCAGCGGGCCTGCCCCCGCTCCGGCCGGCACCGTTCTCGCCGGCATCACGAGAACCCGTCCTTCCAGGCGCGCACCGCAGCGAACACGGACACGGCATCCTCGAGACGCCGGCCGCACCGCCGTTCGGCCGCCTCGCGCACGGCAGGCTCGTGGCAGCGCAGAAACGGATTGATGTGCCGCTCGAGGCCGATCGTCGAGGGCAGGGTCGGCTCGTTGCGCGCGCGGCGCGCGCCCGCTTCCTCCAGCCATGCCCGGGCATGCGCGTTGTCCGGCTCGATCGTCAACGCGAAGCGCAGATTGTCCAGCGTGTATTCGTGACCGCAGAAGACGGCTGTCCCGGGGGGCAGGGCGGCGAGCTTGTCCAGCGAGCGGCTCATCTGCTCAGGTGTGCCTTCGAACAGGCGACCGCAGCCGGCGCTGAACAACGTGTCGCCGCAGAAAACGGTGCCGTGACCGACAAAGGCAATGTGCCCGGCCGTATGGCCGGGTATGTCGAGCACCTCGAACTCGAGATCGAGCAGTCCGAGCTCCACGGTATCGCCCTCGCCGATGCCGCGGGTGCATTGCGGAACGTGCTCGTGCAGCGGTCCGTAGACCGGGATGTCGAAATTCTCGACGAGCGCCGCGATGCCGCCCGTGTGGTCGTGGTGATGATGGGTGGCGAGGACCGCCGCCGGCTCGAGATCCCTGCGACGCAGGGCACGCATCACCGGCGGCGCGTCGCCGGGATCGACGACGGCGACCTTGCGCCGGTCGCCGGCGCCGTGCACCAGCCAGATGTAATTGTCGCGATACGCCTCGACGGGCGTGACCTCGAGCATGATCGAAACCCTGAATCCTGCTGCGGGGCCGCGGCCCCCGGGCGCTTCCCTTTCGGAAGCCGTTCCGCGAAAGTCTAGCGATTCCACCCGGACGGGCCGCCGACCGGGTCACAGTTTGCCGGCGCCGGCTTTCGCTCGTGATCGAAAGCCGCCCCTGCGGGCCACGCTGCTTCTTGAGCCGACACGTTCGGCCGGGGCTTATGTTTACAGGTGGCGTCCAGCGGGTATCCTACCGGCATGCCGGCCCCGACCGCAATTCATAAGTGGCTGCGCACCCCGCTCGGACAGGACCTGAGGGCCATCGAGGCCCGCGTGATTTCGCGCGCGCTGGACCAGGTGTTCGGAGTCCAGCTCCTGCAGGTCGGTGCCTGGGGAAAGCCCGGCTGCCTGCTCGAGCACGCCCGCACCCAGCGCCGCGCCATTCTCGGCGAGAGCGCGGGCATCGGCGTCTCGATCGTCGGCGATCCGGCCGAGCTCGGCGTCGCCACCGATTCCGTGGATGCCGTCCTGCTGCCGCACACGCTCGAACTGAGCCCGGAACCGCACCGCGTGCTGCGAGAGGCCGAGCGGGTGTTGATCGGCGACGGTTGCCTGCTGATCCTGGGCTTCAATCCGCGCAGCCTCTGGGGCCTGCGCAGGGCATTCTCGCGTGGCCGGTTTCCGCCGGGCATACAACAGTTCATTGCCGAGCGCCGCATCCGCGACTGGCTGGCGCTGCTCGGCCTCGAAGCCGGGCATGCGCATCACTACCTGTTCGTGCCGCCGTTTCGCAGGCGGGCCGCGCGGGAGGTCCCGGCGCCGGGCGATCCCGCCGGTCGAGCGGGCTTCGCGCGGCACTTCGCGGGCGCCTATCTGCTCGTCGCCAGGAAGCGGGTCTACACCTTCACCCCGATCCGGCCGCGCTGGACAGGGCGTCGCAAGGTGATGGGCGGGCTGGCCGAGCCCACGGCGTGAGCCGGGTCGAGATCTACACGGACGGCGCCTGCCGGGGCAATCCCGGCCCGGGCGGCTGGGGCGCCCTGCTGAGGCACGGCGGGCGGGAGCGGGAGCTGTACGGCGGCGAGCCGCTGACGACCAACAACCGCATGGAGCTGACAGCGGCTATCAGGGCGCTCGAGGCGCTCAAGCGGCGCTGCGACGTGATCCTGTATACCGATTCGCAATATCTGCGCAACGGTATCAACGAATGGCTGGCGGGGTGGAAGCAGCGGAACTGGCGCACCGCCGCGCGCAAGCCGGTCAAGAACGCCGATTTGTGGCAAGCTCTCGACGCGCTGGTCTCGCGGCACGATGTCGAGTGGCGCTGGGTGCGCGGGCATGCCGGTGTCGACGGCAACCTGCGTGCCGACCGGCTCGCGAACCTCGGCATCGACAGCCTGCCGCCCGGCCACTGAGGGCAGGATACGGAGGAGAAGCAGTGCGGCAAGTGGTTCTGGATACGGAAACGACGGGTCTCGAGGTCGAGCAGGGGCATCGAATCATCGAGATCGGTTGCATCGAGCTCGTCAATCGGCGGCGCACGGGACGGGATTTCCACCGCTACCTCTGCCCGGACCGCGCCATAGACCGCGGTGCCGGTGAGGTGCACGGTATCGACCTGCCGTTTCTGGCCGACAAGCCGCGCTTCGCGGATATCGCCGCCGATCTGCTCGCCTATCTCGAGGGCGCCGAGTTGATCATCCACAATGCGGCGTTCGACGTGGGGTTCCTGGACGCCGAGCTCGCCGGATGCAGCGGCCTTTACCGCTGCATCACCGAGTACTGCGCCGTGATGGACACGCTCGAATTCGCTCGCCGCCTGCATCCCGGTCAGCGCAACACCCTCGATGCCCTTTGCAAGCGCTACGCGATCGACTGCTCGCAGCGCGATCTGCACGGCGCGCTGCTCGACGCCGGTCTGCTGGCGGACGTGTATCTCGCCATGACCGGCGGGCAGAGCACGCTGGCATTCGACTCGCGGGACTTGAAGGACGATGCGTCGCGGGCCGCGGGCATGCGGCCGGTGGTCCGCGACGGCATCGCGCTCCGCGTGGTCGTCGCGACCGGCGCCGAGCTCGCCGCCCACGACCGGCTGCTGGACGCCATCGAGGCTGCGAGCGGCGGCGCCTGCGTATGGCGCGCGGCGGGGCCCGGTTTCGGACGGCACCCCGAACCGGCTCCGGCGTCCGAACGCGAGAACTGACCCGATGGCTTCCGGCTCGATGCGCCGCGCGTTCGCGGAGAACTTTCTCGGTAACTCACCCGACTGGTACAAGCTCACGATCATCGCCTTTCTGGTGATCAATCCGTTCGTCGCCTTCACGCTGGGCGGCACCATCGCGGGCTGGCTGCTGGTCGGCGAGTTCATTTTTACGCTGGCCATGGCGCTCAAGTGCTATCCGCTGCAGCCGGGCGGGCTGCTGGCGATCGAGGCGGTGGTCATCGGCCTCACTTCGGCGGAATCCGTCTATCACCACACGGAGGCCGCGTTCCCGGTCATCCTGCTGCTGATCTTCATGGTGGCCGGCATCTACTTCCTCAAGGAACTGCTGCTGTTCACCTTCACCAAGATCCTGCTCGGCATACGTTCCAAGATCCTGCTGTCGCTCATGTTCTGTTTCGTGGCCGCGGTGCTGTCGGCCTTTCTCGACGCCCTGACCGTCACCGCGGTCGTCATCACCGTGGCATCCGGGTTCTACGGCGTGTTCCACAAGGTCGCCTCCGGCAAGCGGGTCGATCACGACCAGGATCACGATCACGATCACGACCAGGCCTCCGACGATCAGGTGCATGAACTGCACCGCGCCGACCTGGAACATTTCCGGGGCTTTCTGCGTAACCTCGTCATGCATGCCGCGGTCGGCACCGCGCTGGGCGGCGTGATGACCCTGGTCGGCGAGCCGCAGAACCTGCTCATCGCCACGGTGTCGGACTGGGATTTCCTCGAGTTCTTCGTTCGCATGTCGCCGGTTTCCGTGCCGGTCTTCGTCGTCGGCCTCGCAACCTGCGCGCTCGTCGAGCGCTTTTCCCTGTTCAGTTACGGGGAACGCATGCCCGAGGCCGTGCGCGAAGTGCTCACCGAGTACGACCGGCGTCGCTCGAGCCGGCGCACCCGCAGCGAAAAGGCCGTGCTCGTCGCCCAGGCGCTGGTTACGATCGTGCTGGTCATCGGACTCGGCTTCCACCTGGCCCAGGTCGGCATCATCGGTCTCATGATCATCGTGCTCGCCACGGCGTTCACCGGCGTGATCGAGGAGAGACGCATCGGGCACGCGTTCGAGGAAGCGCTGCCCTTCACTGCGCTGCTGGTGGTGTTCTTCGCCATCGTCGCCGTCATCGCCGACCATCAGCTTTTCTCGCCCGTCATCGGCTGGGTGCTGCTGCTGGAGGGCAGCCTGCAGACCGCGATGTTCTATATCGCCAACGGCGTCCTGTCGATGATCAGCGACAACGTGTTCGTGGCGACGATCTACATCACCGAAGTCAAGGAAGCGCTCGATGCAGGGCAGATCAGCCGCGACGTATACGACATGCTCGCGGTCGCCATCAACACCGGCACCAACATACCGAGCGTGGCCACCCCGAACGGCCAGGCGGCCTTCCTGTTCCTGCTCACTTCCGCGCTGGCGCCGTTGATCCGCCTGTCCTACATGCGGATGGTCTTGCTCGCACTGCCCTATACCATCACCATGACCCTGACCGGCTTCGCTGCGGTCTTCCTGCTCCTGCACTGAGCCGCAAATGCTGCCGCGACATGACGACATCCGGCTCGGCGTCATCGGCCTGGGCTATGTGGGACTGCCGCTCGCGGTGGCCTTCGGCAACCGCCTGCCGACGACGGGCTTCGACATCGACCGGCGGCGCGTCGAGGAGCTCGCGGCGGGCCGGGACGGCACGCTCGAGGTCGATGCCGCGGAGCTCGCGTCTGCGACGAAGCTCGCGTTCTCGAGCGATACGCGGCCGCTTGCCGCCTGCAACGTGTTCATCGTCACTGTGCCGACCCCCATCGATTCGCACAAGCGGCCCGATCTGGCGCCGCTCGAGGAGGCCAGCGCGACGGTCGGCACGGTGCTGAAGCGGGGCGACGTCGTGATCTACGAATCCACGGTGTATCCCGGCGCGACCGAGGAGGTCTGCGTGCCGATCCTGGAACGCCGCTCGCAGCTCGCCTTCAACCACGATTTCTTCGTCGGCTACAGCCCCGAGCGCATCAACCCCGGCGATAAGGAGCATCGGCTCACGTCGATCAGAAAGCTCACCTCCGGCTCGACGCCGGAGACCGCCGCGTTCGTCGATGCGCTCTATGGCGGCATCGTCACGGCCGGCACGCATCGGGTGTCGAGCATCCGCGTCGCGGAGGCCGCCAAGGTCATCGAGAACACACAGCGCGACGTCAATATCGCGCTCGTCAACGAGCTCGCGATTATTTTCAACCGGCTCGGGCTCGATACGGAAGAAGTGCTGGTCGCGGCCGGCACGAAATGGAACTTTCTGCCATTCCGGCCGGGGCTCGTCGGCGGCCATTGCATCGGCGTGGATCCGTACTACCTGACGCACAAGTCGGAGGAGATCGGCTACCATCCGGAGATGATCCTCGCGGGCCGGCGCATCAACGACAACATGGGCAACTACGTCGCAGGCGAGGTAGCACGCCTGATGATCAGGCGCCGGATCCACTTGATGGGCGCGCGCGTGCTGATCCTGGGGCTGGCGTTCAAGGAAAACTGTCCGGACGCGCGCAATACCCGGGTCGTCGACGTCGTGCGCGAGCTCGAGGGTTACGGCGCCGAGGTCGACGTGCACGATCCGTGGATCGACCCGGCGGTTGCCGCAGGACTCTACGCAATCGACCTCGTGCCCGAGCTCCAGCGCGGCCGCTACGACGCGCTCGTCATGGCAGTCGCCCACCGGCAGTTTCGCGAGCTGGGCGCCGCGGCCGTGCACGCACTCGGCAAGCCGGAGCACGTCCTCTACGATATCAAGCACGTATTCACCGCGGACGAAGTGGATGGGCGGCTGTGAAAATCCTCGTCACCGGCGCCGCGGGATTCATCGGCTACCATGTGGCCGAATATCTGCTGGCTCGCGGCGACGAGGTCGTCGGCCTCGACAATCTGAACGATTACTACGACGTGAGTCTCAAGCAGGCGCGTCTCGCAAGGCTGGAGCGCAAGGAAGGCTTCTCTTTCTTGCGGCTCGACCTGGCCGACCGCGCAGGCATGGATTCGATTTTCGCGAACGGCCGATTCCAGCGCGTCGCGCACATGGCGGCACAGGCCGGAGTGCGTTACTCGATCGAGAACCCCCACGCCTACGTCGACAGCAACCTGGTCGGCTTCAACCACGTCCTGGAAGGCTGCCGCCACAATGGTGTCGAGCATCTCGTCTACGCGTCCTCGAGCTCCGTGTACGGCGCGAATACGAGCCTGCCGTTCTCGGTGCACGACAACGTGGACCACCCACTGTCCATGTATGCCGCCACCAAGAAGGCGAACGAGCTCATGGCGCACGTCTATTCGAACCTGTACGGTCTGCCGACGACGGGGCTGCGCTTCTTTACCGTTTACGGACCGTTCGGCAGGCCGGACATGGCGCTGTTCCTGTTCACGCGCCGGATACTCGCCGGCGAGCCCATCGACGTTTTCAATTACGGTCATCACCGACGCGACTTCACTTACATCGACGACATCGTCGAAGGGGTGGTTCGCACCCTGGATCGGATCGCCGAGCCGAATCCGCAATGGAGCGGCGAGGCGCCCGACCCGGGCACGAGCCGGGCGCCGTATCGCGTCTATAACATCGGCAACAGCCGGCCGGTCGAGCTGCTGCGCTATATCGAGGTCATCGAGCAATGCCTCGGTCGCAAGGCGCAGAAGAACCTGCTGCCGATGCAGCCCGGCGACGTGCCGGACACCTTCGCCGACGTCGATGATCTGATCCGCGACGTCGAGTACCGGCCCGCGACCCCGGTCGAGGAGGGCGTCGCGCGTTTCGTCGAGTGGTACCTCGACTATTATGGCCGGCCGGTTGAAACCGGCCCTACCGGATGCCACCCGTAGGGCCGAATTCATTCGGCCATCAGCATGAGTGACAATCAACGTACAAGCGCCTGGGCCGCGCTCGAGCGGCATGCCCGGGAGATGCGCGACTGCCGGCCGCCGGCGGCCCGCGCCGCGCTCGGCCCGCAGTTTGCCGTGCCGTTTGCGATCGCGGATCGCCGGCGGGGTGCGGCGAGAAACGCATGAGGAAGGGCATTATTCTTGCGGGCGGTTTCGGGACGCGCCTCTACCCGGCGACCAGCGTGCTGAGCAAGCAGCTTTTGCCGGTTTACGACAAGCCGATGATTTATTATCCGCTGACGACGCTGATGCTGGCCGGCATCCGCGAGTACCTCGTCATTTCGACGCCCCGGCACCTTCCCATGTACGAAACGCTGCTTGGCGACGGAGCTCAATGGGGCGTCAGGTTCCAGTATGCCGCGCAACCCCGTCCGGAAGGCATCGCCCAGGCACTCCTCATCGGCGACGAATTCCTGAACGGCGACGCGGTGGCCCTGATACTCGGCGACAATGTTTTTTACGGACACGGACTGCCGGAGCAGATCCAGGGGGCAGTGCGCCGGGAGCATGGCGCGACGATATTCGCCTATTATGTCAATCATCCGGAGCAATATGGCGTCGTGGAATTCGATGCAGATCGCAATGCTGTATCGATCGAGGAAAAGCCCGCCGAACCTTGCTCGAACTATGCGATTACCGGACTGTACTTCTATGATCAGCGGTGCGTGGAAATCGCCAAATCCATTGAGCCGTCCGCACGCGGCGAGCTCGAAATTTCCGATGTCAATCGGGCCTATCTCGAGAACGGTGACCTCACAGTCGAGCTGATCGGCAGGGGTATCGCATGGCTCGACACCGGCACACATGAATCGCTCATGCAGGCTTCGGTATACATAGAAGCAATTGAGAGTCGCCAGGGACTCAAGGTGGGGTGTCCGGAAGAGGTGGCATATCGACTCGGATTCATCGACGCGTCCCAATTGGGCCGCCTGGCCGCATCCATGCAACACTCGGATTATCGATCCTACCTGCTGCGGGTGATCGCAGATACCTGATGGAGGTCCTCGCAACCGACATCCCCGCCGTCAAGCTCATAAAGCCGAAAGTTTTCGAGGATGAGCGTGGCTGGTTCATGGAGACATGGCGGCAGCGTGAATTCGCAGCGGCCGGCATCGATGCCGTATTCGTGCAGGACAATCAAAGCCGCTCGGTTGGCGGCACTCTGAGAGGCCTGCACTATCAGGTTGGCTGCCCGCAGGGGAAGTTGGTTCGCGCGATTACCGGCGATATTTTCGACGTCGCCGTGGATTTGCGGACGAGCTCGGCGACTTTCGGTTGCTGGGTCGGCGCCAGGCTGACAGGCGAAAACAAAATGCAGCTTTGGGTGCCCGAAGGCTTCGCGCACGGCTTTCTGGTCGTGAGCGCATTCGCGGACGTCATCTATAAGTGCACCGGATATTATGTCCCGGAAGCGGAACGGACATTACGGTGGAACGACGAGCGCGTGGCAATTCGATGGCCGCTCGAGCGCGGCAAAACGCCGATACTGTCCAGAAAGGATGCCAGTGCCGGTTCGCTTGCACAGTGCGAGTTGTTCCCGTGAAGGTGTTGATTACGGGCGGCGGCAGTCAGCTCGCGGAAATGCTGGTAAAGACATGCCCGCCTGACAAGCATGCGGTCGCGGCGTCGCGCCAGGAGCTGGACGTCACCGATGCGGATGGCGTCACGCGCATGTTCGAGCGACGGCAATTCCGGCTCGTGATCAATTGCGCTGCCTACACCGCTGTCGATGAGGCGGAGTCACAACGTGACCGCGCGTTCGACGTCAATGCTGCCGGTGCGGAGAATATAGCGCGCGCCGCCAGGCAGACCGGTGCGCGGATGATCCAGATTTCCACTGATTTCGTGTTCGGCGGCCAGCGGGCGACGCCCTACAGGGTCGATGACGAAGCGGCCCCGGTGAATATCTACGGGGCGAGCAAGCTGGCCGGGGAAATCAGGGCCAGCGACGTGCAT
>DATLFD010000016.1:0-30632 GCA_035524935.1 Gammaproteobacteria bacterium | reverse complement strand
TCGATCGGGCGGTTGCAGAAGAACACGCCCGGCACCAGCCGCGGGTCCACGCAGTGGTCGCCGCTCCACGCCTTGAGATTGTCCTCGAAGAGCGGACCCGACACGATGCCGGTGGCGCAGTCCCACGAGACGCGGTAGCCGTGGTTGTAGCCGACGAGCAGGTCTGGCGCGTTCGCCAGGTACGGGCCGGCGTAGAGGGCCGACGTGTCGAACACCTCGCGGATGGCCACCTCGCGGGCCTCCGTATCCTGAAGCCCGGAGAGGCCGGCGATGATCTCGGTCTTGAGCGCCGCCGCCTCGGTACCGGGCGCGACGATCCCGGACGCCTCGCGCCCCTGGAGGTTCAGAAACATGCTGGTGAGGCCGAGCGCATAGGCGCGCGTCCGCGTCCAGTCCACGTCGCGGAGCCAGTCGGCCGATCCGTCCGCGCCCGGCGTCAGGTGCAGGTATCCACGATCGAGCAGCCAGCGATTCAGGTTCACCCCCCGCCTGAACGACGTGAACCCGTGATCCGACAGCACCATCAGCACGTCGTCTTGTGTCAGGCGATCGAGCGCGCGGCCGACGAGCGCGTCGTTGTGCGCGTAGAGCGCGTGGATGGCATTCGGCCGCGGCTGCCGCCCGCGCGCCGCGGGGTGCCCCTGGTCGATATCGCGCCAGAACATGTGCTGGATGCGGTCGGTGGCGTCGAAGACGGTCACGAGGGCTCCCTCGCGCAGACGGTCGAGCGCCGCGAAGAACATCGCCTGCCGCTCGCGATCGATGTCGTAGGCCTGCTGGAGGAACGCGTCGTCGTCGATCACCCCTTCGTTGAGCGCCCAGGTGTCCTCCGCGAGGCCGAGCGTGGCGTACGGGCCGATGCGCGCGGCGAGATATGACGCGTAGTACGAGGGATGGGAAATCGGCATCGCCGGCTTGTCGGGATCGATGTTGATCGGCGTCAGGTAGAGCGAGAACTCGGGATCCGTCTCGGTCACGAGCAGGCGGCAGATCCCGTTGACGCGAATCCCGGCGCCCGCCGGAAAGGGCAGCGTCACCCAGTCTGACAGCCGTCCTGGCACCAGCCGCACGGCCTGGCCGCCGATGTCGGCGACGACCGGCGTGCCGGCGTCACCGATCGCGACGGACAGCGTCAGCGTGAGCGGGATGTCCGCTTCGAGAAACGGATGTGGCGGCCCGTCGATCGTGGTCTCGATCCGGCCGCCCCGGCGCTCGACGGCGACCCGGCGTCCGCCCTCCTTGAAGCCGGTCGAGGACGCCCGGGTCGTGTAGAGCGTGAACGTGCCCTGCGTGCCGAGCAGGTCCGGCGCCGACATGGCGCTCAGCTCCGCGCCGTAGAACCGGTCGGGCGGGAACGTGATGGGCACACGCAGAATCGTGCTCCAGATCCGGTGCTCCCCGAGAATCGTCCAGAACGGCTTCGACCGGCGCAGCAGGCGGAGCTCCGGACGCCGCAGCGGGAAGCGGAAGCGTCCCAGCTTCAGAAACTTCGTCACCCGCCCGACGTACGCCGAGGACAGGACGGGCAGGTACGTCCGCCGGTCGCGGTCCAGGAAGTCGAAGATGTTGTGGCGCGCCGGGCTGGTGCCGGTACTGAACGACGACCACGCCACGGGCGAGACCGACGGGAAGGTCGTCCTCAGCCGGGTGTAGCTGCCCATCGCGGCGAGCCGCGCGAAGTTCGGCAGCCGCCCTTCGGCGAGCAGCCGATCGGTGATCCCGGGGTCCTGCCCGTCGAGCCCGATGATCACCAGCCGCTTGACCTGCGCCTGCGGCCGCCGCCTGCCCGTCGCGAGTCGCCACAGCGCGCGCACCGGCCACGCAACCATCGCCGCCATCGCCAGCACGATGGTGACGAGCATGACGAGAAACGACGACAGCAGCGCAAACCCCGCGCCCGGCCCGATATAGGCCTCGGCCGTCGCCGGGAACGCAAGCAGCAGCGCCAGAGGAACCAGCAGTCTCAAACCAACCCCGTAAACCCCGAAGCCCGTTCCGTGTCAATCCGTGTCATTCCGTGTAATCCGTGTCGACCGTGACAGCCGTGACACTAATCCGTGGCACTAATCCGTGGCACTAGCTAATCCGTGGCTATCCGTGTCCCTCCGCGGCCGATGAATCCCTCGCGCACGAGGTGCAGGATCACTTCCTGCGCCGCTTCCTCCGGCGACAGGTCCGCGGTGTCGATCACGACCTCCGCATCGGCGGGCGGCTCGTACGGATCCGAGATGCCGGTGAAGTGCTGGACGGTGCCGGCGCGGGCCTTGGCGTAGAGCCCCTTGCGGTCGCGCCCCTCGCAGACCTCGAGCGGCGTCGAAAGGTGCACGAGCAGGAAGCCGCCCAGCGGCTCGACCATCCCCCGCACATCCTTGCGGACGCTGTCGTACGGCGCGATCGGCGCGCAGATGGCGATCCCGCCGTTCTTCGTGATCTCCGACGCCACGTACCCGATCCGCCGGATGTTGATGTCGCGGTGTTCCTTCGAGAACCCGAGCTCGGAGGATAGGTGCTTGCGCACCAGATCGCCGTCGAGCAGCGTCACCGGGCGGCCGCCGAGTTCCAGGAACTTCACCAGCAGGACGTTGGCGATCGTGGACTTGCCGGAGCCGGACAGCCCCGTGAACAGGATCGTGAACCCCTGCTGCGCCCGTGGCGGCTGCGTGCGCTGGAGTTCGCGCGCGACCTCGGGGAAGGTGAACCATGCCGGCAGCTCGCGCCCTTCGTTCAGGCGGCGCCGCAGGTCCGTGCCCGAGATGTCCAGCGTGCGAGCCCCCGTCGGGACCTCGTCCTCCGGCACGTACTCATCGCGATCCTCGAGGTACACGACGTTCTTGAAGGGCACCATCTCGACGCCGATTTCCTGTTCGTGCTGGCGGACCAGCGCCTGCGCGTCGAGGGGGCCGTAGAACTCGCGGCCGGCCGAATCCCTGCCGGGCCCGGCGTGATCCCGTCCGACGATCAGATGCGTGCAGCCGTAGTTCTTGCGGATGATGGCGTGCCAGACGGCCTCGCGCGGACCCGCCATGCGCATGGCGAGCGGCAACAGGCTCAGGCTGGTGGTCTGCTCAGGATACGCCTTGAGAATGTTCTCGTAGCAGCGCACGCGGGTGTAGTGGTCGATATCGCCGGGCTTGGTCATTCCGACCACGGGGTGGATCAGCAGGTTGGCCTCGACCTCGCGCGCGGCCCGGAAAGTCAGCTCCTGATGCGCGCGGTGCATCGGGTTGCGTGTCTGGAAGGCGACCACCTTGCGCCAGCCGAGCTTGGCGAAGCGGTCGCGGATCTCCCGCGGACTGTCGCGCAGGTGCTTGAAATCGTAGTGAGTCGGCGCCTCGACGCCGCGCAGCCTGCCGCCCACATATACTGGATTGGACCGGTTGAGAACGAAGTTGACCCCCGGATGTGCGCTGTCCTCCGCGCCGAACACGCCGCGCGCCTCGGCCGTCCTGTCGGGGGTCCAGATGTCGGAGACCTCGAGCGTCGCGATCAGCACGCCTTCTGAATCGCGCAACGCCACCGTGTCGCCCTCGGCGACTTTCGCGGCGAACGCTTCCGTGACATCGAGCGTGATCGGCACGGGCCACAGCACGCCGTTCACCAGGCGCATGTCCTGGACCACGCCGTCGTAGTCCTCGCGCCCGAGAAAGCCCTCGAGCGGCGAGAAGGCGCCGTTCAGCAGCAATTCGACGTCGCAGAGTTGACGCTCGGTCAGATCCCACGAGACGTAGTCGACCGCCTTGCGCTTTTCGGCCTCCGCGTCCTCGCTCGCCAGGTAAAGCTCCCGCAGCGTGCCGCCATGCGCTTCCTTGAATGCACCCATCGTGTGTGTCCCGTCAGTTGCTCAAACAAATTCCGCGCCCGGCTTCAAACGCCGCGCGTGCGGATGACCAGTGAGGATCGGTCTCAGAAGGGGATATCGTCGTCGAAATCGTCGGCGGGCGCGTCAGCCGTCGCCTGCGCCGGCCGGGCGTCGTCCTGCTTCTCGTAGGACGACCCGCCCATGCCGGAGCGACTGCCCAGCATCTGCATTTCGTTGGCCACGATCTCGGTGGTCCACCGGTCGTTGCCCTGCTTGTCCTGCCACTTGCGCGTGCGCAGCCGCCCCTCGACATAGACCTGCGAGCCCTTGCGCAGGTATTCGCCGGCGATTTCGGCGAGCTTGCCGAAGAACGCGACGTTATGCCATTCGGTGCGCTCCTGCTGGTCCCCGGTCTGCTTGTCC
Organism: Gammaproteobacteria bacterium; assembly: GCA_035524935.1. Classification (GTDB taxonomy): domain Bacteria; phylum Pseudomonadota; class Gammaproteobacteria; order Steroidobacterales; family JACDCP01; genus JACDCP01. The sequence continues at coordinate 26,410 of DATLFD010000016.1, read as the reverse complement.
TTCCAGGACTCGCTGGTGGCAACCCGGATGTTCGTCACGGCGCCGCCGCTCGGCATGTAGCGCGTTTCGGGGTCGGCACCGAGGTTGCCGACCAGAATGACCTTGTTGATACCGCGAGCCATCGCTGCTCCCAGAGGCGGGACGGGCGTCCTGCAAGGCCCGGTATTCTATGCGCTCGACCGCCAAAACTCACGCGGGGATTCCCGTTTTAACGGCCCGATTTGCGAATCTGTGACGCCGTCCACGCCGTCGCGGCGGCGGCCCCGAGCAGGAACACGCCGGCGGGTCCGCGCTGCTCCAGCAGCCACCCGCCGAGAGCGCCGCCGGCGAAGACGCCCAGAAACTGCGCGCTCGCATAGACGCCCAGCGCGGCGCCGCGCGCGTCCACGGCAGCGAAGCCGGCGAGCCGCGCCGGCAGGCGCGCCTCGAGGAAGTTGAAAGCGGCGAAGAATACTGTCAGCGCCGCCGCCGTGACCGCAATGCTTGCCGGTACGGCGGTGAGCAGCAGCAGCGCGCCGGCCAGGCCGGCGACGGCGATCGTGAACGGCCGACTCGGGCGTGCGCCGCGCTCGGTCCACAGCACCAGCGCGACGGTGCCCGCGAGCGACATGGCGATAGCGCCGAGAAACAGGGCCCACTGACGATCCGGGGCGATGCCGAGGCCGTCCCGCAGCAGAAACGGAACGGCGGTGAACGTCGCGGTCAGGATCAGATGCAGGATGAAGATGCCGAAATCGAGCTCGAGCAGGCGCGGGTCGCGGATCGCGCGCTGGAGCCCGGCGAGCGACAGCCGGGCTTTGCGCTGCGCGGCGCGCGCCTCAGCCGGCAGCGCGGCCAGCACGAGCAGCATGGCGCCCGCGGCCAGCGCCGCCGTCACCCAGAACAGTCCCGCCACGCCGATCAGCGCAGCGAGCGGCGCTCCGGCGACCAGCGACACGACGAAAGAGCCGCCGATGCACATCCCGATCACGGCCATCGCCCGGGTGCGAAGCTCGTCGCGGGTGGCATCGGCCAGCAGTGCCGTCAGGGCGGCGGCGATGGCGCCGGCACCCTGCAGCGCGCGCCCCGCGATGACGCCGCCGATGGTCGTGCTCGTGGCGGCGACGACGCTGCCGCAGGCGAAGATCGCGAGGCCGGTCAGAATGACCGGCACGCGCCCGTACCGGTCGGAGAGCACGCCGACCGGGATCTGCAGCAGCGCCTGCGTCAGACCATAGGCACCGACCGCAATCCCGGCGAGAAACAGGGTAGCGCCCTGCAGCCCTTCCGCGTACAGCGCGAGCACCGGCAGCAGCATGAACAGGCCGAGCATGCGCACGCCGTACAGTGCGCCGACGACTGCCACCGTGCGCCGTTCCGCCGCGCTCAGGTGCCGGGTTTCGGTATTTCGGTTATTTTCGGTCATCCCCGCAAAGAACGTCAGGACAGGCCAGCAGCTTCGAGTCCAGCCGGGGCAATAACCGAAATACCGAAACCCGGCACCGCGCGGTATATTAGCAGGTTCGATTTTCGTTTCCGGGAACCCAATGGACGTCATCAGCATCCGCGGTGCACGGACGCACAATCTGCAAAATATCGATCTCGATCTGCCGCGCGACCGGCTCATCGTGTTCACCGGGCTGTCGGGCTCGGGCAAGTCGTCGCTCGCGTTCGACACCATCTATGCGGAGGGACAGCGACGCTACGTCGAGTCCCTGTCGGCTTACGCGCGGCAATTCCTGTCGATGATGGAGAAGCCCGACATCGACCACATCGAAGGCCTCTCGCCGGCGATCTCCATCGAGCAGAAATCGACCTCGCACAATCCGCGCTCGACGGTCGGCACGGTCACCGAGATTTACGATTATCTGCGGCTGTTGTACGCGCGCGCCGGCATCCCGCGCTGCCCGGAGCACAATCTCGACCTCGAGGCGCAGACGGTCAGCCAGATGGTCGACCAGGTGCTCGCGCTGCCCGAAGGCACGCGCCTGCTTCTGCTCGCGCCCGTCGTGGCCAATCGCAAGGGCGAGCACGTGCAGCTCATCCACGAGCTGCGCGCACAGGGTTTCGTGCGGGCGCGCATCGATGGTGAGATCTACGAGCTCGACGATCCGCCACCGCTCGATTTGAGACGCAAGCACACGATCGAGGTGGTCGTCGACCGCTTCAAGGCGCGCGCAGACGTCGCGCAACGGCTGGCTGAATCGTTCGAGACCGCGCTGCGTCTCGCCGATGGCGTAGCGACAATTGCCTGGATGGACGAACCCGCGCACGCCGAGCTGGTTTTCTCCGACCGGTTCGCCTGCAACGTGTGCGGTTACAGCCTGCAGGAGCTGGAACCGCGACTGTTTTCGTTCAACAACCCGGTCGGTGCGTGCCCGGCCTGCGACGGTCTCGGTGTCAGGCAGTTCTTCGACCGGGATCGCGTCGTCGTGCATCCGCATCTGAGCCTCGCGGGCGGCGCGATCCGCGGCTGGGACCGGCGCAATACCTACTATTTCCAGCTCATTCAGAGCCTCGCGAAGCACTACGACTTCGACATCGAGGCGGCGTACGACGAGTTGCCCGAGCAGGTGCGCGAAAAAGTGCTTTACGGCAGCGGCCGCGAGCGGATCCGGTTTCGCTACGTGAGCCCGCAAGGTCGCTCCGTCGTGCGCAACCACCGCTTCGAGGGAATCCTGCCGAACATGGAGCGGCGCTACCGCGAAACTGAGTCGAACACGGTCCGCGACGAGCTGGCGAAGTATCTGAGCACTCAGCCGTGCCCCGAATGCGCCGGCACACGTCTGAACCGTGCGGCGCGCAACGTTTTCGTCGCCGACCGGGCGCTGCCGGAGATCGCCGCCATGCCCATCGGCGACGCCTGCCGGTTCTTTGCCGGCCTCGCGCTACCGGGCTGGCGCGGCGAGATCGCGCGCAAGGTGGTCAAGGAGATCGGCGAGCGGCTGACTTTCCTGAGCGACGTCGGGCTCGATTACCTGACCCTGAGCCGCAGCGCCGAAACGCTGTCCGGCGGCGAGGCACAGCGCATCCGGCTCGCGAGCCAGATCGGCTCCGGCCTGGTCGGCGTCATGTACATCCTCGATGAGCCGTCAATCGGCCTGCACCAGCGCGACAACCGGCGGCTGCTCGCGACCCTCGACCATCTGCGCGATCTCGGCAACACGGTCATCGTCGTCGAGCACGACGAGGAAGCCATCCTGCATGCGGACCACGTCGTCGATCTCGGCCCGGGCGCGGGCGTTCACGGCGGCCGCGTCGTCGCGCAGGGCTCGCCGGCCGATATCCTTGCCGACGCCGCATCGCTGACCGGCCAGTATCTCTCCGGGCGCCGGCGCATCCCGCTGCCGGCGTTACGCGAGCCTCCGCAGGAGGACAAGTGGCTGGCGATCCGCGGCGCGCGCGGCAATAACCTGAAGCGCGTCACCGCCCGGATTCCACTCGGCCTCATGACCTGCGTAACGGGCGTGTCGGGGTCCGGCAAATCGACGCTCATCAACGACACCCTCTACCGTCGCGCTGCGGAGATCATCAACCGCAGCGCGCACGACCCCGCCCCCTGCGACGGCATCGACGGACTCGATGCCATCGACCGCGTCATCGACATCAGTCAGAGCCCGATCGGCCGCACGCCGCGCTCGAATCCGGCCACCTACAGCGGGCTGTTCACGCCCATCCGCGAGCTGTTCGCCGGCACCCAGGAGGCGCGCTCGCGCGGCTACAAGCCCGGAAGGTTCAGTTTCAACGTCAAGGGCGGGCGCTGCGAGGCCTGCCAGGGCGACGGCGTCATCAAGGTGGAGATGCACTTCCTGCCGGACATCTACGTGCATTGCGACGTCTGCCACGGGCGGCGCTACAACCGCGAGACCCTCGAGATCCGCTACAAAGGCCGCAACATCCACGAAGTGCTCGAGATGACCGTCGAGGACGCCCTCGAGTTCTTCAAGCCGGTGCCGGTCGTGGCGCGCAAGCTGCAGACCCTCATGGACGTGGGACTGACTTATGTCAAACTCGGCCAGAACGCCACCACCCTGTCCGGCGGCGAGGCGCAGCGCGTCAAGCTCGCCAAGGAATTATCCAAGCGCGCCACCGGGCGCACGCTCTACATCCTCGACGAGCCCACCACCGGGCTTCACTTTCACGACATCGAGCACTTGCTGCAGGTGCTGCACCGGCTGCGCGACCAGGGCAACACCATCGTCGTCATCGAGCACAACCTCGAAGTTATCAAGACCGCGGACTGGATCGTGGATCTCGGCCCTGAAGGCGGCGATGGCGGCGGCAGGATCATCGCCACCGGCACGCCGGAAGACGTGGCGTCCAACGACGATTCCTACACGGGCGAGTACCTGAAGCCCGCGCTGCTGCGCGAGGAGACGGCCAGGGCGAAACGACGCGCGTGACGGCGCGTTGACCGAAATTCGCGGCCGCTGCCGTAGGGCCGACTTCAGTCGGCCATCTTCCTCTGCGAATCAGTCGATCCGGAAACTCTCCGGCGGCTCGCCGCTTGCGCGTCGCTCGTGCATGCGCAAGTATGCCGTCTCGATCTGGCGGGTGAATGCAGCCGTGTCGAACAGGATGCACTGCTCGCGATTCCGACCGAGCCGGTCGCGCAGGCCGGTCAGCTCGTCCCGCATCGCGCCCGTGCCATAGGCCACGGCCCGTGCGCGGTAATCGTCGAGTGATCCGGTGACGAGCTCGGGCAGCCCCGCGGCGCGCAACAGGCTCGCGGCGACGCGCGAGGCGAACGTCTCGCCGGGGCAGGTGAGCACCGGGCAGCCCGCCCAGAGCGCGTCGCTGGCGGTCGTATGGGCGTTGTACGGCAGCGTGTCGAGGAAGAGGTCCGCCAGACGATATTGTGCCAGGTATTCCTCCGGGGGCCGCCGGGGCGCGAACATCAGCCGCTCTGCGGCAATGCCGCGCGCACCGGCCTCGCGGCGCAGGTTGGTCTTGAGCGGCGTCGAAGGGCTCGCGTCGAGCAGCCACAGCACGCTGTCCGGGACTGCGTGCAGTATTTCCGTCCAGAGCGTGAACAGCGCGGGCGAGATTTTCTGCGGCGCGTTGAAGCAGCAGAACACGAAGGCGCGCCCGGGCAGGCCGCAGGCTTCCCGGGAAGGCGTTGCGGCGACATTCCGCTGCCGGTCATTGACCTGGTAGCTGCCGGGCAGGCGCACGATACGCTCGTCGAAGTGCGCATCTGCACCTGCCGGCACCACGGTGTCGTCGGCGATCAGATAGTCGATGAAGTCTGCGCCCATCGTGCCCGGGTAGCCCAGGTAATTGACCTGGACGGGCGCCGGCCGCAGCGCGAATACGCCGGTGATCGCCTCGAGCGTATAGCCTTTCAGATCGACCAGTATGTCGATGCCGTCGCCATGAATATGCTCGGCGATCTGCGCGGGACTTTGGCCGCGCACGTCGCGAAAGGCATCGAAGGCCGCCACCAGCCTCTTGCGCAGGGCGCTGCCGTCGTCCGGCCCGCTCGAGTACGCGTGGATCCGGAAAGTCGTCCGATCATGCGCTTCGATCATGCCCGCAATGAGATGTGCGGTCGGATGACGATGGTAATCCGCAGACACGTAGCCGATGCGTATCTGCCCGTCGTCAGGCTGGCGCCAGGCGAAGGCCGAATCGCGCGGCGGCGTCGACGCGGCTCGCTGGCGCGCCCACGCGCGCGCGCAGGCCAGCTGCTGCGCCGGCGTGCTGTCCTCGAGCAGCAGGGCGAACGGACTCAAGCCCTCGACACCGCGCTCGAGCGCCTCGGCGAAGCGAGTGCCGAGCGCGTCGAGGTCCTGCCAGTCAGCCAGCACGCGCCGGGTCACGAGCGCGCCGCTCAGGGCGGGGCCGTGCCATGGATCGATCTCGAGCGCCTGCCGCCAGGCTGCGAGCGCCGCCTCGCGCCGCCCCTCATCGTCGAGCGCGAGCGCGAGGTTGTGATGCACGTCGGCGCCCGGCCGCCCCGCGGCGATGGCGCGCTCGAGCGCTTCGCGTGCGCGGTCCGGCCGTCCGAGCGCGCGCCAGGCGTTGCCCATGTTCGCGAGCGCGGCAGCGTGTCGCCCGTCGCTTGCGAGCGCCTCGCCGCAGGCGCGCAGCGCCGCCTCGTGCTGACCCCGCTCGAGCAGCAGGCCCGCCAGGTTACTGTGCGCATCCGCGAAAGCCGGAGCGATCGAGATCGCCCGGCGGTAGGCGTCTTCAGCGTCACGCCGCCGGCCGAGATCCTGGAGCACGCCGCCGAGATTGTTGTGGGCAGCGGCCAGTGAAGGGTCGAGCTCGATGGCCCGTTCGAGCATGCACGCCGCCTCGTCGCGGCGGCCGAGCGCGCGGTAGACAGCGCCCAGATTGGAAAACGCGTCGGCCGAGGCGGGATCCAGCTCGAGCGCACGACCGATGAGCCGCGCAGCTTCCTCCTCGCGGCCCTGCTGATGATGCAGCACGCCGAGCAGGTGCAGGGCGTCGAAATGCGCTGGCACGGCGTCGAGGATCGCGCTGTAGATCGACGCGGCGCCCGCCAGCCGGCCCGCGCGGTGCTGCTCGAGGGCCTCGGCGAGCGCGGCCGCGGGCGCGACCTCCCGGGCACCGGCCGCGGCGGGCAGGCGGACTCGCGGCTGCTCGGTCATGCCTGGTCGTTCAGGATCGTTTGCGCGCGATCGTCTCGACCCGCGTCATCACGCGCAGCACTAGCAGCGTCAACAAGGTAACGCCGGCGGCGAGCAGGAGCTGGTTGAGCGCGACCGCCACGCCGATCGCGCTCACCAGCAGCATCGACGCGGCCGTGGTCAGCCCCTCGACGACGTCGTTCCGGCCATGGCGGAAGATCGTGCCGGCGCCGAGAAAGCTCACGCCGGTCACAACGGCTTCGACGATGCGGATCGGATCGACGCGCAGAATGTCCGGCACGGTGGCCGCATCGAAACGGTCGACCAGGATGTCGGACAAGCCGACGAACAGCGCTGCTGCGGCCGCGACCAGCATGTGGGTGCGGAATCCGGCCGGCTTGTTCGCGAGCTCGCGCTCGAGACCGACCAGGCCGCCCAGCGCATGGCGATCGCCACCTCGATGACGATCGTGAGCTGCGGGCCGATGTCGGCCTCGAAAAATGCCATCGGCTGATCCTTCCGTCAGTAGCCGGCCGCGTGGCCGTCCTTGCGCGATTCCGACGCGCCCACGTACACGCCGTTCCGGTGATCGCGCCGGATCGCCTGGTAGCCGCCGAAGCCGCCATCGCCGGGCGCCAGGCGGTGGCCGCGCTTCTCGAGCCCGGCGCGCGTCGCCTCGCCGAAGCCGGATTCCAGATACACGGTGCCGCCGTCGCTCATCACCTCGCCGGTCGGCTCGCTGGAGCCGTCATGGCGGATGCGCGGGGCGTCTCCGGCCTCCTGCAGGTTCATGCCGAAATCGATAAGGTTGACCAGAATCTGCGCATGCCCCTGAGGCTGCATGCCGCCGCCCATTACGCCGAAGCTCAGCCACGGCTTGCGGTCACGCGTGACGAAGGCCGGGATGATCGTGTGGAACGGCCGCTTGCCCGGCGCATAGGCATTGGCATGCGCGGGATCGAGGCTGAACAGCTCGCCCCGGTCCTGCAGGATGAAGCCGAGGCCGCCGGGGGTCATGCCCGAGCCCATGCCGCGGTAATTGCTCTGGATCAGCGACACCATCATGCCGCTTCGGTCTGCGACAGTGAGGTAGATGGTGTCGCCTGCACGCAGGCTGTCGTCGCCGGCCGGCAGCTCGAGCGCGGCCTTCTCGGGATCGATGAGCTTGCGCCGCTCGTCCGCGTAACGCTGCGAGACCAGGTAATCGACCGGCACGTCGACGAAGGCCGGATCGGCGTAGAACCTCGCGCGGTCTTCGAAGGCGAGCTTCTTCGCCTCGACGAAAGTGTGCACGTACTCGGCGCTGTCCAGCCCCATAGCGGCGATGTCGTAACCCTCGAGGATATTGAGGATCTGCAGCGCGGCGATACCCTGGCCGTTCGGCGGCAGCTCCCAGACGGTGTAGCCGCGGTAGTCCGCCGAGACGGGCTCGACCCATTCGGACTTGTGCCTGGCAAGGTCCTCGTAAGCGAGGAAACCGCCCTGCTCCTTCATGTATGCCGCGATACGCCGCGCGATCTCGCCCCGGTAGAACGCATCACGGCCTCCCCTGGCGATCTTTTCGTACGTGTCCGCGAGACGCGGGTTGCGAAAGATCTCGCCCTCGCGCGGCGCGCGGCCGCCCGGCGTGAAAACCTCCGCGAAGCCCGGGTAGTCCTCGAGCAGCTCGGCATTGAGCGCCCAGTATTGCGCGATGACCTCGGTCACCGGAAAGCCCTCGCGCGCGTAGCGGATGGCCGGCGCGAGGTTCCGCGCCATCGACAGACGGCCGAACTGATCGTGCAGCGCGTACCAGCCGTCCACCGTGCCCGGCACGCTGACCGGCAGCGGCCCGCGCTCGGGGATTTTCTCGAGCCCCTGCTCTTTGAAGTATTCGAGCGTCAACGAGCGCGGGGAGCGGCCGCTCGCGTTCAGGCCGGACAACGATTCAGCTTCCGGGTCCCAGACGATGGCGAACAGATCGCCGCCGATGCCGCAGCCGGTCGGCTCCATGAGGCCGAGCGCGGCATTCGCCGCGATGGCGGCGTCGACGGCGCTGCCGCCCTGCCTGAGTATATCGAGCGCGATTTCGGTCGCGAGCGGCTGGCTGGTCGCGGCCATGCCGTGTTCCGCAAAGACTTCCGAGCGCGAGGCAAAGCTCGCGCCGAACGGCCGGTCGAAGCCGAAAGCGCTAGACATGAGGGTGAACGCCAGGATCAGGGCTGTGAAGCGACACATCAAATGACTCCTGCGTTTATCCGCTGGCGCCCGGCAGCGCGCCGGCGAAAAGCTTGCGCAGGGCACGGTCGGCTGCTTTGCGATCCCTGAGCGCGAGGGTACCGGCCTTACGGAGAACGAGCTCCTGATCGAGCGTAAAGAGCTTCATTCGAACCACCGACGCAGCAGGCAGTCCGAAGGCAATCGAATCGCCCGCCATAAGCTGCAAACACGCCGGCACCGGCTCCGGGATGGCGGCCTGGTATTTCCGGGTCAGCTTGCTGGGAGTGGTGCGCATGTGCTGGCAATAGCGGCTAGTGGGTAAAGCTAGCATTACCGAGCTCGAGCCGGCAACGCGGGCCGATGCGCTCGCCGGCGAGCAGCAGCCCTCTTGACCGCGCCCCAGCGCGCGAGCTTCGCGGCAAACGGGATCGAGGCGTTCGCGGGACTGGTCGAGGGCAGCACTTCGTAGCACAGACCCCCTTGCGCGTCCGCCAGTACGGGCAGGACCAGACGGCGAAACAGCTCCGCTGCCTTGGCGCCGTTGAAGAACACCGAATGAATGCCGGGGCAGCGCGCGAACAGGCTGGCGAAATCGTTGGCTTCGACCGAGCCGGACTCGATGCTGGAATCGAGGCTGCCCGGCCGCCGGCAGCGGTGTGCGACGTCCCACAGGGCCACGCCGCTGGTTTGCAGACGCCGCAGCCGCTCTACATACGGCAATGCCGGCCCGGCGCCGAAGAAGCGGCCCATGAAACCCCAGAACAGGTTCTGCGGATGGCCGTAGTATTGCCTCTTGCGCAGGGACTCGGCGCCGGGCATGGAGCCCAGAATGAGCACGCGCGCATCGGGCGCGGCCGACCAGTCGAAACTCTGTACCTCGGCGGCGTTCAGGTTGCGCAATGCGCCTGGCCGCGCTTTTCGAGGTACTGCTGGTGGTATTCCTCCGCGCGGTGGAAGCGGGTGGACGGAACGATCTCCGTAACGATCTCGCGGCTGAATCGTCCCGAATCCGCGAGCGCATGCTTCGACTCGTGCGCGGCCTGCTCCTGCTCGGGGCTCGCGTAGAAGATCGCCGAGCGGTATTGCTCGCCGACGTCGGGCCCCTGCCGGTTGCGCGTGGTGGGGTCGTGATTTTCCCAGAAGACCCTCAGCAGGTCCCGATACGAAACCTCGTCGGGATCGTAGGTGACCTCGACGGCTTCGGCATGGCCCGTGCGTCCCGTGCAGACGTCCTCGTAACTGGGATTGTCCGTGTGTCCGCCCGTGTAGCCGACCACGGTAGAACACACGCCGGGCACGCGACGGAATGCGGCCTCAACCCCCCAGAAGCAACCTGCTGCGAATATGGCTTTGTCCATCACGATCCCGCTTTTGTGAGAATCTCCGCCCGCGTTTTCGACAGCTCATTATAGACAGCGGTTCCGGGCGCCGCCTCGGCGAGGGCACGCTCGATCTCCCGGCGCGCGAGCTCGAGCCGGCCGGTCGCGGCGAGCACCTGCGCGAGATTGTTGCGCGCCAGCGGATCGCCGGGCGCAAGCTCGAGCACCTGCCGGTAACCCGACTCAGCCTGCTCGAGGTCGCCGAGCGCATAGGCCGCGTTGCCGACCCCGAACCATGCCACCGGGTCAGCGGGCCACCGCCGGGCCGCCGCCGCATAGGCCGCATGCAGGTCGCCCGCAGGCAGCCGCCCCTCGCTGTCCGCGACGGCGGAAAGGTAGGCCCCCGCGTCGGGATCGGCCGGCAGGTCGCCGGGCCGCAGCAGCACGAGCCCCCAACTTTCGGCCCAACGCCAGGTGCGCTCGAAACGGTGCGCGGGCGTGACCAGACGGCGAGTCTTGCCCGAGCGCAGGATCAGGGTGTCCTGCGCCCGGTCCAGGCCGACGACTACCGCGTAGTGCCAGCGCGGCCAGAACGGAAATGCGAGGTTCTGAAGCACCAGCACGGGCCGACCGGCCTGGACCTGGGCGAGAAGATCCTCGAGCCGCGGCCGGATGGTGTAGGGAATCACGCCCTGACGGCGCGATGCAGCCTTGAGCTCGATCTGCAGGCTGCCGCGCCGCGCGGGGACATAGACCTGGTCTGCAAGCGCGGCGGGCGACACGGCGACGCCGGCTGCGCCGAGCACGGTGGCGAGGGCGGCCGGCCCGCACTGGTACTCGGTCTGCGGGTGGAACGGCGTCCCGGCGAGCTCGACTGCCGCCGGCTCGGTCGGGCCCGCGGCCGGCAGCACCGGACCGCGGCCCGTACAGCCCACCGCGACGAGCCCGAGCAGGCCGGCCGCGACGAGCCGCGCGGCGCGGCGCAGCCCGCTCAGGTGCGCTTGAAGATGTCGATGACGCCGACGAGCTCGAGGATCAGCAGCACGACGAACACGACGCCGATCACGGCGAGGAGGTCGCCGCCGTAGGGCATCTCCGCCAGCCGCTCGTCGAGCGCGGCGAGCTCCGCATCGGTCATTGCCCGCACGCGCTCCTGGGCCATCTCCGGTGCGACGCCGAGCTGCTCGAGCTGGGCGCGGACCTGGTCCTGCATGAGCACCGCATCGATGCGTTCGAGCTGCCCGGCGCGGTCGTGGCTGCGGATCATCTCGCTCGTGCCGATGATGCCTGCATTGGCCGCCGATGCGAAACCGAGCGAGGTCAGGCTCACGATGAGGCTGTAGACCATGCTGCGCGTGAACACGTGAACCTTCGTCATTTCCGTCTCCCTGCGTGACGCCGACGTGTCCGGCTTCTTATTGTCGACGCTATGGGCAGGTCACGCAAGTATGGGTGATCGTGAATTCGATCACGTTTCCGGATCCAGATCGTTGCAAACGTGGTTTCTCGATCCTATCCTCGGCTTCTCAATATCGCGCCAGTTCTTCAACTCTCCCAGAGGACGAGCTCATGTTCGTACGCCTTGCGGTTTCGTTGCACGCAATTTTCTTACTGTTGTTTTTGCACGCGACAGTAACTCCAGTATTACGTCGGTCCTTGAAATCGTCATAGATCCCTCCGATACGACGATCGTTTACGCGAGCATCGAGCAATCGGGGGTGTAACGCAGCGAAGACGCCGGCGAAACCTGGGCGCCAGCCAACGCGGGATTGACCGGACTTGCGCAAGACGTCAGTGCAATGGTCATTGACCCGGAAACTCCGGCTCGTCTCCTGATTGGCACCCGGCGCGCGGGCGTTTTCATCGCTGAAAACCGCGGCGAGTCCTGGTCCACTCTCAACGACGGTTTCAGCGACACGGCACTGGGCACTTCAATCGATGCGCTGGCGCTTGACCCGAGCGATCCTGGCAAACGTTATGCAGGAGCGGGGGACGGTGTTCACACCTTTGAGGTCGAAGCCGCGCAAGAGCCACCACCACCACCACCGCCGCCGCCGGCTTCTTCTCCGGCGTCCTCATCCGGCCGGCGGAGGCGGCATGGGTCTGGGCTTGCTCGGCGCGCTGATTGCGGCGAGCACTATTCGTCTGCGCCGATCTCGAATCGGTCAGCTGGACGACGGAGCGTCTCCGTAGCATCGGCCAAATCGAATTCGGCCTGCGCGCACGGGGCTTACGTTTTTTCAGCAGGTCCGGGCTGGTCGAGGAGCTGCACCAGCGCCATTGGCGCCGCGTCGCCGGGTCGAGGTCCGGTCTTCAGGATGCGCAGGTAGCCGCCAGGCCGCGCCTTGAAACGCGGACCGAGCTCGTTGAAGAGCTTGCCCACCGCTTCCTTGTCGCGCAGGCGGTCGAACGCCATGCGCCGGCGGGCGACGCCGTCCTCTTTGGCGAGCGTGATCAGGGGCTCGACCACGCGGCGCAGCTCCTTGGCCTTGGGCAAGGTCGTGCGGATGGTCTCGTGGCGCAGCAGCGACGCGGCCATGTTGCGATACATAGCCTTGCGGTGCGAGCTGTTGCGGCCGAGCTGGCGTCCTGCCTTGCGGTGATGCATCGTTCAGGTTTCCGTTCGGTACCGTCGGCGCCTCAGGCCGCCGACTCGCGTTCTTCGTTCTGGCGCAGCGACGGCGGCGGCCAATTGTCGAGCCGGGTGCCGAGCGCGAGCCCGTGGCTCGCCAGCACTTCCTTGATCTCGGTCAGCGACTTTTTGCCGAGGTTCGGCGTGCGCAGCAGCTCGACCTCGGTGCGCTGCACGAGATCGCCGATGTAGTTGATGCTCTCGGCCTTGAGGCAGTTCGCCGAGCGCACCGTGAGCTCGAGCTCGTCGACCGGGCGCAGCAGGATGGGATCGACCTGCGCCTCGGCGTAGCCCGCCGCGCTCTCGTCCTGACCCTGCAGGTCGATGAATACCGAGAGCTGGTCCTTGAGGATCGCGCCGGCGCGCCGGATGGCTTCCTCAGGGTCGATGGTGCCATTGGTCTCGATGTCGATGATGAGCTTGTCCAGATTCGTGCGCTGCTCGACCCGCGCGCTCTCGACCGTGTAGGTCACGCGGCGGATCGGGCTGAACGAGGCGTCGAGCTGCAGCCGGCCGATGGGGCCACTCTGCTCCTCGAAGCTCGGATGCTGCACGGCCGGCCGGTAGCCGCGGCCGCGCTCGATCTTGAGCAGGATGTTGAGCTCGCCGGCCTTGGTCAGATTGGCGATCACCAGGTCGGGATTGATGACCTCGACGTCATGGTCGGTCGTGATGTCCCCCGCCGTGACAGGCCCGGGACCCTTCTTCGACAGCCTGAGCTCGGCCTGATCGCGGTTGTGCAGCCGGATCGAGACCTCCTTGAGATTGAGCAGTATGTCGACGACGTCTTCCTGCACGCCCTCGATGCTCGTGTACTCGTGCAGCACGCCCTCGATCTCGGCCTCGACGATCGCCGAGCCCGGCATGGACGACAGCAGGATGCGCCTGAGCGCATTGCCGAGCGTGTGGCCGAAGCCGCGCTCGAAAGGCTCGATGACGATCCGCGCGTGCTGATCGTTAACCGGCTGGACCTTGACGACCCGCGGCTTCAGGAATTCGGAGACGGATTCCGGCATGGAAAGGGTTCCTCGCGATTACTTCGAATAGAGTTCGACGACGAGATTCTCGTTGACGTCCGGCAATATGTCGTCCCGTTCGGGAATGGACTTGTAGGTGCCGCTCATCTTCTTCTCGTCGACCTCGACCCACTCCGGGAAGCCGACCTGGGCGGCGATCTCGAGCGCGGCCTGCACGCGCATCTGCTTGCGCGCGCGCTCGCGCACGCGGATCGTGCTGCCGGGCTTGACCTGGAAGGACGGTATGTTGACGGTTGCACCATCCACCTCGATGCCCTTGTGACTCACGAGCTGGCGCGCTTCCGCGCGCGTGGTGGCGAAGCCCATTCGGTACACGACGTTGTCGAGACGCGACTCGAGGAGCTTGAGCAGCAGCTCGCCGGTGGCGCCCTTCTTGCCGGCGGCCGACTTGTAATAATTGCGGAACTGGCGCTCGAGGATGCCGTACATGCGGCGCAGCTTCTGCTTCTCGCGAAGCTGCGAGCCGTAGTCGGACAGGCGCGGCCGGCGCTGGCCGGGACCGCCCGGCGGCACCTCGAGCTTGCACTTCGAGTCGAGCGGCCGCACGCCGCTCTTCAGGAAGAGATCGGTGCCCTCGCGGCGCGCGAGCTTGCAGGTGGGTCCGGTGTACCTCGCCATGGGATCCTCGTCAGACTCTGCGCTTCTTGGGCGGCCGGCAGCCGTTGTGCGGAATCGGCGTGACGTCCTCGATGCTGGTGATGCGGAAGCCCACGCCGTTCAGCGCGCGCACCGCGGATTCGCGGCCCGGGCCGGGACCCTTGACCCGCACCTCGACGTTCTTGACGCCGTGCTCCTGCGCGGCCGTGCCCGCCCGCTCGGCGGCCACCTGCGCCGCGAACGGCGTGCTCTTGCGCGAGCCGCGGAAACCGCAGCCGCCCGCCGTCGCCCAGGAGAGTGTGTTGCCCTGCCGGTCGGTGATATTGATGATGGTGTTGTTGAAGGAGGCGTGGACGTGCGCAATCGCATCCGCGACCTGCTTCCTCACCTTCTTGCGCCCGCGTGCGGGAGTCTGAGCCATAACTGTCCTTTACTTACGGTGCCGGGGTCCGGTTATTCGGTTATTCGCGAACTTCCGCCCGCCAGGCGGCAAATCGGCCGGCGAAATAACCGAACAACGGAACCCCGGCACTCTTCGGTTACTTGCGGACCAGGCGCCGCGGACCCTTGCGGGTGCGGGCGTTGGTGCGGGTCCGCTGGCCGCGCACCGGCAGGCCGCGCCTGTGGCGGATGCCGCGGTAGCAGCCGAGGTCCATGAGCCGCTTGATACTCATCGAGACTTCGCGCCGCAAATCGCCCTCGACGGCGAACAAACCCACGGCCTGACGCAGACGCGAGATCTCGGGCTCGGTCAGGTCCTTGACGGCCGCGCCCGGCGCCACTCCGGCCGCCTCGCAGATCTGCCTGGCGCGGCTGCGGCCGATGCCGTAGATGTGCGTCAAACCGATGACGACATGCTTGTTGAGCGGGATATTGATCCCGGCGATGCGGGCCATTTCAGCCGACTCCTCTGCGCCCGGCGAAAACGGGCAAGTTTACCGGAAACAGGGATGAAAATGGGGACATTCCTGATTTCTGAAGCACAGGATGCCCAGATTCGACATCAAGATCGGAAATCAGGAATGTCCCCATTTTCATCCCTGGCGCTGCTTGTGGCGGAGATCGGTGCAGATCACCCGCACCACGCCCTTGCGGCGGACGATCTTGCAGTTCCGGCAGATTCTCTTGACCGATGCGCGAACCTTCATGACATGAACCTCAGCGGATCTGTCCCGCCCGGCCGTAGCCGCGCAGGTTGGCCTTCTTCATCAGGCCCTCGTATTGATGCGACATCATGTGCGCCTGAAGCTGGGCCATGAAGTCCATGACCACGACTACCATGATCAGCAGTGAAGTGCCGCCGAAGTAGAAGGGCACGCGCCAGTACAGGGTCATGAACTCCGGCAGCAGGCACACGCTGGTGACGTAGATCGCGCCCCAGAAGGTCAGCCGGGTCAGCACCTTGTCGATGTAGTCGGCGGTCTGCTGCCCCGGCCGGATGCCGGGGATGAACGCGCCGGACCGTTTCAGGTTGTCCGCGGTCTCCCGCGAGTTGAACACCAGCGCCGTGTAGAAAAAGCAGAAGAAAACGATCATCGACGCATAGAGCATGATGTAGATCGGCTGGCCCGGGCTCAGGCTCGCGGAAATGGTCTGCAGCCAGCCGAAACCCTCGCTGGTGCCGAACCAGCTCGCGATGGTGGCCGGAAACAGGATCATGCTCGAGGCGAAAATCGGCGGAATGACCCCCGACATGTTGAGCTTGAACGGCAGGTGGCTCGATTGGCCGGCGTACATGCGCCGGCCCTGCTGGCGTTTCGCATAATTGACCGTGATGCGCCGCTGGCCGCGCTCGACGAAAACCACGAAGGCCGTGACGGCGAACACCAGCACGATCAGGATCAGCGCGATCGCCGGCGACATCTCGCCGGTGTTGACGAGCTCGAGCGTGCCGCCGATCGCGGCCGGCAGGCCGGCGACGATGCTCGACAGGATGATCATGGAGATGCCGTTGCCGATCCCGCGCTCGGTGATCTGCTCGCCGAGCCACATCAGGAACATCGTGCCGGTGACCAGGGTGATCGCCGCGGTGATGACGAACTGCGGACCGGGATTGATGACCACGCCCTGGTTCTGGAACGCGATCGAGGCGCCGACGGACTGGAAGGCCGCGAGACCCACTGTGCCGTAACGCGTGTACTGGCTGATCTTGCGCCGGCCGGCCTCACCCTCCTTCTTGAGCGCGGCGAGGGTCGGCACGACTACGGTCATCATCTGCATGATGATCGCCGCGGAAATGTACGGCATGATGCCGAGCGCGAAAATGCTGAGCCGCTCGAGCGCCCCGCCCGAGAACATGTTGAACATGCTCAGGATGGTGCCGGACTGCTGGGCGAAGAAGCGCTCGAGCGCGACCGGGTCGATGCCCGGCACGGGGATGAAGGTGCCGATGCGGTAGACGATCAGCGCGCCGACGAGGAACAGCAGCCGCTTGCGCAGCTCGCCGAATTTCGCCGCTTCGCCGAGCGCAAGCGCCGGGTTGCTGGTCAGGCTCTTGGCCACGCCGACCTCGTCAGCTCTCGATCGAGCCGCCGGCGGCCTCGATGGCCGCGCGCGCGCCCTTCGTCACGGCGATGCCCTTGACGGTGACCGGCTTGTCGATCTTGCCCGAGGCGATGAGCTTGATGCGCTGGGCGCGCTTCGGCACGAGGCCGGCACACTTCAGGCTCTCGGCGTCGACCGTGTCCGCGCCGAGCGCAGCGAGCTCGGAGAGGCGCAGCTCGGCATTGAACGGCGACTTCCGCGAGCGGAAGCCGACCTTAGGCAGCCGCCGCTGCAGCGGCATCTGGCCGCCCTCGAAGCCGACCTTGTGGAAGCCGCCGGCGCGCGCGTGCTGGCCCTTGTGGCCGCGCCCGCAGGTCTTGCCCTGGCCGGCGGCATGGCCGCGGCCGACACGCCGGGCGGTGGCCCGGCTGCCCGGGGCGGGTTTGAGCTCGTTGAGACGCATCAGGCTTCCTCGACTTTGAGCAGGTGCGCGGCGCGGGCGATCATGCCACGGTTTTCCGGCGTATCCGCCACGGTGACCGCCTGGTGCATGCGCTTCAGACCGAGTCCGGCGACACAGGCGCGATGCCGCGCAAGCCGCCCATGGCGGCTGCGCACCAGAGTGACCTTGATCCGGCCTTTCTCAGCCATTACCGACGAGCTCCGCGACTTTCTTGCCGCGCTTGGCGGCGATTTCCTCGGGCGAACGCATCTGCATGAGCGCCTTGATAGTGGCGCGCACGACGTTGATCGGGTTGCGCGAGCCATAGCTCTTGGCCAGCACGTTATGCACTCCGGCGCACTCGAACACAGCGCGCATCGCGCCGCCGGCGATGACGCCGGTGCCCTCAGAGGCGGGCTGCATGTGCACGCGCGTCGCGCCGTGCCGTCCCTGGATCTCGTACTGCAGCGTGTCGTTCCTGAGATGCACCGAGCGCAGGTTCTTGCGCGCCGACTGCATGGCCTTCTGGATGGCGATCGGCACCTCGCGGGCCTTGCCGTAGCCGAAGCCGACACTGCCCTTGCCGTCGCCGACGACGGTCAGGGCGGTGAAGCCGAACTGCCTGCCGCCCTTGACCACCTTGGCCACGCGATTGATCGTGACGAGCTTCTCGAGCAGGTCGTCCGAAGCCGCGTTGTCCATTCTTGCCATAATCGAACCTGTCATTCCGGCGCAAGCCGGAACCTATTCTTCGTCATTCCGGCGCAAGCCGGAACCCGGTACAAACATTCCGGCGAAGCCGGATCCTCAAAACTCCAGCCCGTGCTCGCGCGCCGCCTCGGCGAGCGCCTTCACGCGGCCGTGGTAACGAAAGCCGGACCGGTCGAACGCCACCTCGCGGATGCCGGCGGCGGCGGCACGCTCGGCGATCGCCTTGCCGACCGCCGCCGCGGCCGCCACGTTACCGGTGCCCGTAAGACCTTCACGGACCGCGGCCTGCATCGTCGATGCGCTGACCATCACCTTGCCGTCCACCGGAGCGATGATCTGCGCGGAAATGTGGCGCGGCGTGCGGTGCACGCTCAGGCGATTGCGCCCGAGCTCGCGGATCTTGCTGCGTGCCCGGCGCGCCCGGCGCAGGCGTTCGTCGTTCCTGGTGCCCATAAGCCTACTTCTTCTTCGCCTCTTTCATGGCGATACGCTCGTTGGCGTAACGCACGCCCTTGCCCTTGTACGGCTCCGGCGGGCGGAAGTTGCGGATCTCCGCCGCCACCTGGCCCACCTTCTGCTTGTCCGCGCCCCGCACGATGACCTCGTTCTGGGTCGGCGTCTCGACGCTGATGTCCTCCGGCACCTGGTAGCTGATCGGGTGCGAGAAGCCGAGCGTCAGGTTGAGCTTTCGTCCCTGCGCCTGTGCGCGATAACCGACGCCGACCAGCTCGAGCCGCCGCTCGAACCCGTTGGTGACGCCCTCTACCATGTTGGCGAGCAGCGCGCGCGTCGTGCCGCCGATCGCCCCCGGGGTCGTGCGCCCGGTCCGCGAGGCACGGACGAGCAGCCCGCCATCTTCCTGCACCACCGTCAATTCGGGGTGCAAGTTGAGCGACAGCGAGCCTTTCGCGCCCTTGATGATCGCGTCGCGGCCTTCGAGCCTGAACTCGACGCCCTTGGGCAGTTCGACGGGACGCCTGGCAACTCTGGACATGACGCCTCCGCCTCAGGAAACCACACAGAGAATTTCGCCGCCGAGCGCTTCGGCGCGCGCCTGCCGGTCGCTCATGACGCCGCGCGACGTCGAGACTACGGCGATGCCGAGACCGCCAAGCACCTTCGGCAGCTCGTTGTTGCGCTTGTAGATGCGCAACCCCGGCCGGCTGACGCGCTCGATCCGCTCGATCACCGGTCTCCCCTCGTAGTATTTGAGCTGGACAGCCAGGATTTCCTGCGCGCCGTCGGTCTCGACCGCGAAGTCCTCGATATAGCCTTCGTCGCGCAACACCTCGGCGAGCGCGCGTTTCACCTTCGACGCGGGTATGCGCACCTCGGTTTTCTCGGCCTTCTGGCCGTTACGGATGCGCGTCAGCATGTCCGCGATCGGATCCGTCATGCTCATGTGACAACTCTCATGTTGGCGATATCCCTACCAGCTCGCTTTCGAGAGGCCTGGAATCTCACCGTTCATGGCCGCTTCGCGCAGCTTGTTGCGCGACAGGCCGAACTTCCGGTAATAGCCGCGCGAGCGGCCGGTGATCGCACAGCGATTGCGCTGGCGTACGGGGCTCGCGTCGCGGGGCAGCGCCTGCAGCTTCACCAACGCATTGCGCCGCTCCTCGTCTCCCAGCTTCGGATCGCGCGCAGCGGCTTTCAGCGCGGCGCGCTTGTGCGCGTAGCGCGCCACGACTCGCTTGCGCCGGATCTCCCTTTGTACCATCGATGTCTTCGCCATCAGCCTGCCTTTCAGCTCTTGAACGGAAAGTTGAACGCCTCGAGCAGTGCCCTGCCCTCGTCGTCCGTCCTCGCCGTCGTCGTGATCGTGATGTCCAGGCCCCGAATCGCGTCGATCTTGTCGTAATCGATCTCGGGGAAGATGATCTGCTCGCGCACGCCCATGCTGTAGTTGCCGCGGCCGTCGAACGACTTCGCGCTCATGCCGCGAAAATCGCGTATGCGCGGTATCGCAATGTTGATGAGTCGGTCGAGAAATTCGTACATGCGCTCGCGGCGCAGCGTGACTTTGCAACCAATCGGCATGCCCTCGCGGATCTTGAAACCGGCGACCGACTTGCGCGCCGGGCGCAGGATCGGCTTCTGCCCGGCAATTCGCGACATGTCCTCCACGGCATGGTCCATTATCTTGCGATCGCCGACGGCCTCACCGACGCCCATGTTCAGCGTGATCTTGCTCAGCCGCGGCACTTCCATGTCGTTGTCGAGGCCGAGGCGCTCCTTGAGCTGGCCGACGACGGTGTCGCGATAGTATGCGTGAAGCCTGGAAGCCATCTCCGTACTCCGCCGGTCAGATGTCGACGACTTCGTCGTTGGACTTGAAGAAGCGCACTTTCTGACCGTCCTTGAGCGTGCGGAATCCGATGCGGTCGCCCTTCTTGGTCTGAGGATTGAATACCTGCACGTTCGAGGCGTGCAGGGGCATTTCCCGATCGATGATGCCGCCGGGCACGCCTGCGTTCGGGTTCGGTCGCTGATGCTTCTTCGCCATGTTCACGCCTTCGACGAGCACGCGATCATCCGCGTAGACGCGCAGCACGGTGCCGCGCCTGCCCTTGTCCTTGCCGGAGATCACCAGGACCTCGTCGTTTTTTCTGATACGTTTCATAATTTTCAGCTTCGTCGCACGCCCCGGTTCGACCGGAATGGCGGATTGAAATCCGCCCTACAGAACCTCGGGGGCGAGCGAGATGATCTTCATGAAATTCCCGGTGCGCAGCTCGCGGGTGACCGGCCCGAAGATACGCGTGCCGATCGGTTCCAGGCGCGCATTGAGCAGCACGGCCGCATTGCCGTCGAAGCGGATCAGCGAGCCGTCCGGGCGCCGCACGCCCTTGCGAGTGCGCACCACAACCGCATTGTAGACCTCACCCTTCTTCACCTTGCCGCGCGGGATCGCGTCCTTGACGCTGACCTTGATGACGTCGCCGACGCCGGCGTAGCGCCGCTTCGAGCCGCCGAGCACCTTGATGCACATCAGGCGCCGCGCGCCGGAATTGTCGGCGGCGTTCAGCACAGTCTGCATCTGGATCATGATCCGCGCTCCCCGCTCAGACGCGCTCGTCCGCGCGCTCGACGATATCGACCACGCGCCAGTTCTTGCGCTTGGACAAGGGCCGGCATTCCGCAACCGAAACGAGATCGCCCTCGCGACACTCGTTGGCTTCGTCATGCGCGAGGAAGCGGGTCGTGCGGCGCACGTACTTGCCGTACACCGGGTGCTTGACCAGGCGTTCCACGGCGACCGAGATGGTCTTGTCCATCTTGTTGCTCACCACGCGACCGGTGACCGTGCGCTGCTTGCGATCGCCGGAGGCCGGCCCGTTCGTCTCACTCATTCGTCGGTCTCTCCGCCCGCCCGCGTTTTCTCGCCGACGAGCTCATTCATGACGGTCTTGACGCGCGCGATACTGCGCCGCACCTTGCCGTACTGGTCGGGACGCGCGAGCTGGCCCGTCGCCTGCTGCATGCGCAGGTTGAACTGCTCGCGGCGAAGCTTGAGCAGCTCTTCGGCGAGCTCCGCCTCGCTTTTCGCCCGGAGCTCCTTGCCCTTGCTGCGCCCCGCCATCACATCACCTGCCGCGTCACGAACTTGGTCTGAACGGGCAGCTTCGCGGCGGCCAGCCGGAACGCCTCGCGCGCGACCTGCTCGGTGACGCCTTCCATCTCGTACAGGATGCGTCCGGGCTGCACCCGCGCCACCCAGTACTCGACGTTGCCCTTGCCCTTGCCCTGGCGCACCTCGAGCGGCTTTTTGGTCACCGGCACGTCCGGGAATATGCGGATCCAGATTTTCCCGCCGCGCTTCACGTGCCGCGTCATGGCACGGCGCGCCGCCTCGATCTGGCGCGCCGTGATGCGCGCCGAGCCCAGGCATTTCAGGCCGTATTCGCCGAAGTCCACGTGCGTGCCGCGCTTCGCGGTACCTCGGTTGCGTCCCTTGAACTGCTTGCGGAATTTGGGTCTTTTTGGCTGCAACATACCGGTGCTTCCTCAGCGCGCCGCCGCTTCCTGAGGTTCGCCGCGGGCTTCCGCCTTGTCGAACACTTCGCCCTTGAAGATCCAGACCTTGACGCCGATGGTGCCGTAGGTCGTGCGCGCCTCGGCGAAGCCGTAATCGATGTCTGCCCGCAGCGTGTGCAGGGGCACTCGGCCCTCGCGATACCATTCCGAACGCGCGATCTCCGCGCCGTTCAGCCTGCCGGACACCCTGACCTTGACGCCCTGCGCACCGATGCGCATCGTGTTGGTCACGGCACGCTTCATGGCCCGCCGGAACATGACCCGGCGCTCGAGCTGCTGTGCAATGCCTTCCGCGACCAGCTGGGCATCGAGCTCCGGCTTTCTGATCTCGGCGATGTTGATGCGCACTTCACTCAAATTCATGAGCTTCATCACCTGCGCGCGCAGCCGTTCGATGTCCTCGCCCTTCTTGCCGATGACGATGCCGGGACGCGCGGTGTGGATCGTGATGTGCACCTTGTTGGCCGGCCGCTCGATATAAATCCGGCTGACCGACGCGTCGGCCAGCTTTTTCTTCACGAAACTGCGAATCATCTGGTCCGCGTGGACGTAATCCGCGAAACGATCGCTGTTCGCGTACCACTTGGACGACCAGTCGCGTGTCACGCCAAGCCGGATACCGATCGGATGTACTTTCTGTCCCATCTCTAAGCCTCGCCGTCCGCCACCCGCACCGTGATGTGGCTGTTGCGCTTCATGATTCGCGCGCCGCGGCCTTTGGCTCGCGCCCGGTAGCGACGCATCACCGGCGCCTCGTCCACACGCACGATCGCGACCTTGAGCTCGTCGATGTCGGCGCCGTGATTGTGCTCGGCATTGGCGATCGCCGATTCGAGCACTTTGCGCACGATGCGTGCACCCTTCCTAGGCATGAACCTGAGCGTGGTCAGCGCGTCACCGACCATGCGGCCGCGGATAGTGTCCGCGACAAGGCGGCACTTCTGCGGCGTGATGCGCGCGTAACGCAGCGTGGCCTCGACTTCCATCAACCCTTCACCTTGCGATCGCCCGAATGGCCCTTGAACGTGCGCGTGACCGCGAATTCACCGAGCTTGTGGCCGACCATGTTCTCCGAGATCAGCACCGGCACATGCTGCCGGCCGTTGTGCACGGCAATAGTCAGGCCCACCATGTCGGGCAGCACCATCGAGCGCCGCGACCAGGTCTTGATCGGCCGGCGGTCGTTGCTGCGCGACGCCACACGGACCTTGTCCGCGAGATGGGCATCGACGAATGGCCCTTTCTTGACCGAGCGTGGCACCTTATCTCACTCCTCGTTTGCGCCGACGCACGATCATGCCGTCGGTGCGCTTGTTCTGCCGCGTCTTGTAACCCTTGGTCGGCATGCCCCACGGCGAGACCGGGTGCCGGCCGCCCGAGGTGCGGCCCTCGCCGCCGCCGTGAGGGTGATCGACCGGGTTCATGGCCACGCCGCGCACCGTCGGGCGTACGCCGCGCCAGCGCTTCGCGCCGGCCTTGCCGAGCTTGCGCAGATTGTGCTCGGTGTGGCCCACCTCACCGACAGTTGCGCGGCAATCGATGTGAATGCGCCGCGTCTCGCCGGAACGCAGCCGCAGGCTCGCATACGCGCCTTCCCGGGCGGCCAGTTGCGCCGAGGCGCCCGCGCTGCGCGCAAGCTGGCCGCCCTTGCCGGGCTTCATCTCCACGCAATGCACCTGGGTGCCCACGGGGATGTGCCGCAACGGCAACGAATTGCCAGCCTTGATCGGCGCATCGCTGCCGGCCATCACCGCGGCACCGACCTCGAGGCCGTTGGCCGCCAGGATGTAGCGCCGCTCACCGTCCGCATAGAGAATCAACGCGAGATGCGCGCTGCGGTTCGGATCGTACTCAATCCGCTCCACGCGGCCGGGGACGCCGTCTTTGTCGCGCTTGAAGTCGATGAGACGATAGCGCTGCTTGTGGCCGCCTCCCTGGTGGCGCACGGTCACCCGCCCCTGATTGTTGCGGCCGCCCGTGCGCTGCTTGCGCGCCACGAGCGCCGCGTGCGGCTCGCCCTTGTGCAGGCCCGGCGTCTTGACGCGCACCGAGAAACGGCGCCCCGGTGAGGTCGGTCTGGCTTTCTGCAATGGCATCGTGATGGTCCGATTCAGTACCTGCGCGTCATTCCGCGCTCAAAAACTCGATATCGTGCCCCGGCGCGAGGCTCACGTAAGCCTTCTTCCAGTCGGCGCGCTTGCCGGCACGGCGCCCGAATCGCTTGTGCTTGCCGCCCACGTTGACCACTTTCACGTCGAGCACTTCGACCTCGAACAATTTCTCTACCGCGCGGCGGATCTCGTCCTTGTTCGCGTCGCGCCGCACTCGAAATACGATCTGGTTGTGCGCATCGGCGATCAGCGTGCTCTTTTCCGACACGTGCGGCCCGCGCAGCACGGTCATCAGGCGTTCCTCGTTCATGCGAGCTTCTCCCCGAGACGCTTGACTGCCGCCACGGTCATCACGACCGTGTCGTGCATGACGAGGTGCGCCGGATTCACCGCGTCTGCGGTCACGAGCTGCACTCCGCGCAGGTTCCGAGTCGCCAGCGCGAGCTTCTCATCCATGGCGTCGACGACGATCAGCCCGCCCTCGATGCCGAGCTCCCGCAGCCTGTCGACCGCAGCCCGCGTGCGCGGCTCGTCGAGCTCGAGCGACTCGACGAGCTTGAGTCGGTCCTGCCTCACCAGCTCGGAGAGGATCGAGCGCATCGCGCCGCGATACATCTTGCGATTCACTTTCTGCGAGTGGTCGCGCGGGCTGGCGGCGAAGGCCCGCCCGCCGCCGACCCAGATCGGACTGCGGATTGAGCCCGCCCGCGCGCGGCCGGTGCCCTTCTGCCGCCAGGGCTTGCTGCCGCCACCCCGCACGGCGGCGCGCGTCTTCTGCGCCTTGGTGCCGGCGCGGCCGCCGGCGAGCCAGGCGGTCACGACCTGGTGAACGAGCGCCGGGCTGAACTCGCGAGCGAACGTGTCGTCCGCGACCTCGACGCCGCCATTGCCGCTTGCCAGCTTGAGCTCCATCGCCGTCAGCCCGCCTCGACGTTCTTCGTCTTACGTGCCGGACGCACGATGACGTCGCCGCCCGGCGCGCCGGGCACCGCGCCGCGCACGAGAATCAGATTGCGCTCCGAATCGATGCGCACGACCTCGAGATTGGAGGCCGTGCGTCGAACGTTGCCCATGTGGCCGGCCATGCGCTTGCCCTTGAACACCCGCCCGGGCGACTGGTTCTGGCCGACCGAGCCCGGCGCACGGTGCGACAGCGAATTACCGTGCGTGGCATCCTGGGTCGCGAAGTTGTGCCGTTTCACCGTGCCCGCATAGCCCTTGCCGATCGTGGTCCCGGTGACGTCGACCTTCTGGCCCGCGGTAAAGATATCCACGCGGATCTCGGCGCCGGCTTCGGGCTCACCGTCAACACCCGTGTCGAGGCGGAATTCCCAAAGGCCGCGACCGGGCTCGACCCCCGCGCGGGCAAACTGCCCGGCCGCCGGGCGGGCCATCCGCGAGGCCTTGCAGGTGCCGGCCGTCACCTGCAGCGCGCGGTAGCCGTCGGTCTCGGCGGACTTGACGCGGGTGATCCGGTTCGGCGACGCCTCGATGACGGTCACGGGAACCGACTCCCCGTTTTCCGTGAAGATGCGCGTCATGCCGCATTTGCGGCCGACCAGACCGATGGCCATCTCAGAATCCTCTTGGCAGCGCGCCGGGCGAAGCGGATGCCGAACAAATTCAAGCCCGGAGCAGCTACCCGCACCGGGCCAGGCGAGCCGATAATTGTACAAGAGCCCGGGCGGGCCGGCCAACTGGAAATGGGGACATTCCTGATTTTCGCCAAAACCGCCGCGCCCGGTCCCCGGGGGATGGCGGAAATCAGGAATGTCCCCGTTTTCCGGGTCAGTTGAGCTTGATCTGCACGTCCACCCCGGCCGGCAGCTCGAGCTTCATGAGCGCATCCACGGTCTTGTCCGTGGGGTCGACGATGTCCATCAGGCGCTTGTGGGTGCGCAGCTCGTACTGGTCGCGCGCGTCCTTGTTGACGTGTGGTGAGATCAGGAGGGTGAAGCGCTCCATCTTGGTCGGCAGCGGCACCGGCCCGCGCACCTGCGCGCCGGTGCGCCGCGCCGTCTCCACGATCTCCCGCGCCGAGGTGTCGATCAGGCGGTGATCGAAGGCCTTCAGGCGGATGCGGATGTTCTGGTTCGTGGCCATGGTCTGTGTTTCCTTTGGGTGTCAGGCGATTATCTTGCTGACCACGCCGGCGCCGACCGTGCGGCCGCCCTCGCGGATGGCGAAGCGCAGACCGTCCTCCATCGCAATCGGCGCGATCAGCTCGACCGTCATCTGCACGTTGTCCCCCGGCATCACCATCTC
>DATLFD010000015.1:0-29964 GCA_035524935.1 Gammaproteobacteria bacterium | reverse complement strand
GATTCCAGCAACGCCGTCTCCTCGCCGCATATGTATGCGCCGGCGCCGATGAAGGTGTGCAGTTCGAAATCGAAGCCGCTGCCCAGAATGTCGGCGCCCAGGTAACCGGCGTCATAGGCTTCGCGCACCGCCGCCTCGAAGCGCGGCACCGGCTCGGCGATGAACTCGCCGCGAATGTAGTTGTAGCCGACGGTGGCGCCCATCGCGTAGCCCGCGATGACCATGCCTTCGATGAGCGCGTGCGGATTGTAGCGCAGGATGTCGCGATCGTGGCAGGTGCCCGGCTCGCTCTCGTCAGAGTTGCAGACAAGATATTTCTGGCCCTGAGCGTTACGCGGCATGAAGCTCCATTTGAGCCCGGTCGGAAAGCCCGCCCCGCCGCGGCCGCGCAGTCCCGAGGCCTTGACTTCCTCGATCACCGTTTCCGGCGAGACGCGGTCGCGGAATATTTTTTCCAGCGCCTGATAGCCGTCGACCTTGCGATAGGTTTCGAGCAGGTGCGGGTCGTCGTGGCGCAATGTTGCGAACGCGACGAAATTCATGTCGCGTCTGGTCATTCGAGCGCGTCCAGAATTTCGTCCACTCTCTCGAAAGTCAAGTGCTCGTGATACACGTGGTCGACCATCATCATCGGCGCATTGACGCAGGCGGCGAGGCATTCCTCCTCGCGCTTGAGGTAAATCCGGCCGTCCGGCGTGCTTTCGCCGGTGCGGATGCCGAGCTTCTGCTCGATGTGCGCCACGATACTGTCGGAACCGCACAGCATGCAGGAAATATTCGTGCAGACGGAAACACTATGCCGGCCGACCGGGCGGGTCTCGAACATCGAATAGAAAGTGGCGACCTCATAGACCTGGATCGGCGGCAGGTCGAGATACGCGGCGACCGCATCCATGAGCGGCACCGTGAGCCAGCCGCCGTTCTCGTGTTGCACCTCGCGCAGGGCGGCGATGATCGCCGAGCGCTGCCGTCCCTGCGGGAACTTGGCGACCCAGCGGTCGATCTCCGCCCTCGCATGCTCCGACAGCAGAGATTCCGCCCGCGTGGAGCCTGTCACCGGTCAATCTCGCCGAATACGATGTCCTGGGTGCCGATGACGGCGACGACGTCGGCGAGCATATGACCCTGCACCATCTCGTTCATGGCCGCGAGGTGCGCGAAGCCGGGCGCGCGTACCTTGAGGCGATAGGGCTTGTTGGCGCCGTCCGAAACCAGGTACACGCCAAGCTCGCCCTTCGGGCCCTCTACCGCGGCATAGGCTTCGCCTTCCGGCACGCAGTAGCCCTCGGTGTAGAGCTTGAAGTGGTGGATGAGCGATTCCATGTCATCTTTCATGTCGATGCGGGCCGGCGGCGTGATCTTGTGGTCATCGAGCATGGTCGGCCCGGGATGCGCGCGCAACCAGTCGACGCACTGGCGGATGATGTGGTTCGACTGGCGCATCTCCTCGATACGCACGAGATACCGGTCGTAGCAGTCTCCATTGACTCCGATCGGGACATCGAATTCCATACGCTCGTAGGCCGCGTAAGGCTGCTTCCTGCGCAGGTCCCACTCGACCCCCGAGCCGCGCAGCATCGGCCCCGAAAAACCGAGCTGCATGGCACGCTCCGGTGTGACCACGCCGATGTTGACGGTGCGCTGCTTCCAGATGCGGTTGTCCGTAAGCAGCGTCTCGTAGTCGTCGACGCGCGAGGGAAAGCGGTCCGTGAACGCCTCTATGAAATCGAGCAGCGAACCCTCGCGATCGCGGTTCATCCGCTCGACCTCGGCGCGGCTGCGCAGCTTCGAAGGCTGATACTTCGGCATCTCCCCCGGCAGGTCGCGATACACGCCGCCCGGCCGATAGTAGGTGGCGTGCATGCGCGTGCCGGAAACCGCCTCGTAACAGTCCAGCAAGTCCTCGCGCTCGCGAAAGCAGTACAGAAATACGGTCATGGCGCCGATGTCGAGCCCGTGCGAGCCCAGCCACATCAGGTGATTTAAAATGCGGGTGATTTCGTCGAACATGACGCGGATGTACTGCGCCCGCTCCGGGGGCCGGATGCCGAGCAATTTTTCGATCGCCAGCACGTACGCGTGCTCGTTGCACATCATGGACACGTAGTCGAGCCGGTCCATGTAGCCGATCGTCTGGTTGAAAGGCTTGCTCTCGGCCAGCTTCTCCGTCGCACGATGCAGCAGGCCGATGTGCGGATCGGCCTTGACGATCATTTCGCCGTCCATTTCCAGCACGAGACGCAACACACCGTGCGCCGCAGGGTGCTGCGGTCCGAAGTTCATCGTGAAGTTCTGGATCTCAGGCACCGCCCGGCGGCTCCTTCAGGGCCGGTTCGTACCGGCTGTCTTCTCGGATGACCTTCGGCACCAGCGTGCGGGGCTCGATTGTGACCGGCTGGTAGACGACACGGCCGCGCTTCGGGTCGTAACGCACCTCGACATTGCCGATGAGCGGGAAATCCTTGCGGAACGGATGGCCTATGAAGCCGTAGTCGGTGAGGATACGGCGCAGATCCGGATGGCCGTCGAAGAGGATGCCGAAGAGGTCGAAAGCCTCGCGCTCGAACCAGTCCGCCGAGCTCCAGATATCGGTCACGCTGGGGACGACGGGCGCGTCGTCGTCGGGGCAGAAAGTGCGCAGGCGCAGGCGGGCATTGTGCCGGAGCGAGAGCAGATGATAGACGACCGCGAAACGCGGCTTGCCGTGCCGCGAAGGCAGGTCCGCCGGCATGGGAGTCTCCATCGGCGTCGGGTGCTCGAGAGGCCGGTCCGCCCAGCCGACCTCGCGGCGCGCCACGCCGCGGCTGAAACCCGTTTCAGTGGCCCGGTAGCTCGTCCATTCCATCTGGCCATAGTCGAGGTAGTCAACGCCGCAGGCGTCCATGAGCATTTCGAAGCCGAGCTCGTCGCGCAGCGTCAGACACGCGAGCCGCAGGTCGGCGCCCGTGACCTCAAAGGTCAGCTCGCCGCAGCTGGACGATGCCCGCTGCAGCGTATCGTTCAGCCGCCCTTCAATCAGAGCGGCAAGCTTCTCGCTGCGCTTGCTCATCATGGAAACTCACCGTGCGATCGTGTGCGTGCGGCGGATTTTCTTCTGCAACTGGATGACGCCGTACAATAGCGCCTCGGCGGTCGGCGGACAGCCCGGCACATAAACGTCCACCGGCACGATGCGATCGCAGCCCCGAACGACGGAATAGGAATAATGATAATAACCGCCGCCGTTGGCGCATGAGCCCATGGAGATGACCCAGCGCGGCTCCGGCATCTGGTCATACACTTTGCGCAAGGCCGGCGCCATTTTGTTCACCAGCGTGCCGGCCACTATCATCACGTCCGATTGGCGCGGACTCCCACGGAAGATGACGCCGAAGCGATCGAGATCGTAACGCGCCGCGGCCGCTTGCATCATTTCAACGGCGCAGCAGGCGAGACCGAAGCTCATCGGCCACAGCGAGCCGGTGCGCGCCCAGTTGATCACGGTGTCGAGTCCCGTGACGGCGAATCCGCGCCCCGGCACGCTCGTCTCGGCGGCTAATCCCATTCCAGCGCCCCTTTTTTCCACTCGTAGATGAAACCGATGACGAGGATCGCCAGGAACAATCCCATGGAGAGCAGGCCGAACAGCCCGATTGCGTCCAGCGAGACGGCCCACGGAAACAGGAAGGCGATCTCCAGGTCGAAAATGATGAATAGGATCGCCACGAGATAGTAACGAACGTCGAACTTCATGCGCGTGTCTTCGAAGGCTTCGAAGCCGCATTCGTAAGGTGAAAGCTTGTCGGCGTCCTTGCTGCCGCGACCGAACAGGAATCCGAGCGCGAGCAACGCCGAGCCGAGAGCGCCCGCGACGAGCAGAAAAACAAGCACCGGCAGATAGTTTTCCAGCATATCCGTCCTGCTCAGCCGACGCGTCTGTCGCGTCGCGCCTTCAAGCCCCGGACGACTGCGCCCGGGAATGGTGCCGATGGCCGGACTCGAACCGGCACGGCTTACGCCACTGCCCCCTCAAGACAGCGTGTCTACCAATTCCACCACATCGGCATGTGCGGGCATTTACGGCTGCGGGTCTTCCCCGGTCTCCGCCGGCTCCGCGGGCCGCCCGGCCGGCAGCGGCGGCAGATCGATGTCCGGCTCGCCAGCGGCGGTTGCCGGCCCGGCAGCGGGCTCCTCCGCAGCAGCGTCCTGCTCGAGCAGACTGTCAGGTGTCACCGGCCGGCTGCCGAGATAGGCGAGGCTCAGGCTGGTGACGAAAAACAGGGTCGCCAGCACCGCTGTGGTACGCGACAGGAAATTCGCCGACCCCGATGCGCCGAACACGGTGCCCGATGCCCCTGCACCGAACGCCGCCCCTGCGTCCGCGCCCTTGCCGCGCTGGAGCAGGATCAGCCCGACCATGCAGAGCGCAAGGAATATGTGTCCGATCAGTACGATGCTGTGCAACATGCTCGAAAACGGCACTCACGCCGCCGCTTCTATGATTCCCAGAAACTCATCCGCCTGCAGGGAGGCTCCGCCGACGAGGCCGCCGTCGACATCGGGCATGGCGAACAGCTCGGCTGCGTTCGCGGCCTTCACGCTGCCGCCGTACAGCAACCTCAACGAGTCGGCTATTTTAGCATCCCGGGCAGCGATGATCCCGCGAATGTGCGCGTGCACTTCCTGGGCCTGCTGCGGGCTGGCGGTGCGGCCCGTGCCGATGGCCCATACAGGCTCGTAAGCCACCACCGATGCCGCGAATGCCCCCGGACCGGCCACGTCCAGGACCGCGCCGAGTTGCCGCTCGACGATGCGGGACGTCATGCCCTGCTCGCGCTCGTCGAACGTCTCGCCGATGCACAGCACCGGCGTGAGCCCGGCCCGCTGGATGGCGACGAACTTGCGGGCTATCAGGCGGTCGTCCTCATTGAACAGAGCGCGCCGCTCGGAGTGGCCGACGATAGCGTGGCTGCAGCCGACATCGCGAAGCATGGCGGCGGCCACCTCCCCGGTAAAGGCGCCTTCGTCCTCGGCGCAGGCGTCCTGCGCACCGAGCCAGATACCGTGCCCGTCGAGCGCGCGCCCGATCTCGTGCAAATAAGGATACGGCGGACAGATCAGCACGTCCGCCGCAGTGCCCTTTTCCAGGCCCGCGATGAGCTCGGCGATAAGCGACGCGTTGTGCTGCCGCGAGCCGTGCATCTTCCAGTTACCGGCGACGAGCCGCTTGCGCATATCCACTCCCGTTGCAGGCGGCTGGTTGCCCGCAAAAAGCCGTGTAGCTTAAAGCGACCGGTCGGGTCAAATCAATTCGCGGCTTGCCTGACTGCTGCCGCGATACCTTCCGCGACGCGCTCCACCTGCGCGTCGTCGAGCCCCTCGACCATGACGCGCACGACCGGCTCCGTGCCCGAGGCCCTGAGCACCACGCGGCCGCGTTCGCCGAGCTCGGCCTCCGCTTTTTCGACGGCTTCCCGGATCGGCCCCGGTTGCTCCAGATCGATCTTCCTGTCGGTGCGCACATTGAGCAGCTTCTGCGGGTATTTGGTCATGCCGGAGACCAGCTGCGACAACGGTACGCCGCTCTGCTTGACGACGGCGATGACCTGCAGCGCGCTGATCAGTCCGTCCCCCGTCGTGGTCTTGTCCAGGCAAATCACGTGCCCGGAGGTCTCGCCGCCGACGGCCCCATCGTGCCGGCGCAGCAACTCGAGCACGTGCCGATCGCCCACGCGGGCGCGCTCGAAGGGGATGCCTTTCGCCGCCAGCGCAAGCTCGAGACCGAGGTTGCTCATCACCGTGCCGACTACCGGCCCGCGGAGCGTGCGCGCGGCGTGCCGCGCCGTCGCGATCACGTACAGGAGTTGATCTCCGTCCACGAGCTCGCCGTGCTCGTCGGCCATCACCACCCGGTCACCGTCGCCGTCCAGCGCCACACCGAGATCGGCGCGCACGCCTTTGACCGTGAGCTGCAGCAACTCCGGCTGCATCGAGCCGCAGCCGTCGTTGATGTTGCGGCCGTTCGGCGAGCAGCCGATCGGCACGATTTCCGCACCCAGCTCCGCGAGCACGCGGGGTCCGGTCTTGTAGGCGGCGCCGTGCGCACAGTCGATGACAATCTTGAGGCCAGTGAGGTCGATGCCGGCCGGGACGCTGGTCTTGCAGAACTCCTGATAATCCAGGATTGCGGAATCGACCCGCTTGGCGCGCCCGAGCGCGGCCGAATCGTGCGTGACGACTGCGTTGGCAAGCTGGTCCTCTATCTGCGCCTCGGTTTCGTCGGACAGCTTCGCGCCGTCGCCGTCGAAGAACTTTATGCCGTTGTCGTGATATGGATTGTGCGAAGCGCTGATGACGATTCCGAAGTCGGCGTCGAACGAGCGAGTCAGATAGGCAATGCCGGGAGTGGGCAACGGGCCGACCAGCAATACATCGACGCCGGCCGCGACGAAACCCGCTTCGAGCGCGGCCTCGAACATATAGCCCGACACCCGCGTATCTTTGCCGATCAGCACCTTGCCGCCGGCCGGCGCCAGCACGCGCGCTGCGGCGCTCGCCAGCCGCAGCGCGAAGTCCACGGTCATGGGGGCATCGCCGACGCGCCCGCGCACCCCGTCGGTGCCGAAGTAGCGGCGTTTCACAGGCTCGCCTCCGGCACCCGGGCTGCGCCGGCCGCCGCGTAACCGAGGCGCACCGCGTCCATCGTCGGCGCGACCTCGTGGGCTCGCAGGATATCGGCGCCGTTGAAGACGGCGATGCCGGCCGCGACGAGGGACCCGTAGAGCCGATCGCCCACCGGCCGGTCGAGCAGCGCGCCGATGAACGACTTGCGCGACAGGCCGGCCAGGATCGGCACGCCCAGCGTGCGGAATTCCCGCAGCCGCGCCAGCAGCGCCCAGTTGTGAGCTGAGGTCTTGCCGAATCCGAATCCCGGATCGGCGATGATGCGCTCGCGCGGAATGCCCGCGGCGATGCAGGCTTGTATGCGCCCGGCGAGATAGCTCTTGATTTCGTTCACGACGTCCGCATATGTCGGCGCCTGCTGCATGGTGCGGGGCTCGCCCTGCATGTGCATCAGGCAAACGGCTGCGCCGCTCGCCGCCACCACCTCGAGGGCGCCCTCGGACGACAGCGCCGTGATGTCGTTGATGAGGCCCGCGCCGGCGCCGATCGCGCGTTCCATCACCTCCGGTTTCGACGTGTCGACTGAAATCGGCACCGACAGCTCTCCCGCAAGTCGCTCGAGCACGGGCAGTATGCGCCCGAGCTCCGTTTCCGCACTGACCGGCACCGCGCCCGGACGCGAAGATTCGCCGCCGATGTCGATGACGCCGGCACCTTCCGCGACCATCTGCAGCGCGTGCTGCACGGCGGCTTCAGTTTCGATGAACCTGCCGCCGTCGGAAAACGAATCCGGCGTGACGTTGAGGATGCCCATGACTACCGGCGTCGCAAGATCCAGAGAGCGGCCGTGACAGTCGATTAGCATGCGCCGTGGATGATGCCGCAGGGGGCGCCCATGATACCAGCAGGCGGCGGGCGCATCCGGCAATCACTCCCCGGCAGTCGACGCCCGGCTCAAGCGGCCCCGCAAGCGACGCCCCATTGCGGCCAGCCGGTGCAGTCCTGCGCGCGCGCGCAGGGCGGTTTTGACGGCTCGGCCCGCGAGGGCGTTCGATTGCACGCCGACTCTGATCACTCTGCCTTGATCCAGCACGCGTGCCACCAATGTGGCGGCGCCGAGCGGCAACCGGTCGCCTGTCTCCGGCTCATCGTGGTATCGCTCCGCGAACAGGTCGGCAAGCGTCAGCTCACGGTCACCGACCTCGGGTGCCAGGCCGTACAGCTCTTGCAGCTCGGCCAGCTTGAAGTCACCCGGGAATTGTATTTCGTCCGCGATATCGGCATCGATTTCAGCGCCCGTCGGGGCGAACAGCCGATCGAGACGGTGGACGCGGTGCGGCGGCGCGAGGAAGTAAGCATAGTCGCCCTGCTGCAGCGGACCCGCGTCGGCCGTGTCGAGCACCGCTTTGTCCCGGACCACGAGTACCGGTCGCGCCCAGCGCGGCACGGAGGCACGCCCCAGCACGGCGCTGTCGGACCTGAGGCGATAGCCCACGATCTCGTAGTGGAGCTGCCCCGGAAGGTCGAACTCGACGCGTTGCACCGTCGCAACGGCTCCCGGCAGGGACATTCCGAGGCGCTTTGCCACCGGTGCGATACTCCAGCCCTGCACGACGAGGGACACGAGCACGACGAAAAAGGCGATATTGAAGTATGCCTCCGCATGCGGGAGACCCGTGAGCATGGGAATCGCTGCGAGGAAGATGCTGACTGCCCCACGCAGGCCGACCCAGGAAACGAAAGCCTTTTCCTGCATCGTGAATCGGAAGGGAGCCAGGCACAGCCACACCGAAACGGGTCGGGCGACGAGGATCAGCCATATCGCGATGATGAGCGCAGGTACCGCATACTGGACGAGCAAGGACGGCGTCACGAGCAGCCCGAGGACCAGGAACATGATCATCTGGCAAAGCCAGGTCGCCGTATCGTGAAAGCTGGTGATGCTCGCAAAAGACCGGATGGGACGGTTGCCGAGAACCAGTCCGCCGAGATAGGCCGCGAGAAAACCGCTGCCGCCGATGATCGACGTCAGCGAGAAGATGAATATGGCGCTGGCAACCACGAATAGCGGATGCAGTCCGCCCGGCAACTGCACCTTGTTCAACAGCCAGGACACCGCATAACCGCCGGCGACGCCCGCGCCGACGCCGAGCACGGCCTGCCGCGCGAGCATGGCAGCGACGTCGAGCGCCGAGACCTGCGGGACAGCCAGGATCAACTCGACGAGCACGATGGTCAACAGCAGCGCCACCGGGTCGTTGGTGCCCGACTCGATCTCCAGCAGGGCGCTGACGCGCTGCTTGAGTTGCAATCCGCCGGCGTGAAGCAGAAAGAATACGGCGGCAGCGTCGGTCGATGCCACCACGGAGCCGATCAGCATGCCCTCCAGAAATGAGAAATTGAAGGCAAAGATGGCCAGCAGGCCGGTTACCGTCGCCGTCAGGGCTACGCCCAGCGTCGCGAGCGTCGCCGCTGGAAGAAGGACGCCGCGGAAGCGCGAAGTGCGCGTGCGCAGGCCGCCGTCGAACAGGATGACGGCGAGAGCCAGCGATCCGACCAGGAAGGTGAGCTGGTAATCGTCGAAAACCAGGCCACCGGGGCCGTCCTCGCCCGCGAGCATGCCGATCACCAGAAACACGAGCAGCAACGGAGCGCCGAAACGCGAGGCGATCAGACTCGAAAAAATACCCGCGATGACGAGCAGCGCCCCGATCAGGAGCACGGCATTGACCAGGGCGATGCTCTCCACGGCTCCTCCGCGTCGCCACTCGCGGCGCTGCCAGGCGATGCGCCGGGCGGCCGCCTTCAGTCCGGTCCGGTGAGACCGTTCAGCAATCTTGCCTGATGCGGGACTTGGTGTCGCGCGCGGCAAGCAGACCCGCTCACCGCAAGCGGGACGCGCAGGTTGCGCGAGCTTCTTCTGTCAGCGGTGATCGGCGATGGGATCGCCGATTTTGCTGCCGTCGCTGCTCTTTTCCTTGGCGTCGCGGGCGTCGGCGAGCGTGCCGGGCGTGCCCGGCTCGTCCCAGTCCTCGGGTGGACGCGGCTCGCGTTCGGCCATGATGTCCTTGATCTGGGACTGGTCGATCGTCTCGTACTTGATGAGCGCCTGAGCCATCAGGTGCAGCTTGGCCACGTTCTCGTTGAGCAGGTGTTCCGCGCGGCGATAATTCTCGTCAATCAGCTTACGCACTTCCTCGTCGATGGCGTGCGCGGTGACATCGGAAACGTGCTTGTGCTGGGTGACGGAGCGACCCAGGAATACTTCACCGTCCTCCTCGCTGTAGGTCAGCGGACCGAGCTTGTCCGACAGTCCCCACTTGGTGACCATGTTGCGCGCGATTTCGGTGGCGCGCTCGATGTCGTTGGAGGCGCCGGTCGTTACGTGATCGGCGCCGAAAATCAGCTCTTCGGCGATGCGGCCTCCGAACAGGCTGGAGATCTGGCTCTTGAGCCGCTGCTTGCTGAAGCTGTAGCGGTCCTCTTCGGGCAGAAACATGGTGACGCCGAGCGCCCTGCCGCGCGGGATGATCGACACCTTGTAAACCGGATCGTGGTCAGGCACGAGCAGGCCGACGATAGCGTGGCCCGCCTCGTGGTACGCCGTGAGGCGCTTTTCCGCCTGGCTCATGACCATCGAGCGCCGCTCGGCGCCCATCATGATCTTGTCCTTGGCCTTTTCGAACTCGTCCATGCTGACGACGCGGCGATTGGCGCGTGCCGCGAACAATGCCGCCTCATTGACCAGGTTGGCGAGGTCGGCGCCGGAAAACCCCGGCGTGCCGCGCGCGATGATCCCCGGCTTGACGTCCTCGTCCAGCGGCACCTTGCGCATGTGCACCTTGAGAATCTGCTCGCGGCCGCGCACGTCGGGCAGCGGCACGACGACCTGGCGGTCGAAGCGGCCCGGGCGCAGCAGCGCGGGATCGAGCACGTCCGGCCGGTTGGTCGCGGCGATGACGATGATGCCCTCGTTGCCCTCGAAGCCGTCCATCTCGACGAGCAGCTGGTTCAGGGTCTGCTCGCGCTCGTCGTGGCCGCCGCCGAGGCCCGCGCCGCGATGCCGCCCGACCGCATCGATCTCATCGATGAAGATGAGGCAGGGCGCGTGCTTCTTGGCCTGCTCGAACATGTCGCGCACGCGCGAGGCGCCGACTCCGACGAACATCTCGACGAAATCCGAGCCCGATATGGTGAAGAACGGGACTTTCGCCTCACCGGCGATAGCCCGCGCGAGCAGCGTCTTGCCTGTGCCCGGCGAACCCACCATGAGCACGCCCTTGGGGATCTTGCCGCCCAGGCGCTGGAACTTGGCCGGATCCTTGAGGAAATCGACGATCTCGACGACTTCCTCCTTGGCCTCTTCCACGCCGGCGACGTCGGCGAAAGTGACGCTGACCTGGTCCTCGCCGAGCATGCGCGCCCTGCTCTTGCCGAACGACATGGCGCCCCGGCCGCCGCCGCCGCCCTGCATCTGGCGCATGAAATAGACCCACACCGCGATCAGCAGCAGGATCGGGAATGAAGAAATGAACAACTGCACGAGGAAGGACTGCCGCTCTGGCGGGCTCGCATCGAATTTCACGCCGTGCTCGTTGAGCTCGCCGATCAGCACGGTGTTGTCGGTCTCCGGGCTGTAGGTGACATACTGCTCGCCCGATGCGGCCTCCACGGTGACGGCGTTGCCCTTGTTGAACGTCACCGACTTGACGCCCCCCGACTTGACCTGCTCGAGGAAGGCCGAATAGGGCTTGTTCTCCACGGAGCGCGCGCCGGTGCCGAAGCTGTTGAATACCGACAGCAGCACCACGGCGATGACCACCCAGAGAATGATGTTCTTGGCCAGATCGTTCAAGGAACCGCACCTCGTCGCGGCTGCGCTCGCATGGGCGCGAAGCGCCGCCATTCGCACGTTTTAGACACTACACCATCCGATAGTTTCTGGCCAGCAGGTACAGCTCACTGCTGCGCGCCCGCGACGCCGGCGGCTTGCAGACCTTCACGCTGCCGAAGGTGTCGCGCAGGCGGCCGCGGAACGCCTCGAAGCCTTCCCCGTGAAAAGCCTTCACGAGGAAGTCACCGCCCGGCCGCAACGCCTTCTGCGCCAGGTCGTGAGCCAGCTCCGCAAGCTGCATGACGCGCGGCTGATCGAGCGCGGCCATACCGCTGAGATTGGGGGCCATGTCCGACATTACAAGGTCCGCCTGCCCGCCCGCGAGCCGGCCGAGCAGGGTTTCGAGCACCGCCGGCTCGTTGAAGTCGCCGAGCACGAACTGGACCCCCGCGAGCGGCTGCATGGGCAGCATATCCAGCGCGATGACCCGGCCGCGCGGCCCGATCGCACGGGCTGCGAGCTGGCTCCAGCCGCCGGGGCTGGCGCCGAGATCGATGCAGGTCATGCCGTGTCGCAACAAGTGCTCGCGACGCTGGATTTCCATGAGCTTGAACACGGCGCGCGACCGCCAGCCGTCCGCGCGGGCGCGGCGCACGTACGCGTCCTGCTCGTGCTCGGCCAGCCAGCGGCCGCTGGACTTGCTGCGTCTGCTCACGGGCGGAGTGTGGAAAGCGCGCTGCTCGATGCGGCTTGCGAGAGGCTTGCCGGCCTATTCGTAACGCACCGCGACGATCTCGTAACTGCGCGTGCCGTTCGGCGCCCTGACCTCCACCACATCCCCCTCGAGCTTGCCGATGAGCGCGCGTGCGATCGGCGAAGTCACAGAGATGAGCCCGCTCTTGATGTCCGCCTCGTCCTCGCCGACGATTCGCCAGCTGACGGACGAATTCTCGAGCGTGTCGTACAGCTCGACGGTGGCGCCGAAAATTACCCTGCTGCTGGTGCCGAACTGCGTCACGTCGATGATCTGGGCGTGCGAGAGCTTGCCCTCGATGTCCTTGATGCGCGCCTCGACGAATCCCTGCTGGTCCTTGGCGGCGTGGTATTCCGCGTTCTCGCGCAAATCACCGTGCGCCCGTGCCTCGGCAATCGCCTTGATGATCTGCGGGCGTTCCTGCGTCTTGAGACGCCTGAGCTCGTCGCGAAGCTGCTCCGCGCCGCGGGCGGTAATGGGTACCTTCATGCTCATCACGCGCAAAGCTCGCGATGCAGATCCTGCAGGCAGTTCACCTCGACCTCGTCGATGTGCTCGAGCGCAAGGCAAGTGGCCATCGCCGCGGCGATGGTCGTGTAATACGTCACCTTGTGGCGCACCGCCTCGCAGCGGATCGAATCTGATTCCTTGATGGCCTGTTTTCCTTCAGTCGTGTTCACGATGAGGCTGATTTCGTCGTTCTTTATC
Organism: Gammaproteobacteria bacterium; assembly: GCA_035524935.1. Lineage (GTDB taxonomy): Bacteria > Pseudomonadota > Gammaproteobacteria > Steroidobacterales > JACDCP01 > JACDCP01. Next base: position 17,065 of record DATLFD010000015.1, on the reverse strand, counting down.
ATGTCGACGATGTGCGGGCGTCCTTCGCGCACCTTGTTGGCGCGTCGGCACGGCACTCCTGCGTCGGTCAGTGCCCGCGCGGTGCCGTCCGTCGCAATCAGGTCGAAACCGCGGTCGGCGAGCGCGCGGCCGAGTTGCACTGCGGCCGGCTTGTCGCGATCGCGGACGCTCAGCAGGGCCGTGCCGGTGGTGGGCAGAATCACGCCGGAGGCGAGCTGCGCCTTTGCATAAGCCTCACCGAACGAGCGTCCCGTGCCCATGACCTCACCCGTGGATTTCATCTCCGGGCCGAGGATCGGATCGGCGCTGGGAAACTTGATGAACGGAAACACCGATTCCTTGACCGCATAGTAAACCGGAACGCACTCGCGAATCACGCCCTGCTCGGCCAGGCTGCGGCCGACCATGACACGCGCGGCTATCTTTGCCAGCGGGATGCCGGTCGCCTTGGACACGAACGGCACGGTTCGCGAAGCGCGAGGATTGACCTCGAGGATATAGATCACGTCGTTCTGTATGGCGAACTGTGTGTTCATGAGGCCGACGACCTTGAGCGCGCGCGCCAGCTTCCGCACCTGCTCCTTGAGCTCCTCCTGCACGTCCTCGCTGAGCGTGGCCGGCGGCAGCGAGCAGCCGGAATCGCCGGAGTGGATTCCCGCCTGCTCGATGTGCTCCATGATGCCGCCGATGAGCACCTCGTTGCCGTCGCTGATGGCATCGACATCGACCTCCACGGCCTGGTCGAGAAACCGGTCGAGCAGAACCGGGCTGGCATTCGACACCTTGATCGCGCCCGCCATCCAGATGCGCAGGTCTTCCGGCGTGAACACGACTTCCATGGCGCGGCCGCCGAGCACGTAGGATGGGCGCACGATGAGCGGAAAGCCGACCTGCTTGGCGCCGGCCACCGCCTGCTCCAGGTCGACCGCCGTGGCGTTGGGCGGCTGTTTCAGGCCGAGCCGGTTGACGAGTTGCTGAAAGCGCTCACGGTCCTCGGCGAGATCGATCGAATCCGGGCTCGTGCCGATGATCGGCGCGCCCGCCTTCTCGAGCGCGCGCGCGAGCTTGAGCGGCGTCTGCCCGCCGTATTGCACGAGCACGCCGGTCGGCCGCTCACACTCAATGATCGCCATGACGTCCTCGAAGGTGAGCGATTCGAAGTACAGCCGGTCCGACACGTCGTAGTCGGTGGACACCGTTTCCGGGTTGCAGTTGACCATGATGGTCTCGTAACCCTCTTCGCGCAGCGCCAGCGCGGCGTGCACGCAGCAGTAATCGAATTCGATGCCCTGGCCGATGCGGTTCGGGCCGCCGCCAAGGATCATGATTTTCTCGCGTGCCGTCGGCTGCGCTTCACATTCCTCCTCGTAGGTCGAATACAGATAAGCCGTGGTTGTCGCGAACTCGGCGGCGCAGGTGTCGACGCGCTTGAATACCGGGCGCAACTCGAAGTGCGCGCGCAGGCGCCGGATCGTCGATTCGGGCACGCCGAGCAGTGCGCCGAGGCGGCTGTCGGCGAAGCCTTTGCGTTTGAGCGCCCACAGGCGCTCGGCATCGAGTGCCGCCATTCCGTCGCCGCGCACGCGGCTTTCCTCGTCCACGAGATCCTCTATCTGGGCCAGAAACCAGGGGTCGATGCCGGACAACGCGTTGACGTCCGCCACCGACATGCCCGAGCGAAACGCGTCGGCCACGTACCAGATGCGATCGGGGCCGGGCAGACGCAATTCCTGGTGCAACGCGGCGCGGTCTTCCTCAGTGACCGGCTGGGCCACGTGCTCATTGAAGCCGTCGGTGCCCGTCTCGAGGCCGCGCAGGGCTTTCTGCAGCGACTCCTGAAACGTGCGGCCGATGGCCATGACCTCGCCGACCGATTTCATCTGCGTCGTCAATCGGTCATTTGCGCCCGGAAATTTCTCGAAAGTGAAGCGTGGAACCTTGGTCACCACGTAATCCAGCGTGGGCTCGAAGGATGCCGGCGTCGCGCCGCCAGTGATGTCGTTCGCCAGCTCATCGAGCGTGTAGCCGATGGCGAGCTTTGCCGCGATCTTCGCGATGGGGAAGCCGGTGGCCTTGGAGGCCAGCGCTGAAGAGCGCGACACGCGAGGGTTCATCTCGATGACCAGCAGCCGCCCGTCCTGCGGATTGACGGCGAACTGGACGTTCGAACCGCCGGTCTCGACGCCGATCTTTCGCAACACTGCGATGGAGGCGTCGCGCATGCGCTGGTATTCCTTGTCAGTCAGGGTCTGCGCGGGCGCTACAGTGATCGAGTCGCCGGTATGCACGCCCATCGGGTCGAGGTTTTCGATCGAGCAGACGATGATGCAGTTGTCACGTCGATCCCGGATCACTTCCATCTCGAATTCTTTCCAGCCGATGACCGACTCCTCGAGCAATACCTCGCTGGTCGGCGACTGGTCGAGCCCGCGCGTGACGATGTCCTCGAACTCCTCCCGGTTGTACGCGATGCCCCCGCCACTGCCGCCGAGCGTGAACGACGGCCGCACGATGGTCGGAAAGCCGATCTCGCCCTGCACTGCGATCGCCTGGGCGAGATCGTGCGCGATTGCCGCGCGCGGCACGTCGAGACCGATCTCGGACATGGCGCGGCGGAACAGCTCGCGATCCTCGGCCATGTCGATGGCCTCGCGAGACGCGGCGATGAGCTCGACGCCGTACTTCTCCAGCACGCCTTCGCGGACGAGATCGAGCGCGCAATTGAGGCCTGTCTGCCCGCCCATCGTCGGCAGCAGCGCATCCGGCCGCTCCTTCTCGATGACCCGCGCCACGGCGCGCCAGTTGACCGGCTCTATGTAGATCGCATCGGCGGTTTCCGGATCGGTCATGATGGTCGCCGGATTCGAGTTGACGAGGATCACCCGGTACCCCTCCTCGCGCAGCGCATGACACGCCTGGGCGCCCGAGTAATCGAACTCACAAGCCTGACCGATGACGATCGGCCCGGCACCGATGATCAGCACGCTCTCGATATCGGTGCGTTTCGGCACGGTTGCCGCCTAGTGTCCTGTCCCGCAAGTACGCATTGATTCTCGCTCGGGCGACCTATTGCACATACTTGCGGGACACACTAGCCGGCCGCCCCGGAGCGGCGCGGTCGGTGCAGCATGGCCTGGCGGTTTTCCATGAGGTGCACGAAGTACTCGTAGAGCGTGCCGAGATCGTGCGGACCCGGTCCCGCCTCCGGATGTCCCTGGAAGCCGAAGGCGGGGCAGTCGGTAAGCTCGATGCCCTGCAGCGTACCGTCGAACAGCGAACGGTGCGTGGCCTGCACGTTTGCCGGCAGGCTGTCTGCGTCGACTGCGAAGCCGTGGTTCTGGGTGCTGATGCTCACCTGGCCGTTGCGCAGGTTGACGACAGGATGATTGGCGCCGTGGTGGCCGAATTTCATCTTGACCGTGCGGGCGCCGCTTGCCAGCGCCAGCAGCTGATGTCCGAGACAGATCCCGAACAGCGGGATTTCCGCCGCCAGGAGCTCGCGGATCGCGCGGATCGCATAGTCGCAGGGCTCGGGATCGCCGGGGCCGTTGGAGAGCACGACGCCGTCGGGCTTCAGCGCCAGCACATCCGCCGCGCTGGTCGTCGCCGGCACGACGGTCATGCGGCATCCCTTGTCGGCGAGCAGCCTCAAAATGTTGCGCTTGATGCCGAAATCGTAAACTGCGACATGATGCTCCGCCCGCGCGGGGCGACTGCGCCGCTCCGGCCACACCGAGCCCTGATTCCACTGATAGGATCTCTTGGTCGTGACGAAGCGCGCCAGGTCCATGCCCTTGAGGCCGGGGAACTTGCGTGCATCGGCGACCGCACGCGCGGGATTCACATCGCCGACCATGATGCATCCGGACTGGGCGCCCTTGTCGCGAAGCAGCCGCGTCAGCCTGCGCGTGTCGATGCCGGCGATCGCGACGACTTTGCCGCGCTTCAGGAAGTCCGCCAGCGGCTGGTCCGCCCGCCAGCTGCTCGTGCACAACGACAGGTCGCGGACGATGAGACCAGCAGCGTAGACGTTGCCGGATTCGAAATCGTCACTGTTCACACCGGTATTGCCGATGTGCGGGCAAGTCATGGTGATGATCTGACGACAGTACGACGGGTCGGTGAGTATTTCCTGATAGCCCGTCATCGAGGTGTTGAAGACCACCTCGCCGATCGTTTTGCCCTTCGCGCCGATCGAGGTGCCGCGGAACACCGTTCCGTCCTCGAGGGCGAGCACAGCAGGAACCGTCACTTGCTGCTCCTGGATCGTCCGTGGGCAGGCGCCTGCAGGCCGGCCGCGCGTTTGCCGGCCGCACGGCGGCGCCGCCGGTGCGTCCGTTCGCCTCTGTAAGCGGTGCGCGGAGCGCGGGAGAGTCGGCACAGCGGCGGCGGGAATAATCCGGGCTCTGCGAACCCGTCCCCGTGTACCGAAATCTGCGTCATGATCAGCGGCGCGATTGTACTGCCGTCACATCCTCCATGCCATAGAGCGCGGGTGGCTGCGCAACCAGCCAGCGGGCGGCGCGGACGGCACCGGCGGCGAAGGTCGCCCGGTCGACGACGCTGTGCCGCAGCTCGATGCGCTCGCCCCGGCCGGCGAAGAGCACGACGTGCTCGCCGACGATGTCTCCGGCGCGAAGCGCTGCAAAGCTGATCCCGCCCGCGGGCGCGGGTTCGCCGGACGGCCGCTCGGCGAGCCGCTCGCCGCGCGCGGCGGCGACGGCCTCGCCGAGGGCGAGCGCAGTGCCGGACGGCGCATCGCGCTTGTGGCGATGGTGCAGGTCGAGAATGGCGACGTCGTATTCCGGCGGCAATGCCGTTGCCGCCGCCGCGGCAAGTTGCCGCAGCAGATTCGCGCCCAGGCTCAGGTTGGCTGCGAGCACGATGGGGATGACGCCGGCCGCGGCCGCGATCGCATCGCGAAGCGGCGGCTCGAGCCCGGTGACGCCGATCACCAGCGGGCACCGCGCATCCCTGCAGGCGGCAAGATTGGCCGGCAAGGCCGATGGCAGCGAAAAATCGATGGCCACGTCGGCATCGGCGATCGCGCGCGCGGCGGAATCGGAGAGCTTGATGTCCATCGGCGCGAGGCCCGCCGCTTCGCCCGCATCGCGGCCTGCGCCCGGGTCACCCGGACGCAGCGCCGCGCCGGCGAGCCTGCAGTCCCCGCTGCGGGCGATGACGCGAAGCAGCTCGCGGCCCATGCGGCCGCCTGCCCCCAGCACCGCGATATGCAGCGCCGTCACTGGCCGAGCTTGTCGAAGAACTGGCGGACGCCGTCGAGCCAGGAGTGCGCTCGCGGGTTATGGCGGTCGCCCCGGCCACGCAATGAATCGTCGAACTGCTCGAGCAGCTCCTTCTGCTCCGCAGCGAGATTGACGGGCGTCTCGACATGAACCCGGCACAGGAGATCGCCGACCCCGCCGCCGCGCACCGGCCGCACGCCCTTGCCGCGCAGCCGGAACACGCGACCCGACTGGGTTTCCGACGGAATGCGCAGCGACACCTGACCGTCCAGGGTTGGCACTTCGACGGTTGCGCCGAGGGCGAGCGTGGCGAAGCTCACAGGAATCTCGCAGGCGAGATCGCGGCCGTCGCGCTGGAAGATCGGGTGCGATTTGACCCTGATCTCCACGTACAGGTCGCCCGCCGGTCCGCCGTTGCGGCCGGCTTCGCCTTCGCCCGTCAGCCGGATGCGATCGCCGCTGTCCACGCCGGGCGGAATCTTCACCGACAACGAGCGGGTCTCGCGATAGCGCCCCTGGCCCTGGCATTTCGCGCACGGGCGCGTGATGACGCGGCCCCGGCCGTTGCAGTGGGGGCAGGTCTGCTGCACGGAGAAAAAGCCCTGCTGCATGCGGACCTGGCCATGCCCGCCGCAGGTCTGGCAGGTCTGCGGCGTGGTGCCCCTCGCCGCGCCGCTGCCGCCGCATTCGTCGCATTCGACATGGGCGGGCACCTCGATGTCGACAACCGTGCCGGACACCGCCTGCTCGAGCTCGATCGCGTGCTCATAACGCAGGTCGGCGCCTCGCCAGACCTGGCTGGCGCCGCGCCTGCCGCCGCCGAATATGTCGCCGAAGACCTCGCCGAAGATGTCACTGAAAGCGTCGCCGCTGCCGAAACCGCCGCCGGCGGCCTCGACCCCCGCATGACCGAAGCGGTCATACGCCGCCCGCTTGCGCGGGTTCTTGAGGACTTCGAATGCCTGCTTGGCTTCCTTGAAACGCCCCTCCGCCCCGGCATCGTCCGGATGGCGATCCGGGTGGCACTGCATGGCGACGCGCCGGTAGGCTTTTTTGAGGTCCGCATCGGAGACGTCCCGCGGCACATTCAGGACTTCATAGTAGTCGCGGCTTGTCATCGATCGGGCGTCAGGTCTCGCTCTGGCTCATGGGCATGAAGGGACCGCCGGCCGGCGCTCGCCGGGGGTGGAGACGCGATAGCTCCTGACCTGGCCCCGTCCGGGTCGGGCAATCTTCAGGCCGTCTTCGATTTTCCGTTCCCTTCCTCGCCCACCTCCTCGAACTCGGCGTCGACCACGTCGTCACCGCCGGCGGCAGTCCCCGCCGACGCCTCTGCGCCCTGCCCGCCCTGATCGGCGTATGCCTTGCCGGCGAGCCCCGCAGAGGCCTCCGCAAGCGCCCTGGCCTTCGCCTCTATACGGTCCTTGTCTTCGCCCTTGAGCGCCGTCTTCAGATCGCTCAGGGCCGACTCTATCCTGGCGCGCTCCTCTGCCCCCACCTTGTCGCCCAGCTCGCCCAGGGATTTCTCGGTCGCATGCACCAGCGCGTCGGCCTGGTTGCGGGCGTCGACCACCTCGCGGAAGCGCTTGTCTTCCTCGGCATGCGCCTCGGCATCCTTGACCATGCGCTGGATCTCGTCCTCCGTGAGCCCGCTCGACGCCTTGATGACGATGTTCTGCTGCTTGCCGGTCGCCTTGTCCCTGGCCGAGACGTTGAGGATGCCGTTTGCGTCGATATCGAAAGTCACCTCGATCTGCGGCAGCCCGCGCGGCGCCGGCGGGATATCGGCAAGGTCGAAGCGGCCGAGCGACTTGTTGTCGGCGGCACGCTCGCGCTCGCCCTGCAGCACGTGAATCGTGACGGCGGTCTGGTTGTCGTCCGCCGTCGAAAACGTCTGCGTCGCCTTGGTCGGAATGGTCGTGTTCTTGTCGATGAGCTCGGTCATCACTCCGCCCAGGGTCTCGATGCCGAGCGACAGCGGCGTGACGTCGAGCAGCAGCACATCCTTGACATCGCCGGAGAGCACGCCGGCCTGGATCGCCGCACCGATGGCCACGGCCTCGTCAGGATTGACGTCCTTGCGCGGCTCCTTTCCGAAGAAATTCTTCACCGCCTGCTGCACCTTCGGCATGCGCGTCTGGCCGCCGACCAGGATCACATCCTGCACTTCTCCGGCCGACAGGCCGGCATCCTTGAGGGCGATCCGGCACGGCTCGATCGTACGGCTGATCAGATCATCCACCAGCGACTCGAGCTTGGCGCGTGTCAGGCGGATGTTGAGGTGCTTGGGGCCGCTCGCATCGGCGGTGATGTACGGCAGGTTGACGTCGGTCTGCTGTGCCGAAGACAGCTCGATCTTGGCCGACTCCGAGGCTTCCTTCAGGCGCTGCATCGCGAGCGGGTCCTTGCGGATGTCGACTCCGGTCTCCTTCTCGAACTCGCCCGCCAGATAATCGATGATCCGCTTGTCGAAGTCCTCGCCGCCGAGGAACGTATCGCCGTTGGTCGCGAGCACCTCGAACTGGTGCTCGCCGTCGACCGAGGCGATCTCGATGATGGAAATGTCGAACGTGCCGCCGCCGAGGTCATAGACCGCGATCTTGCGATCGCCTCGCTGCTTGTCCATCCCATACGCGAGCGCCGCGGCCGTGGGCTCGTTGATGATGCGCTTGACCTCCAGACCGGCGATCTTGCCGGCGTCCTTGGTCGCCTGACGCTGCGAGTCGTTGAAGTAGGCGGGGACCGTGATCACCGCGTCGGTGACGGTCTCGCCGAGATAGTCCTCGGCGGTCTTCTTCATTTTCATGAGCACCCGCGCCGAAATCTCCGGGGGCGCCATCTTCTTGCCCTGCACTTCGACCCAGGCGTCGCCGTTTTCGGCCCTCACGATCTTATAGGACACCATCTTCATATCGCGCTGCACGACCTCGTCGTCGAACTTGCGCCCGATGAGACGCTTCACGGCAAACACGGTATTGGCCGGATTGGTGACGGCCTGACGCTTGGCGGCCTGGCCGACGAGCACTTCGCCGTCCTTCGTGAAAGCGACGATCGACGGGGTCGTGCGATCCCCCTCGCTGTTCTCGATCACCTTGGGCTTGTCGCCGTCCATGATCGCAACAACCGAGTTGGTCGTTCCGAGATCGATGCCTATGATTCTAGCCATGATGCAACACTCCGTCAGATGGCCGTCCGCTCGGGCCTGGCAGGGTCCGACCGGCCGGGGTGGTTCCTAAAATGGGGATCGCCCGCCGGGTTTCAAGCGTGTGCCGGCTCATCGCGGCTCCGATTCCATTGCCCGCGCGACGATGACCCGCGCCGGGCGCAGCAACCGGTCGTTCATGCGGTAGCCTTTCTGCACGACGTCCAGCACGGAGCCGGGCTCAGCGGCAGACGATTCGCGGGTCGCCATCGCTTCGTGCAGCTCCGGATCGAACGGCTCGCCGAGCGGGTCGATCTCGGTGATGCCCAGGCGGTCGAAGGCCGTTTCCATGAGCTTGAGCGTGGCCGCCTTGCCCTCGAGCAGGCTCTGCGCATCGGCGTTCGACCCCGCCTCGAGGCCCAGCTCGAGGCTGTCTTTCACATTGAGCATCTCGCGGGCGAACTTCTCGTGGGCGTAGCGATGGGCGTTTTCCAGGTCACGGCCGGCACGCTTGCGGTAGTTCTCGAGCTCGGCAGCCGTGCGCAGATACCGGTTCCAGTTCTCCTCGGCCCTCGCCTCGGCCGCCGTGAGAGGGTCGGGCCGCGCCGAACCCGACGACTCGCCGGACTCCTCCGCCGCGTGCTCCGCGGTCGTGCCGTCCGAGCCATCCGACATCGGGTCGTCCTCCTGCATCACTGAGTCTCGTGCTGGTCAGGAAATGGGGACATTCCTGATTTCCAACGGGTCGGGAAATGGGGACATTCCTGATTTCCACGGAAACAGGCACCGCCGCGCCTGCCGGCTGGAAATCAGGAATGTCCCCATTTCCCTCCCATCTTTAACGGGAGTGGGGATTCAGGCGCGGGAATTCAAGGCCGAGCCGAGCAGGCGGGCGGTGAGATCGACAATGGGTATGACCCTTTCGTAAGCCATGCGGGTCGGGCCGATAATACCGAGCACGCCGACGACTTCCTCGCCGACGGCATACGGCGCTGTGACGACGCTGCACCCTTCCAGCATGTGATAGCCGGACTCGCCGCCGATGAAAATCTGCACGCCCTCGGCCGTCAGGCTCTTGTCGAGCAAATGCAGGATATGCCGTTTGCGATCGAAGGCCTCGAACAGGCGGCGCAGCTTGTCGACGTCCGACAGGCCGGCGAGGCCGATGAGATTGGTCTCGCCGGCGAGCACGTACTCCATGCCGTCCTGCCTGTCTTCGCGAAAAGCCTGCTGCGCCATGGCAATGGCATCGAGCATCATGCGGTTCATGCGCTCGCTGGTCAGGCGCAGCTCCTCGAGCAGCTTGGCACGCACTTCGAGGAGGGTCTTGCCGCCGAATTCCGCGTTCAGGTAGTTTGCCGCCTGCACGAGCTCGTCCTGCGTGTAACGCCGGTCGAGCTCGAGAATCCGGTTCTGCACCTCCCGGTCGTTGATGACCAGGATCGCCAGCGCGCGGTTCTCCGACAAGGCGAGGAACTCGATCTGCCGAAGCTCGGCGTTTTTCTGCTGCGGCAGGGTGACGACGCCGGCCAGACGGGTCAGGGCGGAAAGCAGATTGGAGGTCGAGGCAACCAGTGCCTTGGCAGTGTGCGCATCGCCTTCGAGCCGGCGTCGAAGCCGCTCGACTTCCGTCTTCTTGAGCGGCTTGCACCTGATCAGGGTATCGACGAAGAACCGGTAGCCGAGCTCGGTCGGTACCCGGCCGGCCGACGTATGCGGCGACGTGATATAGCCCCGCTCCTCGAGCTCTGCCATGACGTTGCGCACCGTGGCGGGGCTCAGGTCCAGGCCGGAATCGCGCGCGAGAGTCGACGACCCGACCGGCTCGCCGTCACGGATGTAACGCTCGATGAGCGCCTTCAGGAGCAATCGGGCGCGGTCGTTCGGCGCGTTGTCCGGCATCTGGTGGGGCATCGTGACGACCGTGGCGGAGGTGTTCGCAGCGCGGGCCGTTGCCTGGAAAGATTGCAGTTCGTCCGGCGGAGTGTCAAGAATCGCCGGGCATGCCGATTGGCGCGGCGGGCGCAAAATGATAGAAACTGCCGGGGAGCTCGCAGGGGACGTTTTTTCATGAGCCGCACTATCCGCACCGTCGGCCTGGTCGGCAGGCACGAGGATCCGCGCGTCGCCGAGGCGCTGATCAGCCTGGCGGCGCACCTGGCTGCAGGCGGCCTTCGCGTGCTGCTGCTCGACGGCGTCGAGCTCGCGGGGGTCGATTCCGAGCGTGTGCCGGAGGCCGAGATGCCCCGCGCAGCCGATCTCGTCGTCGCGATCGGGGGCGACGGCACGATCCTGTATGCGACGCGACTGGTCGCGGGCCACGATGTCCCGGTCCTCGGCATCAACCGCGGCCGCCTCGGCTTCCTCGCCGATGTCTCGCCCGAGGCCATGCTCCGGCGCGTCGACGAGGTCATGGCCGGACGCTGCCTGAGCGAAACCCGCCTCATGCTGCGCGCCACTCTCGAGACGGCCAGCAGCGCCGATGCCTGCGTCGCGCTCAACGATGTGGTCGTGCAGAAGCTCGATACCGGCCGCATGCTCGACTTCGAAACCTGGATCGACGGCCGCTACGTCAACTCCCACGGCGGTGACGGCCTGATTATCGCGACGGCGACGGGGTCGACGGCGTATGCGCTGTCCGGGGGCGGCCCCATCATCCACCCCGAGCTCGACGTCGTGGTGCTCGTGCCGATCTGCCCACACACCTTGAGCGATCGTCCGATCGTCGTGCGCGCTGATTACGAGATCGAGGTGCGCCTCGTGGAACGCCCCGACACGCGGGCGCATGTCGTCTGCGACGGGCAGACACTCGGCGAGCTCGCCGCCGGCGAGCGGTTGCGCGTACGCCGCGCGGACCGCCCCGTGACCCTCCTGCACCCGCCCGACCACGATTACTACCAGATATTGCGCTCGAAGCTGCACTGGGGGCGCGGCAGCTACCGGCATCACGAATCCTGCTAGTGGCCTGTAACGGAGGGACCATGCTGTCCCGCCTCGCCATTCGTGATTTCGCGATCATCGATGCGCTCGAGCTCGAGCTCGGGCCGGGGCTCACCGTGCTGACCGGCGAGACCGGCGCAGGCAAGTCGATACTGGTCGAGGCGCTCGGGCTTGCGCTCGGTGACCGCGCCGATGCATCGGCGGTCCGGCACTGCGCCGCGCGCGCCGAGATCGGCGCGGTCTTCGACATCGAGTCGCGCTCGGCGGCCGCCGCCTGGCTACGCAGGCACGATCTCGACGAGGGCGACGAGTGCACGCTGCGTCGCGTGATCGGCGCCGAAGGGCGCTCGAGAAGCTGGATCAACGGGCGGCCGGTGACGCTCAGAAGCCTGCGCCGGCTCGGCTCGCTGCTCGTCGACATCCACGGCCAGCAGAACCACCAGTCGCTCGTGCGGCCGGCCGTGCAGCGCCGGATCGTCGATCATCATGCGGGCCATGGCGATCGGCTGGCGCGGCTGGAGCAGGCATTCACCCGATGGCGGTCCCTCGCCATCGAGGTCGAGCGGCTCGAGCGCGAGTCCACGGAACGCGAAGCGCGTATCGACCTGCTGCGCCACCAGGCGGGCGAGCTCGACGCCCTGCGGCTTGCGCCCGGCGAGCACGAAGCATTGACGGCCGAGCACCAGAGGCTGGCGCATGCCGGCGAGCTCGCGCAAGCCGCGCACCGCGCACTGGAGCTCGTTTACGATCACGAGGAGCATGCCGCCCAGGCGGCGCTGGGACGCGCATCGTCCGTCCTCGAGCGCGCGCTCGGCCTCGACCCGCGACTCGCTGAGACCGCTGCGCTGATCCGCGAGGCGGAAATCGCCGCCGGCGAGGCGGCCGACAGGCTGCGCCGCTATGTGGAGGGGCTCGAAAGCGATCCGGCCCGGCTCGACGAGATCGAGCGCAGGACGGCCGAGCTTCATGCGCTCGCACGCAAGCATCGCGTGTCCGTCGAGGAGCTGCCCGCGCGGCTCGTTGCGCTGCGCGAGGAGCTCGAGCGGCTGGAAGACCACACCCTTCGTCGCGGCCGGCTTTCGGTGGAGCACGCGCAAGCTGCCGATGCGTACCGCTCGCTGGCCGCTGAGATTTCGGCTGCGCGTCGCGAGGCCTGCAAGGAATTGAGCACGCGAGTGACGGCCGCGATGCGCGAGCTCGGCATGCCCGGCGGCGCATTCACCGCCATCGTGGAGTCCCGGCAAGAGGCTTTCGCCGCGCACGGCGTGGATCGCGTCGAATTCCTGGTCGCCGCCAACCCCGGCCAGCCGGCGCAGTCGCTCGGCAGAACAGCTTCCGGCGGTGAGCTGTCGCGCATGAGCCTCGCCATCGAGGTCATGCTGACGGACGCCACGCGGATGCCCACGATGATTTTCGACGAGGTCGATGCGGGCATCGGCGGCGGTACTGCGGAGATCGTCGGCCGCCGGCTGCGTGAGCTGGCCGCGCAGCGACAGGTGCTGTGCGTGACCCACCTGCCGCAGGTGGCCAGCCAGGCGCACCATCACCTCCGGACGAGCAAGACGACCGACGGGGTGAGCACCCGGACCCGCCTCGAGCGCCTGGCGGGTGATCAGCGTGTCGAGGAGCTGGCGCGGATGCTCGGCGGCGTGCGCATCACCGCGCGCACCCGGGCGCACGCGCAGGAGATGATCGAGCAGGCGGCCCGCGCCTGAAGCCGGCGGCTGCGCTTGCGCGCAGTCATCGGGAGTTACACGCCGAGCACACGCCGTAAATGTACAGCGAGTGATCCGTCATCTCGTAGCCGGTCTGGCGCGCGATGTCCTTCTGCCTCTTTTCGATGACATCGTCGACGAATTCGTCGACGCGGCCGCATTTGACGCAGACGATGTGATCGTGGTGCGCGCCGTCGTCGAGCTCGAAAACCGAGTGACCGCCTTCGAAATGGTGCCGGTTGACGAGCCCCGCTGTCTCGAACTGGGTCAGCACCCGGTAGACGGTCGCGAGGCCGATGTCCTCGCCGGACTCGAGCAGGGCCTTGTACAGGTCTTCGGCGCTCAGGTGTCGGTGCCGGTCGTTGTCCAGGATCTCGAGTATCTTGAGCCTGGGCAGCGTAACCTTGAGACCGGCCCTGCGAAGATCCTTGCTTTCCACGGCGGCACCTGCGCAAACCTGCGCTGTCTGATCGACTGGGATCGGCTATTATCCTCCAATGGCTCACGCCTCTCCAGTGACGGCCCCGGGCCGCGGCCGATGCGCATCATGACGAGTGCCCGGCTGTTGCAGATTTCCGTGCTCGCCTGCGTTCTCGCCGCGGCGGGTTGCGTCTACCGCATCGACATCCAGCAGGGCAACTACCTCGAGGAAGACGTCATCGAGCAGGTCGAGCCCGGCATGACACGCAGCCAGGTCCGTTTCCTGCTCGGCACGCCCATGGTGGCCGATCCGTTTCATGCCGAGCGCTGGGACTACGTGTATTACTTCAAGCCGGGCCGCGGCCGTTCACCCGAGATGCGGCATCTGACCGTGTATTTCCAGGACGACGCAGTCGCCCGGCTGGAACACGGCACCGAAAGTTAGTGTCCTGCGCCGCGCCCGGCCTCAGCGACGGCGTGTGCCGATGGTAAGGCCGAGCGCAGCCAGCTGTCGCCGCGCCTCGCGCGGATCCTGCTCGAGCGGACGGTAAATCTCGACCCTGTCGCCCGCGCTCAGCGTCTCGTCGTGCGCGACCGGAACTCCGAAGATGCCGAGCTCGAGGTGGCCGGCGTCGATGTCCGGACAGCGCTCGAGAATTCCTGACTGCCGCACGGCTTCGAGGGCCGTCGCCCCGGCCGGCAACCGGATGCCGAGCAGCACCTGCCGCCCGCGGGTCGCCCAGGCCACTTCGACGTCGATCTGCTCAACGTCGTCCATACACTTTCTCCGCGCGTTCGCAGAAGGCGTCGACCAGCGAGCGGCAGGTCTCCTCGAACACCGGCCCGAACACCATCTCGAACAGGGGATTCGAGAACTCGAAATGTATGTCGAACGACACCCGACACCCGCCGCTGTCGTTCGGATCGAACACCCAATGTCCCGCCAGTTCACGGAACGGGCCGTCGAGCAGCTCGATGTCGATGCGCCGCGCCGGGTCGAACCGGTTGCGCGTCGTGAAAGACTTGCTGACCGGGCCCTTGACCACCTCGAGGCTCGCGGTTACCGAGTCGACAGTGCGTGAATGGACAATCGCCGATCCGCACCAGGGCAGGAAATCCGGATAGGCAGGCACGTCGTCGACGAGCCGGAACATCTCCTCGCAGGAGTACGGCACTCGCGCATTGCGACTGATTTCGCGCAAATCGTCAGGGAGCGAAGAAGCCGACGGCGTGCAGGAATATCAGGACGACGCCTACAGGCGCCACATAGCGCGTCAGGAAGCGCCAGACCAGATACCGCAACCCGGTGCCCACATTGAGCTCGTCGGCGCTCGCATTCCGGCAGATGATCCATCCGGCGAACAGGGTGATGAACAGCCCGCCGAGCGGCAGCAGGATATTGCTGGCCAGAAAATCGATGTTGGCAAAGATGCTGCCGCGCAGAAACCGCACGTCGGCCAGCACGTTGAAGGAGAGTACGGTCGAGAAACCGAGCGCCCATACGATCACGCCGACAATGGTCGCAGCCCTGGCACGGGTCAGCCCGCGTCTTTCGACTGCCCAGGCGACCGCCGGCTCGATCAGCCCGATCGCCGAAGTCCATGCCGCGAACGAAAGCAGGACGAAGAACAGCGCACCGAAGAAGGCGCCGGCGGGCATGTTGCCGAATGCCAGCGGCAAGGTGAGAAAAATGAGCCCCGGACCGTCATCGGGAGCCAGCCCGTTGGCAAAGACGATCGGAAATATGACCAGGCCCGCCAGCAGTGAAACAAGCGTATCGGCGATCACCACGGCAATAGATGCGCTGACGATCGATGTGCGCTGTGGCAGATACGCTCCGTAAGCCATCACTGCGCAAATACCGACGCTCAACGTGAAGAACGAATGGCCGAGCGCCGCCAGCACGGAATATGGCGTGAGCTTTGAAAAGTCGGCGTCGAACATATACTCGAAACCGCGCTGGAAATGGCCTGACATGGCGCTGTAGGCGAGCATGACGATCAGCAGCACGAACAACGATGGCATCAGCACACGCACGGCCTGCTCGAGCCCGCGCTCGACGCCGCGCGCGACGACCACGACCGTCATGAACATGAACAGGCTGTGCAATGCCGCTGACTTCCACCAGACACCGGTGGTGTCGGCGAACAAGCCTCCCACCCGGGACGGATCGGCTGCGGTGAAAGCGCCACTCGCGGCATGAAATATATAGCCGATCGTCCACCCCGCGATGACGCTGTAGAACGACAGGATGATAAAACCGGCGAGCACGCCCATGACGCCGACGAGCTGCCACTGCCTCTGGCCGCCCTCTTCCTCGCCGAGCAGGGCCATGGTCGTGATCGGATTGCGGCGGCCGCGCCGACCGATCAGGATCTCCGAGATCATGATCGGCAGACCGATCAGGAACACGCAGAGCAGATAGACAATGACGAACGCACCGCCGCCGTTCTGTCCCGTGATGTAGGGAAATTTCCAGATATTGCCGAGGCCGATGGCCGAGCCCGACACGGCGAGAACAAAAGCCATCCTCGACGACCAGAACCCATGCAGCGACGTGCGCTGGGTCACCGGCAATGTTCCGTTCGTCACGAAGGCTACCTGGGCGGGAAATAAAAACGAATATTTTGAAGGATTTATGCGACGCGAACAACCACGGCCGGGGCTTATCGCGCCGCTCGACCGACTTGCGGACGCCGCGCGCCTATAATCCGCTGCGGAATATTGATCCATGACCGCAAAAAAAACCAAAAAAGAATCAACGGGCGGCGGCAGCACCATCGCTCTCAACAAAAAGGCCCGCCACGACTTCCATATCGAAGAGCGTTTCGAGGCCGGGCTGGCACTCACCGGCTGGGAGGTCAAGAGCCTGCGCGCCGGCCGTGCGCAACTGCAGGAGAGCTACGTCGTCGTCCGCGACTCGGAGGCCTGGCTGTTCGGCGCGCACATCTCGCCCCTGCTCTCCGCCTCGACACACGTGGATGCCGACCCGACGCGTACCCGCAAGCTCCTCATGCATCGCCGGGAGCTCGATCACCTGATCGGCGCCGTCGAACGCAAGGGCTATACGCTCGTGCCGCTGGCGCTGTACTGGAAGCGCGGACGCGCCAAACTGGAAATCGGCCGCGCCAAAGGCAAGAAGCAGCACGACAAGCGGGCCGCGGAGAAGGATCGCGATTGGGAGCGTCAGAAAGGACGGATACTTAAAAAGGGTTGATTATCAACCGTTTATTTATACTAACTAGAATACACTTTACACCAGGTCCGCTGTGTACCGCGCCCGGAATCGCGGCATCAGTGCCGAATGCCGGTTGGGAATTACGCGCCCGTCGATTAAACTGGGGGCTCACCGGGGGCGACATGGCTTCGACGTGGGTCGCGAACCCTCAGGTGCATGCCGAGGCGCAGACCACCTCGTAAATCCAGCTGCAAACCAAATAGTTGCCAACGACGACAACTACGCACTAGCTGCTTAAACACCAGCCTAGCGCCCTCTGACCGGACTCGTGCTTGTGCGATCCGGAACCAGGGGTCACCCCATACACAAGATCGCGAGTGAGGTTCGTCCAGGGCCGATCCGCTAAAACTTACTGGGCTGGCTG
>DATLFD010000014.1:0-91978 GCA_035524935.1 Gammaproteobacteria bacterium | reverse complement strand
GCCTCGGTCTCCGGGTGCACCGACAGGCGCCGCATGAGCGGCAGCATCGCGAACGCGATCAGGGTGCCGAGGACCGCGACCGCGCCGAGCTTCATGAACAGGCTCGTGTAGAGCGGCAGGGTCAGGAGCGGGTCGGTGAGGTCATCCGGCACGCTCGCGAAGTTCGCCACCACGCTGCCGAGATACTGGGAGATGCCGGTGGCGAGGAACCACGCGCCCATGATGAAGCCGCGCAGGTTCGGCCCCACGTAGCGGGCGACCATCGCGAGGCCCAGGCCGCTGATCAGGAGCTCGCCTAAGGAGATGAAGAAATAGCCCCAGATGAGCCACCAGGCGGACACCAGCCCGGCCTCCGCAAAGTTGCCGCTGAAGCCATAGATGAAGAACGCCACTGAAAGCATGGCGAAGCCGATCGCGAACTTGGTTGCGATGGGCAAGTCGATGCCGCGGTCGGCGCGGCTCGCGTACAGCCAGGCGAGCAGCGGACTCAGGACCATGATCCAGAACGGGTTCAGGAGCTGGAACTGCTCCGGCGGCACGAGGTAGCCGAGAAAATTCAAGTCGACGTTGCGCAGCGCGAACAGGGTCAGCGATGTCGACATCTGCTGGTAGAAGATGAAATACAGCATGCCCTGAGCGGTCAGCAGCAGCACGGCGATGAGCCCGTTGCGCTCGTGACGCTCGCCGCGCGCGATCAGCATGGCGAAGATCACCAGCAGCACGGCGCCCGCTGCCCAGACGACAGCTCTCGCGACGGCGAGATTCTGCAGCACGCCGGCGATGAGCACGGCAAACACGAGCGAGCCGGCGAGCACGGCCACGAGCCGGCCGACCCGCAGCGGCTCCATGTCCGGTGCTGAGCCGACACCCTTCAGATGCCGTCGCATGAGCATGAAATTGACGAGGCCAAGCGCCATGCCGGCCGCGCAGACCGCGAAACCGGCCTGCCAGCTCACGTTGACGCGGACGATCGGGGTCAGGAACTGCGACATGAGCGCACCGACGTTGACCGCCATGTAATACATCGTGAATGCACTGTCGACGCGGGCGGGATCGCCCTCGTAGACGCGCGAGATCAGGTTGGCCGGATTGGCCTTGAAGAGGCCGTTGCCGACCGCGACCACGCCGAGCGCGAAGAACAGGAGCCAGGTCGGGCCGGGAATCGCGAGCAGCAGGTAGCCGAGGCCGAGCACGATGCCGCCGATCACCGTCATGCGCTTCGCGCCGAGCACGCGGTCGCCGATCCAGCCGCCGATGGTCGGCACGGCGTAGACCATGGCCGCGAACGCGCCCCAGGTCAGGTTCGCCTTGCTGTCGCTGAAGCCGAGATAGTCCTTCATGAAAAGGACCAGCAGCACGGCCATGCCGTAATAGCCGAAGCGCTCCCAGAGCTCGATCAGGAACAGCGCTGTGAAGGCCTTTTTCTTGTTGATTGCGGCGGCGTGCATGGGCAGGCACCCTGAACAGATCGGCCGCGGGCATTGTCGCCCTGCGATGGAATCGATGCAATGCCGCCCGGCCATCGTGACAGTCCAGCGCGGCGGATCAGCGATCGCGTGGATGCTTGTGCCGCGCGCCGCGCGCGTGCTCGAATGCGCGGATGGCGTCTCCGACAACGCACGACGCGGCGCACGGCCGACGGCCCGGCGCCGCGCCGAGCATTCTCCGCGTGGCCGTGGACGTGCCGCTCAACCGTTACTTCGATTACCTCGCCCCGGCCGGCGGCCCCCGGCTCAAGCCCGGCGTGCGCGTGCGCGTGCCGTTCGGCCGGCGCCGGACCGTGGGGGTGCTGGTCGGCACGCGCGCACAGAGCGACATCGGCGCGGAGCGGCTGAAGCCCGTCATCGAAGCGCTCGACGCGGCGCCGATCATCGAGGCGGAGCTGCTCAAATTCCTCCGCTGGGCCGCCGAGTACTACCGGCATCCGCCCGGCGAGGTGTTCGCAGCCGCGCTGCCGGTGCTGCTGCGCCAGGGCAGGCCGCTCTACGATCCGATCGAGATCTGGCGGCCCACCCCGCGCGGCCGGCAGGCCGACCCCGGTGATCTCGCGCGGCGCGCGCCGCGCCAGGCGGCGCTGCTGGCCGCGCTGCGCGCTCATCCCGCCGGTCTCGACCACGGCGATCTCGACGAGCTCGGCGCCGGATGGCGCGAGCCGCTCGCCGCGCTCGAGGAGAAGGGGCTCGCGCGCCGCGAGGAGGTCGTGTCGCGGCCCGTGCCGAAGTCCGGCGACGCGCGCGGGCCGGAGCCCACGCTGACACCCGCCCAGGCCTCGATCGTCGCGGCCGCTACTGCCAATCCGAACCGGTTCACGAGCCTGCTGCTGCACGGCGCAACCGGCAGCGGCAAAACCGAGGTCTACCTTCGCATCATCGACAAGATGCTCGCGCGCGGCCGGCAGGCGCTGGTGCTCGTGCCGGAGATCAGCCTCACGCCGCAGCTCGTCGAGCGTTTCCAGGCCCGTTTCCGCGAGCCGCTCGCGGTGCTCCACTCGGCCTTGAGCGACAGCCAGCGCCTGTCCGGCTGGCGCGCCGCGCGCGACGGCAGCGCGCGCATCGTGATCGGCACGCGCTCGGCCGTCTTCACGCCGCTTGCGTCACCCGGCGTCATCGTCGTCGACGAGGAGCATGACTCCTCCTACAAGCAGCAGGAGGGATTCCGCTACTCGGCGCGCGACCTCGCTGTCGTGCGCGCGCAACGTCACGGCATACCCGTCGTGCTCGGCTCGGCGACGCCGTCGCTGGAAACGCTTTACAACGCACAGCGCGGGCGCTACGTCAAGTGCGTGCTCCCGGAGCGCGCCGGCACTGCGGAGCACCCGTCGATCACGCTCATCGATCTGCGCCGGCACGCGGCCCGCCAGGGGTTGTCGACGCCGCTGCTGCACGCCGTGCGCCGCCACCTCGATTCAGGCGGTCAGGTGATGCTCTATCTCAACCGGCGCGGTTACGCGCCGGTATGGTTCTGTCCCGGTTGCGGCCGCGCGGCGTCATGCACGCGCTGCGACGCGCGCATGACCGTGCACGCCGCGCGCCGCGCCAGGCTGCGCTGCCATCACTGCGGCAGCGAGCGGGCGCCGGAGGCTGCCTGTGCAGACTGCGGCACGGCCATGAAGCCGGTCGGCCAGGGCACCGAGCGCGTCGAGGAAGTGCTCGCAGAGCAGTTTCCGCAGGTGCCGCTGGCGCGCTTCGATCGCGACAGCGTGCAGCGCCGCGGCGAGCTCGAAAGCCTGCTCGAGGACATGCGCTCCGGCCGCACACGCATCCTCGTCGGCACGCAGATGCTGACCAAGGGCCATCACTTTCCGGACGTGACCATGGTCGGGGTCGTCAACGCCGACCAGGGCCTGTTCGGCACCGATTTCCGCGCCAGCGAGCGGCTTGCGCAGACCATCGTCCAGGTGGCGGGGCGCGCGGGGCGCGCGGAACGCCGCGGCGAAGTCATGATCCAGACCGAGTATCCCGAGCACCCGCTGCTCACGCGACTGGTCACGCGCGGCTACGAAGATTTCGCCGAAGCCGCGCTCGCCGAGCGCCGCGCGTCCGCCTGGCCGCCGTTCGCGAGCCTTGCCCTGCTGCGCGCGGAAGCGCCGCGCAGCGAAACGGCGCGCGCCTGGCTCGAGTCGGCCGCGCGAGCGGCGCGCACGCGGGCCGGCCGCACGGTGCGGGTACTCGGTCCGGCACCCGCGCCGATGGCGCGCCGCGCGGGCCGCTTCCGGGCCCAGCTTCTGCTGCAGTCCGCGCAGCGCCAGGACCTCCAGACTTTGCTCGCCGGGCTCGCGCCGAAGCTCGAGCGGCTGCCGGGCACGCGGCGCGTGCGCTGGTCGCTGGACGTCGATCCGGTCGAGCTTTTCTGAAGCCCGGGGTGATGTCTCCCGGCGAACATCGTCAGCGGCTTGTTGCCCGGAGCCGCATGATGTTACAAAGCGAAACCTGACCGCTGCCCGGCCCCGATGAAGAAACACCTCGAGACGCTCATCGGCGGGGCGCTCGCCCGCCTGCGCGATGATGAGCTGCCACCCCATTCGCTGCGCTTCGCGCCGGAGGTCGAGCGCACGCGCGACCCGCGCCATGGCGACTTCGCGACCAACGTGGCGCTGCGCCTCGCGACCTTGCTGGGGCGCAAGCCACGGGACGTCGCGGCGCGCATCGTCGAGCTCCTGCCGCCCTCGGAGCTCGTCGATCGCGTCGAGATCGCGGGCCCCGGATTCATCAACTTCGTGCTCGCGCCGACTGCCCTCGAGGCGGGCATCGCAACCATTCTCGAAGCTGGCGACCGCTACGGCGAGGGCGACGCCGGCGCCGGTCGCACGGTCCTCGTCGAGTATGTATCGGCCAACCCGACTGGCCCGCTGCACGTCGGCCACGGGCGCCACGCGGCCTACGGCGCAAGCGTCGCAAGCCTGCTGCGGGCGACCGGCCACGAGGTGCGCGAAGAGTACTATGTCAACGACGCCGGACGGCAGATGGAAATTCTCGCGCTCAGCGTGTGGCTGCGCTATCTCGAGACGCACGGCGAGCAGATCGATTTCCCGGCGAACGGCTACCGCGGCGATTACATCCGCCAGATCGCCGCGCTGGTCACCGAGCGCCAGGCCGACGCCCTGGTCGTGCCCGCAGCCAGCGTGTTTGCGGACCTCGCCCCCGCACGGCGCGAGGACGACCAGGAAGCACACATCGATGCGCTCATCGCCGCCGCGCAGCGCAGGCTCGGCCCCGAGGGTTTCGCCGTCGTGCTCGACGCTGCGCTCGAGTCGGTGCTCGCCGACATCCGCGACGACCTGGCCGAATTCGGCGTGCGCCCGGATCAGTGGGTCTCGGAGCGCAGCCTCGAGGAGAGCGGCGCCATCGACCGCGCGCTGGCGCGTCTCGCGGAGCGCGGCCAGCTGTACGAGAAGCAGGGCGCGACCTGGTTCCGCGCCACCGACTACGGCGACGTCAAGGACCGCGTCGTGGTGCGCGAGAACGGCAAGCGCACTTATTTTTCGTCCGACATCGCCTATCACCTGCACAAGCGCGAGCGCGGCAACGACGTGCTGCTCGACATACTGGGTGCCGACCATCACGGGTACATCGCGCGCATTCGTGCCGGCCTCGAGGCGATGGGCGAGCCGGGCACGTGCCTGGAGGTGCGGCTCGTGCAGTTCGTGACCCTGTTCCGCGGAGGCGAGAAGCTGCGCATGTCTACGCGCTCGGGCGAGTTCGTGACCCTGCGCGAGCTTCGCCAGGAGGTCGGCAACGATGCCGCGCGCCTGTTCTACGTGCTGCGATCGAACGACCAGCATCTCGATTTCGACCTCGAGCTGGCGAAGTCGCGTTCCAACGAGAACCCTGTCTATTACATCCAGTACGCGCACGCGCGCGTGTGCAGCGTGTTCCGCCAGCTCTCCGCGCGGGGCCTCGAGCATGACGAGAAGCGCGCCCGCGAGCATCTGGGCAGGCTCGAGGATCCGCGCGAGAGGTCGCTCATGAGGGCGCTGGGGCGTTTTCCCGAAGTCGTCGAGCTGGCGGCCGCGAACCGCGCGCCGCACAATGTCGTGCAGTATCTGCGCGAGCTGGCTACCGAGTTTCACGCGTATTACAACGCCGTGCCCTTCATCGTGGACGATGCCGCAGTGCGCGACGCCCGCCTGATGCTCATCGGTGCCACGCGTCGGGTGATCCGCAATGGCCTCGCCCTGCTCGGCGTCTCCGCGCCGGAGGTGATGTAACCGTCGTGGCAGATCTCAAGGGCAGCCGCCGGCGGGACCTGCGCCGCAAGCACCGCGGCGTGGCGAACGCGCCGGGCTGGATCTGGATGCTCGTCGGCCTCGCCATCGGGCTCGCGGTGGCGCTTGTCGTCTACCTGCGCGACCGGCCGGGCGCGCCGGTGCCGCGGCCCGCCGCGAGCGTGCCGCTTCACGAGCGGACAGGCGACGCGGAAAGCGACGCCGACGCGGAGCAGCCGGCCACGCATTTCGATTTTTACGAGATGCTGCCCAAGTTCGAGGTCGTCATTCCGGAGACCGAGCGCGAGGTGCATCCGGATATTGCGCCTGCCGACGTGGCGAGCCCCGGTGCCTACGTGCTGCAGGCGGGCTCGTTCGCGAGCTACGCCGACGCCGACCGGCGCAAGGCGAGCCTCGCGCTGCAGGGCATCGAATCGACCATCCAGAAAGTCTCGATCGACAGCAAGACCTTCCATCGCGTGCGCATCGGCCCGGTCACCGACCTGGAGCGGCTCAACGAGCTGCGCGACCGCCTGCGCGAGGCGGAAATCGAGGTGCTGGTGATCCGCGTCGGTGAATAACGCCGCGGTGCCGGCGCGGCAGCGGCAGGCCCTGACGGGTCTCGTCGCGGCATGTCTCGCCGCCGGCCTGGCACTCACCGGCTGTGCGGGCGCGCCGCCGGCGGGCGCTCCCACCCTGCCCGATGCGCAGCCGCCGTCGCCCGGGCCGGCATCGCAGAGCACGCCGCAGCCGGTGCCCCCGCCGGAGCCGCCCCGCCCCGTGACCATTGCCGCGGTCGGCGACATCATGCTCGGCACGGACTACCCGCAGAACGTCCTGCCCGACGACGATGGCGCCACTTTTCTCGCGCTGGTCACGCCTGTGCTGCAGGCCGCAGATGTCGCGTTCGGCAATCTCGAAGGCGTGCTCGTCGACGGCGGCGAACCTGCCAAGACCTGCCGGAATCCGGCCGCCTGCTATCTGTTCCGCTCACCGACGCGCTACGCCGCGCACCTCGCCGCGGCAGGCTTCGACGTGCTGAGCCTCGCCAATAACCATGCCAGGGACTTCGGCGAGCAGGGGCGCAGCTCGACCATGGCGGCGCTCGAGCGTGCTGGCATGCGCCATTCAGGTCGCGAGGGCGACGTGGCGAGCTGGGAACAGGACGGCCTGCGCTTCGCCATGATCGCGTTCTCGCCGACCGTGGGCTCGCATTCGCTGCTCGACATCGATATGGCGGCCGCGCAGGTACGGGCGCTGGCGCAGGCCAGCCACGACATCGTGCTCGTGTCGTTCCACGGCGGCGCAGAGGGAGCCGAAGCCACCCGGCTGCCGTTCGGCGAGGAGTTCTACTTCGGCGAGGCGCGCGGCGACGTGGTCGCCTTCGCGCGCGCCGTGATCGACGCCGGCGCGGATCTGGTGCTCGGCCACGGCCCGCATGTGCCGCGCGCGCTCGAGCTGTACCGGGACCGGCTCATCGCCTACAGCCTCGGCAACTTCGCGACCTATTACGGCATCAGCGTCGAGGGCCTCAAGGGTCTCGCGCCGATCCTGCTCGCCACCCTGAGCGGCGACGGACGTTTTCTCGAGGGCCGGATCGTCTCCTGCGTGCAGCAGCGGCCCGGCGGGCCGCGGCCCGACCCTGCGGGCCACGCGTTCGCGCTCATGCGCAGTCTCACGCGCGAGGCGTTTCCCGGCGGCGGCCTGGACTTCGGCGCCGACGGCAGCCTCATCCGCGCAGACGAATGATAAACTTGAGCGACGCGTGCGGGCGGCAGTCGACGCTGCCCTGCCGATGGTCTTGCGGGCGACGCGCCGTCCGACAAGGGTGGGGATGACAACCGAACAGTTACCGGCGAGCGCAGATGCAGCCTACGTGCAGCAGCTCGAGCGCGGCTATGGCGTGCTGCGCTTCGATCCGCCGCTCGAGGAGGAATTCCGCGCTGCGCTCAGCTTGAGCAACCTCAAGCAGGTCCGCGCGGCGCTCGTGCTGGGCATGCTCATGGTGGTCGGTTTATCGGCGCTGGATTTCCTGCGGCTGCCACGCGAGCTCAGCATCTGGTCGGTTGCGCTGCGCATCGGCGTCATGCTGCCGGCGCTCCTTCTCACTTGGCTTGCGAGCTTCCGCGAGCCGCTGCAGCGGCGGCTGTCCACGCTGGTCGCCGCCAGCGCCCTGCTCATCGGCCTGCTATCGCTCCCGATCGGCGCCAGTGCGGTGGCGAAGGGATACGATTTCTATTTCACCGGCTACGTCGTCCTCACGGTCTACATTTACTTCCTGCTCGGTCTGCGATTCCTGCCGGCCATGCTGACGTCCATGACCCTGTTCGCCGCCTGGTTCGCGGCCACCGCCGCGGGCCCGCCCTCGCTCTCCGAGGAAGTGTATAACGGGCTGTTCCTGCTGTTTGCGAATATCATCGGCATCACAGGCAGCTACAACCTCGAATACGAGTGGCGCACCAATTTCCTCAAGGAGCGCATCCTCAGCCATCGGGCCGGGCGGGACGGCCTGACCGGCGTCAACAATCGCCAGAGCTTCGACGAGCGCCTCGCGGCGCTGTGGCTGCAGACCAAGCGCGAGGGCAAGCCGATTGCGATCGCGATGCTCGACATCGATTGCTTCAAGGCCTACAACGATCTGTACGGGCACCAAGCCGGTGACCGCTGCCTGGTGAGCGTGGCAAGGACCATCAGCGAAGCCGCGCGGCGGCCTCTGGACTTCGTTGCGCGCTACGGCGGCGAGGAGTTCGTCATCCTGCTGCCGGGCGCGACAGCCGAGTACGCGGAGTCGCTGGTCAAGCGACTGCGGGAGAAAGTGCAGGGACTCGCGATTTCGCACAGGGGGTCCAGTGCGGCACCGAGCGTAACGATCAGCGCGGGGGTCGCACATCTGCACCCGCACGAAGGCAATCGCAGCATGCACGGCTTCGTGCAGCTCGCGGACGAGGCGCTGTACGAGGCGAAGGAGCGCGGGCGGAACCGGGTCGTAGTCGCGCACGGCCGGCATTCGACCATAGAGACCGGCGTGTTCCGCAGCGACGTGTTCACGTCGTCGGGAGGAAAAAAGCAGACGCGACCTTGAAGCGACGCTGCGGCGTCACCCGTCGCGGGTCCCGTCCCGCTCCCCGTCATCATCGGGGTAGGGAGCGGCCGGATCCTCGATCAAGAGTGCGGCAAGTGCTTCCGCTCTGGCATGCTCCCGCTTACGAAGCCGGCCTGCGGCTTCACGCTGCAGATACAAGGCGTGCCGGTTGCCGTTACGCAGTGCCACCGTGGCCCATGCAAAGGCCTTGACAGCCTCGCGCCGGACGACCAAATCGTGTCGACGCAGAAAGGCGTCTGCGAGATGCAACTGCGCGGTCGAATCGCCTTTGCGAGCCTCTTTTTCCAGGAGCTTTCGGGACAGGGCGAGCAGGTGATGAACCCCGTAGGTGCGCGGCCGGATTCTCCATGCCATCAGGGCAGCCAGGCCGTCCCCGGACTCGGCGCGCGTTTTCAATAATGGATATGTATTTGCGAGCGGTTCTTCGAACGCCGATTCTCATATGCCAGCAATCTGCCGAGATGAAACATCGAGTGCGGGTCGCCAGCTTCGGCCGCAACGGATCGCGGTGCTCGAAAGGCGTCCTCGCGGGTAGTGGTCGCCACGCATGCGCTGGCGCGACCTATTCGCCGGTCCCGGTCACTCGTCGCCGGTCTGCCGGAATTCGACGCCGAGCGAGCGCAATTTACGGTACAAGTGGGTGCGCTCCATGCCGACGCGCTTGGCGAGCGCCCCGACCTTGCCGTCGCAGAGCTGGAGCTGCTGCTGGAGATAGGCGCGCTCGAAATGCTCGCGCGCCTCGCGCAGCGGCAGCGAGAGCAGGTCCTGCTTGACCAGCGGCTCGTCGGCAGGCGCCTCGATCTCGAGCTCACGCTCGATCTCCCGCAGGGTAATGTCGCTGTCGCCCCCCATGATCAGCAGACGATGCACGACATTCTTGAGATCGCGGATATTGCCGGGCCACGGATAGTTGCGCAGGCGATTCTGCGCCGCCACGTCGAAGCGCCGGAAGGGCAGGCCCTCGACATCGACGAGCATGTCGACGTAGTAGCGCAACAGTTCCGGCACGTCCTCCGCGTATTCGCGCAAGGGCGGGATGCGCAGCTTGACCACGCTCAGGTGGGCGAGCAGATCGCGGCGGAACGCCTCCTCGAACCCGGGCTGTGCGGAGCTCACGAAGCGCGTATCGAGCGCAATGGCGTCGCGACCGCCGGCGCGCGTGAAGCGGCCCTGTTCGAGAACTCCGGCAAGCAGCCGCTGCGCGTCGGGCAGGAGATCCTGCAGCTCGTTGATGAACAGCACGCCGCCCCGGGCGCGCTCGAGGCAGCCGGCGACGACGCCGCCGTTTTCGCTGCCCAGGATCTGCGTCGCTGCGTTGTCCCCGGTCAGCGCACCGGCCACGAGGACGACGAACGGTTCGGCCGCCCGCGGGCTCAGCGAATGCAGATACCGGGCGAACGCCTCGCGGCCGGTCCCTGCCTCGCCGGTGATGAGCACGGCCGTTGCGTGCGGCGCCACGCGCTGCACTCTCTCGCGCAGCTCACGCATCGCGCGACTCTTGCCGACCGGGGGGATGAGCGCCGGCACCAGCGAGCGGGCGGTCGCGGCCTTCCCGGCGCGGCCGCTGCTGAGCGCGCTTTCCACGGTGCGCAGCAGTTTGGCGAGCGAAAGCGGCTTCTCGACGAAATCGAACGCGCCCAGCCGTGTCGCCTCCACGGCTGTGTCGACCGTGCCGTGGCCGGACATCATGACCACGGGGCAGTGCAGCCCGGACTTCTCCGCGCGCTCCCGGAGCAGCGTGATGCCGTCCGTACCCGGCATCCAGATGTCGAGCAGCACGAGATCGGGATCCAGTTGCTCCCAGGAAACGCGCGCCTCGGCTGCATCAGCCGCGACGGCGACGTCGTAGCCTTCCTCGGAGAGGATCTCCTTCAGCAGCCTGCGGATGTCCGACTCATCGTCGACGACGAGGATGGATGATCCCATCTCAGCTCACCTCTCGGCGGTCGTGACGGCCGAATTCGTTCAGGGTCATGCGCGCTCCCTTTGCACGTCGTGGCGCCGGGGCGTGCCCGGCGTCATGGCCGAACGCGCCGCCTCGTTGACCGGCAGGAGGAGGCTGACGCGGGCGCCGCCAGCGCGGCGATTTGCGGCCTCGATGCGTCCGGCGTGCTCCTCGACGAGCTTCTTCACGATCGCCAGGCCGAGGCCGGTGCCCTTCGGCTTGCTGGTCACGTAGGGATCGAAGACCTGCTCGATCGCGTCGGCGGGAAAGCCCGGGCCGTTGTCCTCGACGACGATCTCCGCGAATTCGTGGTGGTCGCCCTGCCGGTGCAGCCGCGTGAGGATGTCGATCCGCGCATCCGGCGCACCCTCGAGCGCCTCCTCGGCGTTGCGGATCAGGTTATGCAGGATCTGCCGCACGCGCCCCGCGTCGGCCTCGACTTCCGGCAGCGCGCGGTCGAGGTCGAGGTGAATGTCGATGCCGTGCTCGTGCGCGCGATACAGGTCGATGACCTCGCCGATGAGCTGGTTGAGGTCGAATCGCGAGAACTCCATGTCCGGCACCCGCGCGTATTCGCTGAAAGCGTTCACCATCTCCTTCATCGCCTCGACCTGCTGCACGATGGTGTGCGTCGCGCGCTCGAGCACCTGCGCATCGAGCTCGCTCATGCTGCTCAGGTAGCGGCGTCGGATGCGCTCCGCGGACAGCTGGATCGGCGTCAGCGGATTCTTGATCTCGTGGGCGAGCCTGCGCGCGACCTCGCCCCAGGCGGCATCCCGTTGTGCCTGCAGCAGGGCGGTGATGTCGTCGAAGACGATGACGAAACCGCCGGGCGTGCCGCCTTCACCCGGCAGCGCGGTGCAAGCGCAGGTCAGCACGCGGCGGCCGGCTTCGCCGCGCAGCACGATCTGCTCGCGCCAGTCGGCTTCCCCGGTGGACAGGCGGCGCTCGACGACGCCGACGAACTGGCCGAACAGGCTGCTCTCGCCGGCCGCCGAGCCGAGCGGCTCACCGAGCCTATCCTCGAGCTCGAGGCCGAGAATGGCGCCCGCCGCCTGGTTGGCGGTGCGCAGCTCGAGGCCGGGCTCGAGCGAGATGACGCCGGTGGACAGCCGGGCGAGGATCACTTCGAGGTTGGCGCGCTCGCTCTCGACCTGTGCCTGGCTTTGCCGCGCCTGCTCGCGGGCCGCCGCCAGCCGGCGCGTCATGTCGTTGAAGGAATTGACGAGAAACCCCATCTCATCGCGCGCCGGCACCGGGAGCCGGGTGTCGAAGTCGCCTTGCGCCACCGCACGCGTGCCGGCGACGAGCTGCTGGATAGGTGCGACCAGCCGGCGCGCGGCGAAGAATGCGCCATATACGGCGGAAAGCATGGCCAGCAGGAGCACCACGGTCAGCGTCAGCGTGAAGCTGTTCTTGAGCGGCTCGCGCAGGAACACGAGCTCGCCGTAGCGCGTGTAGGCGCGCTCGACGGCGTCGGCGAGGCTGCTCAGCCGGCCGGTCACGAGGTAGAAGCTCTGCAGAATGCGCTGCTCGTCGGCGGGCGAGCGTGACGGTATCGGCGCCACGGCCGTGATCAGGTAGCCGCCGTCCGCCAGAGGCTCGGGACTTACGTACGGCCGGTTCTGTCGAATCTGCATGAGCGCTTCGCTGCTCGGCCGCGTCGGCAGGAACCCCGAGGTGCGGCCGGAGGCGGTAGCGATGATGCGGCCGTATCTGCCGAACACGGTCACCTCGGTCGCGCCGGTCTCGGTTCGGAAGGCGCTGAGCGCGCCGACGACGTCGTCCTCGGCGGCGAGGGTCTCTGCCATCGCCTCGGTGCGCTGCAGGTACTCGCCCATGAGGATATCGAGCGCCGTGCGGCTCAGGTCGAGCGCGTCACCGAGACCTTCCTCGACCTCGACGTTGAACCAGCTCTCGATCCCGCGGTGCAGGAACTGCACCGAGAACCAGTAGACGAGCAACAGCGGCAGCACGGTCAGGATCACGAACATGGTCACCATGCGGGCCTTGAGCCGCGAGCCGCCCACGTGCCGGCGATAGTCCGTGACGAGGCGCAGCAGGTTGATCGCGATCAACACCAGCAGGATCAGCACACCGGCGGCGTTGATGAGCAGGATGAGCTCGTGCAGGCGGCCGAACTCCGCCGAGCTCTGCGCTGTCTTGCTGAGCAAAAGCAGCGCGCTCAGCCAGAGCACTGCTCCGACCAGCATGAGCGTGCCGTAGGCAAGACGCTTCAGGGTCTTAACGGCCACGTGTACCACTCGCTGGCCAGGCGCCAGTCGTCGAGCCAGAAAGCGAGCAATCGCAGCGGGCCGGGGATCTCGCGCACGTCGAGCAACGCGCGGAGTTGCACGTCGTAATCGTCGTCGTCGTCGAGCAGCGACGCATCGATCAGCGGCAGAGCGGCAATCCGGCCGGCGGCATTGAGCGCCGCGTACAAAGTTGCGTACGACGCCTGCTCGCCGCTGTTAAGGTTGCGCACGACGTAGCGCTGGCTGAGCGCGTGGAACTGCAGCTGGTTGCGCTGGCGCAGCATAGCCACCTCCGGATCGGGCAGGAACCGCCGCCGGCGCGTCACCTCGATCTGCAGCTCGAGCGTGAGCGCGACGCCGCTCTCGAGGGCCTCGAGCGCCGCGTCGCTGAGCCGGTATTCGACTCGCGCATCGAGGAAGTAGACCCCGTCGCGCAGGCTGGTGTAGGCCGAGCGGATGTCGAAACGGCCCTCGTCCTGGGCAGCCGCCGGTTGCCAGAGCACCGCTGCCAGCGCAATGAGCCCCACGAGCCGCGGCGTTCCCGCCCGAGCGCGCCGGCAGCTCAAACCACGCCGCTCCACGGCGGGCCGCTCCCGTGCTGTGCCGGGGTCAGATCCCATACCCGCAGCGAGTTCTGGACCGCCCTCGACATAATGGGGTCTGACCCCGCAGGGCTTGCACCGTTTCAGCCTCTCAGGCGTGTTTCGAGAAGCAAGCATAATAAAAGCCGTCCATATCTGCCTCACCGGGCAGGATCTGCACGCCGGAGCCCCGCACCCGACCCCAGGCGCGGCCGGCCGCGCGGTTGAAGCCCGCGGCCGCGCGAGCCTGCGGCTGCGAGGCGAGAAAGGCCCCGGTCACGTCCGCGTTTTCCGCCTCGAGGATCGAGCAGCTCGCGTACACGAGCCGGCCGCCCGGCGCGAGCAGCGGCCACAGCGCGTCGAGGAGCCCGCGTTGCCGCTCGGCGAAGCGCGCGATATCCGCCGGCCGGCGCAGCAGCTTGATGTCCGGGTGGCGCCGGATGACGCCCGTCGCCGAGCAGGGCACGTCGAGGAGGATGCGGTCGAAGGCCGCGCCGTCCCACCACTTCGACGTCTGCACGGCGTCGGCGACGCGCAGGGTCGCAGCGAGACCGAGCCGCGCCAGATTCTGCGCGAGCCGTTCGAGCCGTGCCGCCGAGCGATCCACGGCGACCAGCTCCGCTATGCCGGGGTTGCGCTCGAGCAGGTGGCAGGCCTTGCCCCCGGGTGCAGCGCAGGCGTCGAGCACGCGCATGCCGTCGCGGGCCTCGACGACATCGCAGGCGAGCTGGGCGCCGGCGTCCTGCACCGAGACGCGCCCGGCCTCGAAGCCGGGCAGCACCTGAACGGGGAGCGGCTGAACGAGGCGCAGCGCCTCGGGCGCGAGCGTGCAAGGCACGGCATCGTAACCGCAGCTCGCGAGCTCGCCCAGGTACGCTGCCGCATCGCTCAGCCTGCGATTCACCCGCAGCCACATCGGCGGCGGCCGGTTGCCGGCCGCGAGCACCGCCTGCCAGTCATCCGGCCAGTCCCCGCGTATGCGCTCGATGAGCCACGCCGGATGCGCAAATCGCGCCGTCTCCATGGCCTCGATGCGGCCGAGCTGCTCGGTGCGCTCCCGCTGGAAACGCCGCAGCACGGCGTTGACGAGGCCGGCCGCGCGCGGGTTGCCGAGATGCCTCGCCGCTTCCACGGTTTCCGCGACGGCCGCATGCGCCGCGACATCGGTGTCCGTGAGCTGATAGAGGCCGACGAGCATGAGCGCGCGGATATCCGCGTCGCGTGCCGGCCGTTCCAGCAGGCCGTCGAGCAGCGCTTCGAGTCGCGGATACCAGCGCAGCGTGCCGTAACAGAGCATCCTGAGCAGGGCCCGGTCCGTGTCGGGCGCCGCCGCCGGCAGCGCGCGATCGAGCGATGCCCCCGCGGCCACGGCCGCGACGACGCGCGCCGCCTGCGCGCGCGCGTTCATGCGGCGCGCCTGCCGCCCTGCGAACCGTTGCCGCAAGGCACCGAACCCGGCCGGGTCACCCGAGCACGGCGCCGTGCGGCCGGCTCGCGTTCAGAAAGGCGCGCGCCTCGACGGGCCGCCGTCCCGGGAGCTGCAGGCAGAGCACCCGCAGGCGGCCGTCACCGGTCGCCACCTCGAAGTGGCCGGCAGCGTCCGCCAGCACCGTGCCGGGCTGAGCCTGCGCGGCGGCAGCCAGCGGCTCGGCGCGCCAGATGCGCAGGCGTTCCGCACCCAGGCGGGTCTCGGCCACGGGCCGGGGGTTGAACGCGCGCACCTGGCGCGCGATCTGCGCGGCCGGCGCGCTCCAGTCGATGAGAGCGTGCCGCTTCTCGATGCGTCCGGCCCAGGTGGCCGCCGCATCGTCCTGCGGCTTCGCTACGGCGGAGCCGGCCTGATAGGCGCGCACGACCTCGATCAGGGCGCGAGCTCCGAGCGCCGCCAGCGCCGCCTCGAGCTCGCCCGCCGTCATGGAACCGCCGATGCGCAGGCGGTGCTGGAGCACTACGCCGCCCGTGTCGAGACCCGCGTCCATCCGCATGATCGACACGCCGGTTTCCTCGTCGCCTGCGAGCAGCGCATGCTGAACGGGGGCCGCGCCGCGCCAGCGCGGCAGCAGCGAGGCATGCACGTTGATGCAGCCGAGCCGCGGGATATCGAGCACGGCCGGCGGCAGCACGAGGCCATAGGCGACGACGACCAGAAGATCGGGCGCGAGCGCGCGCAGCGCCACCTGCTCCGCGCCGTCGCGCAGGCTTGCCGGCTGAACGACGTCGATGCCGAGCGACCTGGCGCGCGTCTTGACGGCGCTGGCGCGCAGCGCGCGCCCCCGGCCGGCCGGGCTGTCCGGACGCGTATAGACGACGAGCGGCGGCAGGCCCGCGTCGACGAGCGCGTCGAGCGAGGGCAGCGCGAAGGAGGGTGTGCCGGCGAAGACGATGCGCATGAGCGGATCCGCCCGCCGTGTTGACGGCAGAGCGGCTAGTGACCGGTCACGAAAGCAGCTGAAGCGGGCTCGCGCCGGGCCACTCAGATGACCGGCGCGGCGGCGCGTGCGCGGGGCTCTTCGTCGCCGCCGAGCTTGCGCTCCTTCTCGAGCCGCTTGCGGATGCGCTGGCGCTTGAGCTCGGACAGATAGTCGACGAACAGCTTGCCGTTCAGGTGATCGATCTCGTGCTGTATGCAGATCGCGAGCAACCCTTCCGCCTCGATTTCCACCGGCCGCCCGTCGAGATCGAGAGCGCGCACGCGCACGTGGTTCGCGCGCTCGACCTTGTCGAATGCGCCGGGCACCGACAGGCAGCCTTCCTCTGTGATCTCGCTGCCGTGCCGATCCATGAGCTCGGGATTGATCAGGCACATCGGCGCCGTGGAGTCGCTCGAAACGTCGGCGACGAGCACGCGCCGGTGCACGTCGACCTGCGTGGCCGCGAGTCCGATGCCCGGTGCGGCGTACATGGTTTCCAGCATATCGGCCGCCAGGCTGCGGACCTCGTCGTCGACGCGTTCGACCGGATCGGCGCGCCGGCGCAGCCGCGGATCCGGGTACTTCAATATGTTCAATATCGCCATCGCAGCTCAGCCGAAGTTTCGTGCAAATCCATACAAGATGCTGCTAAAGTGCTGACAACGTTGCAGTAGCTGTCGCCGGCAGCGGGCCTGGCGCGGGCGGCGTCGTAACGCTGTTGCGCCGCGCGGAGAGCCGCATTATAACAGCGGCCAGTCCGGAACCGGCACACTGCCGCAGGTCGCCGGCCGGCGAGAGCGCGGCCGGGAGGGGGGCGGGTTTCGACCCGCCGGCGACAGCCGGAAATCACCGGCCGAACGTGGAGTGATCAGGTTATGTCATCTCCAAAGCACGTGGTACTACGCCTGCCTGTCTTCGCTTTTCTCATCGCCGGGGCGATGCTCGCGAGCGGCTGCGCGGCGAACAGCGCCAGTGAGCCGGCCGCCGGCGACGCCGCCGCTCGAGAGCCGGAGAACGAGGTCGCGCGCACCGCGGCCGTGGACGACACGGCGTCCAAGCTGACACCGCCCGGCCGCTCGTATGGCGAGGAGCGCCGCCAGCCGGCGTTCCGCGACCAGGCGTCATTCGCAGAGGACGCGGAGCGGACGGTCCGGCTCACCGACCGGCATCCCGACCGCTACGTCGTTCGGTCCGGCGACACGCTGTGGGATATCTCCGCGATGTTCCTCGAGGATCCCTGGTACTGGCCGGAGATCTGGCATATCAACCAGCAGATCGAGAACCCGCACCTCATCTACCCCGGCGACGTGCTCACGCTCGTGTTCGTCGACGGCCGGCCGCAGCTCAGGCTCGAGCGCGGGGTGAGCGCCGGCACGGGCACCGAGCGGCTGTCGCCGCGCATCCGCGCCGAGTCGCTCGAGGATGCCATACCCACCATACCGTACGAAATCGTGGCTGCCTTCCTGGCGAGGCCGACGGTCCTCGACAGGGAGGAGCTTGACGCGCTGCCGTATGTCCTCGCCCCCGAGGACGGCCATCTCATGGCCGGCGCCGGCAACGACGTGTACGTGCGCGGGACCGGCGACGCCGCCGGCACGCGCTTCAACGTCATCCACGTCGGCAAGCCGCTCTACGATCCCGACGACAACGATATCGTCGGCTTCGAGGGCCTGTATGTCGGCAACGGCCGCATCGCGCGCGCCGGCGATCCGTCGACCCTGTTCCTGACGGAGACTGCGCGCGAAGCCGTGACCGGCGACCGTCTCATGCCGGCCGATGTCGAGGTGCCGATGAACTTCCATCCGCGCGCCCCGGAGTCCGGCGTCGACGGCCAGATCATTTCCGTCGTAAACGGGCTGGCCCTCATCGGCGACGACCAGGTCGTGGTGCTGAACCGCGGCGAGCGTCACGGCCTCGAGCCCGGCCACGTGCTGTCGGTTTTCGAGGTCGGCCCCGTCGTGCGCGACGCCGTTGCGGGCGGCGGATATATCAAGAGGCGGCTGTTCGCCGAGAAGGTGAAGCTGCCCGACGAGCCGGTCGGAGTGGTCATGGTGTTCAAGACTTACGACCGCATTGCATTCGCGCTGGTCATGCGCGCGACCAGCGAGATGCACGTCTACGACCGCGTCCTCAGTCCCACGTAACGACCCGACAGGCTCGAAAAAGCGGGGTGCCCGCGCCCGGCGGCCGGCGCTATCCTGGCGTACCGGGCGGATCCCGATCCGCCACAGCCGGAGAGCCCGCACATGGACAGCGCCGACGCGTGGCTGACTTTGGTCCGCGCACCGGGCCTGGGCAGCGCCGGCATCATCGCGCTCCTCGAGTGCTGCGGTTCGGCCGCCGCCATCCTGCGCGCGCCGCGCGCGACGCTCACCGCCCAGGGCCTCGATGAGCGTACCTTCGCGGCGCTGACTTCGCCCGACGGCGACCGCCTCGCGCAGGACCTCGTATGGCTCGGGCTTCCGGGCCACCACCTCGTGACAATCGATTCGCCCGGCTACCCGGCCCTGCTCCGCGAGATCCCGGACCCACCGGCCGCGCTGTTCGTCGACGGCGATCCGGGCGTGCTGGCGGCGCCGCAGATCGCCATCGTCGGCAGCCGCAACCCGACGCCGGGCGGCACGGAAAACGCGTTCGGGTTCGCGCGGTATCTCGCCGGCTGCGGTCTCACGGTGACGAGCGGTCTCGCCGTCGGCATCGATGCCGCCGCGCACCGCGGCGCGCTGGCCGGGGGCGGCGCAACCGTTGCCGTCTGCGGTGCCGGCGCCGACGTCGTCTACCCGCCCCGCCACCGCGGACTGGCCGGCGATATCGCGCGAGCCGGGGCGCTGGTCAGCGAGTTCCCGCTCGGCACTGCGCCGGCGCGCGAGCATTTCCCGCGCCGCAACCGGATCATCAGCGGGTTGAGCCTCGGCACGCTCGTCGTCGAGGCAGCGGAGCGCAGCGGCTCGCTGATCACGGCGCGGCTCGCCGGCGAACAGGGCCGCGAGGTGTTCGCCATCCCGGGCTCGATTCACAACCCGCTGGCGCGCGGCTGTCACCGGCTCATCCGCCAGGGCGCAAAGCTCGTCGAGTCGGCGCGCGATATCCTCGAGGAGCTCGGCGCGCTGGCGGGCGCGCTCGACCGTGCAGCCATGCCGCCGGGCGACGCGTCGCCGCCCGGGAGGCTGCCGCGAGAGGCCGACGAGGCATACCGGCAGCTGCTCGACGCGCTCGGCTACGAGCCCATTGCGGTGGACCGGCTGGCCGAGCGCACCGGATTGACGCCCGGAGAGCTTTCCTCCATGCTCCTGATCCTGGAGCTCGAGGGGCACGTGCAGTCCGTCCCGGGCGGCGCCTATTGCCGCGCAAGGTCATGAAATGAAGGAAAACGTGCTCGACGTGCTGATGTATCTTTTCGAGGCCTACGTCGATACCGAGGACGAGCCGGAGCCTGACCGCAACGAGCTGCGGGACGAGCTCGAGCGGGCGGGCTTCAGGGACCGGGAGATCGACCATGCGCTGGAATGGCTCGACGGCCTGACCAGCCTGCAGGCGAATCACGGTGCCCGGCCGGCACCGACGCCCTGCGCCATGCGCATCTACGGCCAGGCGGAGCAGGCGCGGCTGGACGCTGCGTGCCGCGGATACATCACCTATCTCGAGCAGATCGCGATCCTGAGCGCAACCCAGCGAGAGCTCGTCATCGACCGGCTCATGGCGCTCGGCGCTCCCGATATCGATGTCGAGCAGATCAAGTGGGTAGTGCTGATGGTGCTGTTCAGCCAGCCGGGCCAGGAAGCCGCCTATGCACGCATGGAAGATCTCGTGTTCGAAGACCGCAGCGGTCCGGTCCACTAGGACGGCCTCCAGGACCTGTCGATAAACCCGTCATCCGGCCCGTTTACCCCGATCGACCGCGGCCCGTCCGCGGTTTATTTTTAGGGCGGACCTCAAGCCGCCCCACGGCAAACCCGCGCGAATCAATGGCATGGCCGCGAAAAACCTCCTGATCGTCGAGTCGCCCGCCAAGGGACGGACTCTCGAGAAATATCTCGGCCCGGATTTTGCCGTGCTGGCCTCGTACGGGCACGTCCGCGACCTCGTGCCGAAAGAAGGCGCCGTCGATCCGGCCAACGATTTCGCCACGACCTACCAGCTCATCGAGCGCAACGAAAAACACGTCAATGCCATCGCCCGGGCGCTCAAGAAGGCCGACTCGCTGTACCTCGCGACCGACCCGGACCGCGAGGGCGAGGCAATCGCCTGGCATCTCTGCGAACTGCTGCGCGAGCGCGGACTGCTCGAAGGCAAGACCGTGCACCGGGTCGTGTTTCACGAGATCACCCGCAGCGCCGTCACCCATGCCGTCGAGCACCCGCAAAGCCTGTCGGAAGAGCTCGTCGATGCGCAGCTGGCGCGCCGCGCGCTGGACTACCTCGTCGGCTTCAATCTCTCGCCGCTGCTGTGGAAGAAAGTGCGCCGCGGGCTTTCCGCCGGCCGCGTGCAAAGCCCGGCCCTGCGGCTGATCGTCGAACGCGAGGAGGAGATCGAGGCCTTCGAGCGGCGCGAATACTGGACCATCGAGGCGGACGCCGACAAGGACGGCAAGGTCTTCGCGGCGCGCCTCGCCGAGTTCAACGGCGAGAAGGTCGAGCAGTTCACGTTCACGGAGGAGGCGGCGGCGCGGGCCGCGGAGCGTG
Organism: Gammaproteobacteria bacterium; assembly: GCA_035524935.1. Lineage (GTDB taxonomy): Bacteria > Pseudomonadota > Gammaproteobacteria > Steroidobacterales > JACDCP01 > JACDCP01. The sequence continues at coordinate 71,297 of DATLFD010000014.1, read as the reverse complement.
CGATCCGCGACGCGGCTCGTGACCAGGCCGGGCTTTCGCCAGGGACGGGATCTCCCGCCATCGGCGTGCTGACCGTCGCGAGTGTCGAGAAGAAGGAGCGGCGACGCAACCCGGCACCGCCTTTCACGACCTCGACCCTGCAACAGGAGGCGTCGCGCAAGCTGCGCTTCAGCGCCAAGCGGACCATGCGTCTCGCGCAGAAGCTCTACGAGGGCATCGACGTGGGCGACGGCTCGGTGGGGCTCATCAGCTACATGCGCACCGACTCGGTGTCGCTCGCGAGCGAGGCCGTCGAGGACATCCGCGCGACCATACGGCAGCGGTTCGGCGCGGCGAGCCTGCCGGACAAGCCGCGTCACTACAAGACCAAGGCCAAGAACGCGCAGGAGGCCCACGAGGCGATCCGGCCCACGTCCACGGGCCGCACGCCCGAGGATCTCGCCGGGCGGCTCGACCCCGATCAGCTCAGGCTTTACACGCTGATCTGGCAACGCACGGTCGCCTGCCAGATGACCCACGCCGTTTTCGATACGGTCACTCTCGACCTGCTGGCCGGGCCCGACGGCGGAGGGCGGCACCGCTTCCGCGCGACGGGCTCGACGCTCAAGACGCCAGGATTCATTGCCGTCTACCAGGAGGGGCGCGACGACGCGGCGACCGATGACGACAACGAGCGCGTCCTGCCAGCGGTCAGCGAGGGCGACCGGCTGGAGCTGGTCGCCGTGCGCCCCGAGCAGCATTTCACCGAGCCGCCGCCGCGCTACACGGAAGCGAGCCTCGTAAAAGCGCTCGAAGAGCACGGCATAGGGCGGCCATCGACGTACGCGAGCATCATCTCGACGCTGCAGAATCGTGAATACGTGGAGATGGACAGCCGGCGCTTCGTGCCGACCGACATCGCGCGCATCGTCAACAAGTTTCTGACGCGGCACTTCAAGCGGTACGTCGACTACGGCTTCACCGCGCGCATGGAGGATGCGCTCGACGCAATCTCGCGCGGCGAGGAAAAGTGGAAGCCGCTGATGAGGGAGTTCTGGGACCCCTTCAGCAAGCGCGTGCAGGAAAAAGAAACCTCCGTCACGCGCGAGGAAGTCGTCCAGGCGCGCCAGCTCGGCATCGATCCGGCGAGCGGCCGTCCGGTCAGCGTGCGCATGGGGCGATTCGGGCCGTTCGTGCAGATCGGCAGGCGCGAGGATGCGGAGAAGCCGAAATTCGCGGGCCTGCGGCCGGGGCAGCGGATGGATTCCGTCACGCTGGCCGAAGGGCTCGAACTCTTCAAGCTGCCGCGTGAGCTCGGGTCCACCCCCGACGGCCTGCCTGTGTCGGCGAGCATCGGTCGCTTCGGGCCGTATGTGAAATATGGCGACAGGTTCGTGTCCCTGCGCGAGGACGATCCGTACACGATCGACCTCGAGCGTGCGCTCGCGCTCATCCGCGGCAAGCAAGAGGCTGACGCGAAGCGCCTGGTGCGCGATTTTCCCGAGGCCGGCATCCAGATCCTGAATGGCCGCTACGGACCCTACATCACTGACCGCACGCGCAATGCGCGCATTCCGAAGGACCGCGATCCGCGCAGCCTGTCGCTCGAGGAGTGCCGCGGGCTGCTCGCGAGCGCGCCGCCGCGCGGCCGGCGGCGAGCCGCGACGAAGAAGGCGCCCGCGGCGCAGAAGGCCGCTGCGCCCAAGAAACCGGCAGCACGCAAAAAGCCGGCGGCGCGAAAGAAAAAGAAAGCCGGCCGCAAGACCGGCACGCCGGCCTCCTGAAACCCCGGTGCCGGGCAAGGGCGCAGCCATCGACAGCCTGCGGTTCGTGCTGCGCAGGGCCTGTCGCGCGCTAGCCGACGATGGCGTAGTCGCCTATCCGACCGAGGCCGTCTATGGGCTGGGCTGCCGGCCCGATTCGGCGTCAGCGACGCTCAGGCTCGCAGAGATCAAGCGCCGCGATCTGCACGCCGGCTTCATACTCATCGCCGCCGACCGCGAGCAGCTCGAGGCGTTCATGGCGCCGCTGGATGCGCGCATCGAGCGGCGCCTGCGCAGAAGCTGGCCGGGACCGGTGACCTGGATCGTGCCCGCCGCGCCCGCCGCCCCGCCGTGGATCACAGGCGGCCGCGACACCGTGGCCGTGCGCGTGACGGCGCATCCGGTGGCGAGGCGGCTTTGCGAGACCTTCGGCGCAGCCCTGGTCTCGACGAGTGCCAACATTGCCGGCCGACCGCCGGCGCGCACGGCGCTCGGCGTACGGCGGCGGTTCGGCGACAAGCTCGATATCGTCGTGCCGGGGGCCGCGGGCGGGGCGGCCCGTCCCACGGAGATCCGCGACGCCCTGACCAACGAGTTGCTGCGGGCTTAAGGTGGCCGACATCGAAGCTGTCGACAGCTGGCTGCGCGAGCTGCAGGGGGTGCTCGCCGCCGAGCTCGAGCGTCTCGACGGGGGCGCGCGCTTCACGCAGGATCTCTGGCAGCGCGAGGCAGGCGGCGGCGACACCCGCGTGCTGACCGGCGGCAACGTGTTCGAGCAGGCCGGCGTGGCGTACTCGCGGATTGCCGGCAGCGCCCTGCCCGAGGCGGCGTCCGCGCGCCGCCCCGGGCTTGCCGGGCGGGCGTTCGTCGCGGCCGGAGTGTCGCTCGTCACGCATGCGCGCAATCCCTACCTGCCGACTGCACATGCCAACCTGCGGTTCTTCATGGCGACGCAGGCCGGCGCAGCACCCGTCTGGTGGTTCGGCGGGGGCTTCGACCTGAGCCCCTGCTACGGCTTCGACGAGGACGCCGTGCACTGGCACCGCACGGCCCGCGCCGCTTGCGCGCGCTTCGGCGACGATCTCTACCCGGAGCTCAAAGCATGGTGCGACCGGTACTTTTTCCTGCCGCACCGCGACGAGGCGCGCGGCATCGGCGGGCTGTTCTTCGACGATCTCGACCGCTGGGATTTCGATACCTGCTTCGCGTTCGCGCGCAGCGTCGGCGATCACTTCCTGCCCGCTTACCGGCCGATCGTCACGCGCCGCAGGGATACCCCGCACACCGAGCGGGAGCGGCAATTCCAGCTGCTGCGTCGCGGGCGTTATGTCGAGTTCAACCTGATCTACGACCGCGGCACCCTGTTCGGGCTGCAGTCGGGTGGACGGACGGCGTCGATTCTCATGTCGCTGCCGCCGCTCGCGCGCTGGCAATACGCGTGGCAGCCGGAGCCCGGATCGCCCGAGGCCAGGTTGAGCGCCGATTTCCTCAAGCCGCGCGACTGGCTCGCGGCGGACCGCGCATGACCGGCCCGCCGTTCCACCTCGCCTTCCCGGTGACCGACCTCGGCGCGGCGCGCGCGTTCTATGCCGGTACGCTCGGCTGTCCGGTCGGCCGCGAGGCGGAGCGCTGGATCGACTTCGAGTTCTTCGGCCACCAGATCACCGCCCATCTCGCCCGGGACACAGGGCCGGCTGCGACCGGCGCTGTCGACGGCGACCGCGTGCCGGTGCGGCATTTCGGCGTCATACTCGAATGGGACGCCTGGCAGGCGCTCGCCGAGCGGCTGGGAGAGCGCGGCGTCGCATTCCTGATCAAGCCGCGCATCCGCTTTCGCGGCGAGCCCGGCGAGCAGGCGACGCTCTTCATCGAGGACCCGTCCGGCAACGCGCTCGAGTTCAAGGCGTTCCGCGATCCCGCGCGCATCTTCGCGCGGGAGTGAGCCCAGCCACTAGGCCTGGCGCAGCAGGATCAGCACGGCCAGCACGAGGATCAGCGCCCAGGTGCCTAGCGTGCCGTACATGCGGCCGAACGACTCGCCGCCGGATCGCGTCAAACCCCAGGCGTGCAACAGCCGCGAGACCACGAGCGTGATGCCGAAGACGTGCATGAGCCAGCCGGTGACGCCGCCGAGCTCGGCGAGCAGCATGAGGATCAGCGCGAGCGGCACGAACTCGGCGAAGTTGGCGTGCACGCGGATGGCCCGCTCGAGCGATTCCTCGCCCCCGGAGCCGACACCCACCCGGTAACGCCGCCGCGCCAGCGTTACGCGCAGCGCGAGGGCGATCATGAGAATGCCGCAGAGCGCGGCGTAGATGCTCGTGATGTGCGCTCCCATGTCCAGTCTCCTAGTCTCCCGGTTGCACCGCGGCGGGCGCGAGGCCCGCGAACAGGGCAGCGTAGGTTGCAACGGCTTGGAACAGGTTGCCGAGCCGCAGATTCTCGTTCGCCGCGTGCTGGTTGTTGTCGTGGTTGGCGATCGGCAGGATGACGACGGGCGCGCCCAGGCGCTCGGCGATCAGATACAGCGGCAGGCTGCCGCCCATGGTGGGCATGAGCACCAGCTCGTCGCCGGCCACCCGCTGCATGAGGTCGATGAGCGCGCGTGCCGGCGGGGATGCCATATCGGTGCGCACGGCCGGATAGCCGCTGTCGTGCCAATCGAGCTGCGCGATGCGCGCGTGAGCGCGCCGGGCCGGCGCATCGGGCGGCTCGCGCACGACGCGGTAGCCCTGGGCTCGCACGTGGGCCTCGACGAGCTCGCGCAACTTCGCCGGCGTCAGATCCGGCACCAGGCGAAAGCCGAGCGCCGCCGTGGCGCTCACCGGAATGGCGTTCGGCGCGGCATCTCCCACCGCGCCCGCGTGCAGGCCCTTCACGTTCAGCGCAGGCTCGAGCAGCAGAAGCTCCAGGCGCGTATCGCCGCCCTCGTTGTGGCCGAGTTCGAACTCCTGTCTGAGTTGCGCGTCGACGGGCGGCGCGGCCGCGACGGCCGCGAGCTCGGCAGCGGTCGGCGGGCGCACCGCATCGTCCACGCCCTCGATCAGGATGCGCCCGTCAGGGGCGCGCATGCCGGCGAGCAGGTGCGCGAGCATGGCGGCCGGGTTCGGCGCCCAGTTGCCATAGTGCCCGCTGTGCAGGGCGCGCGCCGGCCCGAATACGGTGAGATCCATGCCGGCGACGCCGCGCACGCCGAAGGCGAGCTGCGGACGGCCCGATTGATGGCGCGGGCCGTCGCAGAACAGCCACAGGTCGGCCCCCAGTGCGCCGGCGTGGCGATCGAGCATCGCGCCGAGGTGCGGCGAGCCGGCCTCCTCCTCGCCTTCGAAAAAGAACTCGAGATTGACCGCGCGCGGGATGCCGGCAGCCGCGAGCGCGTCCAGCGCGCGCAGCACGGCCACGATCGGCGCCTTGTCGTCCCCAGCCGAGCGCGCATACACGCGCCAGTCGGGGTCCAGCGGACCGTCGAGCGACGCGGCGAGGATGTCCTTCGCGCCGTCCTCGACGCGCCCGTCGCGCAGCACCGGCTGCCACGGAGGCGAGACCCAGTCCGACTCCGTCACCGGTTGCCCGTCGTAATGCGCGTAGATCATGAGCGTGAATCCGGCGCCCGGCGCGCGCAGCTCGCCGTGCACGGCCGGCGGGCTCCCTTTGACCTCGAGCAGGCGTGCAGCCACGCCGCGTTGGTCGAGGAGTCCCGCGATGTGCTCTGCGTTGCGCCGGATGGACGCGGAGTCGGACGCAAGGTTGGGAATCGCGAGCAGGGTCATGAACTCGCGCAGAATGTCGTGCTCGTGCCGGGCGACGTAGCTCCGCGCCGCGTCCTGCGCGGCAGCCGCGGGATCGGCACAGACCGGGCCGGACGCGAGCAGCGCCGCCCAGGCGACCGCGATGCAGCGGGCCTCAGGCATGCCGGCGCGGTTGCGCATCGCCGGTCATGGGAATGTGGCCGGGCATGTCGGCCACCCGGTCGAGCCAGCCGCGGATGTGCGCGTGCGGCGGCGTGAAGCCGTAGAGCTTCAGCACGCCGCGTGCCTGCGGCTACGGGCGGCGAGTGCGCACTCGCGATGCCGGAAACAGCTCGTGAGGTGGTCGTTCACCATGCCGGTGGCCTGCATATGCGCGTAAACGATGGTGCTGCCGACAAATTTGAAGCCCCGCTGCCGCAGATCCTTGCTGAGCGCGTCGGAAACCGCGCTGGTCGCGGGCACGTCGCGCTGGACCCGCCAGCGGTTTTGCATCGGCGCGTGGCCGACAAAGCCCCAGACGTAACGAGAAAAGCTGCCGAAGGCCTCCTGCACGGTGAGAAAGGCGCGCGCATTGGTCACTGCGGCCGCAATCTTCAGCCGGTTGCGAACGATCCCGGGATTCTCGAGCAGCCGCTGCACGCGGGCGCGGCTGAAGCGCGCAACCTTCGCTGCATCGAAGCCCGCGAAGGCCCGGCGATAGCCCGCGCGCTTGCCGAGGACGGTGGCCCAGCTCAAGCCCGCTTGCGCGCCCTCGAGCAGCAGGAACTCGAACTGGCACCGGTCGTCGTGCACGGGCACGCCCCACTCGCTGTCGTGATACTCGAGCATGGTCGCACTGCCGCCCTCGACCCAGGCACAACGGGCTTTTGGGGGAGCGCTCATGCCGCGCATCTTACGGCATTTCGACTGCGGCCCCGACGCGAAAAAAAACCCGCGGCGTGCATGCCGCGGGTCTCGGTTCCGGTCAGGCCGGACTCATCGCTGCGACGTCAGACCGACCCGCCGCATTTACCCTCGCCGCATTTTCCTTCCGCACCCTGCTTTCCATGCGCAGCCTTCATGTCGTCGGCCGTGACGACGCCGTCGCCGTCGGTATCGACCTCGTCGAACTTCGCGCTCCAGTAGGCTGCATGCTCGGCACGGCTCACGCCGGCGTCGCCGTCGGTGTCCATGGTGTCGAACATCTCCGACTTGCCTTCCTTGCCGCCGCCGCACTTGCCCTCGCCGCACTTGCCTTCGCCTTCCTTGCCGCCGGCTTCGTCCTTGTCGCCGCCACAGCGGCCTTCAGCGCCCTTGCCATGGTGCGCGGCTTCCATTTCAGTGCGTGTGATCTGCTCGTCCTTGTTCTCGTCGACTTCGTTGAACCTCGCCGCCCAGTAGGCATCGTGCTCCGCACGGGTCAGCTCGCCGTCGGCGTTGGTGTCCATTTTCTCGAACTTCTTGCCGCCGCCGCATTTGCCTTCGCCTTCCTTGCCGCCGCCCACGCGGTCACCTGCCGCCATGTAGCCGTTGCCGAGCGCGGTCATCGCGAACGGGCTGGCGTCGGCATTGGCGATGCCGGCCGCGCCGAACGTGGTGGCCAACGCTGCGCCGATGGCGATGGCGATCGGCTTCTTCACTTGCGTCCTGTTGCTCATAAGTCAGTTCACTCCATTTCGTGTGTCTTCCCGCTCAATTCCTGCCCTTCGCACAACGCCGGCAGGCGCGCGGGCTGGTCCGTCACCGGGCAAATATCATGCCGTCGACCAGGTGCGCGCACCGGCGGCACGGCACGTCGCTCATGAGAACAGCCGCAGGCTGAATGGACGATGAACCGAAAAAAAAGCCCGCGACGATCGCTCGTCGCGGGCTTTCGCCGACGCTGGCCGTCAGCGCATGCGTAGCCTCAGACCGAGCCTCCGCACTGGCCTTCCTCGCCCTTGTCGCCGCCGCATTTCCCTTCGCCGCATTTTCCTTCCTCGCCTTTTTCACCTCCGCAGTGGCCCTCGGCATCCTTGTCGCCCCCGCAATGGCCCTCTTCGCCCTTCTCGCCGCCACAGGTGCCTTCCGCGTCCTTGTCGCCGCCGCAGGTGCCTTCCTCGCCCTTGTCGCCACCACAGGTGCCTTCGCCGATGTCGGCCGCCATGTAGCCGCTCGCGAGGCTGGTCATGGCGAACGGGCTCGCATCTGCGCTGGCGGTTGCGCCGAACGAGGCCGCCAGCGCAGCGCCAACGGCAATGGCAAGGGGTTTCATTTCGTGTTTTCTGGACATACGTCAATCTCCTGTTGTTGTGTTCCCGAAGGAACAGGAATCAAGGCGTCGACTGCGGCCGCGGATCGGCCGGCCACTGCAACGCCTCGAGAACTCGGTTTTTCACCAGCTGAATGTCCCCGGGCTCCCGGCCCAGGACGGCGATGCTGCCTTCGCCGGCGGGCACGATCGTGCCTTCGAACCCGCCCTCGTCGATCGGCATCGGCGCCGATACCTTCTCCTCCCGCAGCAGCATGACTGTGACCGGGCCACGCTCGCCCTGCACGACGAGGTGGGGAACCAGCTTGCCGCGGAACAGGCAGACCATGGCGTATCGGACCAGCCCGGCCTCGCCGCCGAGCGACGCGCCGGCGACGTCGAGCGCCTTGCGTAGCTCCGCATCTTCGACGGGGATGGCCGGGCCGGAGAGGGACATCGGCTCGTGCACGACGTGCTCGACGACTTCGTGCGCAAGCGACACACGCGGGAGGGACAGCCAGATCACGGAGGCGATCGCGAGCCCGGCGGCCAGGCTGGCCGCAATCCCGAGCCAGGCCGGAGGCCTGCTACGGGGGCGGGCCGGTGGACGAGCCGCCTCTGCCCGGTCGCGCGGCAGGTCGCGCGCCTCAATGCTGAGCGCCTCCAGAATGAGCCCGTCGAGCGCCTGCATTTCTGCGGCGAAAGCGCCACAGCCGGCGCAGCCCTGGCGATGTGCGGCGAAATCGTCGCGGCTGCAGCCCGGCTCCGCGCCGCAGATCCGCCGGAATTCCAGGCAGCTCATGCTCATGCGCGGCCGTTGTGCCGCGCCGCGCGCGACTTCTCGAGCTTGCGCCGCAGCTTTTTGCGCGCGCGATACAGCCGCGTCAGCACCGCACCCTGCTCGATGCTCATCATCTGCGCGATTTCCACTGTTGAGTAGCCCATCAGCACCTGCAATACCAGCGGCTCGCGATATCCGTCGTCGAGCATGAAGATCGCGCGACGCACGTCTTCGACATCGGCCGAATGACCGCCCGCGAGGCGGCTCTGGTCGGCGGGCGGGAGGTTGTCGATATCGGTCGTCTCCAGGCGCTTGCGCTCGAATTGCCTTGCATGCTCGCGTCGCACGATGGTCAACAACCACGGCTTGACGGCGCCGCGATCCTGCAGGTCACCGAGGGAGCGCCAGGCACGCAGCATCGCCTCCTGCACGACGTCCTCTGCGAGGCCGCGATCGCGGCCGAGCCAGAACGCATAGCGGAACAGATCGGTGCGCAGCGGCGCCACGAGCTCGTCGAAGCGCCGGCGCCTGTCGCGCTCGCTGTCGTCTTCGTGCATGGGGGAATGACCGTCGGGATACACGGGTTATTACAACTTTTTTTTTTGTCAGGGCCGCCACAATGGGCGAGAATCGGCATCCATTCTACGACGGTTCGGGGTTTTTGGATGCCCGGCGCCTATCCCGCCACTCGCATGCGGCGCCTCCGTCGCGACGACTTCTCCCGGCGGCTGGTGCGCGAGCGCACGCTATCGCTCGACGACCTGATCTGCCCGCTGTTCGTCGTCGAAGGTCGCAGGCAGCGGGTGCCGGTGCCCTCGATGCCCGGCGTCGAACGGCTGAGCATCGACGAGCTCGTCGCCCGGGCCGCCCGCGTCGCCCGGCTCGGCATCCCCGCGATTGCGCTGTTCCCGGTCATCGACTCGGCGCTCAAGTCCGCCGACGGCGGCGAGGCCTGGAACCCCGGCGGCCTCGTGCAGCGCGCGGTGCGCGCGCTCAAGGCGGAGCTGCCGGAGCTCGGGATCATCACCGACGTGGCGCTCGACCCCTATACCGACCACGGCCAGGACGGCGTGCTCGACGACGGGGGGCGGGTCGCCAACGACCCGAGCGTCGCCGCGCTTGTCCGCCAGGCGCTCTCGCAGGCCGAGGCCGGCGCAGACATGATCGCGCCCTCCGACATGATGGACGGCCGCATCGGCGCGATCCGCGCCGCGCTCGAGTCCGCCGGCTTCGTCGACACCCGCATCCTCGCTTACTCGGCCAAGTATGCGTCGCGCTTCTATGGACCGTTCCGCGACGCGGTCGGTTCCGCCGCGAGCCTGGCCGGCGGCGACAAGTCCGGCTACCAGATGGATCCCGCCAACAGCGACGAGGCGTTGCGGGAGGCGGCGCTCGACATCGCGGAGGGCGCCGACGTCGTCATGGTCAAGCCCGCCCTGCCCTGTCTCGACATCGTGCACCGGGTACGCAGCGAATTGCGGGTGCCGACATTCGCGTATCAGGTCAGCGGCGAGTACGCCATGCTCGAGGCGGCCGCGGCAAACGGCTGGCTGGACGGTCCGGCCGCCGCGCTGGAGTCGTTGCTGGCGATCAAGCGCGCCGGAGCCGACGCCATCATCACTTACTACGCGGAGCGCGCCGCATCCTGGCTCGCGGAACAAGCCGGGCGATGACCAGCTATCTGGCGCGCATCTTCGGCTCGTCACCGGTCGCGCCGCTGCAGGCGCACATGGACCGCGTCTACCAGTGCGCGAAGCAGCTCATCGCGCTGTTCAACGCGGTGGCCGCGGACGACTGGCAGAAAGTCGGCGAGGCGCGCCAGCGCATCACCGAGCTCGAGGACGAGGCGGACCAGCTCAAGCAGGCGATACGCGGCAAGCTGCCGAGGAACCTGCTGATGCCCGTCGCGCGCGGCGACATCCTCGAGCTCGTGCTCGTGCAGGACAAGATCGCGAACCGCGCCAAGGACGTTTCCGGGCTGGTCGTCGGACGGCGCATGCGCCTGCCGCCACAGATCTCCGCGCCGTTCCTGGCTTTTGTCGCGCGCAGCATCGATGCGGTCAAGAAAGCGCGCAAGAGCGTCCGCGAGCTGGACGAGCTGTACGAGACGGGCTTCAGAGGCGCCGAAGCGCGCCTCGTCGAGTCGCTCATAGAGGAGCTCGACAGCATCGAGAGCGACACCGACCGCATGCAGACCGAAATCCGCGCCCGGCTGTTCGCGCTCGAGAAGGACCTGCCCCCCGTCGAGGTCATGTTCCTGTACCGTGTCATCGAGCTCGTCGGCGAGATCGCGGACATGGCGGAACGCGTCGGCCGCCGCCTCGAGCTTCTGCTCACCTACTAGCGGTCGCGGGCAGACTGCGCAGCGGATGGAGCATGTCACCGCTTACCTGATCCTCGCCGTGGCCTTCGGGCTGTTCATGGCATGGGGCATCGGCGCGAACGACGTCGCTAACGCCATGGCCACCTCGGTCGGTTCCAAAGCGCTGACCATCCGCCAGGCGATCGTGGTCGCCGCGATATTCGAGTTCTGCGGCGCCGTGCTCGCCGGCGGCGAGGTCACGGCAACCATCCGCCAGGGCATCGTCGATACGGCCTATTTCGCCGATGACCCGGAGCTGCTCGTCATGGGCATGCTCTCGTCGCTGCTGGCAGCCGGCATCTGGCTGCTGGTCGCCTCACGCCGGGGCTGGCCCGTATCGACCACTCACTCGATCGTCGGCGCTATCGTGGGCTTCGCCGCGGTCGGCGTCGGCCTCGACACCATCAAATGGGGTTCGGTGGGCACGATCGTCATGAGCTGGGTCGTGTCGCCGCTGCTCGCGGGCGTCATCGCCTTTCTGATCTTCACCAGCGTACGGCTTCTGATACTCGTGCATCCCGATCCCCTGGCCCGCGCGCGCCGGTTCGTGCCGATGTACATGTTCCTCGCGGGCTTCGTCATTACCCTGATCACGTTGTTCAAGGGACTCAAACATATCGGCCTCGAGCTCGGTGCCGCGCAGGCCTATATGGCCGCGGTGCTCATCGGGCTCATGATCGCTGTGATCGGCAAGATCTTCATCGATCGCATCGAGGTCGACAGGAAGGCCGAAAAGAAATTTCATTTCCACACGGTCGAGCGCGTGTTCGGCGTTCTCATGGTGGTGACCGCCTGCTCAATGGCCTTCGCGCACGGCTCCAACGACGTCGCCAACGCCATCGGCCCGGTCGCGGCGGTGATCAGCGTCGCCCAGACCGGCATCGTCGGCGACGCGTCCGCCGTGTCGCTGTCGATCCTCTTGCTCGGCGGCGCGGGTATCGTCGTCGGCCTCGCGACTTACGGCCGCCACGTCATCGCCACAGTGGGACGGCGCATCACCGAGCTCACTCCGAGCCGTGGCTTTGCGGCCGAGCTGGCAGCCGCCACGACTATCGTCCTGGCGTCCGGCACCGGTCTGCCGATCTCCACCACCCATACCCTGGTCGGTGCCGTGCTGGGGGTGGGCATGGCGCGCGGTATCGCGGCGATCAATCTGGCGACGGTGGGGCGCATATTCCTGTCCTGGTTGGTTACAATCCCGGCAGGCGCAATCCTCTCGATTCTGTTCTACTTCACCCTCAGGTGGGCATTCGGGGAGCTGGCATGACTGACGACGCGACCGCGGATCTTTATGCCGTCACCGGTTTTCCGATCAGCCACAGTTACTCGCCGATCATCCACGCGCAGTTCGCCGAGCAGACCGGGCAGAGCATTCGCTATGAGCGCATCGAGTCGCCGCCGGAGGAATTCGCGCCGCGCGTGCGCGAGTTCTTCGCCAGCGGTGGTCTCGGGCTCAATGTGACACGGCCGCACAAGCGAGCGGCCGCGGCGCTCGCGGACGACACGACGCCGCGCGCGCGCGTCGCGGGCGCGGTCAACACGCTGACGGCGCTGGGTGGCGGGCGGCTCCAGGGCGACAACACCGACGGTGCAGGCCTGGTGACTGATCTGTTGCGCAATCTCGACGCCCGGATCGCAGGCCGCCGCGTGCTGCTGCTCGGCGCCGGCGGCGCCGCGCGCGGAATTGCCGCCCCGCTGCTGGGACAGCGGCCGGCCGAGCTCATCATCGCCAATCGCGACACCGACAAGGCCGTGCAGATGGCTGCCGATTTCGCCGAAGAGGGGGTGGCGCGCGGCTCGGGATACGACGACCTCGGCGAGGAAAGCTTCGATATCATCATCAACGCGACGGCGCCGGGCGCAGGCGGCGAGGAGTCGCCGCTTCCGGCGCAGGCAGTGCGCGCAGGCACCCTGTGCTACGACCTCGCCTACGGGCAGAAGGCGACCCCGTTCACGCGCTGGGCGCGCAATCGGGGCGCCAAACAGGTTTACAAGGGCTGGGGCATGCTGGTCGAACAGGCTGCGGAGTCGTTCTTCATCTGGCGCGGCGTGCGGCCCGACACGCGGCCCGTGCTGGAAAAGCTTGCGGCATGGAACCGCGGCTAGTGCCCGGGATCCTTTGACCCTATCCGGCAGCGGTGCTCAGGTAGCGGTCCTTGAGCCGCACGTAATGTGCGGCGGAATAGCGCAACATCCCGAGCTCCTCGCCCGTCAGCGCGCGCACGCGCCGCGCGGGCGAGCCGCGGTAGAGCGTGGCCGACCGGAGCCGCTTGCCGGGCGGCACCAGGCTGCCTGCCGCGAGCAGCACGTCGGAGCCGAGCTCCGCGCCGTCGAGCACGATCGCGCCGATGCCGATCAGGCAGCGCGGGCCGACGCGGCAGGCGTGCAGGACCGCGCGATGCCCGACGGTCACGTCCTCGCCGAGCCACAACGCCAGGCCGCCCGGCGTATAAGGTCCATCGTGGGTCGCATGCAGCAGAGCGCCGTCCTGCACGTTGCTGCGCGCGCCGATCTCGATCGTGTTGACATCGCCGCGGGCCACGCTCAAGGGCCAGAACGACACGTCGTCGCCGGCGGTCACGCGACCGGACAGCTGCGCCGACTCGTGCACGTAAACGCGCGCGCCGAGCGCCGGCAGGACGCGCTCATAATGCTGGATCGACATCTTTCCGCTCCCCGCGGGTCAGGACATGGTGACGAGCTCTTCGGCGCTCGTCGGATGGATCGCCACGGTGTCATCGAAATCAGCCTTGGTCGCGCCCAGGCGCACGGCCACGGCGAACCCCTGCAGTATCTCGTCGGCACCCGGCCCGGCGATGTGACAGCCGACGATGCGCTGCTCGCTGCCCACGGTGACGAGCTTCATGACGCTCTGTGGCTTGTGGGCAGTCAGGGCGTGATACAGGGGCACGAAGCGCGAAACGTAAACCTTGACCTCGGTGCCATACCCGGCTACCGCCTCTTCCTCGGTCAGGCCGACCGCGCCGATCGGCGGATGGGTGAACACCACCGTCGGTATGCAGGCGTAGTCCAGATGCCGATCCTCGCAACCCCCGAACAACCGGTCCGCCAGCCGCCGGCCGGCCGCGATGGCGACCGGCGTCAGCGGCATGCGGCCGGTGACGTCCCCGATCGCGTATATGCCCCGGACGTTTGTGTTCTGCAAACGGTCGGTAGCCACGCAGCCCATGGCATCGAGCCGAACGCCGGCCGCACCCGGATCGAGCCCTTCCGTGTTCGGCGCACGCCCCACCGCCCAGATCAGGTGCGAGAAGCCACCGCGTCGCGCGCCGTCTGTAAATTCGATCTCCAGGCCGTCCGCCGCCCCGCGCACCCCGCTCAGGGCGCAGTCGGTGACCATCTCGATGCCGTCGTCTTGCATCGCAGCGGTCAGCGCCTCGCGAACGAGCGCATCGAAGGTGCGCAGAATGCCCTCATAGCGCACGAACACGGACACCTCGGCGCCGAGCGCGCGCAGCATGCCGGCGAGCTCGACGGCGATGTAGCCGCTGCCCACCACGGCCACGCGGCGCGGACATGTGGTGAGCGCGAAAAAGCCGTCGGAGGTGATGCCGAGCGCCGCCCCGGGCAGCCCGGGAACGATCGGCCGCCCGCCGGTGGCGATGACGATGCGATCCGCCTCGAGGGTCCGGTCGCCGGCGCGGAGCGTGCGCGCATCCAGGAAACGCGCGCGCCCGGCGACGAGATCCACGCCATTCCGGCTCAGGTTCTGAGCATAAATGCCGTGCAACCGCTCGACATGAGCTTCGCGGCCCGCGCGCAGCGCGCCCCAGTCGTGGCCGCGGCCGCCCGTGCCGAAGCCGTAGGACGCTGCATCCTCGAAGTATTGCGCGAGCATGGCTGCATGCCACATGATCTTTTTCGGCACGCAACCGAGGTTTACGCACGTGCCGCCCAGCCGTCCGGCCTCGACCACGGCGGTGCGTGCGCCGTGCAAGGCAGCGCGCTGTGCGGCGGCAAGCCCGCCGCTGCCGGCACCCACGGCGATGAAATCGTAATGTGTGGACATCGTTCCGCTCCCCGGCCGGCAGGGCAGCGCCCGCCTGCTTCCTGTGAACAGTTACGCACATATGTGGCAAAATGGGCCGCACAGCCTGTATAATACCGGGCGTGTTTCCGAGCCGGACAGTCTACCGGTGAGCAATCCACTGCTCGATACGCCGGGGCTCCCTGCGTTCTCCGCCATCGAGCCCGCGCACGCCGAGCCTGCGCTGGCCGAGGTACTCGCGGCGAACCGGCGGCGTCTCGACGGCTTGCTCGCCAACGGCAACCCGAGCTGGGAATCGCTCGTCGCGCCTCACGAGGAGATGCAGCACCGTCTCAAGCGTATCTGGTCCCCGGTCGCGCACCTGAATGCGGTCCTCAACAGCGACGAGCTGCGCAGCGCGTACAACGCCTGCCTGCCGGTGCTGACCGAATATGCCACCGAGCTCAATCAGAACGAGTCGCTGTTTCGCGCCTACGACCTCGTCGCGCGCACCGAGCCCGAGCTCGCCCCGGCGCAGGCGCGCGTCATCCGGCAAGCGCTGCGCGATTTCCGGCTGGCCGGCGTCGACCTCTCCGCGCCCGCGAAGGAACGCTTCCGCGCCGTCCGCCGCGAGCTCGCGGCACTGCAGGCGCGCTTCGAGGAGAACGTGCTGGACGCGGGCAACGCCTGGACCCGTCACGAGACCGACCGGCAGGCGCTCGCCGGCTTGCCGGAGGGCCTGCTCGGCCGGGCGCGGGCTGCGGCTGCCGAGGCCGGCCTGCCAGGCTGGCTGCTCCGCCTCGACCAGCCGACCTGGCAGGACGTGCTCATGCACGCCCACGACCGCTCGCTGCGCCGCGCCTTCTACGAGGCGTGGATCACGCGCGCTTCCGGCCACGGCCCGCTCGCGGGGCGCTGGGACAACACCGAAGTCATGGAACGCATCCTGGCGCTGCGCCACGAAGCGGCCGGGCTGCTCGGCTTTCGTAATTTCGCCGAATATGCGCTGGCCACGCGCATGGCCGGTTCCTGCGAGGAGGTGATGGAGTTTCTGCGCATGCTGGCCGAGCTCGGCGTGCCGCTCGCGACTTCCGAGGTGCGCGAGCTCGAGGCCTGCGCGGGCATGCCGCTCGAGGCCTGGGACGTACCGTACTACGCCGAGCGGCTGCGCCAGGAGCGCTTTGCGCTGTCCGACGAGGAGCTGCGCCCGTACTTTCCCGCGCCCCGCGTGCTGGACGGCGTCTTCGAGGTCGCGCGGCGCCTGTACGGCATCGAGGTCGCGCTCGACGAGCGTATCGAGACCTGGCACCCCGACGCAGCGTTCTACCGCGTGCGCGACTGCGGCGGCAACGAGCGCGGCGGTTTCTACGCCGACCTTTACGCCCGCCCGAAGAAACGCGGCGGGGCGTGGATGGACGAGTGCGTCGTACGCAAGAATCTCGGCGGCGGCATCGATCTGCCGGTCGCGTACCTCGTATGCAATTTTTCGCCGCCGGGCGACGAGGCGCCGTCGCTGCTGAGTCATGCGGAGACCGTAACGCTGTTCCACGAGTTCGGGCACACCCTGCATCACCTGTTGACGCGCGTCGATTACCCGAGCCTTGCCGGCATCAATGGCGTCCCCTGGGACGCGGTCGAGATGCCGAGCCAGTTCATGGAGAATTTCGCATGGCGCCGGGAGGTGCTGCCGCTGATTTCCGCGCACTATGCAACCGGCGAGCCGCTTCCCGACTGCCTGTTCGAGCGCCTGCTCGGCACCCGCCGCTTCCAGGCGGGGCTGCGCATGGTGCGGCAGCTCGAGTTCGCGCTGTTCGATTTCCGCGTGCACGCCGAGTACGATCCCGCGCGGGGCAGCCGCATGGACGACATCCTGGCCGAGGTGCGCGGGCAGGTCGCCGTGGTGCCGACACCGGACTGGTACCGGTTCGCGCACAGCTTCTCCCACGTGTTCGCGGGCAGTTACGCGGCGGGATATTACAGCTACAAGTGGGCGGAAGTGCTCGCAGCCGATGCCTTCGCAGCCTTCGACGAGGCGGGCATCTTCGATCCCGGCACTGCGGCGCGCTTTCTCGATTGCCTGCTCGAGACCGGCGGCACGCGCGATGTGCTCGACGGATTCATCGAATTCCGCGGCCGCGAGCCGCGCGTCGATGCGTTGCTGCGTAATTACGAAGCCGCTGACGAGGCCGAATGAAGATCGCGAGCTGGAACGTCAATTCCCTGCGCGTGCGCCTGCCCCAGCTGCTTGCCTGGCTCGAGGCCAACCGTCCCGATGTCATCGGGCTGCAGGAGATCAAGCTGCCCGACGACGCTTTTCCGCTGGCCGAAATCGAGGCCGCGGGATATCGCTGGATCACCAACGGCCAGCGCGGCTACAACGGCGTAGCGCTGCTCTCCCGCGTGGAGCCGCGCGATGCCGTGCGCGCGTTGCCCGGCTATCACGATGAGCAGCGGCGCGTGCTCGCGGCGACTTACGAAGGCGTGCGGGTCGTCGACCTCTACGTGCCGAACGGCCAGTCGCTCGAATCGCCGAAATACGAGTACAAGCTCGCCTGGTTGGGAGCACTGCGCACTTTCCTGGCCGGCGAGCTCACGATTCACGAGCGCGTCGTCGTGATCGGCGATTTCAACGTCGCGCCGGAGGACCGCGACGTTCACGACCCGGTCGCGTGGGAGGGCTCCGTGCTCGTCAGCGAGCCCGAGCGCCAGGCGCTGCGGGCCTTGATGGACCTCGGTCTCGTCGATACCTTCCGCCTGTTCGAGCAGGAGCAGGGAATGTACAGCTGGTGGGACTACCGCGCCGGCAACTTCAGGCGCAACCGCGGCCTGCGGATCGATCTCGTGCTCGCCAGCCGTGCGCTCGCCGGCAGGTGCGTGAGCTCCTCCATCGACCGAGAAGCGCGGCGCCACAACCGGCCTTCGGACCACGCGCCCGTGGTCGCGGAATTCACATTCTGAGCGGGTTCCGGCCGCCATCCGAACCGTAGCCTGCACATTGCGGTGGCGGGTAGCGCGAAACGTGAAGTACCGCTGTCGCTTATGTCAAAGCCCATGATGCAATGCGTCGACTTGCGCGCTTTTTCCCGCTAGACTTCCGCGAGTTTTGCCGAAGATGAACGGCTCGAATGCAGCAGTCAACGACCAACGCGCGGCGCAGTGACTTCGACGTCACTGACACCGTTCGCGTCAGCTCCGCGTCCGCGGTCCGCGACGCCGTCCGTGAGCTGTTCGAGGCCGTTCAGCCCGGTGCATCCTTCGATCCCCTGTGGATCGCATTCCACGATTTCGAGCGGCTGTTCAAGGGCGACATGCCGGGCTACCTGGGCTGCGATACCGTATACCACGATACCCAGCACACGCTCGATATGACCCTCGCAATGGGGCGCCTGCTCGCCGGGCACGAAATGTCGCAACCGCCGGCCGCGCGGCTCGGCTCCGAGCGGCACGTGGTCGGCCTGATCACCTCGCTGTTCCACGACGCCGGCTACATCCGGCGAAGGGACGACGGCCCGCAGCGCAACGGCGCGGAGTTCACGCTCAATCACGTCTCACGCAGCGCGCAATTCCTCGGCGAGTACCTGCCCGCCGCCGGTTTCGCCAGTGCCGCTCCGGTGGCCTGCCAGATCGTCCATTTCACCGGCAACGAGATGAACATCGACCAGCTCGAGCTCGACGACCCGAAGGACACGCTCGTCGGGCACCTGCTCGGCACCGCGGACCTGATCGCCCAGATGGCTGACCGCTGTTATCTCGAGAAATGCCGCGACCGCCTGTACAGCGAGTTCGTGCTCGGCGGCGTGGCCGTTCGGCGCTCGCCGGAAAACGCCCGCACGGTCCTCTACGAATCAGGCACGGACCTATTGAAGAAGACGCCGGGCTTCTACCGTAACGACACACGCACGCGCCTGGACACCACCTTCGGCGGCGTGTATCGGTACGTCGAGCCGCTGTTCGGCGGCACCAACCCCTATCTCGAGGCGATCGACAAGAACATGCGCCACCTCGAGCACGTCGTCGAGCGGGACGACTGGTCGATGCTGCGCCGGAAGCCGCCCTGCTTCACGTCGCGGAAGGATACGCTCAGGAACATGAGTGGGCTCGTGCAGGCGCACCTGCAGGGCATCTGAGCAAACGCCTGCGGACCGGCCGCGCTCAGCCGGGCGCGACGTTGGCAACGTAGCGCGCGTAGATTTCCGGCAATTCGGCGAGAATGCTTTCCTTGCCGAGGAGCTCCGCTGTGCCGATCGTCTCGCGCAGCAACTCGAGGGTCAGCGCTGCGAGCGCCGGCGCCGCCAGAGGCGCGTAGCTCAGGTGCCACGGCTCGCGCTCTACACCGCCGCGGTATGTTGCGTAAGGGCGGAAGAAGTCGTGCGCCCCGAGGTGCGCGTCGAGCCAGCGGCCGAGGCGCTCGAACACACCGCCGGCTTCGAACTCGTCCGGCATGAGCCTCACTTCATAGCCCGGCGGCAATGCGGCGCGGTCGATGACATCGATGTCGGTGCCCCAGTGGTGGCGGCTCGCACCGGGCAGCGCGGACCAGCGCAGGATCGCTTCGATGAGCGTGCGCTCGTCGAGAGATGAGTGGTCGAGCCGGCTGCCGTCTGGCGCATACAGCGCGCGGTCGCCGCGATACTTGGCGTTCCAGATGCGAAGCTGGTCGTCGAAACTGCGAAACGCGCTCCACGCGCACACGTCGATGCCGTCCCGCGTGGCCGCGCGGCGCAGCTCGAGAAACGGCGCGCACACGGCAACATGCGCGCCGCAGTCGAATCCTGCGAGCGTGCGGATGTGCCGGTTGGTCCGGCCCGTGAGCTCGAGGGGAGCCAGCATGCCTGTGTCGCGCGAGAAGAAAGCCGACAGCCTATCCCATTGTTCCCCGCGCCGGCGACCGCGCCGGCGTCGCGCCGTATAATTGCAGCCCTGCACCGAACCCGGAGACAAGATGCGATTGAGTCCTGCCATGATCGCGGCGACCCTGAGCCTTCTGCTGGCCTCCTGCCAGTCGGCAGGGCCACCGGAGGACGCGGCCGCCGCGGGCGATGAGCCGGATTCCGCCGTGGCCGAGGTGGAACAATACCCCGCCGCTGCGTTTTTCGAGACGACCTCGTATGCCGGCGCCTCGTTCTCGCACGACGGCGAGCTCATCCTGCTCTCGTCGGACGAAAGCGGCATCTTCAACGCGGCGAGCATACCGTTCGGTGGCGGCGAGGTGCGGCGGCTCACTGACTCCGTTGCGAACGCGATTTTTGCCGTACGCTGGTTTCCGGACGACCGGCGTTTCCTCTACACCTTCGACGAAGGCGGCAACGAGCTCAACCATCTGTACGTGCGTGAGGAAGACGGGAGCAGCCGTGACCTGACCCCGGGCGCCGGGCTCAAGGCGCGGTTCGGCGGCTTCAGTGAAGACGGGGGCTCCTTCTGGGTGCTCACCAATGAGCGCGACCCGAAGGCCTTCGACCTGTATGGCTACGAGACAGACGGCTACGGTCGCGAGCTCGTGTTTCGCAACGACGGCGCCTGGGAGATCCAGGAGGTGAGCCGTGACGGGCAGTGGGTGTCAATCGCCAGGAACCACACTAACGCCGACAGCGACATTTACCTGTGGAATGCCCGCGATCCGGATCGCGACCCCGTGCTCATCACTGCGCACGAAGGCGACGCGATTCACAACGTGCTGTCGTTCTCGCCGGACAGCCGCCGCCTTTTTTACGCCACGAATGCGCACGGCGAGTTTGCCGAAGCCTGGCGCTACGATCTCTCCGCAGGCCGGCATGAGCGCGTGTTGCGCAAGCCCTGGGACGTCGATTTTCTCTACTTTTCCGAGCAGGGCCGCTACCGGGTGACCGGCGTCAACGCCGATGCGCGCACCGAGGTCGAGATTCTCGACACGCGTACCGGAGAGCGCGTGCCGCTTCCGGAGCTGCCCCCAGGCGACGTCTCCGGCGTGACTTTCTCGCGCGACGAGACACGCATGGCCCTGTATCTGGATTCGAGCCGCTCGCCGTCGAACCTGCACGTCGTGGACCTCGACACGGGCAGTCACCGGCAGCTCACCGACGCGCTGAACCCCGCCATCGATACGGCGCACCTGGTCGAGGCGAGCGTCGTGCGCTATGCGAGCTATGACGGCCTCGAAATTCCGGCCGTCCTCTACCGGCCGCACCAGGCGAAGGCGACGGCAGCCGTGCCCGCGCTGGTCTGGGTGCACGGCGGGCCGGGCGGGCAAAGCAGGCTCGGCTATTCGGCCACGATCCAGCATCTCGTCAATCACGGATACGGGGTGCTGGCGGTCAACAACCGCGGCTCGTCCGGCTACGGTAAGACGTTTTTCCACCTGGACGACCGCCGTCACGGCGACGTCGATCTCAAGGACGTCGTCGCCGCAAGGTCTTATCTCGAGTCACTCTACTGGGTGGACGGCGGCGCCATCGGCATCATCGGCGGCAGCTACGGAGGCTACATGGTGGCGGCCGCGCTAGCCTTCGCGCCGCAGGCGTTCGATGTCGGCATCGACATTTTCGGCGTGACCAACTGGGTCCGCACTCTGGAGAGCATTCCGCCGTGGTGGGAGTCGTTCAGGGTGGCGCTCTACACGGAGATGGGCGACCCGGCCATCGACGCGGAGCGTCACCGGTCCATCTCGCCGCTTTTCCATGCGGCACAGATCGAACGGCCGCTGCTCGTTGTGCAGGGCGCGAACGACCCGCGCGTGCTCCAAGTCGAGAGCGACGAGCTGGTCGCGGCGGTGCGCGCGAACGGCGTGCCCGTGGAGTACCTGGTGTTCGACGACGAGGGCCACGGCTTCTTAAAGCGCGAAAATCGAATCGCGGCCTCCGAGGCCTACCTGCGCTTCCTGGACGCCCACCTTTGAGGCCGGTTCAGCGCGTTAACCGCTGCAGCGCGTTCATTTCAGGGACGTGAGCGTGTTGACGATCTCGACGCGCGTCGCGTCGATCGAGTCGGAGATAGGCTCGTAGGCAAGATCTGCCTTCGTGGAATCCCTGCTTTCCAGTCCCTGCCAGTTGTCCTGCCACACGCGCTTGAGTCGCCTGGCGTTTGCGGGCATGGGCTCGGGCAATAGCATGGAAAGGTCCTCGATCTCGAGCACATAGGACCAGCCGACCCGGGGCGTTCCGGCCATGCGCTCGCGGTCGTAACGCAGATCGAACGCCACGCGCTGCAACTCGCCGAGCTTGAGCAGCACCTCGAATCCGGCATGACGCAGGTTCCGATTGAGCTCGGTCTGTTCGTTGCGCCAGGTGTTGTAGCCGAGGGCCGTGAGCGCGACGACGAGGCTGATGAGCGCCACGGCGTTGCGCCGGAGCTGCTCGACGAAGCTGGGTCCTGACGTTTCTGCGGCGCGCGGCACGGCGAAATAGTAACGGCGACCGCCTGCCGGGCACCAGCGACCCGGCGCAGGTCGGTGCCCGGACGCCTGATTCATCGAATTCGGCCCTGCCGATTGACACCTGAATTAATTATCCGTTTAATTAATGCCGTGAGCGTGCAGGCTGCAAGGCGTCGGCCCGGGCGGCGGGGCGGCGCCGGCGACGTCAAGCCGGCGCTTATCCGCGCCGCGCGCGATCTGTTCGCCGAGCGTGGCTACGCGGTGCCGCTACGCGCGGTGGCCGAGGCCGCCGGGGTCAACCCGGCCATGATCCATTACTACTTCGGCGGCAAACAGGGCCTCTACGAGGCCGTGCTCGAGGAAACCGTGGCGCCCTTCCTCACGCGCATGCACGACATCGTCGCCTCGCGCGCAAGCGACGGCAGCGAGGTGCGCACGTTCCTCGAGGGCTACGCCGGTATGGTCTCGGCAAACCCGTGGATACCCCAGCTCATCATCCGCGAGGTGCTGTCCGAGGGCGGTTCGTTTCGCGAGCGTTTCATCCGCCAGTTCGCCAGCCGCGGGCGCGGCCTGCTCATCGAGCTGATCGCGCGCGAGCAACGAGCGGGCCAGGTGCGGGCCGACGTCGATCCGGTGCTCGCCGGCCTGTCGCTCATGAGCCTCGTGCTGTTTCCCTTCATCACCCTGCCTGTCGCGCGCGAGGTATTCGGTTTCGAAACGGGTGCGCCTTTCTTCGCCCGTTTCGTCGATCACACGGAGCGCCTGTTCCTCGACGGCGCCCGCGCAAGGACACAGCCATGAGGATGCCGCTTCGCATCCTGCTGCAGGCCTGCGTGTTCGCGTCCGGTTGCGGCTCCTCCGAGGCACCGCAACCGGCCGTCGGCACCCTCGAACGCAACCGCATCGAGCTCATCGCGGAGGCGCAGGAACCCATCGTCGAGCTGCTCGTCGTGGAGGGCGATGAGGTCGCTGCGGGCGACGTCGTGCTCCGCCTCGACACCGCGCGAGCGGACGCGCGGCTCGCACAGGCGCGCGCCCGGCGCGATCGCGCACAACGCCGGCTCGATGAGCTCATCCGCGGACCGCGGCGCGAAGACATCCTGGAGGCGGAGGCGCGGCTCGCCGGCGCTGAGAGCGACGTCGCGCTCCAGTCGCACGAAGTCGGGCGCGTGCGCGCGCTCGTCGATAAAAAGCTCGCCAGCGCACAGGATCTCGACCGTTCGGCAACCGCACGCGACCGGGCGATCGCCGCACGCGACGCGGCCGCCGCCGAGCTCGCTGCGCTGCTCAGGGGCACGACCGTCGAAGAGCTCGACCAGGCGCGCCAGTCGCTGACCGAGACCGAGGCCCAGGTGGCCGAGCTCGCCGTCGATCTCGATCGGCTCACGGTGCGGGCGCCCGTCGCCGCGACCGTGGACGCGCTGCCCTTCGAGCTCGGCGAGCAGCCGCCGGGAGGCGCAACGGTCGCGGTCCTGCTCGCTGCGGGCCCCCCGTATGCAAGGGTTTACGTACCCGCCGCGCTGCGGAGCCGCGTTATCCCGGGCACGACCGCCGAGGTGCGGGTGCATGGCCGCGAAAAGGTCTTCGCCGCTCGCGTGCGTTTCGTCGCCGCCGAGGCGGCATTCACGCCGTACTTCGCGCTCAACGAGCGCGATCGCGGACGCTTGAGCTATCTCGCCGAGATCGACCTGACCGGCGTCGGGGCCCTCGAGCTGCCGACCGGCGTGCCGGTCGTCGTTACCTTTCCGGAGGCGGGGGGTGAGTGAGCCGACGGAGACCGGCCCCGCAATCCGCGCCGGGAACCTCACACGCCGGTTCGGCAGGCTGACCGCGGTGGACGGATTGAGCCTTGCCATCCCGCGCGCGCAGATCTACGGTTTCCTCGGCCCGAACGGCTCGGGCAAGTCCACGACCATTCGCATGTTCTGCGGGTTGCTCAAGCCCACCGCCGGCGAGGTCGAGGTGCTGGGCCTCGAGATGCCGCGCGAGGCCGAGGCGCTGCGCCATAGTATCGGTTACATGACGCAGAGATTCTCGCTGTACGAGGATCTCACGGTGCTCGAGAACCTGCGTTTCCTCGCGCGCATCTACACCCTGCCGCGCCGCAACCGTGCCACGCGCATCGAGGCCGCGATCGCCGAATATCGCCTGGCGGGACAGGCCGGCCAGCGCGCGGGCACGTTGAGCGGCGGCGAGCGGCAGCGCCTCGCGCTGGCTGCCGTCACCCTGCACGAGCCGGAGCTCCTGTTCCTCGACGAGCCGACCAGCGCCGTCGATCCGCAGAGCCGGCGCGATTTCTGGGAGAGCCTTTTCGGGCTCGTCGGCCGCGGCACGACCATCCTCGTCTCCACGCACTACATGGACGAGGCCGAGCGCTGCCACCGGCTCGCGATCCTGAGCCGCGGCCGGCTCGTCGCGGAAGGGGCGCCGCGCGCGCTCATGCGCGACATCGACGCCATCGTGCTGGAGATCGAGACCGAGGCGACCACCGAGGCACAGCGTGTACTGAACGGCCTCGAATACGTGCGCAGCGTGGCCCAGCTCGGCACACGCCTGCACGCCCTGCTGCAGCGCTCGACCGAAGATGCCGTCGAGCGCACCCGTGCGGCGCTCCGCAAGGCCGGCATCACGGGGACCGTCGAGCTCACGCCGGCGAACCTCGAGGACGTGTTCGTGGCCGCGACCGGCGCCGGGGCACACTGACGTGCTGCGCCCGATCGTGCGCATGCTCGCGATCGCCGGCAAGGAGGTGCGCCAGCTCCGTCGCGACCGGCTGAGCTTCGGCATGATCATCGGCATCCCGCTGCTGCAGATCCTGCTGTTCGGCTACGCGATCAATTTCGACGTCCGCGGTCTCGACGCGGCGGTCGCCGACCTTTCCGGCACGCAAGATGCGCGCCGCCTGGTCGCGGCCGCCGAGGCCAGCCAGGTCGTGAAACTGCGCGGCCGCGTGGATTCCGCTGCCGCGCTCGAGGAACTGCTCAATGATGGGCGGATCGCGGTCGGCATCTATATTCCGCCCGATTTCGCGCGCCGTCTCGAGGATGGTGACCGACCCGCTGCGCAGCTGCTCGTGGACGGCAGCGACCCGATCATCGAGGGGGTCGCGCGCGGGCTCACGCGGCTCGAGCCGCCGGGCCGCCATGCCGCGGCCACGCCGGAACCGGCGGCGTTCGAGGTCCGCACCTTCTACAACCCGGAGCGCCGCTCGGCCGTGCAGATCGTGCCGGGGCTCATCGGCGTCATCCTCAACCTGACCATGGTGCTCTTCACTGCCATCGCGATCGTGCGCGAGCGCGAGCGCGGCAACCTCGAGCTGCTGATCACGACTCCGGTGGCGACCCCCGAGCTCATGATCGCGAAGATCGCGCCCTACGTGCTCATTGGCCTCGTGCAGGTCACCATCATCCTGCTGGCCGGCGTGTACCTGTTCGACGTGCCGGTACGCGGCGATCTCACCGACCTTTACCTCGCAGCGCTGCTGTTCATCGCTGCGACCTTGTCGCTCGGCCTGCTGATCTCGACGCTCGCGCGCACGCAATTCCAGGCCATGCAGCTCACGGTGTTCACGTTCCTGCCTTCGATTCTGCTGTCCGGCTTCATGTTCCCGTTCGACGGCATGCCGGCGGCGGCCCAGCGCATCGGCGAGATCCTGCCGCTCACGCATTTCGTGAGGCTGGTGCGCGGCATCCTGCTGCGCGGGACGGATCTCAGCGAGCTCATGACGCCGGTGTACGCGCTGTCGGCCTTCTTCGCAGTCACTGTAACGCTTGCGATCTTGCGTTTCCGCAAGCGCCTCGACTGACCGGTGCAACCGGCGGCGCCGGATCGCCTAAACTGGAGCGCCGCGCAGCCCGGCGCGATAACCACGGAGAGCGCGTGTGGCGCACGACCATCACACCGGCAGCCGGCGGCTGATCGTCTCGCTGGTCTTCACGACCGGGTTCGCAGTGGTCGAAGCGGTCGGCGGTTGGCTGTCCGGCTCCCTCGCGTTGCTCAGCGACGCGGCGCACATGGCCACCGATTCGAGCGCGCTGGCACTCGGAGCGCTGGCCGCGTGGATCGCCCGCAAGCCGCCCAGCCAGCGGCACAGCTACGGACTGCAGCGCGCCGAGGTCATCGGCGCGCTCGTCAATGCGCTGCTCATGGTGGCGGTCGTCGTAGCGATATTCATGGCCGCGCTGCGGCGCCTGGAAGCGCCGCAGCCGGTCGACGGCGGCATGGTCATCGTGATCGCGTTTCTCGGGCTCGCGGTCAACGCGGCAGTCGCCTGGATACTGACGCGCGGCACGCGCACGCTCAACGTCCGCGCAGCGCTGCTGCACGTGCTGGGCGACCTGCTGGGCTCGGTGGGAGCGCTGGCCGCCGGCGTCGTCATTTACGTGACAGGATGGCTGCCCATAGACCCGATCCTGTCGATGTTCATCAGCGTGCTGATCCTGGCGTCCAGCTTCCGGTTGCTTTACGACGTCACCCACGTACTGCTCGAAGGGGTGCCGAGGCAGCTCGACTACGAAGCGGTCGGCAGGGCCATGGCGGAAGTGCACGGCATCGATGAAATCCACGACCTGCACATCTGGGCGCTCTCATCGATGTCGTTCTCGCTGTCCGCGCACGTGCGCATCGCCGACATGGACGACTGGCCGGCGGTACTCGGCCGGCTCTCGGAGTTGCTGTCGCGCGAATTCAGCATCGAGCACGTGACCCTGCAACCTGAGCCGCATACCCGCGTGCTGCCGCTGCCGGCGGCGAGCCGCGTACGCCGCGACCTCGAGCCCTGAGGGGAACCGCGCGCCCCGCGCCGGCGTCAGCCCGCCCGGCGTCGCGCCGGACGGTGTGCGGCGGGATCGCGCTCGACCGCCTCGGCAAAGCGCTCGGCCGCGCGCGCCGCGAAGGCGAAGAACAGGACCGGCTCGACCAGCTCGACTTCCATGAGCAGCGGGCCGGTGCGCGCTTCGACCAGGTCGAGGCGCGCGAAGGCGGCCGCCGGCGCGAGCGTGTGCAGCGCCGCCGCGCCCAGCGCAGCCAGCTCCGCCGGCGGCTCCCCGGCCTCGATGAGGCCGCCGAACTCCGCCTGGGAACGGAAATCACCCTGCTTGACCCGCTTGAGCACGGCGTGGCTCGGACGGCCGCCGAAGGCGATCAGCGACCATTCGCCCCGCTCGAGGACCTCGGGCACGAACGCCTGCACCATCATGTCCTGATCGGCGATCAGCTCGATGAGCCGCCGCTGATTGGCGGGCATGCGCTCATCGACGGTGCGCCACGTGTTCAGGGCGGATGCCGACACGGCGGGCTTGATGACGGCGTCGTGGGTGCCGAGCTTCGCGAACAGGTCACCCAGCCGGACGTCATCGCCCTTCGGCACGATGACGAACGGGGGCACGCTCAGGCCGGCTTCCTGTAGCGTGGCGAGATAACGCTTGTGCAGATTCGGGATGACCAACTGCACGGGATTGACGAGCGCGACGCCGTCGTGCTCGCAACTGCGGAGCCAGGCGGTGAACGCCTCGAGGCGCCGATGATAGTCCCAGCACGAGCGCAGCACGACGCGGTCGAAACCCGCCCAGTCGACGCCGGCGTGGTCCCAGGCGAGCCATTCGACATCGTGCCCGCGAGCTGTCAGGGCCGCAGCGAGCAAGCGGTCATCCGTCTTCGCCGGATCGACGTGACCGGCTGTGACCAGGGCGACACGCATGCGGTGAGCTCCTGCTACTCCACCGTCACGGACTTGGCCAGATTGCGCGGCTGATCGATGTCGGTGCCCTTGAGCACGGCGGCATGGTACGCGAGGAGCTGCAGCGGCACGGTGTAGAGGATCGGTTCCTGCGAAGCCTCGATGTGCTGCGGCATGTGCAGTACCGTGACCCCGTTGCCGCTCTCGAGGCCCACGTTCGGGTCCGCGAACACGTAGAGCCTGCCGCCACGTGCGCGCACCTCCTGCAGGTTGGCCTTGAGCTTTTCGAGCAGCGCGTTGTTCGGCGCCACCGCGATCACCGGCATCTCCGCGTCCACGAGCGCGAGAGGGCCGTGCTTGAGCTCCCCTGCGGGATAGGCTTCGGCGTGAATGTAGGAGATTTCCTTGAGCTTGAGCGCG
The DNA here is from genome assembly GCA_035524935.1 of Gammaproteobacteria bacterium. Taxonomy (GTDB): domain Bacteria; phylum Pseudomonadota; class Gammaproteobacteria; order Steroidobacterales; family JACDCP01; genus JACDCP01. The sequence continues at coordinate 43,021 of DATLFD010000014.1, read as the reverse complement.
CCCTCCATGGCGACCGGGTACATGGCCCCGCGCCCCAGGAACAGCGCATGCTGCTTGTCGGCGAACTCCCGGGCCAGATGCGCTATGTCCGCGTCCATCTCGAGCGCCGCTTCGACGAGCCTCGGCACGGCGCTGAGTTCGGCAACGAGCGTCCGTTCCCGCTCCGGAGGCAGGCCGTTGCAGCGCGCGACGGCGATCGCGAGCAGACCGAGCGCGGCGAGCTGGGTCGTGAAGGCCTTGGTCGAGGCAACGCCGATCTCGGGACCGGCGCGCGTGAGCAGCACGAGCTGCGATTCGCGCACGAGCGGGCTTTCGGCGCGATTGCAGATCGCGAGGGTGCCGATATATCCGCGCTCCTTCGCGGCGCGCAGCGCCGCCACGGTATCCAGAGTTTCGCCCGACTGCGAGATGCTCACGAACAGGGTGCCGGCCGGAATGACCGGCTCGCGGTAACGGTATTCGCTGGCGATCTCGACCGTGCATGGCAGCCTGCAGAGCTGCTCGATGAAATAGCGCGCCACCAGCCCGGCGTGATAGCTCGTGCCGCAGGCGACGACGTGCACGGCGCAGGTGTTGCGAAACACCTGCGCGGCGCCCGGGCCGAACGCCGCCTCGAGCACGCGGCCGTTGCCGATGCGCTCCTCGAGCGTGCTCGCGACGGCGCGCGGCTGCTCGTGGATTTCCTTGAGCATGTAGTGGCGATACTCGCCGCGGTCGGCCGCATCCGCGCTAAGCGTGCTTTCGAACACGGGCCGCTCGACCTCGCGGCCGCCGCCGTCGAGCAACCTCACGCTGCGCCTTCTCACTTCTGCGACGTCACCCTCCTCGAGCACGATGAACCGGCGGGTGACGGGCAACAGGGCCGACATGTCGGAAGCCACGAAGTTCTCGCCGATGCCCAGGCCCACGATGACGGGACAGCCGCAGCGCGCGAGCACGACGCAGTCGGGCTCCGCTTCGCTGACCACCGCGAGCGCATACGCGCCGGTCAATTCCGCCACGGTGGCCTGCACCGCGCGCAGCAGATCCGGGCATGACTTCAAATAGTGGTGAATGCGATGGACAATGACTTCGGTGTCGGTATCCGAATCGAACTCGTAACCGAGGCCGATGAGCTCGTCGCGCAGCGACTCATAATTTTCGATGATACCGTTGTGCACGACGGCGATAGTGCCGTTCGACAGATGCGGGTGGGCATTACGCTCGCTCGGCATGCCGTGCGTCGCCCAGCGTGTGTGCGCGATGCCGGTCTGGCCGAGCGGCGGCGCCCGGTCGAGTGCTTCCTGCAGCCTGGCGACCTTGCCCTCCGTGCGCACACGCTGGATGGCACTGGAGCCATTCAGCACGGCGATGCCCGCCGAATCGTAGCCGCGGTACTCGAGCCGGCGCAGGCCCTCCATGAGGATCGGCACCACGTTGCGCTCGGCGACGGCTCCGACGATGCCACACATAGGCTTGAATATCCGGGACGTGATCGGGGGCGTATTTTAGCATTCGGGAGCCGCAGCATGACGGGGCGTTTGTCAGGGGCTTGCCGGCGCGGCATCGAATGCCCGCGGGCGACGAATGTACAGCAAGCCCTCCGCCCCTGTAGCATTTGAGTCACCGACCTTCACCGCCGGTGAGCAACCCATGAACCCGGAAAGTCGCGCGTCAGCGTGTACGGCTTCGAGCTTGTCGACAGTGCTTTTCGTCGGCTTTGCGATCAGAACGGAAGCGGAGCCGCCAGCCGCCGCAATCACGACCATCAAGCAGGCCCAGAGCGATCGCCTGGCGCGGATTCCCGGCCTGGAGATCATGTTTTCGGGGAATGGCGTGCCGAAATTCCTCGCCGGCGAGACCGGAGTCATAGTGATGACGGGTTCGCAGGCCGAAATGGACCGCCTGCTAGCGGATCTCGGTCCGGCTTTTCTTGCGCGCGGTACCGAGAGTCTCACGGTCACGCGACGTCGAGTTGTCAGGGACGCGAATGTCGTTTCGTATCGCGCTTCGCAAATGATCCGCGGAATGCCAGTTTTCGTAACGGCAACCGTAATCACTGCGCGAAACGACACCGGAGAGGTCATAAAGGTATCCGGCGGGTTCTTACCCGATCACGGTCTCGATGTAACGCCTGCCGTGTCGGCCGACGCGGCGGCCCGCGCCGCAACCGCGGTAGTGCGCCAGGTAACAGGCGACGAAGGGGACGAGCTGACGCGCGCCAAGATCGTCGAGGGACCGACGCTGGGCTACGCGCTCGCCGGCGACGCGGGCGTGCTTGCCTGGGAGATCAAGTTGTCCGCGGATACAACCTCCCGGGACGACAGGCTGGAGCACCTGCTGATCGACGCGATGTCGGGAGATCTGATCGACCGGTTTCCGGATGTCGTCATGAACTGACCCGGATCAGGGTGAACGGTCGTGGCTACTTCCTGGATGGGCGCTTCCAGTTGTCGTGCGTCGCCTGGCGGCTGCGCGCGAGCGTGAGCTTGCCGGCCGGCGCGTCTTTCGAAATAGTGGAGCCCGCGCCGATGGTCGCGTTCGCTCCGACCTTGACCGGCGCGACGAGCTCGACCCCCGAGCCGATGAAAGCACCGTCACCGATCTCCGTGCGGTGCTTGCTCGCGCCGTCGTAATTGCAGGTGATGGTGCCTGCGCCCACATTCACGTCGCGGCCAATCGTGGTGTCGCCGATGTAAGTCAGGTGGTTGACCTTGCTGCCGCCGCCGATGTCGCTTTTCTTGACCTCGACGAAGTTGCCGATCCGGGCGCCGTCCGCGAGCCGCGTGTCCGGGCGCAGCCGGGCGAAGGGGCCGACGGTGCAGCCCGCACCGACTTCGGCGCCATCGACGATGCTGAACGGCCGCACCTCGGCGTCATTGCCGATGGTTGAATCGCGGACGAGCACGTGCGGGCCGATGCGTACGCGGTCACCGAGCCTGACGACGCCTTCGAACACCGCGTTCACGTCGACGAACACGTCGCGGCCGCAGGCGAGCGTGCCGCGCACGTCGATACGCGCCGGATCCGCGAGGGTCACGCCGGCCTGCATGAGCTCGCGGGCCTTGTGCGCACGGAATGCGGCCTCGACATCAGCCAGCTGGAGCCGGTCGTTGACGCCGAGCACTTCCCGGGCGGAGGCTGCGCGCACGCCGTGCACGACGCATCCCTCGGCCACCGCGAGCGTGATCACGTCCGTCAGATAGTATTCGCCCTGCGCGTTGTCCCTGCCCAGTTTACCGAGCCACTTGCGCAGCCCCGCGGCGGGGGCCGCGAGCAGGCCCGTGTTGATTTCACGGATGGCGGCCACTTCCGGGTCGGCATCCTGGTCCTCGACGATGCGCCGGACGCTGCCGCTGTCGCCGCGCACGATGCGTCCGTAACCGGTGGGATCGCCGAGCTCTGCGGTCAGCACGGCCAGCGCGTCATTGCCGGCGGCCTCGAGCAGCGCCCGCACGGTGTGCTCCGAGACGAGCGGCACGTCGCCATAGAGCACGAGCACGCAATGGTCGTCGGGAATCCCCGGCATGGCCTGCAGGACCGCATGACCGGTGCCGAGCTGCTCGGCCTGCAGGACCCAGGTCAGGGTGCGCCGCCCGAGCACCTCGCGCACACGCTCGCCGCCGTGACCGTAGACGACGTGGATCGAATCGCCGCCGACCCGCTCGGCCAGGTCGACGACGTGCTCGAGCAACGGCCGGCCGGCCAGCGGCTGCAGCACCTTCGGCAGATCCGAGCGCATGCGCGTGCCCTGGCCAGCCGCCAGGATGATGGTGCTCACTGCCATGCCGGCGCCACTCTCCATTCGACGGAGCGTCGATTATCGCCGATATCGAAGCGGCTGGTGGCGTGCAAGCGTATGGGCAGCGATTGGCCGGATGAATCCGGCCCTACGGCGCATCGCGTGTCAACGCGCCATCCCTGGGCATGTCAGCCGCTGCGCTTGAGGTTCTTGCGCAGGCGCTCGATGGCGCGCAGCTGCGCCATGGCCTCGGCGAGCTCGGCCTGGGCGCGGGCCACATCGATCTTCGCCTCCCGGTCCTTGAGCGCCTCCTCGGCGCGCTGCTTGGCCTGGAGCGCGGCGGCCTCGTCGATGTCGCGGGCCCGCGCGGCCGTGTCGGCGAGCACGGTGACGCGGTGCGGCTGCACCTCGAGGGCGCCGCCGGAGACGTAGAAATACTGCATCTCGCCATCCGGGACCTCGACGCGAACCTCGCCGGGCTTGAGACCCGTGAGCAGGGGCGCGTGGCGCGGCGCGATGCCGACCTCGCCCATCTCGGCCGGGGCGAACACCATCGTCGCCTCCCCCGAGAAGATCTCGCCTTCGGCGCTGACGATGTCGACGTGTATCGTAGAAGCCATTGCGTATCCTGTTCCGTAGGGCGGATTTCAATCCGCCATGCGCGCGATGTGGCGGGTTGAAACCCGCCCTACGCGACCTCTTTGGCCCGCTCCTCGGCTTCCTCGATGGCGCCGACCATGTAGAAGGCCTGCTCCGGCAGGTGGTCGTACTCGCCGGCGACGATCGCCTTGAAGCCACGGATCGTGTCCTTGAGCGAGACGTATTTGCCGGGCTTGCCGGTGAACACCTCGGCGACGAAGAACGGCTGCGACAGATAGCGCTGGATCTTGCGCGCGCGCTGCACGGTGAGCTTCTGCTCCTCGGACAGCTCGTCCATGCCGAGGATGGCGATGATGTCCTGCAACTCCTTGTAGGTCTGCAGCACGCTCTGCACGGAGCGCGCGACGTCGTAATGCTCCTGACCGACGACCAGCGGGTCGAGCTGCCGGCTGGTCGAGTCGAGCGGGTCGACGGCCGGATAGATGCCGAGCTCGGAGATGCTTCGCGAGAGCACGACGGTCGCGTCGAGGTGCGCGAAGGTCGTCGCCGGAGAGGGATCCGTGAGGTCGTCGGCCGGCACGTAGACCGCCTGGATAGAGGTGATCGAGCCCTTCTTGGTCGAGGTGATGCGCTCCTGCAGCACGCCCATCTCCTCGGCGAGCGTCGGCTGGTAGCCCACCGCCGAAGGCATGCGCCCGAGCAGCGCGGACACCTCGGTGCCGGCCAGCGTGTAACGATAGATGTTGTCGATAAAGAGCAGCACGTCGCGGCCTTCGTCGCGGAAATACTCCGCCATCGTGAGCCCGGAGAGGCCGACGCGCAGGCGGTTGCCCGAGGGTTCGTTCATCTGGCCGAACACGAGCGCCACCTTGTCGAGAACATTCGAGTCTTTCATCTCATGATAGAAGTCGTTGCCCTCGCGCGTGCGCTCGCCGACGCCGGCGAACACCGAATAGCCTGAGTGCTCGAGGGCGATGTTGCGGATGAGCTCGAGCATGTTCACGGTCTTGCCGACGCCCGCGCCGCCGAACAGGCCGACCTTGCCGCCCTTGTTGAACGGCGCGAGCAGGTCGATGACCTTGATGCCGGTCTCGAGCAGCTCGCCGCTCGCCGCCTGATCCTCGTAGCTCGGCGCGTCGCGGTGGATCGGCCAGCGCTCATCGGTCGCGATCGGTCCAGCCTCGTCGATGGGGCGGCCGAGCACGTCCATGATGCGGCCGAGGGTCGCAGTGCCGACCGGCACCGAGATCGGCGCGCCGGTGTTCGTGACCTTGAGCCCGCGGCTCAGCCCCTCCGACGACCCCATGGCGATCGTGCGCACGACGCCGTCGCCGAGCTGCTGCTGCACCTCGAAGGTCAGGTCGGGGTCGTCGAGCTTGAGCGCATCGTAGATGTGCGGGATCGAGTCGCGCGGGAAGCGGACGTCGACCACCGTGCCGATGACCTGGACGATTTCACCTGTGCTCATGCTCTCGAATTCCCGTATTTGCCTGAAGAAATGGGGACATTCCTGATTTCCACGATCGTGGCAATCAGGCGCGTTTCAAAATGGAAATCAGGAATGTCCCCATTTCCCTCATGCCTGGATGGCGGCGGCGCCGCCGACGATCTCGGAAATTTCCTGGGTGATGGCCGCCTGCCTGGCCTTGTTGTAGATGAGCTGCAGCTCCTCGATGAGCTCGCCGGCGTTGTCGGTCGCGCTCTTCATCGCCACCATGCGCGCGGCCATCTCGCAGGCCACGTTTTCAACCGCGCCGCGGTAGGTCTGCGACTCGATATAGCGCATCAGCACGCCGTCGAGCAACTCCGCCGCGCTCGGCTCGTAGATATAGTCCCAGTGCTCCTGCAGCTCTTCCTTGTCGAGCGTTTCCACCGGCAGCAGCCTCAGCACAAGCGGCTGCTGGCTCATGGTGTTGATGAAGCGGTTGTGCACCAGGAACACGCGGTCGAGCCGGCCCTCGATGTAGGCGTCGAGCATGACCTTGATCGTGCCAATGAGGTCGCTGACGTGCGGCCGGTCGCCGAGGTGCGTCACCTGCGCGGCGACGGGCACGTTCAGCCGGCGGAAGAAGTTCACGCCCTTCGCGCCGATCAGGCACAGCTCGACCTCGACGTCCTGGCGCTGCCAGTCGCGGATCTCGCCGAGCACCACCTTGAACAGGTTGACGTTCAGGCTGCCGCACAGCCCGCGGTCGGTGCTGACGAGGATATAGCCTACCCGTTTCGCCTCGCGCTCGACGAGATACGGGTGCCGATAATCCGGGTTCGCCTGGTTGAGGTGGCCGATGACGGTGCGGATCTTCTCCGCATAGGGCCTCGACAGGGCCATGCGGTCCTGCGCCCTGCGCATCTTGCTGGCGGCGACCATCTCCATGGCCTTGGTGATCTTCTGCGTGTTGCGCACGCTCTTGATCTGGTTGCGGATTTCCTTGCCGACTGCCATCCGGTTGTGCTCAATAAGCCCCGGTCGCCTTGAAATCGTCGAGCGCCTTGCGCAGGCCGGCCTCGATCTCGGCGTTGTAATCGCCGGATTTGTTGATCTGCTCGACGATCTCCGGGTGATTGGCCCGCACGTGAGCGTGCATGGCGGCTTCCCAATCGACGACCTTCTTCACGTCCACGTCGTCCAGGTAACCCTCGTTCACGCCGAACAGCGACAGGGCCATTTCGCCGACCGACAACGGCGAATACTGCTTCTGCTTCATGAGCTCGGTCACGCGCCGGCCTCGCTCGAGCTGCCGGCGCGTTGCCTGGTCGAGGTCGGAGGCGAACTGCGCGAAGGCCGCGAGCTCGCGAAACTGCGCGAGCGCGAGCCGTACGCCGCCACCCAGCTTCTTGATGATTTTCGTCTGCGCCGCGCCGCCGACGCGCGACACCGACAGTCCGGCGTTGATCGCCGGCCTGATGCCGGCATTGAACAGGTCCGACTCGAGGTAGATCTGGCCGTCCGTGATCGAGATGACGTTGGTCGGCACGAAAGCCGACACGTCGCCGGCCTGGGTCTCGATGATCGGCAGCGCAGTCAGCGAGCCGGTCCTGCCCTTGACTTTGCCGCCGGTGGCCTGTTCGACGAAGTTCGCGTTGACGCGCGCGGCGCGCTCGAGCAGCCGCGAGTGCAGGTAGAACACGTCGCCCGGATAAGCCTCGCGCCCGGGCGGGCGGCGCAGCAGCAGCGAGACCTGGCGGTAGGCCCAGGCCTGCTTGGTGAGGTCGTCGTAAATGATGAGCGCGTCCTCGCCCCGGTCGCGGAAATACTCGCCCATCGCGCAGCCCGAGTAAGGCGCGATGTACTGCATCGCCGCGGACTTCGAGGCGCTCGCCGCCACGACGATGGTGTGCTCCATGGCGCCGTGCTGCTCGAGCTTGGTGACCACGTTGGCGATCGACGAGGCCTTCTGGCCGACCGCGACGTAGATGCATTTGATGCCGGTGCCGCGCTGGTTGATGATCGTGTCGATCGCCACCGCGCTCTTGCCGGTCTGGCGATCGCCGATGATGAGCTCACGCTGGCCGCGGCCGATCGGCACCATGGCGTCGATGGACTTCAATCCGGTCTGCACGGGCTCGCTCACCGACTGCCTGTAGATGACGCCGGGCGCGACCTTCTCGATGGGCGAGCTCTCGCTGCTCTCGATCGGCCCCTTGCCGTCGATCGGGCGGCCGAGCGAATCCACCACGCGCCCGAGCAGACCCTCGCCGACCGGCACCTCGAGGATGCGCCCGGTGGTCTTGACCGTGTCGCCCTCGGTGATGTGCTTGTAGTCGCCGAGCACCACCGCGCCCACCGAGTCCTGCTCGAGATTGAGCGCCAGCCCGAAGGTGTCGCCGGGGAACTCGAGCATCTCGCCGTAGCGCGCGTCGCCGAGACCGTGGATGCGCACGATGCCGTCGGTTACCGTGATGACGGTGCCGACGTTGCGCGCCTCGGCCGGCGCCTGGAACTTCTCGATGCGCGCCTTGATGAGCTCGCTGATTTCCGATGCCTTGATGGACATATCCGATTAATCCTCGATCAGTGCGTCATGGCGACGGCAAGCTTTTCGAGCCGGCCGCGTATCGAGCCATCGATGACCAGATCCTCGGCGCGAATGATGGCGCCGCCGATCAGGCCTTCGTCGATTTCGCAATGCAGATGCACCTCCCGTCCGAGCCGCTTGCCAAGCGTGCGCACGATTTTGGCGCGATGCGGCTCGTCGACCTCGCGCGCGGAGACGAGCATGACCTCGATGGTGTTCTCGACCTCGGCTTTCATGTCGTCGAAATGCTCCGCGATCTCCGGCAGGAGCCCGAGCCGCCGGTTGTGCGCGAGCAGCTTCAGGAAATTGTCGCCGAGCTGCTCCACGCTGCCCAACCAGGCGCCCGATTCCCGGCAGACATCCGCCACGAGAGCGGCCAGCTCGTCCGGCGTGGCCACCGGGCTCGCCAGCAGCTCCCGCATGGCCGCGTCGCGCACCACCACCGCCGCATCGTGCAGCATCTGCGACCACCGGTCGAGATCGTCGTGCTCGCGCGCGGACTCGAACGCCGCCGTCGCGTAGGGACGCGCGATGGTGAGCTTCTCGGCCATCAGGCCGGCTCGATCTCGGAGACGAGCCGGTCGAGCAGATCGGTATGCGCGCGCGCATCGATCTCGCGCTCGAGCAGCCGGCTCGCGCCTGCGAGCGCGAGTGCAGCTACCTCGCCGCGCAGCTTGTCGCGCGCGGCCTGGGCCTCGTGCTCGATCTCCTGCCGTGCCGCGTGCACCAGCCGCTCGCCCTCGGCGACGGCCGCATGGCGGGCTTCCTCGACTATCTCGCTGGCGCGGTGATTGGCTTGCTCGACGATCTGGATCGCCTTGCCGCGCGCGTCGCCGAGGATTTCGCCGGCCCTGCCCCTGGCCTCGACGAGGTCGCGCTCGCCCTGCTCGGCGGCGGCGAGGCCGTCCGCGATCTTGCGGTTGCGCTCCTCCATGAGGCCGAGAATGATCGGCCACACGAAGCGCATCGTGAACCACACGAGCAGCGCGAACACGATCATCTGCGCGATCAGCGTGAAATTGATGCTCACCCGGTGCTTCCTCCGTCAGTCGCTGCGTCGGCCCGGCTGGTCAGCCGCCGGCCTCGCCCTGCGCCGTCTCGGTCTGCGGGTTTGCCGCGGCATCGACGGGCGCGAGGAACGGGTTCGCGAACGTGAAGAACAGCGCCACGCCCACGCCGATCATGGTCACCGCATCGAGCAGTCCCGCCACGATGAACATCTTGATCTGCAGCATCGGCACCATCTCGGGCTGCCGCGCGGCGCCCTCGAGAAACTTGCCGCCCAGCAGGCCGAATCCTATGGCCGTGCCGAGCGCGCCCATGCCGATGAGCAAACCGACCGCGATGGCCGTCATGCCCTGTACGTTGGCGATCAGATTTGCGAGTTCCATGTCGTCTCCTCGAACGGAAAAACCGGGCTTGAAGCTAGTGGACTGTAACGGAGGAATCGATAGCATCTCGCTTGGTCTGACGACGCCTGGCTTGGTCTTCACTCGGCCGATAGCTATGGCTATCGGCCTCGCTCCAGACCGGCGCCAGCCGCCGCCATCCCTTCGCGATCTCTCTATCGATTCCTCCGTTACAGTCCACTCAGTGCTCCTCGTGCGCCATGCTCAGGTACACGATGGACAGCATCATGAAAATGAAGGCTTGCAGGGTGATGATCAGGATATGGAAGATCGCCCAGGCCAGCCCGAGGATCACCTGTGCGACGAACGGAATCCAGGCGCCGAGCTGGTTCAGGCCCGCGCCGAGCGTGAACAGCGCGATCAGGATGAAAATGAGCTCGCCGGCATAAAGATTGCCGAACAGACGCAGGGCGAGCGAGATCGGCTTGGCGAGCTCCTCGACCAGCTTGAGCAGCAGGTTGGCGGGCAGCAGCCACTTGCCGAACGGATGGAACAGCAGCTCCTTGGCGAAGCCGCCCGCCCCCTTGATTTTGATGCTGTAGAAGATCACCAGCAGGAACACCGTGATCGACATGGCGAACGTGACGTTCAGGTCGGTGGTCGGCACGACCTTGAGGTAGGGCACGCCGGCCGTCTCGGCGGCCTTCGGCAGCAGGTCCACCGGCAGCAGATCCATGGCGTTCATGAGCAGGATCCAGCAGAAAATGGTCAACGCGAGCGGCGCGATGAGCTTGCTCGTACCGTGGAAGCTGTCGCGCACCTGCGTGTCGACGAATTCCACCATGAGCTCGACGAAGTTCTGCAGCCTGCCCGGCGTGCCCGCCGTCGCCTGGCGGGCGCCGAGGTAGAAGATGGTGCAGAACAGCGCGCCCAGCGCCGTCGAGAGCAGCAGGCTGTCGAGATGCAAGGTCCAGAAACCTTCGCCGACGCGCAGGTTGGTCAGATGGTGGACGATGTAGTCCGTGCCGCTTTCCGGCCCCTTGGCGCTCATGCCCGCATCCCGGTGCGCGGCATCGCCTTGAGCAATGCCGTCCGGTAGACGAAAAAGGTCGCCAGATACGCGACGAGCATCGGCAGGAAAGCCGGTTCAAAGGCCAGGATCACGACGACGAACAGCAGCGCCGTCATGATGAGCTTCACGAACTCTCCCACGTACACTCCCCGTAGTATTCTCTGCGGGTCCGCGCCCGCGCCGGCGCGGAAGAAGCTCACGGCCATGTACAGGCTCGCCACGGATCCGATGCCGCCGCCTGCCAGCGCCGAGCCTCCCGCGCGAATCCCGCCCAGCAACAGGAACAGCGCCGCGACGAGAAGGGTCACGCCGATCTGTCCGGCCACGATCGCGAACGCCAGGCGCCTGGCGCGGTTATGATCCTCGACGGCCACCTGCACACATCCCGGGCAACAAAAAAGCCACTCATGGCGCCGCGTATGCGGCGACGGTGGCCAATGTTCGCGGGGCTCGACGGATGCGACCGCTCAAGCTCGGGCCGTCGGGCCGCGGCTTAGCCCGCGCATTATAGGGGCCGGTCTGGGGGCATTCAACCGCGTGGACAGAATGAATCCGGGCTGCCGATGGCCTTGCGGATGGCCGAATGAATTCGGCCCTACCGGATGTGCGCGAGGATGCCGTCGAGTTCGTCGAGGCTGTTGTAAGGCACGATCAGCCGGCCCTTGCCACGGGCCGAGTGCTTGAGGCTCACCTGCGCGCCGAGCTTCTCGGACAGCTCGGTCTCCAGCCGGCGCACATCGGGATCGGCCGCGGCGCCGTTGTCCGGCTTAGCGGTCCGTCCGCCGCGCAGGATGCGCCGGACGAGCTGCTCGGTCTCCCGCACCGAAAGGCCCTTCTTCGCCACCAGCCGGCCGACCTCGAGCTGCTGCTTGCGGGCCGGCAACCCGAGCAGCGCGCGCGCATGGCCCATCTCGAGCTCACGCGCCTCGACCAGCGCACGCACCTCCTCGCCGAGATCGAGCAGGCGCAGCAGGTTGCTGACTGCCGCCCGCGAGCGACCGACGGCCTCGGCCGCCTGTTGATGGGTCATGTCGAACTCGTTGATGAGGCGGTCGAGCGCACGCGCCTCCTCCAGCGGGTTCAGATTCTCGCGCTGGATGTTCTCGATGAGCGCCATCGCGACGGCCGCCTCGTCGGGTACGTCGCGCACGATCGCCGGAATTTCGCTCAGGCCCGCCATCTGCGCTGCGCGCCAGCGCCGCTCGCCGGCGATGATCTCGTAGCGCGCGGCACCCGTTGTGTCGCCGCCGGCGCCCCGCGGTCGCACCACGATCGGCTGCACCACGCCCTGGGCGCGGATCGAGTCGGCCAGCTCCTGCAGGGTGTCCGGCCGCATGTCCTGACGCGGCTGGTAGCGCGCCCGCTCGAGCAGATCGACGGGCAGGTTGCGCAGCACGTCCGCCGGCGCGTGCTGCGGGCTCGCACCGAGCAGCGCATCGAGACCGCGCCCGAGACCCTTTCGCTTCACCGCCATTGCTGCATATCCGGCAGACCCGCCTGCACGGATTGTAGCAGCACGCCGCAGGCGCGCGCGGGGCGCGGCGCGTCAGTCATGCACACGCTCTTCGGCTTCGACGGGTATCTGGCCGGCAGCGCGTTCCGCGGCGGCATCGCCGCTGTCGTTGATGAAGGCGTCGACGGCTTCGTCGCGACGGATGACCTCGGCGGCCAGCGCGAGGTACGCGAGCGCGCCCCGCGAGTTGCGGTCGTGCAGCAGCGCAGGCACGCCGAAGCTCGGCGCCTCTGCGAGCCGCACATTGCGCGGGATGACTGTTCGGAACACCTTGTCGCGGAAGTGCAGGATGAGCTGCGCGGAAACCTCGTTCGAGAGGTTGTTGCGTGGGTCGTACATCGTGCGCAGCAGGCCCTCGATCTCGAGGCGCGGGTTGACGGTCTCGCGGATCTTGTCCACGGTGTTCTTTAGCGCAGACAGACCCTCGAGCGCGTAATACTCGCACTGCATGGGTATCAGCACGGAATCCGCCGCAGTCAGCGCGTTGATGGTCAGCATGCTGATCGACGGCGGGCAGTCGATGAGCAGGTAATCGTAGCCGCGGCGCACGCTCTCCAGCGCCTTGCGCAGCCGGATCTCGCGGCCGATCTCGCTGACGAGCTGCAGCTCGGCAGCGGTCAGGTCATCATTGCCCGGCAGCAGCCAGAAGCCGCCACTCTCGACCGCTACGATGGCATTGCCGGCGCCGGACTCGCCGAGCACGACGTTGCAGGCGGAGCTCTGCAGGGCATGCTTGTCGACGCCGCAGCCCATGGTCGCGTTGCCCTGAGGATCCATGTCGATGAGCAGAACGCGGCGGTGCGCGGCGGCCAGCGATGCGGCGAGGTTGACGCAGGTCGTCGTCTTGCCGACGCCGCCCTTCTGGTTCGCCACCGCGATGATCCGGGAGACCATGGACTAGAGCCGTGTCCGGTCAGCAGGCATCAATTCTCACTCGGTTGGAGCCTGGGAATCACTTGTTCCGCGCGATCTCGATCACATGGCGCTCGCGGTCCAGCCCCGGCACTTCGATGCGGTGCATGCCGAGCACCCGCCAGCCTTCCGGCAGCGCGTCGATCTCGCTCTCCGGGCGCAGGCCTTTCAGGGCGACGACGCGGCCGTCCGGCGCGCACAAATGGCCGGCCGCCTGCAGCAGCTTCGCAAGCGAGGAGAACGCGCGGCAGACCACGGTATCAAAGCCGCGTGCCGGGCGGTAGTGCTCGAGCCTGACCTGCTCGGCCGTCACGTTGTCGAGGCCGAGCCGGCCGATGGCGTGCGTGACGAAGCGTATTTTCTTGCCGTTCGCGTCGATGAGCGTGAAATGCAGGCACGGCGCGGCGATCGCGAGGGGGATACCGGGCAGCCCGGCGCCGGTGCCGGCGTCGGCGACCGCCGGCCCGCCCAGGAACGGCAGCACCGAAAGGCTGTCGAGCAGGTGGCGGGGCAGCATGTCCGCCGGATCGCGAATTGCCGTCAGGTTCCAGACGCGGTTCCACCTGGCCAGCGTCTCGACATAGTCCAGCATCCGCGCGAGCTGCTGCTCGTCGAGCCGCACTCCGAGTGCCGCAGCCCCGCCCATCAGTCGCGCGGAGAAAGATCGGTTCATGGCGCGCCGCCCTCCGCGCGGACCGCTCCCCGGCGGCAGCGGGCGAACGCCTTCAAGCCGGCGTCACGAGCATCGCCATGAATTCGTTGACGGTTGTCGCCTCGAGCCGTTCCGGATCGGCGAACAGCTCCGTGAGCGCCGCGCGGCGCTTCTCGTTGAGGGGCCCCGTGATGCTGGACTCGAACTTGGCGATCAGCACCGGCAGTCCCTCGTCGCGCCGCTTGCGATGGCCGATCGGGTAATCCACGGCGACGCGTTCCGTCGACGAGCCGTCGTCGAAAAACACCTGGACCGCGTTGCCGATGTAGCGTTTTGCCGGATCGTAATAGTCGCGCGTGAACGCGCTGTTCTCCTTGACGACCATCTTCGCTCGCAGCGCATCGATGCGCGGGTCGGCGGCCACGGCGTCCTCGTAATCCTCCGCGGTCAGCCGGCCGAATATCAGCGGCACGGCGGTCATGTACTGGAGGCAGTGGTCGCGGTCGGCGGGATTGTCGAGCGGGCCGGTCTTGTCGATGATGCGCACACCGGGTTCCTGCGTCTCGATGACGACCTCGCGGATGTCATCGATGCGCTCGCGCACCTGCCCGTGCAGCGCCATCGCGGCCTCGACGGCCGTCTGCGCGTGGAACTCCGCCGGATAGGAAATCTTGAACAGGATGTTTTCCATCACATAGCTGCCGTAGCCTTGGGGAAAGGCGAACGGCTTGCCCTTGAACAGCACGTCGTAAAAGCCCCAGTTGCGGGCGCTGAGCGCGGACGGATAGCCCATTTCGCCGGTCATGCTGATCAGAGCCAGGCGCACGGCGCGGCTGGCGGCGTCGCCGGCGGCCCAGCTCTTGCGCGAGCCCGTGTTGGGCGCGTGGCGGTAAGCGCGCAGCGCGCCGCCGTCGATCCAGGCGTTGGAAACGGCGTTGATGATCTGCTCGCGCGTGCCGCCAAGCATATGCGTAACGACCGCGGTCGAAGCGACACGCACCAGCAGCACGTGGTCGAGCCCGACACGGTTGAAGCTGTTCTCGAGGGCAATGACGCCCTGGATCTCGTGCGCCTTGATCATGGCCGTCAGGAGCTCGCGCACGGTCAGCGTTGCCTCGCCCTCCGCGGCCTGCCGGCGGCTCAGGTAATCGGCCACCGCGAGAATCGCGCCGAGGTTGTCCGACGGATGCCCCCACTCGGCGGCAAGCCAGGTGTCGTTGAAGTCGAGCCAGCGCACGAGGGCACCGATATTGAACGCCGCCTGCACGGGCTCGAGCTCGTAGGCCGTGCCCGGCACCCGGGCGCCGCCCGGCAGCGTAGCGCCGGGAACGACGGGTCCGAGCAGCTTCGTGCAGGCCGGCCAGGCGAGCGCCTGGAAGGAGCAGGCCAGCGCGTCCATGAGGCAATGGCGTGCGGTCTCGCAGGCCGCGTCGCTGTTCACATAGTACGCAGTGACGTAATCGGCGATGTCCGCGATCGCCTTGTCGGGCGCCGGCCGCTTCGCCGACTTCTGGCGCCGGGCCGCGCTCATGCCCGCTCTTCGATGGGCACCCAGGCGCGCAGCGACGGCCCGGTGTAATCGGCCGCAGGCCGGATGAGCCGGTTGTGAGCGCGCTGTTCCATGACATGCGCCGCCCAGCCGGTGATGCGCGAACAGACGAAAATCGGCGTGAACAGATAGGTCGGGATGCCCATGAAGTGGTAAGCGGTAGCCGAGTAGAAATCCGCGTTAGCGAACAGCTTCTTCTCCTCCCACATCACCGACTCGATCGCCTCGCTGACGGCAAACAGCCGCTCGTCGCAGGCTTCCTCGGAGAGCCGCTTCGACATGCGCTTGTTATAGGCGTTGCGTGGGTCGGACGTGGTATAGACGCGATGCCCGAAGCCCATGATTCTCTCCTTCGCCGCCAGCGCCGCGCGGATGCCGCGGCGCGCCTCGTCAGCGGACCCGTAGCGCTCGATCACTGCCATGGCCGCTTCGTTGGCGCCGCCGTGCAGCGGTCCGCGCAGCGCGCCGATGGCGCCCGTGATCGCCGAGTGGAAATCCGACAGGGTCGCAGTGATGACCCGCGCCGTGAACGTCGAGGCGTTGAACTCGTGCTCGGCGTACAGGATCAGCGAAGTGTCGAGCGTGCGCCGGTGCAGCTCGCTCGGCTTGCGGCCGTGCAACAGGCGCAGGAAGTGGCCCGCTATCGTATCGTCTTCGGTCTGCACGTCGACGCGGATGTCGTCGGTGTGATAGCGATGCCAGTAGAGCAGGATGGATGGAAATGCAGCGAGCAGCCGGTCGGCCACGTCGCGCTGGCGGGAGAAGTCGCCCTCCGGCTCCAGGTTGCCGAGCAGCGAGCAGCCCGTGCGCAGCACGTCCATCGGATGCGTGTCGGCCGGGATTCGTTCGAGCATGTCGCGCAAGAGCTCCGGCAGGGCGCGCAAACCCATCAGCCGGCGCTTGTAGGCGGCGAGCTCGTCGCGGGTCGGCAGCTCGCCGTGGTGCAGCAGGTGCGCGACCTCCTCGAAGCTGCCGTGGTCGGCCAGGTCGCCGATGTCGTAACCGCGATAGGTCAGGCCCGCGCCTTCCTTGCCGACCGTGCAGATCGCCGTCTCCCCGGCGGTGACGCCGGCCAGCCCGCCCGTCTTTCCCTTCTTGTCAGTCATCGTGTTCTCCGGCCGAATGAATTCGGCCCTGCCGTAGGGCCGGTTTCAACCGGCCATGCCGTGTCCTCTCCGGCCGGCCGTTCCGTCGTCGCGAACAGCTCGTCGAGCCGCCGTTCATACGCATCGTAGCCCAGCACCTCGTACAGCTCGGCCCGCGTCTGCATGGCATCGAGCAGGCCCTGCTGAGTGCCGTTACGGCGCAGCTCGCCGTACACGCGCGCGGCAGCCGCGCTCATGGCGCGGAACGCCGACAACGGATAGAGCGCAAGCGCGACCCCGGCCTGCTCGAGTTCCTCGAGCCCGAACAGCGGCGTCTTGCCGAACTCGGTGATGTTCGCGAGCACCGGCACCTCGACCGCGCCGGTGAATTCGCGATACTCGTCGAGCGACGTCAGCGCCTCGGCGAAAATCATGTCCGCGCCGGCCTCGACGTAGGCGCACGCGCGCTCGAGCGCAGCCTGCTGGCCCTCGACCGCATGCGCGTCGGTGCGCGCCATGACGACGAAGCGGCCGTCGTCGCGGGCGTCCACGGCCGCCTTGAGGCGGTCGCACATCTCCGCGGCCGGGACCAGCGCCTTGCCCGGCCGGTGGCCGCAGCGCTTCGCCTGGACCTGATCCTCGATATGACAGCCGGCCGCGCCGGCGCGCGCGAGCTCGCGGACTGTCCGCGCGATCATGAACGCGCCGCCCCAGCCGGTATCCGCATCGACGAGCAGCGGCAGCTCGCAGGCCGCGGTGATGCGCCGCACGTCCTCGCAGACGTCGCCGAGGGTGGTGATGCCGAGATCGGGCACGCCGAGCGATGCGTTGGCGACACCCGCGCCGGAGAGATAGATCGAGCGGTAGCCAGCGCGCGCGGCGAGCAGCGCGGCGTAGGCGTTCACCGTGCCGACGATCTGCAGTGGCCTCTCGGCCGCGAGAGCATCCCACAGGCTCGCCGAGGCGGGCGGCGTCACCGACCGAGCCTCACCACGGTGCGACCGGTGACGCGGCCGCTCAGCAGCTCGTCGAAGACCGCCGGCAACTCATCGAAGTCGACCGTGCGGTCGCCGATCGCCTCGAGGTGTGCGGGCTTCAAATCGCCGGCCAGGCGTTCCCAGACGGCGAGCCGGCGCGCGCGCGGGGTGGCCATGGAATTGATGCCGAGCAGGCTGACCCCGCGCAGGATGAACGGCATCACCGTGGTGTGGAGCTCGTGGCCGCCGGCCAGGCCGACGCACGCGACGTTCCCCCACCAGCCGGTGGTGCGGAGCAGCCAGGCGAGCATGCTGCCGCCGACCTGGTCGATCGCCCCGGCCCAGCGCGCCCGCTCGAGCGGGCGGCCGGCGAGGTCGATGTCGTCGCGGAGCAGAATCTCGCGCGCGCCGAGGCCGCGGAGATAATCGCCGGCTTCGGCCTTGCCGGTCACGGCGACGACCTCGTAACCGCGGCCCGCGAGCATGTCCACGGCGAAGCTGCCGACGCCGCCGGTCGCCCCGGTGACGACCACGGGCCCCTGCCCGGGCGCCTGGCCATTGAGCTCCATTTTCTCGATGGCGAGCGCTGCGGTGAATCCGGCCGTGCCGATGCGCATGGCGCCGCGCTCGTCAAGTCCCGCCGGGATGGGGATCACGCACTCACCCTTGACGCGGACGTACTCGGAGTAGCCGCCGTCGGTGTCCTCGCCGATGCCGCAGCCCGTGACAAGCACCGGGTCGCCGGGCCGGTAGCGCGGGTCGTCCGACGTGTGCACGCGACCCGCAACGTCGATGCCGGGCACGAGCGGAAAGCGGTGCAGGATCTTGCCCCGGCCGGTCGCCGCGAGCGCATCCTTGTAGTTGACGCTCGAATGGCTCGCAGCGATGACCACGTCGCCCCCGCTCAGGTCGTCGAGGCCGAGCTCCTCGAAGCGCGCGACGCTGCGGCCGCCCTCGTCGTGCACGCGATAGGCCCGGAAGCGCTGCATCAGGCCTGCTTGCGCGCGGCGAACTGCTTGTCGAGCCAGAACTCGATGCCCTGCACGTTGAGCGCGATGTCGGCATCGAGCACGGCATGACGACTGGCGGCGTCGCCCGCGAAGCCGTGCTCGTCGAGGCGCGCCGAAAGAAAGTCGAACATGGCCGCGCGCAGCCGGCCCTCCCGGTCGACTGACCCCGCGTAGCGCTGCGCCATGCCGACGAAGGCATCGAGGCAGTCGTGCAGATCGCGCGCCAGCCGGCGCACGCCGGTCACCTCGCTGTAATGGGTCAGATAGCAGGCGCGCGGATCGTAGCTCAGGATGCGCTCGATGGACGCGTGCGCCGCGGGCGGATCGAAATGCACCGGCGTGGTGGTCGGAAAGATGAAGGCGCCGGTCGCCGTATCGAGCTCGCGGTATGAGACGCCGAAGCTGTCGCCCGTGAACATCCCGCGCGAGCGGGGATCGTAGATGCAATAGTGATGGCGGGCGTGGCCCTCGGTGTGAATCAGCACGAGCTCCCGCTCGCCGAGCCACAGGCGGTCGTTGTCCTCAACAGTGTGGATTCTGGGCCGCGGAATCGGCGGCAGCTCGCCGTAGAGCTCCGCATAGGCCTGCTCGCCGTACACTGCCTTGGTGCCCGCGACCAGCTTGGTCGGATCGACCAGATGGCGGGCGCCGCGCGGATGGACGACAGCGGTGGCCTCCGGCAGCGCCTGCATGAGCGCGCCGGCGCCGCCGGCATGATCGAGATGAACGTGGGTGACGAATACATAGTCGACCGCCTGGCGCGTGAGCCCGGCCCGCTCGAGCGCGCCCAGCAGCCGCGGCAGCGAGTGCGAGGTGCCGGTATCGACGAACGCCGCGCGGCCGCCGTCGACAACCAGGTGGCTGGCCGCCATGCGCGGGCGCAAATAACCCGTGTCGATGGCCGTGATGCCATCGTCGAGATCGGTGTAGTGCGAATCGGCAAGCATGTCTTATCGCCGTAAATGGGGTCGGAGCCGCCCGGGGTCAACTGTCGGGCTCAGGCCGCGCCGGGCCCGCCGCTAATCGAGCGACGGTGTGGCCAGGCCATCCTGCCCGGCGTACCAGGCGGCGAGCTCCTCGATGTCCGCGTCGCTGAGCTGGGCGGCGAAGCCGGCCATGATCGGGTTCTGGCGCTCTGCGCTCTTGTACTGGCGCAGCGACCGCGCCAGGTAATCGGCGTGCTGCCCGGCCAGGGTCGGGAAGTCTGGCGACGGCGCGACGCCGGTCTCACCGTGGCAGGCGACGCAGGTTGCCGCCTGTTCCGGCGCCGTGCCCTCCGCAGCGGCCGGGGCGACGGTGCTGACGGCCTCGAACCAGGCGGCAATCTGTTGCATGTCCTCGTCGCCGAGCGTGGCGGCCTGCGCGTACATGGTGCCGTGCGGGCGCAGGTTGGCCCGGTAGGCCCCGAGGGCCGCGACGATATAGGCCGCTTTCTGGCCGCCCAGCTTCGGCACGTGATAGTTCGGATAGGCGTTCATGTACCCGGAAATGCCGTGACAGCCGAGGCAGGTCTCGACCAGGGCGCGGCCGCTGTCCGGCGGGTCTGCGGCCAGCGCCACGCTGCCCCCCGCCAGCAGGGCGGCTGCCGCGAGCGCATGGTGCGGTACGGCCATTGTTCGCTTCGGGTCGGGCACGATTCGCCTTGGTGGATCAGGCCGGAACGGGGCGCACATGGTAATCAGCCGATTGCCAAATTGCCAGCAACCGCGCGGCTTCAGGGCCCGCCGCGCGGCTTCAGCCGGGGACGCTGAGGGCTGCTTCGATGTCGGCGCGCAGCGCCGCGTCGGCGGGCTCGACCGCGGAACGGTAACGCCCGCGCAGCCTGCCGTCGGGACCGATCAGGAATTTCTCGAAATTCCATTTGACGTCACCCGGAAAGCCCTGTTCGCCGGCCGTGAGCCACGCAAAAACCGGGTGCCGGCCTGCCCCGTTGACGTCGATCTTGCGGGTCAATGGAAACTCGATCCCCCAGGCCGTCCGGCAGAACGTACGGATCTCTTCCTCGGTGCCCGGTTCCTGGGCACCGAACTGGTTGCACGGAAAACCGAGCACCGCGAATCCGCGCTCGGCGAGCGCCTCGTGCAGCGCCTCGAGGTCTGCGTACTGCGGCGTGTAGCCGCACTCGCTGGCGACGTTGACGGCGAGCACGGCGCGGCCCGCGACCCCCGCGATCGCATCGCCGGAGCCGTCTATGGCCGGAACCGAGAAGTCGAAAAAGGTCTGCATGGCGAGCCCTCCATGACGGCCTGCCGATGGTGGCACGCGGCGGCTCGCGCGGCAACGCACGAGGCTTTATGCTTGCGCGCCCTTGCCCGATTCGCGCCGGCTGCCCGACCAGAGAGGGACCGTGAAACGAACGCTCATCGTCCTCGGCGCGGCCGTGCTCGCCGCCGCGCTGCTGCTGCCCGGCCTGGTCGGCGGGCTCGCGCTCAGGCAGCACGAGCGCCAGATCGGCATGACGACGCGCGCGTCACCGCACATCCGGCTGACTACGGACTCGTTCGAGCGCGGCTGGTTTCGCTCCCATGGCCGCTACACGGTCGAGCTCAGCGACGAGCTCCAGCGGGTTATCCGGCGCACCGCGCCGGAAGGCGAGCCGGCCACCGAGCTGCCCGCGCTGCGCGTCGACAGCGCGCTGCATCACGGCCCGTTCGCGCTCACGGCGGCATTCACGCACGGCGGCACGCTCAAACCGGTGCTCGGCACCGTGGTCTCGACGCTCACGCTGGTCGAAGACGGCGAAACCGTGTTCGCCCTGCCGGGCGAGGTGGTCACTCACCTCCGCTTCGGCGGCGGCGGCACGGCACACTACGCGAGCGGCCCGATCCGGGTCGAAGACCCGGGCGAGTCACTGAGCTGGGGCGGCGCCGACGTCGAAATCGATTTCAGTGCCGGCGCCAGCCGCATCTCAGGCTCCGGCTCACTCGCGGCGCTGACGGCCGTCGACGCCGACGGCCGGCTGGTGGCCGGGCCGCTCGAATTCTCGTTCGAACAATCGATGAGCGGGTTCGGATTCCGGCTGGGCGAATCGCGGCTGGAGATGGCGCGGCTGGCTTATACCGCACGCGGTCGGGCACAGGCGGGCCTGCAGAGCGTGCGCATGAGATGGGCGGCCCGCCTGCCGGGCGAGTCGGTCGTCGCGGAGATGGAGCTCGCGATCGCCGAGGTCGGGGCAAACGGCTGGTCCGGCGGGCCGCTCGTCTTCCGCATGCTGTTGCGGGAACTCGAACCGGAGGCCCTCGGCCGCTTCCTCAAAGCTCTGCAGACCATGAACCCGGCTGCGGCGACCGGCACGAGCTCGCAGCCGGCCGGGATCTCGAACGAGCTCGCCGCGCTGCTCGCGAACGGCGCGCAATTCGTGCTCGAGGAATTGCGCATGCGCACCCCCGAAGGCGAGCTGTATGCGAGCGCCACTGTCGAATTTCCGGACAAACCCGGCGCCGGCGGCGATGATCTGCTGTTGCTGGCCTTCGGCTCGAGCTGGGATGTCACCGTGCGGGTGCCGATTGCGCTCGCGGCGGCGGCCGCCGCGGCGAATCCAGACTCGCAGCAGTACGTGCAACTCCTGAGGGACACGGGTTTTCTGCGCGCCGAGGACGACCACTACGTCGTCCACGCGGTCTACGCGGGCGGGCTGCTGACGGTCAACGGCATACCGGTCCCGATGCCGTTCTCGGCTACGACCACCTGACGCCGGCTGGCGCGGCGCGCGCGTTCGACGCGGGGATCCGGCACGGGCACGGCGTCGATGAGCGCCTGCGTGTATGCGTGCCGCGGATGCGCGAACAGCTCCACGGTGTCGGCGACCTCGACGATCCGGCCCTGCTGCATGACCATCACGCGGTCGCACAGGTGGCGCACCACGCGCAGGTCGTGGGCGATGAACAGCATGGCGAGCCCGAGCGAATCCTTGAGCGATGCGAGCAGGTTGACGATCTGCGCCTGGATGGATACGTCCAGGGCGCTGACCGGCTCGTCGCAGACCAGCAGCTTCGGCTCGACGACGAGGGCGCGGGCAATGCCGATGCGCTGGCACTGCCCGCCGGAGAACTCGTGCGGATAACGGTTGAGGTGCGCGGGTGACAGGCCGACGCGGCACATCATATCGGCCACGCGTTGCGCGCGGTCGGCCCGGCTGAGCCCGCGCAGGAACGTATCCAGCGGCTCGGCGATGATGTCGCCGGCGGTCATGCGCGGATCGAGAGAGCCCTGAGGGTCCTGGAACACCAGCTGCGCGAAGCGGCGGCGCGCACGCAGCGCGCGTCCGTCGAGACCGGCCAGGTCCTCGCCGTCGTGCAGCACCGCCCCGCGCGCGAGCGGAACGAGCCGGAGCACCGCCCGGGCGAGCGTGGACTTGCCGCTGCCCGATTCGCCGACCAGGCCGAGGGTCGAGCCGTGCGCCAGCGAGAAGCTCACGCCGTCGACGGCCGCGAGCCTGCGCCGCGCGCCGAACAGCCTGGCCGGGCGCAGCGGGTACTCGACGGCGACGTCGCGCGCCTCGAGCAGCGGCGCGGTCACGGCAGCCGCTCCAGATGGCAGGCCTTGAGGTGCCCCGGCGCCACGGGCGCGAGCGGCGGGCGCACGCGGTCGCAGATTTCCAGGCGCCAGCCGCAGCGGTCGTGGAACGGGCAGCCCGGTGCCGTCTCCAGCAGGCTCGGCGGCTGGCCGGGGATGGGGGTCATGCCCGGGCCTGCGTCGTCGAGGCGCGGCAGCGCGTCGAGCAGGCCGCGCGTATAAGGATGCTGCGGCCGATAGAAGATGTCCTCGACGCCGCCGGTTTCCATCGCCCGACCCGCGTAGAGGACCAGCACGCGGTCGCAGCTGCCGGCGACCACGCCCAGGTCATGCGTGATCAGGATCAGCGACAGCGAAAAGGCGCGCTTGAGCTCGTCCAGCAGGTCGAGGATGCGCGCCTGCACGGTCACGTCGAGCGCGGAGCTCGGCTCGTCGGCGATCAGCACGCGCGGACGGCAGATGAGGGCCATGGCGATGGTCACCCGCTGGCGCATGCCGCCGGACAGCTCGTGCGGCCAGGCGCGCAGGCACTGCGCGGCGCGCGGCAGGTGTACGGCCTCCAGCATCGCCAGCGCCTCCGCGCGCGCCGAGGCGCCGCTCGCCCTGCGATGCGCTTCGAGCGCCTCGGTGAGCTGGCGGCCGATGCGCAGGTGCGGATTCAGCGAGGCCGCCGGATCCTGGAACACCATGGCGATGCCGGCGCCGCGGATGCGGTTGAGCTCCGCCGGCGGACGATTCAGGATTTCCTCGCCCATGAAGCGGGCGCTGCCGCGTGCGTGCCCGTTGGCGCTCAGCAGGCCGAGGATCGCGAGCGCGGCCTGGGTCTTGCCCGACCCCGATTCGCCGACCACGCCCAGCGTCTCCCCCGCCTCCAGGGACAGGTCCAGCCCGTCGACGGCGTGCACCTCGCCGTCCTGCGTCCGGAAACGCACGTCGAGACGGCTGACCTCGAGCAGGGTCACGCGCTTACCGGTCGTGCGGATCGAGGGCGTCGCGCAGGCCGTCGCCGAGGAAGTTGAAGCAGAACAGGGTGACGGCGAGAAACACGGCGGGGAACAGCAGCATCCACGGCGCCGATTCCATCTCGCGCGCGCCTTCCTCGACGAGCGCGCCCCAGGATGTCATCGGCTCCTGCACGCCGAGGCCGAGAAAGCTCAGGAACGATTCGACGAGCATGACCTGGGGGATGGTCAGGGTCATGTAGACGACGACGACCCCGAGCAGGTTCGGCACGATGTGGCGGCGTATGATCGCAAGCGGCGCCACGCCGGCGGCGCGCGCCGCCTCGACGAACTCGCGCTGCCTGAGACTCAGCGTCTGCCCGCGCACGATGCGCGCCATGTCGAGCCAGTTGACGGCGCCGATGGCGACGAACATGAGCAGCAGATTGCGGCCGAAGAACACCATCAGCAAGATGACGAAGAACAGGAAAGGCATGGCGTAGAGTATGTCGACGAGACGCATCATCGCGTGGTCGAGCCGGCCGCCGAAATAGCCGGCGACGGCGCCCCAGGCGACGCCTATGACGAGGCTGACCAGCGTCGCGGCCACCCCCACGAGCAGCGAGATGCGGCCGCCGGTGAGGGTGCGCACGAGCAGGTCGCGGCCGAGCGCGTCGGTGCCGAACCAGTGGGCGCCGGCGGCCGCGGGCGGCAGCGCGATGGCGTCGAAGTTCGTGCGGTCGTATGCGTGGGGACTCAACAGCGGCCCGGCGAGCACGGCAGTGACGAGCGCGCCGAGCACGATCAGGCTCGCGACGGCCGCGCGATTGCCCATGAGGCGCCGCACGGCGTCCTGCCGGAGGCTGCGCCCGGTGATCGGCGCGAACGGCTCGGCGGCAGGTAGCGCCGCGCCGGTCACGCGTAACGCACGCGCGGATCGATCGCGGCGTAGAGCAGGTCGACGAGGAGATTCAAAGCCACGATGAGCGCGCCGTAGAACACCACGACGCCGAGCACCAGCGTGTAATCGCGATTCAGCGCGCCCAGCACGAAGAAGCGGCCGAGCCCGGGGATGCCGAAGATCTGCTCGATGACCACGGAGCCGGTGATGAGCGCGGCGATGGCCGGGCCCAAGTAGGACACGACGGGCAGGAGCGCCGGCTTGAGGGCGTGGCGCAGCACCACGGTGCGCCCGGCGAGACCCTTGGCGCGCGCGGCGCGTATGAACGGGCTGCGCAGCACCTCGACCATGCTGGCGCGCGTGAGCCGGGCGATGTAGGCGATCTGCGGCAGGGCGAGCGCCAGCACCGGCATCAGCAGATAGCGCAGCGAGCCGTCACCGTAACCTCCGCCCGGCAGCCAGCCGAGGTGCACGGCGAACAGCAGGATGAGCAGCGGCGCGACCACGAAGCTCGGGACCGACACGCCGGCCAGGGTCGCGGCCATGAGCGCACGGTCGGCCGTGCGGTTCTGCTTGAGCGCCGCGAGCGTGCCGGCGCCGACCCCGGCGGCCAGCGCGAGCGCCATGGCCAGCGCGCCGATCCTGAGCGACACCGGAAAACCTTGACGGATGAGCTCGGTGACCGTGTGGTCCGGGTATTGGAATGAGGGGCCGAAGTCACCGCGAGCCAGTCCACCGAGGTAACGGCCGAACTGCTGCACGAGCGGCTCGTCGAGATGGTAGGCGCGCTCGAGGTTCGCGCGCACCGCCGGCGGCAGCGGCTTTTCAGCGTCGAACGGGCCGCCGGGTGCAGCGTGCATGAGAAAGAAAGCGAGCGCCACCAGGATCAGCAGCGTCGGTGCGGCACCGACGAGTCTCGAGAGCGCGTAACGCAGCATCGGGCGCGGTCAGGTCCCGCCGGCGACGAGCGACAGGTGCCGCGAGTAATGGTAGTTCATGACGTTGTCCTGCCAGCCCCGCACCTCGGGCCGGACGAGGTGCTTGTTGACGTAGAAATAGATCGGCATGAGCGGGTGATCGGCGAGCATCATGCGCTCGGCCTCCTCGAGCAGGGCGCGGCGCCGCGCGAGATCAGTCTCCGCCGCGGCCTCGGCGAGCAACCGGTCGTATGCCGCGTTCTCGTAGCCGCTCATGTTGAGGCCGAAGCGGCTGTCCATGACTTGCGCGAACGTGTAGGCATCGTCGTAGTCGCCGATCCAGCTGGAGCGGAACATCTCGGTGACCTTCTTCTCGCGCATGTTCTGGATGAGGACGCGAAACTCCTCGTTGAGCAGGCTGGCCTCGGCCCCCAGATGATCCTTCCACATCGACTGGATGGCCACGGCAATCCGCTCATGATCGCCCCCCGTGTTGTAGCGCAGCTCGAAACGCGCCGGGTTGTCCCGCGAATAGCCGGCCTCGGCGTACAACCGGCGCGCTTGCGCGAGGCGCCGCTCCCGGCTCCAGCCGGCGTACTCGAAGGACTGCGGGCTGTAGTCGGCGATGCCCGGCGGTACCCAGCCGTAGGCCGGCAGCTCGCCGCGGCCGAGGATTTTTCCGGCGATCTGCTCGCGGTCGATGGCCAGCGACAGCGCCTCGCGCAGCAACAGGTTGTCTTCGAACGGCGGGCGGGTCAGATTGAAGCCGTAGTAATACACGTGCAGTGCCGGGCTGATGCGCAGGTCGTCGGGCAGGTTCTCGCGGATCCACCCGAACTGCTCGGGCGGCACCGTGTAGGTGAAATGCAGCTCGCCCGCACGATAGCGCTTGAGCTCGCTCGACTGGTCGACGATGTGATGGAAGCGCACCTCGTCGATCGCATTGTCCTCATCGTCACGGTAGTGCGGGTTGCGTTCCGCCGTGACGTGCGAGCCGACCACCCACTCCGCGAGCCGGAACGCGCCGTTCGAGACCAGCGTGCCGGGCCGCGTGAAGCCCTCACCGGCCTCGGCCAGGTTCGGCGGGTGCAGCGGAAACGTGCTCTGGTGCGTGAAGATGCCGAGCAGGTAGGGGGTCGGTGACTCGAGCTGCACGACGAGCGTGCGGTCGTCGGGCGCCTCGACCCCCAGCCGCTCCGGCGGCAGCTCGCCGGCGACGATGCGCCGCGCATTGACGACCGGCTCGAGCATTTGCGCATAGGGCGAGGCGGTAGCCGGGTCCACGAGGCGGCGGAAGCCGAACAGGAACTCACCGGCCGTCAGCGGGGCGCCGTTCGACCAGCGCGCGTCGCCGCGCAACGTGAAGGTGTAGGTCCTGCCGTCTTCGCTGATCCGCCACGACTCCGCCACCCCGGGCTCGAGCGCGCCGGAAGGATCGAGCGTCGTCAGGCCCTCGAACAGGTCGCGCAGGATCGTCGAGGCCGAATCAGTGCGCGCGGAATGAGGATCGAGCGACTCCGGCTCGTTGCCGTTGCCGCGGTGAAGCACCTGCTGCCCGCCCTCGTCGACGCCGGCGCCGTCACGCGAAAGCTGCCATGCGGCGACCAGCGCCACGGTGAGCGCGAGCGCATAGAGCCAGACTCGCATCACGCCGTGCGGCGGTCGCCGCCGCGCCGCTTGAGATGCACGAGCAGCAGGGACACGGCCGCCGGCGTGAGGCCGGGGATGCGCGCAGCCTGGCCGACCGTCGCCGGCCGCTGCCGGGCGAGCTTCTGGCGGGCCTCGTTGGACAGGCCGTGCACGCGCGCGTAATCAAGATCTGCCGGCAGCAGTGTTTGCTCATGGCGGCGCAGCCGCGCGATCTCGGCTCGCTGCCGCTCGAGGTAGCCGGCATAGCGCGCGCCGATCGCGACCTGTCGGTCGATCTGACCCTCGACCTCGGGCTCGAGCGCGCCGTCGCGCCGGCGGGGACCAACGGCAGCCAGCGCGGTCACCGTTTCGTAGTCCACGTCCGGGCGCCGCAGCAGCTCGAGCGCGCTCCGCCCGCCACCGAGCGGCTCACCGGCTGGCAGCAGCAGGCCGTCGAGGCGCGCCGTCTCGCGCTCGATCGCCTCGCGCTTTGCCGAGAATACGCGCCAGCGCGCGTCGTCGACGATACCGAGCTCGCGGCCGGCCGGCGTGAGGCGCAGATCCGCGTTGTCCTCGCGGAGCAGCAGTCGGTATTCGGCCCGGCTGGTGAACATGCGGTAGGGCTCGACCGTGCCGCGCGTGGTCAGGTCGTCGACGAGCACGCCGAGATAAGCCTCGTCACGCCGCGGCCACCAGGCATCGAGACCGGCCGCCAGGCGCGCCGCATTCACTCCGGCCAGCAATCCCTGCGCGGCGGCTTCCTCGTAACCGGTCGTGCCGTTGATCTGGCCGGCGAAGAACAGGTGCTGCAGGTGCCGCGTTTCGAGGGCCGGTGTGAGATCTCGAGGATCGAAGTAATCGTATTCGATGGCGTAGCCCGGGCGTGTGATGTGCGCGTCGGCGAAGCCGCGGATGCTGCGCACCAGCGCGAGCTGGACATCGAACGGCAGGCTCGTGGAGATGCCATTCGGGTAGACCTCGCGCGTGTCGAGGCCCTCGGGCTCGACGAAAATCTGGTGCGAGGGCTTGTCTGCGAAGCGCACGACCTTGTCCTCGACAGACGGACAGTAGCGCGGCCCGACGCCATTGATCGCGCCGGAATACATGGGGGAGCGGTGCAGCGCACCGCGGATGATGTCGTGAGTGCGCTCGTTTGTCGCCGTCACGTGGCAGTCCACCTGGCGCGGGTGCTCCGCGGAGCGACCGAGGAAGGAGAATACCGGCACGGGCTCGTCGCCCGCCTGCGCGGCGAGCTGCGCGAAATCGATGCTGCGCCCGTCGATGCGCGGCGGCGTGCCGGTCTTGAGGCGCCCGACGCGGAACGGCATCTCGCGGAGCCGCGCGGCGAGGCGGTTGGCCGGCGGATCGCCGGCACGCCCGCCCGCGCAGCTCGATTCGCCGACGTGGATGCGCCCGCCGAGAAAAGTGCCGACGGTCAGCACGACGGCGCGCGCCCGAAGCTCGAGCCCGGTATGGGTGACGACGCCGGCGACACGTGTGCCCTCGATGAGCAGGTCCTCGACCCCCTGCTGGAACAGCGTGAGGCCGGGCTGGTCCTCTACCAGCGAGCGGATCGCCTGACGGTACAACACGCGGTCGGCCTGCGCGCGCGTCGCGCGGACGGCCGGTCCCTTGCTCCGGTTCAGGATGCGGAACTGGATTCCGGCACGGTCTGCGGCGCGGGCCATCGCTCCGCCGAGCGCGTCGATCTCCCGCGCCAGATGGCCCTTGCCGATGCCGCCGATGGCCGGATTGCAGCTCATCTGCCCGAGCGTGTCGATACTCTGCGTCAGGAGCAGCGTGCGCGCGCCCGCGCGCGCTGCGGCAAGCGCCGCCTCGGTGCCGGCGTGCCCGCCGCCGACGACTATCACGTCATGGCGATCCACAAGCTTCATGCGTGCCCCGGGGAGAAAATACGCGGGCCGCGATTATATCTTGTCTGTGCATGCCCGCAGCGCTGCGTGCGCCTGCGGCACGCTGCGCTCGCCTTTACAAGCCCGCCGCGCGCGGTGACCATAGCGCCTCACTCATGCGTCCCGCGCTCCCCCTCCTGCCCGCCGTTCTGTCCGCCCTGTGCGGCGCCTGCGGCATGCCCGCCAATGCGCCCGCGCCGGGCGCGCAGATCGCGCTCGAGGATTGCCGGTTGCGCGGCGCAGCGGGCCTCACTTCCATTGCCGCGCAGTGCGGCAGGCTCAGCGTGCCCGAGAATCCCGCCAAGCCGGACGGCCGGCGCATCGATCTCCATGTGGCCCGGGTGCCGGCCCTGAGCCTAGATCCGCCGGACGATGCGCTGACCGTGCTCGCGGGCGGGCCCGGGCAGGCAGCCACGGAGTTCTACGCCGACTTCGCGGGCGCTTTCGAGGCCGTGCGCCGGCGCCGCGACATCCTGCTGGTCGATCAGCGCGGCACGGGACGCTCGAACGCGCTCGAGTGCCCCGCACAGACCGCGCTGGAAGCACAGTACCTGACGCCTGAAGCGATCCGCGCGGCGACTGCGGATTGTCTGGCCCGGCTCGACGGCGATCCGCGCTTCTATACGACCAGCGTCGCCGTCGCCGATCTCGAGCAGGTGCGCGCCGCGCTCGGCTACACGACGCTCAACCTCTACGGCATTTCCTACGGCACGCGCGTCGCGCAACATTACTTGCGGCGATTTCCGGCGCATACCCGCACGGTGATACTCGACGGCGTCGTGCCAATGGACCTGGCGCTCGGCCCCGATATCTCCCTCGACGCGCAGGCGGCCATCGACAACCTGTTCGCGCGCTGTACCGCGGAGCCGGACTGCGCGCGGCATTTCCCGGACCTCGGCGCGGCTTTCGACGAGATTCGCGCGCTGCTCGAGCGTGAGCCCGTGCCGGTCAGCCTGCCGCACCCGGTCACGGCGATGCCGCTCGAAACCGCGTTCAGCGCCCAGGACCTCGCCATCGGCGTGCGTCTGCTGAGCTATTCATCGGAAACCATCTCGCTGCTGCCGCTCCTGCTGCACCACGCGTTTCACGAACGCGACTATGCGCCGCTGGCGGCCCAGGTCCTCGTGATCAGCGAAAAGCTCGCGCAGAGTCTGAGCTACGGCATGCACAACGCGGTCGTGTGCACGGAGGACGTGCCGTTTTACGAGCCGGGACGCATCGACCGGGCGGCGCTCGAGGCGACCTATCTCGGCGCGGCGCAGCTCGATTCGCTCGTCGCCATCTGCGGGCTGTGGCCGGCGGGGGTCATCGACGACGATTTCAAAACGCCGGTCGTCTCCGACAAGCCGACCTTGCTGCTCTCAGGAGCAGCCGATCCGGTCACGCCGCCGGTCAACGCCGAGCGCGTTCAGCGGCACCTCGACAACGCGCTGGCTGTCGTCGCGGCCGGTCAGGGGCACGGTGTCGCGGCGGCCGGCTGCATTCCGCGGCTCATGGGCAGGCTGATCGAGCAGGGCTCGATCGCCGGCATCGACACCGCCTGCGTCGACGATATACAGCCGGCGCCGTTTTTCACCGGCTTCACAGGGCCCGCTCCTTGATCGCCGTGCGCGCGCTGGCGAAGTCGTTCAGCGCGGTGCGCGCGCTCGACGGCGTGTCGTTCGATGCGGCGGACGGTCGCATCACGGGGCTGCTCGGCCCGAACGGCGCCGGCAAATCGACCACGCTTCGCATCCTGTACACGGTGCTCGCGCCCGCCTCAGGGTCAGCCGCCGTGGACGGCTTCGACAGCGCGCGCGCGGCGCTCGAGGTGCGCCGACGCATCGGCGCCCTGCCGCACGGCGCGGGCCTCTATCCGAACCTGACGGCGCGCGAGAACATCGCTTATTTCGGCCGCATTCACGGCCTGGCCGGCGGCGCATTGCGCGTACGCGTCGCCGAGCTCATCGAGCTGCTCGATCTCGGCGAGGTCGCCGACCGGCGCGCGAAAGGTTTCTCGCAGGGGCAGCGCATCAAGACCGCTCTTGCCCGCGCGCTCGTGCACGCGCCGCAGAACGTGCTGCTCGACGAGCCGACGAACGGGCTCGACGTCATGGCCACCCGGTCGCTGCGCGACCTCGTCCGGCGCCTGCGCGAGGCGGGCAAGTGCGTGCTGTTCTCCAGCCACGTGATGCAGGAAGTCGCGGCGCTGTGCGACGACATCGTGATCATCGCGCACGGCCGCGTGGCGGCCTCCGGCACCCCGGACGCGATCCGCGCCCGCACCGGCGAGTCGAGCCTCGAGGAGGCATTCGTCAAGGCCATCGGCAGCGCCGAGGGCCTTGAGTGATGCGCACGCTGCTCACGGTGTTCGGCAAGGAGGTGCTCGAGAACCTGCGCGACCGGCGCACGCTCCTGTCCGCGCTGCTGTTCGGGCCGCTGTTCGGTCCAATTCTGTTCGCGAGCCTGATCGGGTTCATGCTGAGCGAAACGGTCGCCGAGCTCGACGAGAAACTCGAGCTGCCGATACTCGGCGCCGAGCGGGCGCCGAACCTCGTCGCCTGGCTGCGCGCGCACCAGGTCGAGGTGCGGTCCGCACCGGGCGACCTCGCCGCCGTCAAGGCCGCGGTCAAGGATGGCGAGCACTCCGTGGCTCTCGTCATCCCGGAAGGGTTCGGCGAGGCCTGGATGGCCGGCTCGCCCGCCCGGCTCTCGCTGGTATCGGACAGCTCCAGCAGCCGCGTGGCGAAGGACGTGAGCCGGGCCCGCGACCTCCTCGAAGCCTACGGCGAGCAGACGGGCCTGCTGCGCCTGCAGGCACGCGGTGTCGACTGGACGCTCGTCAGGCCGATCGCGCTCGAGAGCCTGGACGTGTCGACGCCTGCCGGGCGCTCTGTGCTCGTGCTCGGCATGATGACCTACTTCGTGCTGTTCGCAACGCTCCTGGGCGGCATGTACCTCGCCATCGACACGACCGCCGGCGAGCGCGAGCGGGGCTCGCTCGAGCCGCTCCTCACCTTGCCGGCGCCGCGCGGCTCATTGATCGCGGGCAAGATCCTCGCGACCTGTTTCTACATGACCGTCTCGCTCGGGCTGACTCTGCTCGCCTTCGCCGTCAGCCTCAGCTTCGTGCCGCTCGAGGAGCTGGGCATGGTGGCCAATTTCGGCCCCGCGGTCGCGCTGCTCGCGTTTGCGGTGCTGCTGCCTTTCGTGCCGCTCGGCGCGGCGCTCATGACCGTCGTCGCATCGTTCACGCGCAGCTACAAGGAGGCGCAGACCTGGCTCTCGTTCGTGCTGCTGGTGCCCACGCTGCCGATCATCGTGGCCGCCGTTTTCACGCTCAAGCCCACTCTGGCGCTGATGGCCGTGCCTTCGCTGAGCCAGCACCTGCTGGTGACCGACCTCCTCAAGAACGAGCCCCTCGAGCCGCTGTGGCTCGCAACTTCCGCGGCCTCGACCCTGCTGCTCGGCGCCGTGCTCGGCTGGGCGGCTGCCCGCCTCTACCGGCGCGAGGCCATACTGGGCTGAAGGCCGCCCCCGCCGGCTTGCGGCCGGGCCGGGCTCGCCAATGTACGCGGATTATGGTAAACAGGCCGGCAAACACCCGCAGGGGAAACGGGTGAAGAACGAGAAAGTCCGTTGCACTTCGGGAGTTTGCGCCATGCCTCGAGCTCGCCTGTTCGGCCCCGGGGGGCTGCAGTTTTTCTCCTTCGCCGCGTTCGCGGTGTTCTATTGCGCGCTGACCGTCTGGATCTACCTGGCTTTCCCGGCGCTGCTCGGTGCCTTCGCGCTGATCGCGGCCGTCATCGCCGCCGCGGGTTCGCTGGAGCGCGCGAAACCCGGGTAACACGCGGGCACACCCGTCAGGGCCCCTCGAGGTAGGCCCTGAGCCGGCCGAGGGCGTCGCCCCAGGCGCGTCGAAAACCATCCGCCTCGGCGCGCGTCTGCAGGCGGTCATGCGTGATCATCACAGTGGTCTTCGCAGCTGCGGGCTGCAGCTTGACCTCGACCGGCGTGCCCGGCGCGGCGCCGGGCTGGCCCCAGACCATGCGGATTGACTTGCCGGGATTGATTTTCCGGATCAGGGCGCAGTTGCCGTCGGCATTCGCCAGGCTGCCGCCGTCGCGGAAATCGAGCTCGTGCCCAGTCCCCAGCCAGGCATCGAGCGCACCCGCCTCGGCAAAGGCGGCGAAGCAATCGCCGGGCGCGGCCCGGATGCTTTTCGTCGCGCAGATGGTGTAGCCCTTCGGGCGGCCGTCCCGCTCGACCACGCCATGGGCCGCCTCATAGCCGATGCTCAGGGTCGAAACCCACCAGGGGTCGAGCTTGTGCGCCTTGACCAGGTGATTGCCGATGTTGCGGCGCCCGAGTGAAGGGCCGCCGAGCTCGTCGAGCAGCGCAAACCACTCGCCGACGCTCCGCCCGGTCGCGGCCCAAGCGGCAGCCTCGTTGCCCGGCTGATCAGCGCGCAGTTCAATAATCACGGCGCGGCACCCGTCAAGCGGCCGCAGGCGCCGGCCAGAGTGCGAGAATCAGGCCGATCAGGGTGAACTGGAAGGCGTGATAGCCGCCGTTGACGAGGAACAGCTTCAGCGACCGCCGCTCGAACAGGTAGTTGATGCCGAAGCTGCCCGCCACCCAGAAGAGGCCCGCCGAGGCGCCGGCGCCCAGACCCAGCGCCAGCGGCGGCCGGGGACCGAGGAACAGCGCGAACACGAAGGCCGCAGCGAGGCTCAGCACGAAGGCGAGGCCGAAGATCAGGCCCATGTTGCCAGCCTTGAGGCGCTCGTCCGTGAGGCCGGTCTCGCGTTGCCAGGCCTTGCCGAAGAGCATCGGGGAGTACCACAGGCCGCCGAGCGCGAAGCTCGCAAATGCCGCCGCGACAACCGCCATGAGATTGACTTCGGGCATGGATAGCCTCCGTTTTCGTTATTTGTCCGGGACGAGCATCGGCCGCGCCGGAGCGCGCGTCTTGGAAAAATGTCACCTGACCACGACGCTCTCGGCGTCGGGCCGTGCGTGGCGCAGGAACTCTCCGGGCGCGTAGCCGGTAAACGCGTGGAAATCGCGGATCAGGTGCGACTGGTCGTAATAACCGCAATGCGCTGCGAGCTCGACCCAGGGCACCCGCTCGGCCTCCGCGAGCAGGCCGAGAGCGCTCTTGAATCGGTGCACGCGTGCGAGCGCCTTCGGCGTGAGCCCTATCTGCCGGCGAAAGAGCGTGCTCAGGTGCTTGCGGCTGAGACCTGTCTCGCGCGCGAGGGCCTCGACGGCGAGCGCGCCTGCGCTGCGCTCGATACGCTGCAACCCCCAATGCACGGACGGGTGCACGGCGTGGCGGCCATCGAGCCGCGCGGCGAGCCAGCGCTCGACGAGCCCGAAGCGCGCCGCGATGTCCGGCGTGTTCAGCAGGCGTTCGCGCAGCGCGAGCACGCCGTCGCCGAGCACGTCGGCGAGCGGCAGCACGCGGTCGGCGAGCAGCTCGGCGTCGACGTGCAGCCACGGCCGGCCGCCGCTTGCATGCAGCGCGACGCCGAGCAGGGCGTTGCCGTACGGCGCCTCGGTGTCGAGCGGAGTCTGGTGCAGGCCCGAGTACCAGACGTCGACGAACGGGATACGGCGTTCGGGAGGGCCGGGCTCGATGCGGTACTGCGCGGGCCCGAGATTGATGAGCAGGTGGCTCGAGCCCGACGGCAGGATGCGGTCACGGAGATAGCTCACGCGGCCTTCGCCGTACCACAGCGTCGCGACGTGCGGGGCGAGCTCAGGGTGCGGGCGGCACCAGGCCACCGTCCAGCGGCCGAGCGCGTCGTCGCGGCCATGTACCCGGATGCGCGAGCCCCGGTTGCCGTCCATTTCCGTCATCCCAGCGGTATTCTTTTGCGGCAGGATATACCGAATATACCGGATAGGGTCGCTGCGTCGGCGCCGCGGCAGATGGAGGGTCCCGCATTGCTGAGCGCCGGAGGATCTCATGCACGCACGGATTGTATGGGCGGCTGCGGTGATCGCGCTCGCCGCGACCCCGGCGGCCTTCGCGGCAATGAGCCCGGCTGCCCGCGATGCCTTCGCGGGCGGTACCGGCCTCGCCTGGCGGCTCGTGCCTGCGGAGATCGGCGCAAATTGCCGTGACGAGATCGCCGCTGCCCGGATTCGCATCGACGCCGCGGCCCGCGCGGCCGAGAATCCGCAAACTGCGATGGCGGCGCTGGTCGCCGTGGAGACGGTGGCCGCCGATCTCAACGACGCGCTGATCGCCGAGCGCCTGCTCGCAAGCGTCGCCGACAGCGCAGCGGTTCGCGGCGCATCTGCCCGCTGCAACGAAAAAGTGGCTGCCTTCGGCGTGGCGGTAGCCGCTGATCCCGCGGTGCTTGCGCTCGCGGAAACCGCACACGGCGCCACCCAGGCCGACCGGCAGCTGGCCAGGCTGTATCGCGAGGCAGGCCGCCGCGCAGGGGCGCATCTGGAGCCCGCGGTGCGCGCGGAGATCGCCGTGCTGCGCGACCGCCTGAATGCGCTGCAGGTGGCCTACCAGCAGGCGCTCGTCGAGGCCGCTGACGCCATCGAGATCACGGCGGCCGAGTCCGCCGGCCTGCCGCCGGATATCCTCGCCGGATTCGAGCGCACTTCCGGCGGCTACGTGGTGCCGGTCGATTTCAGCCCGATGGCCGAGCAATTTCTCAAGCACGCGGCCTCGGGCGCCGCGCGCCGCCGATTCCAGGAAGCGTTCTTCAATCGCGGCGGGAAAGCCAATACCCTCCGCGTCGAGCAGGCAGTGGCCCTGCGCCACCGGATTGCGCGCCTTTGCGGTTACGAGAGCTTGTCGGCCTGGCAGCTCGAGAACAAAATGGCGCGCAGCCCCGGGCGGGCGCTCGCGCTGCTCCGCGACGTCGACGCGCGGCTCATGCCTGAAGCGCGCGCGGAGATCCGCGAGCTCGCCGCGCTCAAGCGACGCACGGGCGACGACAGCCCCTTCGCGGCCTGGGATTACGCCTTTTACCGCGCCGAGCTCGAGCGGACCCGCCACGCCGTCGATGCCGAAGCCGTGCGCCGGCATTTTCCGGTAGACCATGTCGTTCCCGCCGCGCTCGCGATATTCGAGGAGCTGCTCGGCGTCCGTTCCACGCCATGCCGGTCGACGACGTCTGGGCCACCGGGGTCAGACAGTTTGCGATCACTGACGCGGCCGGCGACACACCGATCGGCTGGTTCTTCCTCGACCTCGCGCACCGGCCGGGCAAGTTCCAGCGCCCGGCAACGTTTCCGTTGCGCCCGGGCCGGGAGCGCGAAGACGGCAGCTACGTGCTGCCGGTCTCGTCAATCATCGGCAACGGGCCGCCCGGCGGCCCCGGGCGGCCCGCGCTCTTCAGTCACCGCGACGTCGTGGAATTCCTCCATGAATTCGGCCACGTCATGCATACGACCCTGTCGACGGCACGGTACGCGAGCCTGTACGGCACCAATGTACGCAGCGATTTCGCCGAGACGCCGTCGCAGATGCTCGAGAACTGGGCCTGGCAGCCCGCGACGCTGAAACGGTTGTCGAGTCACGTCGCGACCGGCAAGCCGCTGCCGGATACGCTCATCGAGAGCATGCTCGCGGCACGTCATTCCGACGCCGGGGTGTACTGGACGCGGCAGGCCTTCCTCGGCGTCTATGACCTGACCCTGCACAGTTCGGGTCCGGACGTCGATGCGGATGCGCTCTGGTTCGAACTCATGCCGAAGCTGACGCCTCTGCCGCCGTTGCCGGGCACGCGCCCGTCGGCGAGCTTCCTGCCGGTCATGGGCGGCTACGATGCCGGCTATTACGGCTATGTCTGGTCGAAGGTCTATGCGCAGGACCTGTACAGCGCGTTCGAGCGCGAAGGCGTTGACGACGCCGTGCTCGGCCTGCGCTATCGGCGCGAGATCCTGGCGCCGGGCGGCACTGCCGAGCCCGCGGAGCTGGTGCGGAATTTCCTCGGCCGGAACACGAGCTACGAGCCGTTTTACCGGGATCTGGGCCTGCAATTGCCGGCCGGCTGATCCGCGCCGATCTCCCGACGAAACCGCGCCAGGGACCGGGCGGGCCCGGGAGAGGGTCTCGCTTTCCGCTCCGGCGCGTGGCTAACTTGGGCACCTGATTCCGCGTCCCCGGGGAGCTTCACTGGACCGTCCGATGAGCCGCGCTTTCGTCAAGGAACCGGATGGCAATGCGGCCGAGGAGCTCCCCAAGCTGCCGGTCAGCCCGCATCCGAACTACGTGACTGCGGCCGGCCTCGCGCAGCTCCGCGAGCGTCTCGAACGCGCCGAACGGCGCCTCGCGGCCGTTTCCGCCGGCGCAGTCGATGAGACATACGAGCGTGCACAGGCCGAACGGGACATCCGTTGGCTGCAGGCGCGCATCGCAAGCGCCAGGCTGGTCATGCCCGATGACGCAGGCCGGGTGGCACTCGGCGCCTGCGTCGATCTGGCGGGTGAGGACGGATCGGCCCGCAGTTACCGTATCGTCGGCGAAGACGAGGCCGACCCCGCGCAAGGCCTGGTGAGCTGGGTGTCGCCGCTCGCGAGCGCACTTATGGGCGCGCGGGTCGGAGACGTGGTGACGTGGCGGCGGCCGAGCGGCGATGTCGAGGTCGAGGTGCGCGCGATCCGCTACGACGCCGGGCCGCACGGCTGAGCGGCAGTCACGCGCACAGTTTGCCTATGGGGATCGATCTCGACCGTTACCGCATCGCTCCCGGCGCCGGAGTCGGGCTTTCGGCCCGACCCACCGACGAGACCCAGGGTCTCACGGAGGACGAAGGTGACACCGCGCTCGCGGCGCTCAGGCAGGAGATCGACGATTTTCAGGAGCGGCTCTACGCGGAATCCGCGCAGGCCCTGCTGATCGTCCTGCAGGCGATGGATGCGGGCGGCAAGGATTCGACCATCCGCCACGTGTTCGGCGGGCTCAATCCGCAGGGCGTCCGCATCTGGAACTTCAAAGCGCCCACCGATCTCGAGCTCGCGCACGATTTTCTCTGGCGGGTGCACAAGCGCGTGCCCGGCAACGGCTACATCGGCGTCTTCAATCGCTCGCACTACGAGGACGTGCTCATCGTGCGCGTGCGCGGCTGGGCGCCCGCGGAAACCATCGAGCGGCGCTATGCGCACATCGCCGCCTTCGAGCGGCTGCTGCGCGACGAGGGGGCCAGGGTCTTCAAGGTAATGCTGCACATCTCGCGCGACTATCAGGCCGAGCGCCTCCGACGGCGCCTCGAACGGCCCGACAAGCACTGGAAGTTCAAGCCGGAAGACCTTGCGGAACGCGGGCGCTGGGACGACTACATGCGCGCGTTCGAGATCGCTCTCGAGCGGACCTCTACCGACGACGCCCCCTGGTACGTCGTCCCGGCCGAGACGCGCTGGTTCCGGAACCTCGTCGTCGCTTCGCTGGTCCGCGACGCGCTGCGGGCGATGGACCCGCAATACCCCGCGCCCGACTTCGATCCGGCCGACTACCCGCCGGAATCGCTCTGACGGGCATGCTCCGCGCATGAGCCCGTATCCGTTCACGCTGCTCGTGCTCGGCGTCGCACTGATCGGCGCCGTCTGGCTTCCGCATCTGCTGCGCAAACGGGCGCTCGGCTTTCCGGTGCTCTGCGTCGTGTTCGGCTACGCGCTGTATCTGCTGCCGTTGCCTTTGCCGGATGCCGATCCGATCCGCTACGCCGAGATCACCGAGCGTCTGACCGAGTTCGTGGTACTCGTCGCGCTGACCGGCGCGGGTCTGCGCATTGACACCCCGTTCAGCTGGCGACGCTGGTCGCTGACCTGGCGGCTGCTGGCCGTCACCATGCCGTTGTGCATCGCCGCCGCGGCGCTGCTGGGCATCGTCGGCCTCGGGCTCGGACTGGCGAGCGCGCTGCTGCTCGGCGCGGTGCTCGCACCGACCGACCCGGTGCTCGCTTCCGACGTCCAGGTCGGGCCGCCGGGCGGCGAGGCCGAGGATCCCGTGCGTTTCGCCCTGACGTCCGAGGCCGGGCTCAACGACGGGCTCGCCTTTCCTTTCAGCTGGCTCGCAGTGGCGGCAGCGACCGCCGGCGCCGGCAGCGCATGGCTATGGGACTGGGTGTGGCTGGACCTGCTCTACCGGAGCGTGGCCGGCATCGCGATCGGCTGGAGCGTAGGGCTTTTCCTGATGTGGGTGATCTTCCGCTTCAAGGCCGAAACGAAGCTCGCGCACACCAATGACGGCATGGCTGCGCTGGCGATCACCCTGACCGCGTACGGCCTCGCCGAGCTGGCTCACGGCTACGGATTCCTGGCCGTATTCGTCGCCGCCCTCGCGGTACGCAACTACGAGCGCGACCACGAGTATCACGCGTCACTGACCCGCTTCGCCGAGCAGATAGAGCGCATTCTCATGGCGATTCTGCTGATTCTGTTCGGCGGCGCGCTGGCCGGCGGCGTGCTCGAGGGAGCCGGCTGGCCGGGTTTCGTTTTCGCGCTCGTTTTCGTCTTCGCCGTGCGGCCGCTGACCGGTATGCTGGCGCTCACCGGCAGCCCGGTGCCCTGGCGCGAGCGGCTCGTGATCGCCTTCTTCGGCGTGCGGGGCATCGGCTCGTTCTACTACCTGGCTTTCGCACTGACCGAGGCGCGCTTCGATGACCCGTCGCGATTGTGGGCGATCGTGTCGCTCGTGGTGTTGCTGTCGATACTGCTGCACGGGCTGACCGCCACACCGATCCTCCGGAGCATCGACGACCGGCGCGACGGCGGCCACTGAGCATCACGCGCGAGGTTACGGATATTCCAGGACGCCGGGTCGACGAGATTCCCCGTCAACACCAGCGTGTCCAGGAGCGCGGCGATGACCTCGAGCGATTGGGGGGTGATCCGGATGTCGCTCGAGGTAGGCGCGACAAGCCGCGATCCGTTCCTCGGGATCGGCCGTTCGCGCGGCCGCTTCACCCTGGCGCTGGATCGCCCGCCATGCTTCGAGGCCGACAGGTTTCGACGCGGTGGACGATGTCGCGTCCGCCGATACAGCCGCGTCGTGCGGCTCCGGCGTGCACGCGGCCATGACCAGCGACAACAGCCATGCAGCCCGACAATGGCGATCCAGCGGCATCAGACTGGAGTCATGACCCCCGAAACGATTCGAGAAGCCGCCACAGGGCGTCCAGCCTGCAAGGGCGCGCACGCCGGCGCGCAACCTGCAGTGGAACACCCTGCAAGGTCCGGCGAGGCGGCGCCTCAGAGTGCCGGTTTGGATCTGCTCCGGTCCGAGGCACGTCCGGGCTGCTGGTCCCGGCCGGGATCATCGTCCTGCGGACTGTCGAGCTCTTTCTCCGCGTCCAGCCAGTCGGCGTCCTCGTAGCCGGCGGCGAACCCCCGCCGCTCGGCGCGGTAGTAGGCCGCCTCGGCGATACGGCGACGGCGCTCGTCGGGGTCCACATCGTCTCGCTTCGCGGCGCGCTCCGGCCCCCGTGGACGAGCCTGCCCGCTGTTCTTTCTCAGCGCGTCAGGGCGCCGCTCCTCGGCCGGCCGCACTGTTTCCGTGCCTTCTGTTTTCGTAGCCATGCTCGCTCCTGTTGTTCGACCTGTGTTCTGATGACCTGCGATGCCTGAGAGTAATTCCGGGCCGGAACGCCCGTCATGGTGGGCGCCTGAACTGCTTGCCGAGCGCCACGTTCTGAAAGTTATAGTACGAGCCCAGCGGTTTGCCGTAAGTCCGATCGGGCCGCTCCGCCAACGGCTCGAACACGAGACGGCCCACGGGCTGTCCATCCTCGAGCAGGAACGGCACCTCGTGGGAGCGTACCTCAAGGACGGCACGGCTGCCCGTCTTGTTCGCGTCGCCCCAGCCGAATCCCGGGTCGAAGAAGCCCGCGTAATGGACCCGGAATTCGCCCAGCGATGGGTCGTATGCCACCATTTCGGCGGCGAACGACGGCGGTATGCGAATGAACTCCCGGGAGGCGAGGATATAGAACTCGTTGGGCTCGAGGACCAGGCTCCTGCTCGGGCGCGCGCGAATCGGCTCCCAGAAATCGCCGGGCTCGTAGGCCTCGAGGGCATCGATGTCGATCAGCGGCCGGTTCTGCCGCGCTCTGTAGCCGACGAATTCGCCGTTGCCGGCGTCCGCCAGCGCGACGGAAAAGAACACGCTGTTACCGCGGATCGAACGCGCCGCGGGCCGGCCGTCGGCCCTCAGCACGACGGGCTCCGCGGCATGCTCCCGGGTCAGCGCTTCCCGGTCGGACGTCGTCTGGCCCGTGCTGAACCGCATCTGATTCAGCCGCGATCCCGCCCGCACATAGACCGCGAACGTGCGCGGGAAGATCTCTGCATAGAGTTGGCCCGCATAACCGGGCGGCACGTCGTCGAACGCTTCACCGTGCTCGGTGAGCAGCCGGCACAGGATGTCCAGCCGGCCCGTGGTGCTTTTCGGGTTCGCCCGGGCCTGTATCGCCGGGGGCAAATGCAACGCTTCCTGCAACGGGACGATATAGACGCGGCCTTTCTGCAGTACCGCCCGCGACGACAGATCGAGGGTGCGGACGTTCAAGCGCTCGAGATAGGCTCTCACAGGCGTGTGCCGGCCGGGCAGAAAGCTCGAGCGGACTTGATACGCGACGTTGCCGAGGCGCAGATCGAGACTGGCCGGCTGGATCTGACCGGGTTGTACCGGCGTCACCGCCTGCACGGCGCCTGTGGAGATCAGGCCCTCGATGGCCTGGCTGGGCAGGACGCCGGCCGCCCCAGCAGCCTGTTGCGCCGGACGACGCGCCTCGGCGAGCTCGGCCGGCTCGAACAGGTCAGCCGTCCTCATCGTCATTCAGTTTTCCGTTCTTGTGCTGTGGGCCGACGTATGGGTAATCCAGGCGCCCGGTCCGGGCGGAGCGGGTTTCGCCGGCATGCCTGCAACAAGGCGGATACTAGTGCACATCCGCAGGTCGCGCTATTGCGGCCTGCAGCCTCGACCGTGACCGCGTCCGCGCCGCGCTCATTGCGGACCGCCTGATCGTGCGTAACATGGCGCGAACGAACCCTCGTCCCTGCGAGCCTGCGATGACCACGATCGGCACTCCGCGCAGTCCCTCCGCGACGCGCCTGCTGCTGCTCGGCAGCGGTGAGCTCGGCAAGGAAGTCGCGATCGAGGCGCAGCGTCTCGGCGTCGAGGTGATCGCGGCGGACCGCTATGCCGATGCACCCGCGATGCAGGTCGCGCATCGCGCCGAGGTATTGTCGATGCTCGATGCGGACGCGCTGACGGAGATGATCGCGCGCGTGCAGCCGCATGTCGTCGTGCCCGAGATCGAGGCGATCGCGACCGGCACGCTGGTCGAGCTCGAAGCGGCCGGGCTCAGGGTGATTCCGACCGCGCGCGCCGTCCGCCTGACCATGGATCGCGAAGGCATTCGCCGGCTGGCGGCAGAGACGCTCGGGCTGCCGACCTCGCCCTACCGGTTCGCCGGCACACCCGGCGAATACCGCGCGGCGGTCGCGGCGGTGGGCCTGCCCTGCGTCGTAAAGCCGGTCATGAGCTCGTCGGGCAAGGGCCAGAGCGTCGTGCGCGCGGAGTCGGAGCTCGACGCGGCGTGGGCGGGCGCGCAGCAGGGCGGGCGCGCCGGCGCCGGCCGCGTCATCGTCGAGGGACTGGTCGATTTCGACTACGAGATCACCCTGCTGACCGTTCGGCATCGCGGCGGCACGTCGTTCTGCGCGCCGATCGGCCACCGGCAGATCGACGGCGACTATCGCGAGTCCTGGCAACCTCAGACGATGAGCGCCACGGCC
>DATLFD010000013.1:0-22014 GCA_035524935.1 Gammaproteobacteria bacterium | reverse complement strand
GGCGGACAGCGATTCACTGCTGCCGGCGCAGGAAGTCATCTCAGCAGGTGATCAGGCCTACCGGCAGGGCGACTTCGAGAAGGCGCTCTATGCCTACGCCACCGCGCTCGAGGAAGGCGGGCCGGACGCGGATGTGTTCTTCCGCCTCGGCGTCGTGAATGAAAAGCTGGGCCAGAATCCGCAAGCCGAAGCGGCGCTCGAAAAAGTCCTCGAGCTTGATTCGGAGCACGTCGGTGCGCTCGAGCAGCTTGGCTTGCTGCTTGCCGGGCGTCACGCTAACGAGCGGGCCGAAGAACTGCTCGAGCGGGCGCTTGAGCTGGACGCAAAGCGCTGGCGCGCGCACAACGCGCTCGGCATCCTGGACGATCTGCGCGAGAACTATGCGGCCGCGATCGAGCATTACGAGGCGGCGCTCGCCGTAGTTCCGGAGTCGGCGCTACTGCTGAACAATCGCGGTTATTCCCGCTACCTTGCCGGTGATCTGGATGGTGCCGCGAGGGACTTCTACGCTGCCTCGCAGCGCGACCCGGCATTCCGGCGCGCCCGGCAGAATCTCGGCCTGGTCTATGCGCGTCGCGGCTGGTACGACGACGCCATTGAAATGTACTCGCAGGTGCTCGAACCGGCCGCGGTGCACAACGACGTCGGTTATATGGCCATGCTCAACGGCGACCACGAGGCCGCCGATACGTTCCTCCGGGAAGCGATCCGGCTGTCGCCCACCTATTACAGGATGGCCCGGGACAATCTCGCGAAGAACAGCGACCTTTGGCGCAAGTCAGGTAGCGCGGGCGCATCCTCCATCGTTTCGGGTTCCTCCGAGGCCGTTGGCGGCAAACGGCGCATCATCGGCACCGTCAAGTCGGTCGGCCTCAATGTTCGCGGCCGCGACAGCGCTGAATCCGAAGTGATCGGATTCCTGCGCCATGGTCAGAGGGTGCAGGTCGTCGGCGACGCGCCGGAATGGTCATACATCGAATACGAGCATGACCTGAACGG
This sequence comes from Gammaproteobacteria bacterium, assembly GCA_035524935.1. Taxonomy (GTDB): domain Bacteria; phylum Pseudomonadota; class Gammaproteobacteria; order Steroidobacterales; family JACDCP01; genus JACDCP01. The sequence goes on along the minus strand of DATLFD010000013.1, from coordinate 21,015 downwards.
CTCGACGCGCCGCGGATGGGTTAAATCCCGCTACCTGGAAATCGGCTGATCGCCAATTCGATGGCCGCGGCACGAGCGGGCTGCCGTGCCCGGCCGGCCTGACCACCCCTATGGTCCTGCTCGGGAATCCGCTCGCGAGTCGCAAAACGCCGACCACGCGCCGACCCGCTCGCGCTGCCTGGCTGTCTGCGCTGGCACATCAATTGCATCACGTTACACCCGTATCACGACAGAGGATGCTGCCATGGCGATCGCCAAAGTCACCGAGATAACCTCATCGTCGACCAAGAGCTTCGAGGACGCGATCCGCGAAGGTCTCTCGCGCGCGTCCAAGACCATCGACAATATTCGCGGCGCATGGGTCAACGAGCAGAACGTCGTCGTCAAGGGCGGCAAGGTCACCGAGTGGCGCGTCAACATGCGTGTCACCTTCGTGCTCAACGACTGAAACCGGTCGGCGGGAAATACGCGGCAGGATCGGGGCGCGGGACGGATCGGCCGCAGCCCTGCTTGACCCGCTGCGGTGTCTGTGCCGTTTATAGGCCTCGGGCGACCGCCCGGAGGTAAAACGCATGCGCATCAGAAAAGTAACCGTGACTGGAGGGAGAGCGGCACTCGTTCAGCGACTGCTGCGCGATACCAGCATCGGCCTCATCGCCGCGATTGCGGTTTCGACCTCGGTTGCTGCCGACGATCCGGACGGCACTGTCGGCCTGACGATCTACAGCTCGGCGCAACCCGGTGCGATCCCGCCCGAACTCTATCGGCCGGCGCCCGACGCGGTCATCTATCCGCCGGGGGCCATTCCCGGTTACGCGATCGTTCGGCACGACCGGGCGCTCGATCTCGAGCAAGGCCGGCAGGCGCTGCGTTTTCGCGACGTCGCCGCGCTCATCGATCCCACGACCGTGCGATTCAGCTCGCTGACGGACCCGGACGGCACGCGAGTCCTCGAGCAGAACTTCCAGTTCGACCTGGTCAGCGCGGAAAAGCTCATGAATCGCTACCTGGATCGGGAAATCACGCTGGAGCGCAGTGTCGGCGACGAGGTCCTGACCTTGACCGGTCGCCTGCTGAGCACACAGGGAGGCATGACGATCGAGGACCGCGACGGGCAGATCCATCTCGTGAACGGTTACTCGGCGGTGCGCTTCCCGGAGCTTCCCGGCGGCCTCATCACCCGGCCGACGCTGGTGTGGGACGTGTCGGCGGAGCGTGGCGGCGAGCACCGCACGCGGGTCAGCTACGAGACCCAGGGCATGACCTGGTGGACCGACTACAACGTGATCTTTCGCGAAGGGCGCAACGCCAACCGCGGCCAGCTCGACCTGAGCGCCTGGGTCAGCATCGTCAACCAGTCCGGCGCGAGCTATCCGGAAGCGAAGCTCAAGCTCATCGCCGGCGACGTGCAGCGCGTGACGCCAGATCGTGTGTACCGGCAGAGGGTCGAGGAGACGGCAATGATGGGTGCCGCCGCTGACCAGGGATTCGCCGAAAAGGCGTTCTTCGAGTTCCACCTTTACACGCTCGGCAGGCCGACGACCCTGCCTGACAACTCGACCAAGCAACTCGAGCTCTTTCCGGACGTTGCCGACGTGCCTGCCGAAAAGCTCCTCGTGTACTACGGGCTCGGTGCCGGTTTCGGCGGATTTTTCCCCGACCCGGTGCTCGATCGCGACTTTGGAACCCAGTCGAACCAGAAAGTCGATGTCTACCTGCGCTTCGACAACGCGAAACAGCACGGGCTCGGCATCCCCTTGCCGTCCGGCCGCATGCGCGTGTCCAGGCAGGACGAGGCGGACGCGAGCCTCGAGTTCATCGGCGAGGATGTCATCGACCACACGCCAAAGGACGAGAAGGTCCTGATCCGGCTCGGCTCGGCCTTCGATGTCGTGGGCGAGCGCAAGCAGATCGACTACCAGGTCGATGTGAAGGCCCGGCGCCTGCAGGAGACCATCGAGATCGTGCTGCGCAACCACAAGGACGAGAAAATCGACGTGCTGGTCAGGGAAAACCTCTATCGCTGGCTGAACTGGGAGATCGTCGATCCCAGTGTCCCCTTCGACAAGGTCGATGCGCGGACGGTCGAGTTTCCCGTGCACGTCGACGCGGACGGCGAGAAAACGTTGCGCTACACGGTCCGCTATAGCTGGTGACACGACCGTCGCGCTGGGTCGCCAACGGCGCGTGAGTGCATTCCGCCTGCACGGCCAGGAGATCACTATGCAGATACAAGACACGAAGGCGGCGCTCACCGTTGTGATGATCGGCCTGTGCGGCCCGATCGCGGGCGCAGCGGTCGCCGCGACGGAGCCGTTCCCGGCCGACGCACGGCAGACGGATGAGCGCCCGGAGCAACCAGACGATGACGGACAGACTAAGCCGGGTGTCCCGGATGAGCCCGACGACGAGCTCGAGCGTGGTTATGCGCTGCTGTACGAGCTCGTTTCCACATTGCGGCACATAAACAAGATTTTACTCGTCAAATTCGAGTCCGATGACGTGCAGGCGCTCACGGACGACGTTTCCGAACGATTGACAAAAGTAACCGAACAACTCGAAGCCATGGCCGCCGGAAACCCCGGCTTCGATCTCGAAAACACGGGAACGCCGAAGTTTGCAGGCGAAGCCCGCAAGGCAATGAGCCTGGCACGGGTGAAGAGCTTCGCGCCTCTCGTCGGCAGTACCGGGACGGATTTCGAACGGACCCTGCTGCTGACGCAGGCCGGTCAGCTGAACCAGGCGCGCTACCTGTCGGAAGTACTCGCGGACGCGGAGGCGAACGCCGACCGTCAACGGTTTCTCATGGAGCTCAACGGAGAATTCGACGAGCTTTTTGGCCGGGTCGACGAGCTCCTGGAGGAGCAATACTACTGCAAACGTCCGTCCGCATCGGCCCGGGAGGAGTAGGGTCTGCGATCCGGCACCGGATCGCAGACCCCATTAATCTTCACAGGCCGAACGAGGCCCGGATATAGCCGAAGCGGCCCGGAATGTCGTAGGTCGACGGGTCGTAGCCGTTCAGCGAGCAGCTCAGGCACACCGGCGGATCCTTGTCCGTCAGGTTCAGTATGCCGAGCGTGAGCTGAAGGTTCTGGATCTGCGGGGGCCCGAACGACACCTGCACGTCGTGATAGACGGTGCTGCCGAGCTTGTTGGTCGACAAGGCGTTGTCCATATTCGGGTTGGAGCACAGGCCCAGGTTCGTCAGGCTGTTGGGTGTCCCGTCCAGGAAGTCGCTGCACGATTCCTCCACGTCCTTGATATAGCGCGCGGTATAGGCCGCTCCCCAGTTGCCGAGGTTCCAGCTTACCGAAGCGTTCGACTTGATCTGCGGTATCGCGCTGTCGTTCCGCTCGATGCCGTCGAGCGGGTCGTCACTGAAACCGGAGGGTGACGTAGGATCGAGAATGATCTCGACATATTCATGGACGTATGTCGTTTGCCACTGTAATCCGAACTGGCCTATTCCGGTTTCCGGGCCGCGGTAGGTCAACACGAAGTCATAGCCGCTCGTCTCGATTCCGCCGATATTGGTGAGACGATTGCTGAATCCGGCAATCGCTCCGGATGCATTTCTGTTGATGCCGTTGCAGAATCCGGGATCCAGGGTCATCACGCAGGAGTCGAGCTGGCCCTGTGCATCGACAGCCGTGATCGCACCATCGATCTCGTGGTCGTAATACGTCAACTCCAGATCCAGACTGTCGATCCAGTTGACGTTACGCACCCATTCCGGGCTGTAGACGGCGCCGAAGGACAAGCTGTCCGATTCCTCGGGCTCGAGAGCCGGATTGCCGCCGGTGACGACGGAAATTTGCGGATTGACCTGTAGGTAACTACCGTCCGCCGGCACGCCCAGCGCGATGCAATTGTCTATGGTCGCCTGCGAGACTCCGCTGTTGTTAAAGTCGGTGCAGGGATCGGCGAGCACAGCATCGAAGCGCGTCGCCGTGCCGAACAGCTCACCGATGCTCGGCGCGCGGAATCCCTCGGCGAAGGTGCCGCGGAACAGTAGAGCTTGCGTCGGCTTGTATCGCACGCTGGCTTTCACATTTGTCGTGCTGCCGAACGTGCTGTAGTCGGAGTTGCGGGCCGAAAACTCGACGTCGAGCAATTCCGCGCCGGGCTGGTTCGCCAGCAGGGGCACGATCAGCTCGCCGTAGTACTCGTCGACATCGAAGCCGCCGGCGGTGGGCGAGGCCGGAATGCCGTTGGTATCGCCCGCCACGACGACCGGATCGGGCTGGAAGAAGCCTTCCTGCTCCCGATGCTCGATGCCCACTGCGAATGCCAGCGGTCCTGCGGGGAGATCGACAATATCGCCGGTGATATTTGCCGTCAGGTCCTTGAGCTCGTTCTCACTGGTATCGAGCTGCGTGTAAGCGATGAAATTGAGCATTGCCGGCGTAATCGAGCCCATGCCATCGGCTCCCTGTCCGCCGATCAGGTTGAGCGGGACGCAAGCCGGATCCGCATTGCAGGCATCGAGCGGGCCCAGAGCCTGGGCGATCTTGCGGATGTTGTACCCGCCCAGGGTCACCTGGTCGGCACTGTTGCGGGAGAATGCGTAATTGACGTTCCAGAAGTACTCCCGCTCACCGAGATCGAAATCGCCTTCGAGGCCGCCGAGGAAGTAGTAGGTGTCGACGTCCTGATCGAAGATGCGCGGACCGCCTTCCAGCGGCCGGCGGCCCAGCAGGATGAAGTTGTCGCTGGCGTCGAGCGTGAATCCGAACGGATTAAAGGGGTTCGTCGCGTCGATCGATACCGTGTCCGCAAAGCCGCCGCTGCCCGCTCCGGGGCCGAGGAAAATCGGCTCCGGTGCTGCCTGGTTCGTGGAGCGACGGTTGTTGTACAGCCCTTTCACGACGAAGTTGACGCGGTCGGCCACCGCATAACTCGCCTGACCATACACGCTTGCGCGTTGTGAAGGAGTCACCAGCAGGTTGAACGGCGAAAAATTGAATCGGTCATCGTTCGAAAACGCGTGAAAATCGTCCGTGCCGCCGCCCGGATTCGCCGGGTCGTACACGGGAATTCCTCCCACACCGTCGTTGATGGTCAGGTCCGAGGTCTGCCCCGTATTCGGATCCGTGAAGATGAAGCGGCCCTGCGGCGTGCCGGAGCTGCCCCGCGTCACGCCGGTGCCAGGCACCGGAAAGCTCGACTGGCCTCGGCGTCCCGCGCCGACGCGGTCCTGATTGGTGTAGCTTGCATTCACGAACACGCTCGTGCGATCGCTCGTCGAGCCGAGCGATACGTCGACGGACTGGGTGTTGCCGTCGCCTTCGTCCCAGGCGCCAGCGTAAACATTGAGGCCCAGTCCTTCAAAATCCTTGCGCGTGATGATATTGACCACGCCCGCGATCGCATCGGATCCGTAAATCGACGAAGCGCCGTCCTTCAACACCTCGATGCGCTCGATGATGCTGAGCGGAATGGTATTGAGGTCGGTCGCCGCGCTGACGCCGCTCGCCGAGGAGCCGTTCACCCAGCGCACGCCGTCCACCAGCACCAGCGTGCGGTTGGAGCCGAGATGCCGGAGGTCCACCTCGGTCGCACCGGCGCCGACGCCTCCGCCGGTCGGCGGAAAGCCGAAGTTACCGCTCGAGTTGAAACGCGTGTTGATCGCGGAGCCGGCGATCGACAGGCGCTGCACGAGATCGCCGACGGAGGTGAGCCCGCTCTCCTCGATATCCTGACGCGTAATGGTCAGGATGGGCTGCGCGCCCTCGATCTGCACCTGCCGGATGCGCGATCCCGTGACCTCGACCTTGCCGAGCTCGGCACGATCCTCGTCGTCCTGGGCGAGCGCCGGCTGGCTGCTCAGCAGCGCGAGCGCCAATCCGGAGAATGCGGCGCTGAACATGCCGCGTTTGAAGCTGACAAATACCATGGCGATTCTCCCGTGACTTCCGCTGTTATCGAGTTCTGGTCATCAGGCGACCCGCGCCGCTCTGCAGCCTGAGTCGGAGCCTCCCGGGTATGGAGGCGTTATGTCAAAGATACTACCGGCCTTCGGAAAAAAGCAACAGGATTATGAGCATCGGAAGAGGGTGAATTGCCGTTATAAAGAAAACTGTTGGCTCGGGAGTTGCATCAATGCAACAATGCGGGCGGTTTTTGTTCAGCGGGCTCTCAGGCGGTCCGTCGCCCGCACCAGCTCCTGGGCGATTCCCGGCTCGTAGGCGATGTGGCCGGCGTCGGGAACGATATGCAACTCGGCCTCGGGCCAGGCTCGATGCAGAAGCCACGCCACCTCCACCGGGCAGACGATGTCGTAGCGGCCGTGGACGATCACGCAGGGCACATGGCGGATGCGGGGCACGTTGCGCAAAAGCTGTTGCTCGTCCTCGAGGAAGCCGCCGTTGAGGATGTAGTGGCACTCGAGCCGTGCGATGGCGATAGCGTGCTCGTCCGCCGCGCTTTTCGCGATGTATTCCGCGTTCGGAATGAGGCAGCACGCACTCGCCTCCCAGGTGGCCCACGCCCGTGCCGCGCGCTGCCGCGTATCCGCGTCTTCGGAAGTCAGCAGCTTGTGGTAGGCGCTGATGAGGTCGCTGCGTTCCGGCTCCGGCACGAAATCGCGAAACGCCGCCCAGGCCTCGGGGAAAATTCGACTGGCGCCTTCCTGGAACAGCCACGTGTTTTCGCTCGCCGTCATCAGGTAGATTCCGCGCAGAATCAGCTCCGACACCCTTTGCGGGTGGGTCTGGGCGTAGGCCAGCGCGAGCGTGCTGCCCCAGGAACCGCCGCTGACCTGCCAGCGTTCGATCCCCAGGTGCTCGCGGAGCTTCTCGATGTCGGCGACCAGATGCCAGGTCGTGTTGTTGTCGAGCGAGGCGGCGGGCCTGCTCTTGCCGCAGCCGCGCTGGTCGAATTGCACGAGGCGATACGCGGTCGGATCGTAGAATCGGCGCGCGCGCGCGTCGCTGCCTGCACCGGGCCCGCCGTGCAGGTAGACCGCAGGCTTGCCGTTACGGCTGCCGCTCTGCTCGTAATAGATCTCGTAGCCGTCGCCGACCCGCAGCCAGCCGTTCGCAAACGGCTCGATCGGCGGATAGAGCCCCTGCGGCAGGGCCGTCACCGCTTCGAATCCGCGCCGTGGCGGTCGAACCACTCGATGATGTGACGGGCCTTGGCGATGAGCTGGCTCGGCCGGTTGGCGATGCCGTGACCGGCGCCGGGCACGCGCACCAGCACCGCGTCGATCTTGCGCAGCTTGAGCGCCTGGTAGTACTGCTCGGATTCGGAAATCGGCGTCCGGTAGTCGGACTCTCCGGTGAGGATCATGGTCGGCGTCTCGACATTGCCGACCAGCGACACTGGTGAACGCCGCAGGTACTCGTCCGCGTGATCCCAGGGAAAGCCCGGAAACCAGTACTTGTAGAAGAAATTGTACATATCGGCCGTCAGCACGAAGCTGTACCAGTTGATGACCGGCTTGGCCACGACCGCCGCGCGAAAGCGGTCAGTCTTGCCGATGATCCAGCTCGTCAGCACGCCGCCGCCGCTGCCGCCGGTTACGAACAATCGCTCCGGATCGACATAGCCGCGCTCGATCACGACATCGACCCCGGACATCAGGTCGTCATAGTCCTCGCCGGGATAATTGTGGTGGATCAGATTGCCGAATTCCTCGCCGTAGCTCGTGCTGCCGCGCGGATTCATGTACAGAACCACGTAGCCCGCCGCCGCGAAGAGCTGGGGCTCCACTGCGAACCGGGGCCCGTAATTGGCGAATGGCCCGCCGTGGATCTCGAGTATCAACGGATACTTTTTTCCGGATTCGAAACCGGGAGGCTTCACGATCCAGCCCTCGAGCGGGCGCTCATCGTGCGATGAAGCGAAGCCGATCTCCTCGACCTCGCCGAGCGTGCGCTGGCCTAGGAGGTCGTCGTTAAGCCGCGTCAGGCGGCGCGGCTCGCGCCCGCCGCGCGATATCACGGCCACGTCGGCGGGATGCGCGGGGCTCGTGAGCGTGTAGGCGATCCGGTCGCCGGCCACGGAATAGGTGCCGCCCGAATAAGGCCGGCCCAGCGAGGTACCGCCGATGTCCTCGGCCAGCGTCTCGACCTCGCCGCCGATGGTCACGTAACCGATCTTTGTCGTGCCCTCGTCGTCGTACTGGAAATACAGGCCGCGGCTCCGCGTGTCCCAGCGCGGATTCTCGACGTCGCGATCGAGTGCTAAAGTCAGCACTCGCGCGCCGCCGCCGTCGCTCGCCATGAGCGACAGCCGCGTGACCTGGTAGCCTTGCTGCCGGTCGTCGAATCCGAGGTAAGCGACGTGCTCGCCGTCCGCCGAGACCACCGGATTCTGATCCGGTCCGCGTCGATCGGTCAGCGCCGTGACCTTGCCGCTCTCGAACGAGATCGAATACACCTCGGAGTCGAGCGGGTCGTACTGCCAGTCGTTCTTCCGGTTCCCGGAAACGTAGAGCAGCTCGCCGTCCGGCGACCAGTCGAGGTCGCCGTTGTGGTGAAGCTCGCCGAAAGTGAGCTGCCGCGGCGTACCGCCTTCGGCAGGCACGACGAAGACATGGTGGAAGCCGTCCTCGAGATAGCCCTCGCCGTCGGAGCGGTAGATGAGATCGTCAATGACCTTCGGCGGTTTGGCCCACTTGGCGCCTTCGGGCCTGGAGGGTGCCTTGACGAGGGATTCGGATTCCTCGGGCACCTTCCTGACGAACGCGATCCACTCGCCGTCGGGTGACCAGACCATGCCGAGTGGAGGCTCGGACATGGCCGCCACGGTTGCGGTCTGGCCGGTATCCATCCAGCGCACGAGAATCTGCGGGTTGTCTCCAGCGTCGGACTGATAGAGCAGCCGCGTGCCGTCCGGCGACCAACGCGGATCGGCATGTTTGTGGTTGCCGGTCGTCAGGGGACGATGGCGTTCGCCGTCGATATTGATCGTCCACAGGTTCGATCTGCGCCGGTCCTGCATGACGTCCATGAAATTGCGCGCATACACGATATGCCGACCGTCGGGCGACAATTGCGGATCGGTTGCGAATTCGATGTCGAATACGTCCATCGGACGCAACGACTCGACTTCTGCCGCGCCGGCCGGCAGCGCTGCACCGAGCAGCGCAAAGTAGAAGATCCGGAATCGGCAGTGCAGTTTCATCGGCTCGTGTTCCTCCACGGATGGCGCAGCAGTGGCAAGCCGGCGAGCCGTAAGCGGCTCGCTCCGCCTGCCGCGTGAGCGGCGGTTTTCAATCGACGATCTTGACCGGCTCGCCCGGCTCGGGCTCGCCATCGGGATAGCGGTTGTTCAGGAGCCTGAGCTGCTGCTCGGCATAAGCCGACATCGGCGAATCAGCGGCCAGCGATTCGAATGTCATGCCGGGCTCGGCGCGCACGACCTTCACGGCGAGCGGCTTCGCGTCGGCAGCATCGCGATTGTCGAGCTTGTCGAGGCTGAAAATCGCCGGGATGAACTCGTTGTCGGCCGCCACGCTGCGGGCGTCGTTCTCGCCTGCGCCGCTAAAGACATACGCAAAGCCGTTCGAGTGATCGAAGATCACCGCGTAACGTACAGGCCGGCGGCCGAACGGCGACTCGGCCCGCTCGGCGATGGCGATATAGGCAGGCATGCCGGCGACCGTCATTTCCCGGCCCTCGCGCAGATCGAGGCCGAGCTGGCGCACCATGAAATAACGCGGCGTGCGCATGCTGCCGATCGGTTGGGCGCTGACCTGCATGGCCGCTTCGCCCTGGGGCGAGATCGCCAGGAGCCGGTCGTCCTTGCCGACCGTTCGCCAGCCTTGCGGCACCTTGAACGTGATCCGGTAGGGGAGGTTATAGTGCCGGCCGTTTCGGACCACGCCGCCCCAGCCGCGGTCGCCGTATCGCAGGCCTTCGAGGTGACTGTAGAACACGTCGGCGTTATCCGCGTCCGGCGTGCCCGGTCCGAGCTTCTCCGCGGCTCTGACGATTTCCTCGAGCCGCTTGTCATTGTCGGGATGGGTCGAGAAAAACCCGTGACTGACGCGAGCTTCGCGGCGCTCTATGCGCGCGCGATCGATCTCGAAGCGTTCCTGCTGCTTGAGAATATCGATCACGCTGATCATCGCTTCGGTCGGGTAACCCGCCTTGGCGAGGTACTCGGCGCCGAGCTCGTCGGCCTCGAGCTCGAGGGAGCGGCCGTAACCACGGACCAGCGCGCCGCCGGCGATGCTCGCCGCGCCGCCCGCGATCGGTACCCCCGAGACGACGCCGACCGCCGAGCCCAGGGTGTTCAGCAACTTCGCGCGGCTCTGCTGGCGCACGGCATGGCGCCCCGTGACATGTCCGATCTCATGGCCGATGACCGCGGCGAGCTCCGCCTCGCTGTTCATGTGGGCGATGAGCCCGCGGCTGACGTAGATGTAGCCGCCCGGCAGCGCGAAGGCGTTGACGGCATCGTCCTCGACGACGGTAAAGTGGTACTCGAGGTCGCTGCGATGGCTCGTTTTCGCAAGCCGCTCGCCGAGGCTCTGCACGTAAGCCTGCAGCTCCTCGTCCTCGTAGCGGGGAAATGCCTTGAGCACCTCAGGATGCATCTTGCGGCCGAGCGCGATCTCCTTCTTTTCCGACATCATGACGAGATCGGGCCCGCCCGTGGCAGGGTTGAGCGCGCAGCCGCCCAGCGCGAGCAGCAGGCCGAACCCGAAAAGAGCGGGCAGGTGAAAGCGGGCTTGCGTGCGGTCGTCGATCATTCCGGGCCCCGCGCGGGTCATCCCGTGCCAAGTGTAGACCACTTACGGGCCACCATTGCGCCGCATGGCCGCCCCGCTCACCCCGGCGGGTCGCGATGCCACGTGTAGCTGCGGCGCTTTGTCCAGCTTCCGTCCGAAGATCAGCGCCATTGAGGTCAAAGTCGCCGCAAGGCCCATCTGCAAACGGTTGCGCATGAAATCCTCTGCTGTCCCGGACCGGGCGCCGGCGGGAGCCGGGCCTCTGCATCGCGCCCCGGCTCCGGGGACTGCGCGGGTCGCTTGCGCTTTGACCGCTGAAAACCGCGCCGGTGCCACCGGGCTTGGCGGCGAGAGCGCCGTCAAGGCCCGCCGGGGGCGACCACCCGCATGAGCTGGCCGCACAGCCAGGCGCCATAAGTGCCCAGCGTATAGCCGAGCACGGCCAGCAGCACGCCGACCGAGGCGAGTGAGGGGTGGAAGGCGGCGGCGACGACCGGTGCCGAGGCGGCGCCGCCGATGTTCGCCTGGCTGCCCACCGCGAGATAGAACAGCGGCGCACGGATGAGACGTGCCACGACGATCATGAGCAGCGCGTGCAGGCCGATCCAGATGCCGCCGACCGCGAACAGCCCCGGGTTGTCCAGCACCGCGGCGATATTCATGTTCATGCCGATGGTCGCGATCAGGATGTAGAGAAATGCGGAGCCGACCCGCGACGCGCCCGCGCCCTCGAGGTTGCGCGCGCGTGTGAAGGACAGCACGACCCCTGCGGTGGTGGCGATGACCACAATCCAGAAGAACTCGCTCGTCAGGCTGAAGCGCTCCAGCGCCGGTGCGTTGAGTGCAATCGCCGGCGCGATCCAGTCCGCCACCCAAGGCGCGAGCCCGGTCACGCCGAAGCTGATCGAGACCATGATCATGAGGTCGTGGAAGCCGGTTTCCCGCGCGTGCTCGTCGTGAAACTTCTGCACGCGGGTCTTGAGCTCCTCTATGGCGCGGGTGTCGGCGCCCAGTTTCTCGTCAATGCCTGCTGCCCGACCGGAGAAGAAAAGGAGAACCGCCATCCAGACGTTGGCGCACAGCACGTCGACCGCGATCATTTGCGAAAACAATTCGTCGCCGACGTTGAATACTTCTTTCATCGCGGCCTGGTTCGCCCCGCCGCCGATCCAGCTTCCCGCAATGGTCGTCATGCCGCGCCACACGGCATCGGGCCCGTTGCCGCCCACCGTTTCCGGGCTCACCAGACTGACGAGCAGGATGGCGACGGGGCCGCCGATGATCACTCCAACCGTGCCGGTGAGAAACATGATCACCGCGCGATGGCCGAGACCGAGCACAGCCGGTAGGTCGGTGCTCATGGTGAGCAGCACGAGGCAGGCCGGCAGCAGGTATCGCGAGGCGACGAAGTAGAGATTCGATTCGCCGGCGTCGATCACGCCGAATGTGTTGAACAGCGAGGGCACGAAATAGCACAGCAGCAGCGCCGGCACGTACTTGTAGAGTCCGCGCCAGAACGGGTGCGTGCTGCGCTCGGTCCAGAACACCGCGCCGAGGATGAGCGAAAGCAGGCCGAGCACGGCCGCGTCGTTGGTGATCAATGCCTGCGAATCTGGCATGCGGGATCCGGCAAACAGCGACCTGACGAAACCTACCACAGACGGTGGTTATGGGTCCGTACGCACGGCGAGGGCGCCGGTGTTGCCGCCCTCGGGAGCCTTGTGCTACCGTGCCGTGGCTCTTTTCGGTCGCTCCGAAAACGGGCCTACGGCGCACCCCGCGGCCGGATAAACCCTATGAACGCCTCACGAGACGCCCAGCGCCAGAGCACGCCGACGGTCATGATGATTCGCCCGGTGCGGTTCCAGTCGAACCCGCAAACTGCGGACAGCAATTCCTTCCAGAACCTCGCACAGGCGCCGGCGCCGCCTGTCGCCCAGCAGGGCGCCTCTGACGAATTCGATGCGTTGGTCACGGCCCTCGAGGCTGCCGACGTGCAGGTCATCGCCTTCGACGGCGTCGCCGAGCCGCACTCGCCGGACCAGGTGTTCCCGAACAACTGGGTCAGCTTCCATTCCGACGGCACCGTCGTCCTTTACCCGATGCTCGCAGAGAATCGCCGTACAGAGCGGCGCATGGACGTCATCGCGGCGCTCGATCAGCATCACGGTTTCGAAATAGACGAGATCATCGACCTGTCCCGCTTCGAGCGCAAAGGGCGCTTCCTCGAAGCGACGGGCAGCATCTGCATGGATCGCGTGAACCGGATCGCCTATGCCTGCTTGTCGCCGCGCACCGATCCCGATCTGCTCGATCGCTTCGCGCGCCGCCTCGGCTACGACCCGATGCCTTTCCGGGCGACCGGGCGCAGTGGCTGGCCGATCTACCACACCAACGTCATGATGTGCATCGGTGAGCGGTTCGCGCTGATCTGCGCTGATGCGATCGACGATGCCGGCGAGCGCCGGCGCGTGCTCGACAGCCTCGAAAGCACAGGCCACCGCCTGGTGACCATCGATCATGCGCAGATGGCGGAATTTGCCGGCAACATGCTGGAAATCGAGAGTCGCGCCGGCGAGAAGATTCTCGCCATGTCCACGCGCGCTGAAGCTGCGCTCGATGCGAAGCAGCGAGGCGAGCTTGAATCGCAGGCACGCATCGTATCCGCTTCCATCGACACCATCGAGAACAGTGCGGGCGGCAGCGTGCGTTGCATGCTCGCCGAAGTTCACTTGCCGCGACGCAAGGCACGGGCATCATGAGCGAGCCTCGCGGCCCGGATCTTCCGGGCGATACACGCAACCAGAGCGAAAAGTCGCTGCAGGAGACCTATGCGCCGGGTCTGGCCTGCTTCGGCTGCGGTCCGGCCAATCCCAGGGGCCTCCGCATACGCAGCTTTCCACAGGGCGACGAGCTCGTGGCGCACTGGATGCCTGAGCCGCACCACGAGGCTTTCCCTGGCGTGCTGAACGGCGGGATAGTCGGCGCATTGCTGGATTGCCACTGCAACTGGACCGCCGCCTGGCATCTGATGCGCGCCGCCGGCGCCGACCGGCCGCCGTGCACGGTGACGGCCGAGTACAGCGTGCGACTGTTGCGTCCGACGCCGAGTGACGGTGTACTCGAGCTGCGCGCGCGGGTCGTCGAGTCGAGCGCCAAAAAAGCCACGGTCGAAGCCGAGCTCATCTCCGGCGGCGAGGTCTGCGACACCTGCCGCGGGGTTTTCGTCGCGGTCGGCCCGGGGCATCCCGCCTTCCACCGCTGGTAAGACGCCTGCCCGACGAGAGAATTCCATGGCCCGTCGAGACCACATTCTCATGTGTCCGCCCGATCACTTCAGCGTGGAATACGAGATCAATCCGTGGATGGCCGGCAACACCGGCCAGCTTCGCCTCGACCTCGCGCACCGCCAGTGGGACACCTTGCGTGAGACGCTGGGCGAATACGCGGACATCGTCATCATCGAACCACAGCCCGACCTGCCGGACATGGTGTTCGCGGCCAATGCGGGCACGGTTCTGGGCCGCAAGGCGGTCGCGAGTCACTTCATGCCGAAAGAGCGGCGCGCGGAAGAACCCCATTTCAAGCGCTGGTTCGCCGAGCACGGCTTTGAGCTCTATGACCTCCCTGACGAGATCGGCTTCGAAGGCGCGGGCGATTCGCTGTTCGACCGCCGCGGCGAATGGCTGTGGGCCGGCTACGGATTCCGCACCGAAATCGAGGCCCACCGGCACCTGCAGGCGTTCTTCGACCGCGAGGTCGTGTCAATTCGTCTGACCGACGAGCGCTTCTATCACATCGACACATGCATGTGCCCGCTGACCGACGGCTACCTGATGTACCACCCACCGGCGTTCGACTACGAATCGCGCATCGCAATCGAGTCGCGCGTGCCTTCGCACAGACGTATCGTCGTCGACACTGCGGACGCCGGGCAGTTCGCCTGCAACGCTGTCAACATCGGTGACCGCGTGTTCGTGAACAGCGCTTCGGACCCGCTCAAGGCCCGCCTCATGCGGGTCGGTTTCAAGGTCGTCGAGCTCGACCTTTCGGAGTTCCTCAAGGCCGGCGGCTCCGCGAAGTGCCTGACGCTCAAGCTCACCGAGCCGCCGATTTCATGATCGAACCGATCACCTACCGCATCACCCCGGCCGATCCGGGCGCGCATATTTATACGGTGGTATGCACGATCGCCGATCCGGACCCGGACGGCCAGCTCCTGTCGCTGCCCGCCTGGATTCCCGGCAGCTACCTGATCCGCGACTATGCGCGTCACGTCGTGCGCCTGTCCGCGCGCTGCGCGGGGACTGCGCTGCCGGTCGTGAAAATGGATAAATCGGCTTGGCGCTGCGAGCCGTGCACCGGCCCGCTGCGCATCGAGTACGACGTATACGCCAACGATCTGTCGGTGCGGGGCGCGCTGCTGGATATGAACCGCGGTTTCTTCAACGGCGTCTGCGTGTTCATGATGGTGCACGGCCGGACCGACCGGCCCTGCAGCGTGTCCATCGAGCGGCCCGACGGGCCTCGCTACGCGGACTGGCAGGTCGCCACGGCGATGGTGCCCGACAGCGCGCCGCTGTGGGGATTCGGGGGTTACCGCGCAGACGACTACGACGAGCTCATCGACCATCCGGTCGAGATGGGCAACTTTCGCACCGGCGAGTTCGAGGTGGCCGGCGTGCCGCACCGCCTCGCCATCAGCGGTCGCAGGCGCGCGGACATCGAGCGCCTGACGGCGGATCTGAAGAAGCTCTGTGGCCATCACGTACGGTTCTTCGGCGAGCCGCCGCCGATGGACCGTTACCTTTTTCTGGTCACCACGCTTGCCGGGCCTTACGGCGGCCTGGAGCACCGCGCCTCGACGAGCCTCATGTGCCGGCGCAGCGACCTGCCGGGGCCGAACACACCCCAGGAATGGAAGTCTTATCGCCGGTTCCTGGGCCTGTGCAGCCACGAGTATTTCCACACCTGGCACATCAAGCGGATCAAGCCGGCGGTCTTTCAGCCTTACGATCTGAGCCGCGAGGCGCACACCCGCCTCATGTGGGTATTCGAAGGCATCACGTCCTACTACGACGACCTGGCGCTCCAGCGCAGCGGCCTGATCTCCGTGGAAAGCTACCTCGAGTTGCTTGGCGAAACCGTGACCCGTGTCGGGCAGATGCCCGGCCGGTTCAAGCAGAGTCTTGCGGACGCGAGCTTCGACGCCTGGACCCGGCATTACCGGCCCGACGAGAACACACCGAATGCCTGCGTCAGCTATTACACGAAAGGCGCACTTGCCGCGCTTGCGCTGGACTTGAGGCTGCGCGAGCTGACGGACGGCGCGAAGTCGCTCGACGATGTCATGCACGCGCTCTGGGAACACCACGGCAGGACCGGCCGCGGCGTGCCCGAGGAAGGCTTCGAGGCCCTGACGTCGGCCGTCGCCGGCGAGGATCTCGGCGAGTTCTTCGACCTGCTCGTGCGCAGCACGGCCGAGCTGCCGCTGGAGCGGCTGCTCGCTACGGTCGGCATCGGCCTGCGCTTCCGCGCGCCGGTCTCGCTGGACGATCCCGGCGGGCCGCCGGACCCGCGGGCCGCGGCCATGCAGACGTCGCTGGGTGCGAGGAGCCGCGACGACAGCGGGCGCATCCTGCTCACGCACGTCTATGACGGCGGTGCCGCGCAGCGCGCCGGGCTGTCGGCCGAGGACGAGCTGCTGGCCATCGACGGCATCCGCGTGACGTTGCAGAACCTTCCGGAAATCCTCAACAGTCACGCCCCGGGCGACGAAGTGAGTTGCACGTTCTACCGCCGCGAGGAGCTGATGTCAGTGCGCGTGCGGCTTCAGGCACCGGAGAAGTCCATTGCCTGGCTCACTCTCGACGAGAGGATTCCCGCGCACGTCCGCGAGCGCCGCGCCGCCTGGCTGGCCGGCACGCCGGCCGCCGCCCGGACTTGAGCAGTCGCACCGCATTGCTGCGCCTGCTCGCAGGCGTGGTCCTGATCAGTTTTTCCGCGGTTTTCGTCAAGCTCGTCTCGGTGCCGCCGACGACGAGCGGCCTCTATCGCTGCCTGTTCGGCGGCCTGATCCTGCTGGTTCTCGTCAGGCTGCGCGGCGAGTCGCTCGTTGCCCGCCGCGGGCCTTTGCTTATGCTGCTGGCCGCGGCCCTGTTCTTCGCCCTGGATCTGTGGGTCTGGCACCGCAGCATCCTCTACGTCGGCCCCGGGCTCGCCACTCTGCTCGGCAATTTCCAGGTCTTCATCCTCGCGCTGTCCGGCGTGCTGTTCTTCGGGGAACGGCTGCGCTGGCAGGTGGTGCTGTCGATTCCGCTCGCCCTGCTGGGCCTGAGCCTCATAGTCGGCTTCGACTGGGCGGCGCTCGGGCCCGAGTACCGGCTCGGAATCACGTTCGGGCTCATGACGGCGGTGTTCTACGCGGCGTATCTCTTGTCGCTGCGGCGCGCGCGCGGTGCGGCAGGCGCAGGCACGGCCTCGGCGGATCTCGCGGTGGTATCGCTGGCGACGGCAGCGCTGCTCGCGGTCGCCGCGCCCGCAGGCGGTGAATCCCTGGCGATTCCAGGCTGGCGCGACGCCGGCATCCTGCTCATTTACGGCGTTGTCGCGCAGGTCCTGGGCTGGGTGCTCATCTCGGGCAGTCTGCCGCAGATCGCGGCGTCCAGGGTCGGCCTGATCCTCTTGCTGCAACCCCTGCTCGCGTTCGTCTGGGACGTGCTCTTTTTCGCTCGCCGCATCAGCGTGCTCGAGGCTGCGGGCGCAGCCATCGCGCTCGTTGCCATATATCTCGGCTCGCGCCGCAGCACCGTGGCCTGAAGCAGCGCCGGCCACGCCGCGGTCGGCGCAGGGTTCCTTGATACAATGGCGGGCGCTCCCGCGGACGAAGGCGCCATGCTCGAACTCGGCCTGAAGATCCTGTTGAGCTATCTGCTGGGCTCCTTGAGCGGCAGCCTGATTACGGGCAGGTTTTACGGCGGCATCGACGTGCGCGAGGTCGGCAGCGGCAACGCCGGCGCGACCAACGCCCTGCGCAACTTCGGCTGGAAGTTCGCTTTCTGGGTTGTGCTCATCGATGTCGCCAAGGGCTGGTTGCCGGCCTGGCTGCTGCCCGGTCTTGCCCTGCCCGGCATCGGGCTCGATGCCGAGCTTTCCCGCGCCTGGCTCGCGGCGGCCTGCGGTGCCGCAGCCGTCGTCGGCCATGTCTGGCCGCTCTGGTTCGGCTTCAAAGGCGGCAAGGGCGCGGCGACCCTGGTCGGCGTGCTGCTCGCGCTGGCCCCATGGCTGCTCGTGCCGGTGCTCTCCGTGTGGATCCTGACCTTGATCCTGTCCGGCTATGTGGGACTGGCGACAGTCTCGGCCGCGTTGTCCGCGCCGGCGGCGCTGGTGCTGACCGGCACCGCCGCCAGGAGTCCGGAGCTCTTCGCTTTCGCGCTCGTCATGTCGCTGTTCGTCGTCTACACGCACCGCAGCAACCTGCGCCGCATGCACGCCGGCACCGAGGAGCGCATCGACAGGGTCCGCGTCTTTCACGGGCGCCGGTGAGCGGCGCCAGACGCGAAACCGTCATCCGGCTGCTCGCTGACGGTGCCTGTCACTCCGGCGAGTCGGTTGCGCAGAGCCTGGGGGTCAGCCGCAGCGCGGTCTGGAAACACGTGCAGGCGCTCGCCGAGCTCGGCCTCGAGGTTGAAGCCGTGCGCGGCAGGGGCTACCGCGTCGGAGCGCCATTCGAGCTGCTCGATGCCGGTCGTATCATCGGCCACCTGCCTGCCGATGTGAGCGGCCGCATCGAGCGGCTCGAGCGTTTCCTGTCGCTGCCCTCGACCAACAGCCATCTGCTCGGCGCGGCCCCGCCGGAGCCGGGGCGCGCACAGGTCTGTCTCACGGAACATCAGAGCGCCGGCCGCGGCCGGCGCGGGCGCCGCTGGCAGAGCGCGCTGGGTGGCGGGCTGTGTCTCTCGATCGGCTGGCGCTACGCCGAGCAGCCGCCGCAGCTCTCCGCGCTGAGTCTGGCGATCGGCGTGGCGGTGCATGCCGCGCTGACGGCAACGGGCATTCAGGAAGTGATGCTCAAGTGGCCGAACGACCTCCTCTGGCAGGATCGCAAGCTCGGCGGCGTGCTCATCGAGCTGAACGTTGAGGCGGGCGGCCCCGCGCACGTCGTGACCGGCATCGGGCTCAACCTGCGCCTCGGCCGGTTGCGTAGATCGATCGAGCGCGAGGGCGGCGATCAGGTCGTCGACCTGGCCGAAATCTGCGGCCCCGACCTGCCGTCCCGCAACGCCCTCGCCGCGTCGATCGTCGCCGATTGCGTGCGCGCGCTGGTGCGATTCGGCGACGAAGGCTTCGCGCCTTTCGTCGGCCTGTGGAATGATCTCGACGCTTATGCCGATCGCGACGTGGAGTTCATTCTCGACCGGGAAATCGTGCAGGGCACGGCGCAGGGCGTCGACGAAGACGGCGCGCTCAGGATCGACAGCGGCGGGCGGGTTCGCCGCTTCGTGTCCGGCGAGATCTCGCCGCGGGCGGCGCGGCATTGAAGCTGCTCATCGACGCGGGGAACCGCCGCATCAAGTGGACGGTGCTTCGCGGCACGAAGCTGGGCGAGGCCGTCAGCGCGCAGCTCGACCGTGATCAGCCTGCGCTGCCGGACGCACTGTTCGCAGCCGGCGTGCCCGATGGCGTTCTCGTCGCCAATGTAGCCGGGCCACGCGTCTCTGCGCTGCTGCGCGCGCGCCTGTCGGACAGATTCGGCATCGAGCCGCGGTTCGTGACCGCTTCCGCTCACGCCTTCGGCGTGCACAATGCTTACACCCAGCCCGGGCAGCTCGGCGCCGACCGCTGGGCGGCCATGATCGGCGCCTGGGCCGAGCACGGCGGTCCGGTCTGTGTCGTCGATGCCGGCACGGCGTTCACCATCGACGTGATCGCCGCCGACGGCGCGCACCTGGGCGGAGTGATCGTGCCCGGTCTCGAGCTGATGGCCGGCTGTCTGCGCGCGGAGACCAGCGACCTCGCGGCGCTCGAGCGTGCAAGCTTCGCCGCCGGCACTGAGGGCCTCGCGCGAAGCACCGCCGATGCGTTGCGCGCGGGGCCCCGGCTCGCGCTTGCGGCATTGATCGAAACCACGGTCGCGCGCACCGAACGAAAGCTGGGCGCCGACCTGCGCGTCATCATGACCGGCGGCGACGCGGAGGACCTGCAGGGTGCGCTCGAGCGCGCCACTACTTACAATCCCGCGCTGGTGCTGCGCGGATTGGCGGAGTTTGCGCGAGGGGGCGATGCGTAACCTGGTGCTGCTGCTCGTGCTCGCGAATCTCGGGTTGCTGGGCTGGCAGCACTGGATCGCGCCCGACGGCAAGGACACGTCGTTTCGCGGTGACCGTGAAGAGCTTCCGCCGCTGATTCTAGCGCCGAAGCCCGGCAAAGCCCCGCCTGCGCCGGACACGGCCGGCACACCGGCCGGTGAAGCGTCGCAGGTCGCGGAGGTCGCACCGACTGTGACCACGCCGGCAAATGGCGCCCCACGCTGCGTCAGCACCGGCCCGTTCCGCGATCTCTCCGAAGCCGGCGAAGCCATGAATGCGCTGCGATCCGCGGGCTACGCGCCGCGGCAACGGCTCACCGAGGGACAGGTCTGGGTCGGTCACTGGGTGTATCTGCCGGCCTTTCCCTCGCGCGCTGAAGCGCGAACGATCCTGAACGCCCTCAAGCGACGCGGCGTCGCCGACTCGTACATCGTGCCGAGTGGTCCGGAACGCAACGCCGTATCCCTCGGCGTGTTCGCCGAGCGCGAGCGCGCAGAGCGGCGCGTCGTGGAGGTGTCCGCGCTGGGTTACGCCCCGCGCATCGCTGACAGGCACCGCATAGGGGCCGTGTACTGGGTCGATACCGAGCTCGATGCAGGCGGCGCCCTCGACGTGCAGCAACTGGCCTCCGTGCCGGGTCGCATCATGCGGCTCGAGATCCAGGACTGTCCCTGAGGCGCGGGCAAACGTGCGAAGGCGCTACAATAGCGCGCGAGGCTGGCGTAGCTCAGTTGGCAGAGCGGCTGATTTGTAATCAGCAGGTCGCGGGTTCGACTCCTGTCGCCAGCTCCATTAAATCAACAGGTTACGCGTCGTGCCATTTACCCACCTGCTGCTAGTAGGCACATAGTAGGCGGAATCAATAAAACATACATCCGGCTAACCGATCTTGGTTTAGACGGAGAAGGTACTTGACTCGATGCCATGGGCAGAACCTCAGTACAGCAGAAAGGAAGTAGATGATGCTGGTCACCTGCTTGTCCAAACCTCTCAGGGAGAAGAAGCTTGGAATGCGTATGA
>DATLFD010000012.1:0-13978 GCA_035524935.1 Gammaproteobacteria bacterium | reverse complement strand
GACGTCGAAGTCGACGAACGGCTCGTCGACCTCGCGCGTGCCGTTCTCGTTGTCGTCGCGCCACGGCTCCGGGATGTCGTCGACGTCGGCCAGGGTCTCCGCATTGTCGAAGACACCGTTACCGTTGATGTCCGTGAAGCTCTCCTCGCCGATGGCCGTGGCGAGCAGGCTGCTGCGGCCGTCGTCCGGCCGCGGGTCCTGGCTGACCCAGTTCACGCTGCAGGTGCCTTCGATGGCCGTGCACTGTCCGCCGATCTGGCCGCCTTCGGTCTGAAAGGTGATGGCGGTCCCGTCCGGCACCGGGTTGTTGAAGCGGTCCGAGAGGCGGATCGTGACCGGCACCGTTGTGCCGTCGATGTCGAAAGCTTCCGGATTCAGGGTTTCGACGCTGAGCGACGTGCTGTCGAAGTCCGGCACGCCGGTCGTGATGGTGAGCTGGTCGGACTGGGTCGCGATCGAGGGCGACGAGCCGGTCACCCGCGCCGTCACCCGCACCGTGGTCGCCACCGTGCCGGCCTGCACCACCGTCTGCACCTGGCCGTTCGTGCCGGTGGTCGCCATGGCCGGCGAGATCATGATGCCGCCCACGGTGGTGTTCAAGGTGAACGAGACCTCTTCGCCGCTGACCGGCCCGCCGGTCGAATCGACGACGCGGAACACGACGGTCGAGGTCTCCGAGCGGCCGCTGCCGCCCGTGCCCTGCAGTCCGATGTTGGTCGGCGTGGCCGACACGAACTCGATGGAGCCGACCGAAGCCGGGGCCACGGTCACCATGCCGGTCGCGACCAGGTCCGTGTCCTCGACCGTGGCGGTCGCGGTGATGACGTCGTCGCCGTTGCATCCGCTGGCCGCGTAGTTGGAGTTCGCGATGCCGGTGCTCGTCGTGATCGGCGAATCGATGACCGCCAGGCCCTGCGTGGAGCAGACCGAGGAAAACGAGACGTCGACCGGGGCGCCGGTCACCAGATTGCCGTTTTCGTCGACGATGGTCACCGTCAGGGTCGTCGCCCCCCCGGCCGCGAGGTCCGGAACCGCAACACCGATCTCGCCGGGCATGAAGCCCGCGCCCGTGCCGTTGCCCATCTGCACGCTGTCGGTGTCACCGCCGCCATCGTCGCCGCCGCCGCCACCGCCCGTGCCGCCGTCGCCGGTGCCGAGCGATCCGCTCCCGCCGCTGCTGCATGCATAGCAGAACGCCGCCATTAGCGCGATCAGGATGGGGAGTAGCTTACGCATCAGTTCACATCCTCAAGTCGGCGCGGCGCAATGGCCCAGCCGGGTCAGTAGACGTTGGCGCCCTCGCGCAGTATCCGCGGCGTGACGAAGATCAGGAGCTCGGCCTTGTTCGAATCCCGCTGTGTCGAGCGAAACAGCACGCCCAGCCCCGGTATGTCGCCGAGTATCGGCACCTTGTTCGCCGTCTCGCGGCGCTCGGTCTCGTAAATGCCCCCCAGCACGACGGTCTCGCCGTCGTTCACGAGCACCTGCGTGATCACCTCCCGCGTATTGATGCTCGGCACGAAACCGCCCGTCGCGCTCGGCACCTGTTCGCCGACGCTGTCCTGGCTGACGATCATGTCCAGGATGATGCGGCCGTCGGGCGTGATCTGCGGCGTCACCTTGAGGCTCAAGACCGCCTTTTTGAACTGCGTCGTCGTCGCGCCGCTCGAGGCTGCTTCCTGGAACGGGATTTCGACGCCCTGCTCGATACTCGCCTCCTTGCGGTTCACGGCGATCACGCGCGGCGTCGAGACGATCTCGCCGCGGCCCTCGGCCTGCAGCGCCGACAGCTCGAGGTCGATGAGATAGTCCTCGTCCAGGATTGCGAGCGCGATGCGCCCGGCCGGGTTGTTGACCGGCAGGTTGACGTTGAAGCGGTCGTTGAGCGCGGGAGTGGCCACCGGGAACGGCTGGCCCGTGTTCTGGATGTTGCCGAGCCCGGAGTTGATGATCGTGTCGTTGCCTGCCGCGCTGCCGCTCACCGAGATCAGGCCGTCACTCGAGTTATCGGTGACCGCGGTGGCGCCGAGCCGTACGCCGAGCTGGCGGCTGAAGTCGTCGTTGACGATGACGATTCGCGACTCGATGAGCACCTGGTGCACGGGGATATCCAAGGTCTGCACGAGGCGGCGGATATCGCCGAGACGTTCCGGCGTGTCCTGCAGGAGCAGCGTGTTGGTGCGCTCGTCGATGGAGACGCTGCCGCGCTCGGACAAGAGCGCATTGCGCCCCTCGGCGGCGAGCAGGGTCGCCAGATCCGAAGCCTTCGCGTAATTGACCTGCAGGAATTCAAAGCGCAGCGGCTCGAGCTCCTGAAGGTCCTTGCGTGCCTGCAGTTCCTGACGCTCGCGCGCCGCGATCTCTTCGGCCGGCGCCACCAGGATGACGTTGTCGCGGCGGCGCATGTCGAGACCCTTGGTGCGCAGCACGATATCCAGCGCCTGATCCCAGGGCACGTTCTGCAGGCGCAGGGTCACATTGCCCTGCACGCTGTCGCTGACAACGATGTTCTGCTGGCTCACGTCCGCGAGGAGCTGGAGCACCGCGCGGGTTTCGATGTCCTGGAAATTGAGTGTCAGACGCTCGCCGGTGTACTCGCGCGCAGCCTCGGCCTGCGGTGCAGAATCGGGCACTGGCGCGAGCTCCAGGGTGAACAGATCGTCGGACTGATAGGCGACCTGCTCATAACGGCCGGTCGGCTCGACGATCAGTCGCGCGTCGCCGTCCGCGCGCACGGCTTCGACGAACTTGACCGGTGTCGCGAAATCGAGCACGTCGTAACGCTGCATGAGGTCGCGCGGCAGGTTGGTGTCCTGGAAATCGACGACGATGCGCCCGCCCTCCTGGCGGACGTCCACCGCAGTGCGCGGATCACTCAGGGTCACGAGCACACGGCCGGAGCCGTCCTCGCCTCGGCGGAAGTCGATGTCCTCGATGCCGCCCGCGCCGGCGTCGGCGGACTCTTCGGGCGCGGCGGTGAAAGTGGCCGTGGCCGCGGGCCGCGTCCCGGCACCGCCGACGACGACCACGATGCTGCCGTCCTCGACGCGGGTCTCGTAGGCGACCATCTCGTCGAGGTTGATGACCACGCGCGTGCGCCCGCCGGCTTCGGCCGTCGACACGGAGTTCACCGGGCCGACCTGCACGTCGGTGCGCCGGTCGCTCATCGCGAGGCCGGTATCGGGCAGATCGATGGCGATGCGCGCGGGCTCGTTGATGGTGAAGCTGAGCGGCTCGGGCGCCGGTCCGCTGAGACGCAGCCGGAGCTGGACCTGCTGCCCCGACAGGGCCTGCACCTCGATGTCCTCGAGCTGGGTGGCAGGCGAATCGGCCGCCATGAGCGCCGGCGCCGCGAGCAGGCAGGCCGCCAAGGCGAGCCCCCCTTTCTTCAGCATCCAGTCAGTGCACGTCATTGGCTTAACTCCCGAGCGCTCTCAATCTGTCAGTCCTATGGCTGCCGGCCGTTCCAGATAACCGCCCAGCCCGTCCGGCACGATTTCCACGAGCTCGATCTTCGAGCTGCTGATGGAGAGGATCCGCCCGTCGTTCTGGCCGAGGTGATTGCCGGGTCGAACGCGGTGCACGAGCCCGTCGATGGTCTGTACGAGACCGTGGTTCCGCCCCTCGATATCGAGCGTGCCGACCATGCTCAGCGTGTCGAGCGGAAACTGCTCGAGAAATTCGCGATTGCGTTCCCGGTTCGGGCGCACACCCGCCCCGCCCGAGGCAGCTGCCGGCGATTCGGCCACGAACGGCGAACGCAGCGTGTCCGCCTCATACGCGAAGGTCTCGTGCGGCTGGATCTCCGGGAGCGGCTCGATGCGGCCGCCCGGTCGCGCCTTGACTTCGTCGACGTAGGCGCGCAGGTCTTCGGTGTCGCTGCCGCACGCGGCCAGCGACAACGCGCCGAGCAGCAGAACCGGCCGCCGGCGGTTGCCTCCCCCTCCGGTGCTGGTCATGCGCCCCCCGCCTCCTCGTCCTCGTCGAGATAGCGATAGGTCTTCGCCGTGACGTCGAGCACGAGCTCGTCGGGCACGCCTTCGCGAGCTTCCCGCGGCTTGATCTCGATGTCGTGCAAGGTGACGATGCGCGGCAGCGCGGCGATGCCGCTGACAAACCTGCCCATCTCGTGGAAGCCGCCGGCCAGACGGATCTTGATGGGCAATTCGGCGTAGAAGTCCTTGCGCTGGAGCGCGGCCGGCTCGAAGAGCTGCTCCTCGAGCCCGGCGGCCAGTCCGGTCTGCGAGATGTCGACCAGCAGGCTCGGCACCTCGGTCTGGTCCGGGAGCTGCCGCAGCATGGCGCCGAACGAACGTTCCATCTCCGCGAGCTGCGCCTTGTAGGCATCCAGATTCGCGGCCTTTCGCTGCTTGACCTCGAACGCGGTCTTGAGCTCGGTTTCCTCTTGCTCGGCCTCCTCGAGCACCGGCTTCAGATTGCGCACCGCGAAATAATAGCTGCCGCCGATGGCCACGACGGCGAAAATGATGCCGATCAGCGCGTAACGGAACGGTGCCGGCCAGCGACCGACGTCGTTGATGTCGAGCGACTGAAGCTGCTGCAGCACGTTCATTTCGCGGCCTTCCCAGTGCCGCTCTCGGCATCCGCCGCCTCTCCGACCTGGCGCGCGGTGACGGCGAACTGGGCATTGCGCCCGCGCTCGCGTTCCTGGGTCTCGACCTTGATGAGGCCGGGATCGGTGAGCCAATCGGAGGCGTCGATATTGCGCATGTACGTGGAAACGCGCGTGCTCGACTCGGCGCTGCCGGCGATCTCCAGGTTGCGGCCGGACTGCTTGACGGAGGTCAGATACACGCCGTCGGGTAAGGTGCGCGCCAGTTCGTCGAACAGGTGGACGATCTCCGGGCGGCTTTGCTGCAACCGCTCGATGATCTCCATGCGCGCGAGCAGGCGCTCCTTCTGGTTCTCGAGGCCGTTGATCTCGGTGATCTGCTTGTCGAGGCCGGCGATCTCGCTCTTCAACAGGTCGTTGCGCTCGTTCTGGTCCTCGATCATGTTGCCGAATGTCAGGCGAGTCAGAAATATCACACTGATCCCGACTACCACCGCCGCGGCAGCCGCTATCGTGAAGTTGCGTTGACGCTGCTTGCGAAGCTCATCGCGCCAGGGCAGTAGATTAACGCGCGGCATGTCAGTCGAAGCTCCTCAGGGCGAGCCCGCAGGCAGTCAGCAGCGCCGTGGCATCCTTGCGCACAGCCTGTGCCTTGGCCCGCGAGGACAGCTTCATCTGGCCGAGCGGATCGCCGATCTCGGTCGGGATTCCGACGCGGCTCGAGATGACATCGGTGATGCCCGGAATGTTCGCGCAGCCGCCGCAGACGAGAATCTGCTCGGGCTGCTCGCGATTGCCGCCCGAAGCGAGGAAAAACTGCAGCGAGCGGCTGACCTGCTGGGTCATGTCGTCGATGAACGCCTCGAGCACTTCCGGCTGGTAGTTGCTCGGCAGGCCGCCTTCCTTTTTGGCCCTGCCCGCTTCCTCGAGGGAGAGCCCGTAGGTGCGCATGATGTCCTCGGTGAGCTGCTGGCCGCCGAAGGCGAAATCCCGCGTGTACAGCACCTTGAGGTCGCGCAGCACGCTGAAGGTCGTCGAGCTGGCGCCGAAATCCACGACCGCGATGGTGTGATCGATGCCGCCGTCCGGCATCTGATGGGTGAGCAGCTGGCAGGCGTTCTCGAGCGCAAACGCTTCGACGTCGACGACACGTGCAGTGAGCCCGGCAGCGGCAACCGCGGCCTGGCGCTGCTCGACGTTCTCGGTGCGCGTGGCGACGAGCAGCACGTCCATCATGTCCGGATCCTTCTCGGACGTGCCGATGATCTCGAAGTCGTAGCTCACTTCCTCCATCGGGAACGGTATGTACTGATCGGCCTGCAGCTCGACCTGACCCTCGAGCTCGTTGCCGCTGAAATGCTTCGGCATCTGGATGATTTTGGTGATGGCAGCGTCACCGCTGATGGCGATGGCCGCATCGCGGCTGCGCGCGCCGGAGCGCTTGACCGCGCGGCGCACGGCCTCGCCGACGGCCGCCGCGTCGACGATCTGCTTCTCGTTGATCGCGTTCGGCGGCGTGGGCTCGGCTGCGTACGATTCGACACGAAACTGGCCGCCACTCTGACCGAGCTCGATGAGCTTGACCGAGGAGGTGGTGATATCGAGCCCCAACAGGAGCCGTGAAGCCCGGCCGAACAACATCATTTTCCCTTCTAAGTCCGAAGCTTGCAGCGGGAAGATAGTTCAGGACCTGAAGTTATGCAACACTTTATATAGCAGGATTGCCTGTGAGTGGGCGTGATCGCTTTCACAGAGTCGCGCTCGCCGGCCTCCGCGGCCGCTTGTCGCAGTGCGCCAGGCGCGCGGCGCGCCGGCTGCGCGGATGCGTACACCTACGTACGGGAACGTTATGAACCCCCTACATATACACAGGCAAGCCACGCGATCGCGGTTCACCGGAGGGGACTTTGTGCCGGGACGGACAGCTCCAACGGCAGGCGCGAGACATGAGCGGATTCAGTCGCAGCCGTTCGGTCTGGCAGCCCCGCCGTCATAGGAAATCCCGTAGACCGGTGGCTTTGCGTCCCCGCCTTTCGGTGGGTTTGCCTGTTTATTCGCGGTCTAATATGCATAATCATGTCATTCAAAGCAAGGAGCTTTCCCTGAGCGAGCCACGTCAGGGACACGCTGAGCGATGCGACTCTACCAGCGATTGATGGTCATGGCGGCGGGTGCCGCACTGGCCTGCACGGCGCTCGGCCTGGCCGGCGGGTTGTCCGCCTATTACTATCTCGCGCCGAGCCTCCCCGACGTCGACACCCTGCGCGAGGTTCAGCTCCAGGTGCCGCTGCGCATCTACAGCCGCGACCACCGGCTGCTCGCCCAGATCGGCGAGATGCGGCGCATCCCGGTGCGCTTCGAGGACATCCCGGAGTCCCTCGTGCAGGCATTCCTCGCGGCCGAGGACGACCGGTTCTTCGAGCATCCGGGAGTTGACTACCAGGGCCTGGTGCGCGCCGGGATCGTGCTGCTCGCCACCGGCGAGATCCGCCAGGGCGGCAGCACCATTACCATGCAGCTCGCGCGCAACTTCTTCCTGACGCCGGAGCGGAAGTTCATGCGCAAGCTGCGAGAGATCTTCCTCGCCCTGCGCATCGAGCACGAGCTCGACAAACACGAGATCATCAACCTCTACCTCAACAAGATCTTCCTCGGCCAGCGCGCCTACGGCGTGGGCGCAGCGGCCGAGGTGTATTTCGGCAAGACGCTCGACGAACTGACCCTCGCCGAGATCGCCACCATCGCGGGGCTGCCGAAAGCGCCCTCCGACGACAACCCGGTGCGCAGCCCGACGCGCGCCAGCGTCCGCCGCGCATACGTGCTGCGCCGCATGCACGAGCTCGGACACATCGACACCGTCCAGCTCGAAGCCGCGCTCGCTGTGCCTATGCAATCGCGCCTGCACGAGCCGACCGTCGCGCTCGACGCGCCCTTCGTCGCCGAGATGGTGCGCCAGCAGATGCTCGAGCGTTTCGGCAAGGACGACGTCTATAGCGGCGGCTATCAGGTGACGACCACGCTCGACAGCCGCCTCCAGGCCAGTGCCGATACCGCGCTCAGGCTCGCGCTGCTCGAATACGACCGCCGACACGGCTACCGCGGGCCGGTCGCGGAGCTCGAGTGGCCGTTGCCGCAGCCTGCGGCGGGCGGCGAGCCGGTCGGCGCGGATACGCTGCGAGCCGAGGCATTGACCGATTTCGCCGATGTCGGCGGCCTCGCCACCGGTGTCGTCGTCGAAGTCGGCGAGCAGTCGGCGCAGGTGCACGTGCGCCATACGGGGGAAGTGACACTCGGCTGGGACGGCATCAAATGGGCGCGGCCCTACATCGACGACAACAACGTCGGCCCGGCGCCGGAACGCGCAGCCGAAGTGCTGGCTGCCGGCCATGTCGTCCGGCTGGCACGCAGCGAGGACGGCGGTTGGGTGCTGGCGCAGCTGCCGGCCGTGCAGGGTGCAATAGTCTCGATGGACCCGGTCGACGGCGCCGTGGTCGCGCTCTCCGGCGGCTTCGACTTTTTCGACAACAAGTTCAATCGAGCCGTCCAGGCGCGCCGCCAGCCGGGCTCGGCATTCAAGCCGTTCATCTACGCCGGCGCGCTCGACAAGGGTTTCACCACGGCCAGCATCATCAATGACGCGCCGGTCGTGTTTCGCGATCCCGGGCTCGAGTCCATCTATCGTCCGCAGAACGACACGCGTCGGTGGCACGGACCGATCCGCCTGCGCGAGGCGCTGGTGCGGTCGATCAACCTGGTGTCCGTGCGCCTGCTCCAGGATATCGGCATCCGCTATGCGATCGACTACCTGACGCGTTTCGGATTCGCTCCCGACGAGCTGCCGCACGATCTCTCGCTCGCGCTCGGCAGCGCAGGCATTTCGCCGCTCAAGCTGGCCGGAGGCTACGCGGTGTTTGCCAACGGCGGCTACCGCGTCGAACCCTATTACATCGAGCGCATCGAGAATGCGTCCGGAGAAGTGCTCTATGAGGCCGACCCGCTCGTCGTCTGCCGCAGTTGCGAACGCGAGCGTATCGACCGCGAGCTTGCCACGGAGGCGGGGGAAGATGCCGCCCGCCGCGAGTTGCTGCTCACCGAAGCACCGGACCCGCAGGCGGAGCCGCAGCCTGCCGGGGAGGGGCCGGCGGCCCCCGAGCTCGAGGCGCTGTTCGCCGCGCGGCCCATCGCGCCGCGCGCCATTTCCGAGCAGACGGCCTACCTGGTCAGCGACATGCTGCGCGACGTCATCAAGCGCGGCACGGGGCGCCGCGCGCTGACGCTCGAGCGCAGCGATATCGGCGGCAAGACCGGCACGACCGACGATCGCCGTGATGCCTGGTTCAGCGGCTTCAACGGCCGGCTGGTGGCGACGGCGTGGGTCGGCTTCGATCAGGAGCGGCCGCTCGGTCGTTACGAGGAAGGCAGCCGCACGGCGCTGCCGATGTGGATTCACTTCATGCGTGCCGCGCTCGACGACACGGAGCCCACGATGCAGCCGCCGCCGACCGGCATCGTGCGCGCGCGGATTTCTCCGGAGTCAGGCCTGCTCGCCCGCACCAGCGATCGCGACGCGATTTTCGAGATCTTCCGCGCCGGCCACATTCCGGCGCGCGCGCCGGCCGACCCGAGCACCGATCCGTTCGGGCCGGAGGGCAACGACGAGCTCGATGAAGAGATTCTTTTCTGAAAGGCAGGACGATGGCGAAAAGAAGCAACGCGCGGGCCGAGAATCTGCGCCGCCGCCTCGCGCTCGAGGCCGCGCGCATCGTCGAGGAACAGGGCATTGCCGACTATCGGCTGGCCAAGCGCAAGGCAGCGGAGCGGCTCGGCGTCGGCGACCAGGCGGCGCTGCCGAAGAATATCGAGATCGAGGCGGCACTCGGTGAGCGGCAGCGTCTGTTCGCGGGCGAGTCCCACACGCTCTGGCTGCGGCGCTTGCGCGACATCGCCCGCGGCACCATGCGCCTGCTCGCCGAGTTCGACCCGCGCCTCGTCGGGCCGGTATTGAGCGGCACGGCGACACGCCACTCGAACGTGCTGCTGCACGTCTTCGCCGATGCGCCCGAGGCGGTCGCGATCCGCCTGATGGAGTGCGAGATCCCGTATCGATCCTGCGAGCGGCGACTGCGCATGAACGCGGAGCAGGTCGTGCGGCTGCCCGGCTACCGTTTTATCGCCGGCGGTGTCACGGTCGAGACCATGGTGTTTCCGCCGCACGGCGTGCGCCAGGCGCCGATGAGCCCTGTCGACGGCCGGCCAATGCGGCGGGCGGCGCTCGCGGAGCTGGATCGGCTGCTCGCTGAATAGCTGCGTTGCGGTTTGGGGGGAGCTCTGTCCCCTTCTTCAGTCGCTCCACGATATTCGCTTTGTGAAGAAGGGGACAGAGCTCCCCCCACCCACCACCCCCGCGAGCTGGGGGGTGGGTGGTGGGTAGTTGCCGTGAAGTCGGCTTGATTCACCGCGATGCCACCGCAAACCGGGTGGGTTCGCTGACGACGCGTTTATCGTCAAGGACTCAGCGAACGCTGAGGATCGAGTCGCGGCCGCGAAAGACCGGCACGATGGTCGTGGAGGGTGCTTTCTGCACCCTCGTTCACCAAGCGAATATCGTGGAGCGACTGAACGAGGGTGCAGAAAGCACCCCGCGCACCATGTGCTCACCCGGCCTTGCGCATCTCCACGGCGACGTAGTCGCGGCGTTTCGGGCCCGTGTAGAGCTGCCGTGGGCGGCCGATCTTGCGCGCCGGATCGGCGATCATCTCCTGCCAGTGCGCCACCCAGCCGACCGTGCGCGCGACCGCGAACATCACCGTGAACATCGACTTCGGAATGCCGAGCGCCTTGTAGATGATCCCGGAGTAGAAGTCGACGTTCGGGTACAGGTTCTTCGCGATGAAGTACTCGTCCTTGAGCGCGATCTCCTCGAGCCTGAGCGCCAGCTCGAACAGTGGCGAGTCGGTGTTGCCGAGCTTCGACAGCAGCTTGTGGCACATCTCGCGGATGATCTTCGCGCGCGGGTCGAAATTCTTGTACACGCGGTGGCCGAATCCCATGAGGCGGAACTTGTCGTTGGCGTCCTTGGCGCGCTGCACGTAGCGGGGGATCTGCTCCACGCTGCCGATGGTTTCCAGCATGTTGAGCACGGCCTCGTTAGCGCCGCCGTGTGCCGGGCCCCAGAGCGAGGAGATGCCCGCGGCGATGGCCGAATACGGGTTCGTGCCCGAGGAGCCGGCCAGCCTGACCGTCGAGGTGCTCGCATTCTGCTCGTGGTCCGCGTGCAGGATGAACAGCAGGTCCAGCGCCTCCGCGGCAACGCGATCGATCTCGTAGGTCTCGCTCGGCACGGCAAAGAACATGTTCAGCAGATTGCTGCAATAGTCGAGATGGTTCTGCGGATAGATGAACGGCTGGCCGAGCGAATGCTTGTAGGCGGCCGCGGCGATGGTCGGCAGCTTGGCAATGATGCGATGCGCGAAGATGTCGCGGTGCCTGGCGTTATTGATGTCCGAATCGTAGTAGAAAGCCGACATCGAGCCGACTACGCCCGAGACCATGGCCATCGGATGCGCATTGAAATGAAAACCGTTGAAAAAGCGCAGCATCGACTCGTGGATCATCGTGTGCACGGTGATCGAATGCTGGAAAGCTTCGAGGGATTCGCGGTCCGGCAGCTCTCCGTAGAGCAGTAGATAGGCGACCTCGATGAAGCTGCTCTGCTCGGCGAGCTGATCGACGGGGTAGCCGCGGTAAAGCAGGATGCCCTCGGCGCCGTCGATGTAGGTGATGGCGCTTTCGCAGCTCGCCGTGGACTTGAAACCGGGGTCGTAGGTGAAGAATCCCGCATCCGGATAGAGATTGCCGATGTCGATGACGCTCGGGCCGAGCGTGCCGTCGCGCACCTTGAGCGGCGTTTTCACGCCGCTGTCGGAGTCGGCAAGTTGCAGTTGTTTGGTGCTCATGCGTGGCGTTTCGTCGTCGGGCTCATGGGCCTGCGGCAGCCCCGGTGCCCGATGGCCGGCCTGGTTCGCCGTCGTGACGCGCGTCGTGACTCATACCGGAGGGGAAACGGGCAGCCCGGCGATTATAGCTGCGAAGCCGAGTCGAATTCGACCCGCGATGCGTCGCGGGACCGCCATGGCCGAATGAATTCGGCCCTACCTGACGACCTTGACGAGCTCGCCGGGCTCGGGCTCGCCGTCGGGATACAGGCCGTTCAGCAGCCGCAGGCGCTGCTCGGCATCGCCGGGCAGCGGCGAGTCCGCGGCCAGCGCCTCCATGCGGGTATCGGTTCCGGCCTCGACGACGTGGATGACCAGCGGCTCGGCCCGATCGAGCTGGCCCGGGCCGAGCGCACGGAAGCTGCGGATGGTTTCCAGAATCTCGGGATCGGCCGCGCTCATGCCCCGATCGGTTTCGGCGGCGCCCGCGACGATGAAGGCCCGGTTGCCGAGGAAGATGACGCCGAAGCGCACCGGACGCCTGCCGAACGGCGAGGCCGCCGCCGGCGCAATCGCCGTGTGGCCGGCGAGCCCGTCGAGCTCGAGGTCCGCGCCGTCGCGCGCGTTCTTCACGCCCAGGCGCTGCTGGAAGAATTCGCGCGGCGTGCCTTTGCGATTGAGATCTTCGGTCGTGACCTGCAGCACGGCTTCGTCACCGGGCGCGATGGCTACGATGCGATCCGGCAGATTCTCGACCCGCCAGCCCTCGGGAAAACGCAGCGTGAAAGCGAGATCGGCGTGATAGAAATCGCGGCCCTTGAGGATGCCCTCCTCGCGGCTGCTGCCGAACGGCATGCCCTCCAGTTGACGCAGCCAGGCTGCGTCCTGGCCGGCGGCCGGCGCCGTGTCGACGGCATAGGCTTCGCCTGCGCGCACCGCCTCCTGCAGGCGCTCGTCGTTGGCGGGGTGGGTCGAGAACACGCCGTGATAGACCTTCGGCTCGCGGTTCTCGGCGCGGGCGCGCGCGATCTCGAATTCCTCCTGGTCCTTGAGCACTTCGACGACCTCGATCATCGCGTCGGGCCGGTAGCCGCTGCGGGCAAGGTACTCGGCGCCGAGCCGATCGGCCTCGAGCTCGTCGTCGCGGCCGTAGCCGCGCACGAGCGCGGTGCCGAGCACGCTCGTCAGGTCGTAGGCGGCGCGCGAGCCGGTGCCGACCGCGACCGCCGCGCCAGCGACACCGACCAAAGACGCCTGGGCGTGCTGCTGCACCGAGTGGCGGGCAGTGACATGGCCGATCTCGTGGCCGAGCACGGCGGCGAGCTCTGCCTCGGAATTGAGATAGGCCATGAGTCCGCGCGTGATGTAGATGTAGCCGCCCGGCAGCGCGAAGGCATTGACCTCGTCGCTGTCAAGCACGCTGAAGCGGTAGATCAGGTTGTCGCGATGACTGTTGCCGGCGAGCGCCTCGCCGATGGACTGCACGTAAGCCTGCAGCTCCGGGTCCTCGTAGACGCGATACTGGGTGAGGACCTGCGGATGGTATTGGCGCCCGAGCGCGATTTCCTGCTCCTCGGACATGAGCACGAAGTCGCGCTCACCGGTGGCGGGATTGACGGCGCATCCGGTCGCCGCGGCGGCGATCAGCGCGAGCGCCGTGACTGCGACCGTGCGCAATAGCGTCGGGCGGCCTTCGGAAGCCATGGAATAGTCCTCGACAGCGGGGGCGCTGCGCTATTCGGCCATCCCGTATTTCTTGCGGAACTTGTCGACCCGGCCGCCGGTGTCGACGATCTTCTGCTTACCGGTGTAGAACGGGTGGCAGGCCGAGCAGACCTCGACGTGCAGGTCCTCGCGCAGGGTCGAGCCGGTGACGAAGGTGTTGCCGCAACCGCAGGTCACGGTGATCTGGCGGTACTCGGGATGGGTTTCGGCCTTCATGTGCGAGTCTGCCCGCGCTTGTGGCATCGAAAATGGGCGCCTAGTCTAGTGGCCGCCCCGAGGCGATGCAATGGCATCGCGACCCCGGCGGTGCCTCAGTATGAATACCCCGACCCTTGACGCGCGCGGGCCGCCGCGCTAACCATGTGGGCATGCCAAAAGGACCCAGAGGCGAAAAACGGCCGGCGGACGTGATCGGCGCGGCGGTCAAAGTCATGAAGATCGCCACAGGGGAGATCACAGAGAACCTTGAGCCGGACGATAAAAATCCGGCCGCTGTCGAGCTGGGCCGGAAAGGCGGTGCGGCCCGCGCCAACAAGCTGACTAAGACCCAGCGCCAGAAGATTGCCAAAAAGGCAGCCAAGGCCCGCTGGGGTAAGCCTTAGACGACGTACTCCCACCTGAATCCAAGCGGCGGGGGAGCTGATTCTCCCCGGCTCAGGCGATCATAGGATCGATCTGAGCAGACGACTACGCAATCCTCCCGAACGTCCCAAACTCGCCGCTGCACGACCTCGCCATTGTGCAG
>DATLFD010000011.1:0-48553 GCA_035524935.1 Gammaproteobacteria bacterium | reverse complement strand
CACGCACACCGCATCCTGATCCTCGACTTCGGCGCCCAGTACACCCAGCTCATCGCCCGGCGGGTGCGTGAGGCGGGGGTCTACAGCGAGATTCATCCCTGGGACATGAGCGAGGCGGCGATTCGCGCCTTCGCGCCCAGCGGCATCATTCTTTCCGGCGGCCCGGAATCGGTGACCGTAGAGGCGCCGCCCGCGGTCGCGGACGCGGTGTTCGACTTCGGCGTGCCGGTGCTCGGCATCTGCTACGGCATGCAGGCAATGGCCGCGCAGCTCGGCGGCCGGGTGGCGGCGTCGGCCGGCCGCGAGTTCGGCTACTCCCGGGTGCGCACGATCGGCGATTCCGAGCTCCTCGGCACGCTCAACGACGGCACGGATGCCGCGGGCCGCCGCGTGCTCGATGTCTGGATGAGCCATGGCGACCGGGTCGATGCCCTGCCGCCGGGCTTCGTCGCCATCGCGGCGACCGACAGCGCGCCCCTGGCCGGCATGGCCGACGAGCGGCGGCATTTTTATGGTGTGCAATTCCATCCCGAGGTCACGCACACCACCCAGGGCGCGCGCATCATCGAGCGTTTCGTGCACGGCATCTGCGAGTGCCCGTCGGACTGGACCCCGGGCAATATCGTGCACGAGGCCATCGAATCGGTGCGCGCCCGGGTCGGCGGCGGCAAGGTATTGCTCGCGCTCTCGGGCGGCGTCGACTCGTCCGTCGCCGCGGCCTTGCTGCACGAGGCGCTCGGCGCGCAACTCGTCTGCGTGTTCGTCGATACCGGCCTGCTGCGGCTCAACGAGGGCGACGAGGTCATGCAGACCTTCGCCGAGCACCTCGGCGTCAACGTCGTGCGCGTCGACGCCGAAGACCGGTTTCTCGCGGCCCTGGCCGGAATCGCCGACCCCGAGGCCAAGCGCAAGACCATCGGCCGCACCTTCATCCAGGTGTTCGAGCAGGAGGCTGCCCGGCTCACCGCCATCGAGTGGCTCGCGCAGGGCACCATTTATCCCGACGTCATCGAGTCCGCCGGCGCAAAAACCGGCAAGGCCCACGTGATCAAGTCCCATCACAACGTCGGCGGCCTGCCGGCAGTGATGAACCTCAGGCTCATCGAGCCCCTGCGCGAGCTCTTCAAGGACGAGGTGCGGCGCATCGGCGTCGAGCTCGGCCTGCCGCCGGCGATGGTCTACCGGCACCCGTTTCCCGGTCCGGGACTCGGCGTGCGTATCCTGGGCGAGGTGACGAAGACCGCGGCCGACCTCCTGCGAAGCGCCGATCATATCTTCATCGAGGAGCTCCGGCGTCACGATCTCTACGACAAGGTGAGCCAGGCGTTCGCGGTGTTCCTGCCCGTGCGCTCTGTGGGCGTCATGGGCGACGGCCGCCGTTACGATCATGTCATCGCGCTGCGCGCCGTCGAGACGACCGACTTCATGACCGCGCGCTGGGCGCGGCTCCCCTATGAGTTTCTGGACGAGGTCGCGCGGCGCATCATCAACGAGGTCGACGGTGTTTCGCGCGTGGTCTACGACATCTCGGGAAAGCCGCCCGCCACCATCGAGTGGGAATGATTCGGCGTTGCCGGCGCGGATTCGCGGCCCTCTACGGATAAATCTCCTCCCCGGTTTCAATCTCCGGGATTGCGGTTCGCGCCAACTGCTCGCCACCCATTAACAGGTCTACGGCGCGGTCTGCCGCGTCCTGGAACGGTTCCAACACGATATCGGCGCCCGCCGCCAACAACTCCTGCGTGTCGGCCTCGCTGTGCGATGCAACTGCGATCTTCCCGCGGAAACCGGTTCCACGGATGACCTGGAGGAGAGTCGTCCGCGTATCCTCGTGGCTCAACCCGGTGGGGTGAACCGGAATTGTCGCAACGGCCCACCGCGCCGTGCTGATCGGCAGCCCCGAAACGAATTCCGGGTCGGTCGCATCGCCATATTGCGCATCGAGTCCGAGCTTCTGCCAGCGGCGGACGGCAACGGGATTGAAATCGATGCCGAGCACACGCAGCCCGTTGTTCTTCAAGCGGAGCGCGATCGACGTTCCAAATCGTCCCAGGCCGAAGATCACGACGTCGTACAGGCGCGTGCCCAGGCTTGCCCTGTCGGCCCGTTCGCGGGGGGCATCTTCCCGCTCGAAGACACCCAACAGCGGCTCGAACAGCGGGTAAAGCTGATGCGAGTAGGTGATCATGTAGGTCGACGCGCCAATCGTGATGAGTCCCACCATGGTCACGAGGCCGAGTGCATCCGGGGCCACGTGACCGAGCGAGACACCCATGGCGACGAATATCAGCGAGAACTCGCTGATCTGGGCCACCGTGAGGCCGGCAAGGAAGCCGGTCCGCTTCCGGTAGCCCATGGCGCCCATGATCGCCAGGACGATCAACGGATTTCCGACCAGCACGAAGACCGAGAAAACCGCTGCCGCGGCCACGTGGGTACCGAGCAGAGACAGATCGAGCGTTGCGCCAAGAGCGATAAAGAAGAACAGCAGAAGGAAATCACGCAAGGGGGCGAGGCGGGCGGCGATTGTCTCTCTGAACGGTGTCGAGGCCAGCGATACGCCCGCCAGCAAGCCGCCGACTTCCTTGCCCAGCCCTGAGAAATCCCCGATCGCGGCAAACATCGCCGCCTGGGCAATGGCGAATATGACCAGCAGCTCGGGAGCCTTCGCCAGCCTTTCGGTAAGGGGATCCGCTGCGTATCGGACGAAAAGCACGACCAGCGCGACCAGGGACACCCCGGACACGAGCGCAACCAGAAGGGTTCCGGTGCCATCGGTAGCCTCGGTGCCGATCCCGACCGCTGAGAGGATGATCATGGCAAAGACGACAACCAGATCCTGAACGATGAGGAATCCAAGCGCGATCTGGCCATGAAGGGAGTCGATCTCGCGTTTGTCCGACAGGAGCTTCACGATGATGATCGTGCTGGAGAACGTCAGAGCGACCGCGACATAGACGCTCGTGACTGCGTCCAGGCCGAGCGCCAGACCGATCAGGAATCCGAAGAACGACGTGAAAAACACCTGGCCGAGGCCCGTCATCAGCGAAACCGCGCCGAGCGAACGGATCAGCTTGATGTCGAGCTTGATGCCGACCAGGAAAAGCAGAACTGCAATGCCGAGCTCCGAAAGAAGGTCGATCTGCTCATTTGACCGAACCACATCGAGGACGGAGGGCCCGGCGAGCAATCCCACTGCAATGAAGCTCACGATCAGCGGTTGGCGAAGGATTAACCCGACAAACCCCACGACAGCGGCCATCACCAGCAGCGCGGCGACCTCACCGAAGGCGGACTGCGTGATGATTTCCATCAGTCAATTGTTCTCCGGCCGGCGTTTCTATCCTGGAGCCCTTGGGCATCTCGCACCACGAAGCATCATATATTATGGGTGTTGAGCGCCTGGTACGGGCGTTGACGACTATCCGGTTGGAGGATGAGAGGGCATGAGGAGGATCCTTGTCGCGACGGACTTTTCTATCCGGTCGGACCGGGCGGTCCGGCGGGGAACGCTGCTGGCAAAGGCGCTCGAAGCCTCGCTTTCGCTCGTGCACGTGATCGACGACGATCAGCCGAGACGCATTGTCAAAGCCGAGCGGGCAGCAGCGACGGCTCTATTGGACGAGCAGGCCCGGACGCTGCGCAGGATCGATGGTGTGGACTGCGATACGAGGATCGTCCTGGGGCACCCATTCGAAGGAATCACGACTGCGGCCGAGGAGATCGCTCCCGATCTGCTGGTGATCGGTCCGCATCGAAAGCAGGCGCTCAAGGACGAGTTTGTCGGCACGACGGCTGAACGGACAATTCGCGCGAGTCGACGGCCGGTCCTGATGGCCAAGGGCGTTCCGGCGGGTATCCATCGTCATGTGCTGATAGCAGTCGACCTTTCGGCTTGTTCCCGCGCCGCCCTACGGGCTGTAACCGATCTCGGTCTGGAGAAACATGCGGCTATATCGGTCATCCATGTCTTCGAAGCGCCGGGGACCAGCCTGATGGCGCGGGGGTCGATGACCAAAGATCAGATCGAGGACTATCTTGCCGATGAGGAAGAGGAGGCTGCCAGTGCACTGGCCGCATTCCTCGGCGATCTGGAATTCGAGCCGATTCGGCGGATCTTGAAGCATAACGAAGGGTCGGCGGCACATACCATCTGCGCCGCCGCGCGGGAGAACTCCGCGGATTTGCTCGTCGTGGGCACCCGTGGCCGAACGGGCATCGGCAGGTTCTTGCTGGGCAGCGTGGCGGAAGCGGTTCTGCGCGCAGCGGACCATGACGTCCTGGCGGTTCCGCCTGCACTGGCAGTTGACTCCGTACAGGCGTCTGCCGGCTGAGTGGACCGCCGCAGGGCGTGTTCGAGCGTATTAATCCTCATTGGAAAAATGGGTAAAATCAATATGTTTTGCGTCTCGCAATCGGAGCGGGAGTGAGCATCGAGCCCCCCGGATACCGTGCCGAGGTCCGGCCTTCAGTGGCGGACCTGTTCTTCATGCGCAATGCGCTCCGCCTCGCCGAGCACGCCGGAGCGGCGGGCGAAGTGCCGGTCGGTGCGGTGCTCGTGCGCGACCAGCGGATCCTCGCCGAGGGTTATAACCGTCCGATCGCGACGCAGGATCCGACCGCCCATGCCGAGATGACCGTGCTTCGCGAGGCGGCTCGCGAGCTCGGCAACTATCGTCTGAACGACGCGACCCTCTACGTGACCCTGGAGCCCTGCGCCATGTGCGCGGGCGCCATGGTGCACGCGCGCATCGCGCGCCTGGTGTACGGCGCCGCGGATCCCAAGGCCGGTGCCTGCGGCAGCGTTATGGACGTGCTCGGCGTCGCCGCGCTCAACCACCGCGTCGCGCGCACGGGCGGCGTGCTCGCGAACGAATGCGGGGCTCTGTTGCGCGATTTCTTCGCCGCACGACGCTGAGAAAATGGGGACATTCCTGATTTCGCTGAGCGGAAAATGGGGACATTCCTGATTTCGCCGAGCGAAATCAGGAATGTCCCCATTTTCGTCGGACGTGATCCACAGCAGGATGTCGTAGTAGCTGCGTACGTTGTCCACGTAGCGCACCGGCTCCCAGCCGCGCGCGTAGCCGTACTTGAGCTGGCTGTACCATTTTTTCTGGGTGAGCAGCGGGAGGTTCTCCTTGACGTCCGGCCACGCGTCCGGATCGTGGCCGCGCATCTCGGCCAGCCGCCGCGCATCCTGCAGATGTAAATAGCCGACGTTGTAAGCGGCGAGCGCGAGCCAGGTGCGCTGCGGCTCGACGATGTGTTCCGGCAGCCGCTCCTTCATGGCGGCGAAGTAACGCGCGCCGCCGTCGATGCTGGCTGCCGGGTCAATGCGGTCCTCGACTCCGACCTGCTCGGCAGTGTCCAGGGTCAGCATCATGATGCCGCGCACGCCGGTCGGCGAGACCGCGCGTGGGTTCCAGTGCGACTCCTGGTAGCCGATGGCGGCGAGCAGCCGCCAGTCGATGCCGGTCGCTGCCCCGGCTTGCTCGAACAGATGACGGTATTCCGGCAGGCGCGTCTCGACATGCCGCAGGAAAGCGCGCGCTCCCACGTAATCGAACTGGCTGCGATGACCGTAATAGCGCTCCATGATGCTGCCGAGACCGCCGCTGCTCTGCAACTCGGCAAAAAACCGGTGCGCCGCCATCCGCAGGCTGTCGTCGTGGTCGCCTTTGCGGAACGCCCAGGCGATGAAATCGCCGTTCTTGAGATCGAAAGCGACGCGGATCTCCGGATGAAAGTTGCGGCTGATCGAGAACTCGGTCGAATCCGCGACCGTGTAGTCGATGTCCGCCTGCGCAACCCGGTACAGGAGCTCCTCGCTTTCCGCGGCCGGGTTCTCGACCCACGCGAGGCTCGGATGTCGCGGCCGCAGAGCCTCGAGCGTTTCCACATGGCTGCTCGAGGCCAGCACTTCGATATGGCTGCCGATCACCTGCTCGATCCGCCGCGGACGCCCGGCGCCGAGACGATAGACGAGATGCTGCGATATCTCCTGGTAGGGCGGGCCGAAGTCGACGAGCTTGCGACGCGGCTCGGTAACGGATAGCCCCGCCGCGGCGAGGTGCGCGCGGCCGCTCATGACCTCGGGCAGGATATCGACGAAGCTCCCGGCCACGTACATGTCGAGCTCGACGCCGAGATGATCGGCGAAACGCGAGGCGAGCTCGTATTCGGGACCGAGCGGCGACTCCGGTCCGAGGTAATAGGCTGTCGGGCTGTTGCGCGTCACCACGCGCAGCTCACCCGTGGCGCGCACTTCCTCGAGCAGGGTCAGCCGCTCCGAGCAGGTGCCGACCAGCATGGCCGCAACAATGATGAGGGCGATTCTCAAAGCGGAGCGTCACTCCTGCGACGATTCATTAAACCTCGCCGGCCGGTTGAAACCGGCCCTACGCAACGATTCATTCGACCTCGCTGGCCGGTTGAAACCGGCCCTACGCGCCCGCATTCATTCGTAGGGCCGAATTCATTCGGCCATATGGACGAGCGGGTCCTTCGTGTAGAATTATGCTACCTGCCACGCCCGATCGGTTGCGTGAACCAGGTACTTTTTCCCGGAGAGGTACCGAAGCGGTCATAACGGCACCGACTCGAAATCGGTTGGGGGCATTACGCCCCACGTGGGTTCGAATCCCACCCTCTCCGCCATCGAGCACAAGGGTCGTATCCGATTACCCGCGAACAGGTCGCAAGCCATGATGCACTCGAGGATAATTGAATCCGGCCTCTCCGCGTGCGGGCGCTGTTCGTCTCGCTGACCGCCGCGGTGCTGCTCGCGGCACCGGCCCGGGCGGCACTCGCCGATCTCGGTATCCCCGAATTCGAGGCTGTTTACAAGGTCCGCGTCAGCATCGCGCGCGGCGAAATGCGGCTTAAGCTCGACCGTCGCGACGGCGTGTCCGTCTACAGCTCCGAGCTCGAGCCGTCCGGCTTCGTGAGCATGTTCAAGCGCGGCGTGATTGCTGAGTCCAGCCGCTTTGAATACGGCGGCGGCCAGGTGCGCCCGCTCGAGTACCGGCTCACCGACACGATCAGCGAAAATCGCGACGCGCACTACGTCTTCGAGTGGCCGGCCGGCCGAGTGACCGGCTGGTCCCGCGGCGAGCCCGTCGCAGCGGAGCTCTCCGGGCACACCGTCGACCGGCTGCTGTTGCAGATCGCCATCATGAGCGATCTGGTGCACGATCGGGACGTGCGGCAGTACACGCTGTTCGATCGCGCCAGGGAAAAACGCTACACCATCGACGTGGGCGACACGGGACAGGCAAGGACGCCGGCCGGCGCCTTCGAAGTCGTCGACGTCAGCTATACGTCAGAAGACGGCACCAAGGCCATACTGCTCAAGTGTGCGCCGCAGCTTCATTACCTGCCGGTGACCATCCACCAGGTCGAGGACGGCGAGGTCAAGAGTCGCGCCGAGCTCGTCCGCTACACTTTCGGCGGCGACGCCGGCTGATCGGGAGACCCACGATGGCGCCGAATCGTTTTCTTCGCTCCCGGGGCGGCCGGCTGCGTCTCTGGCCGCTTCTCCTGTTCGGGATATTTTTCGCCGCCTATTACTTCATGCATCAGGAGGAGGTACCGGTCACGGGCCGCTCGCAGCTCGTCGACCTGAGCCGCGAGCAGGAAGCCGCACTCGGCCTGCAGTCCTATCGCGAGATCCTGAGCCAGGCGGACGTCGTGCCGGCCGGCGAAGCCGTCGACACGGTACGCGACATCGGCCGTCGCCTCGCCGCTGTGGCCGAGGATCCCGGATTCGAGTGGGAGTTCAACGTCATCGACTCCGAACAGGTCAACGCCTTCGCCCTGCCGGGCGGCAAGGTCGCAGTCTATTCGGGGCTGCTGCCGGTGGCCGGCAGCGAAGACGCGCTCGCGGTGGTCATGGGCCACGAGATCGCGCACGCCATCGCCCGTCACGGCGCCGAGCGCATGGCGCACCAGAAACTCGCGCAGTACGGTGCCCTCGCGGTCGGCGTCGCCGTCGGCGACATGGACATCGAGACCCAGCGCGCGGTGATGGGCGCACTCGGTGTGGGTACGCAGTACGGCATCCTCATGCCGTTCTCGCGCAAGCACGAAACCGAGGCCGACTACATCGGCCTCATGTACGTCGCGCGCGCCTGCTTCGATCCCAGGCAGGCGCCTGCGCTCTGGGAGCGCATGGCCGCGGCGGGCGGCGAGTCGCCGGCCGAGTTCCTGT
This sequence comes from Gammaproteobacteria bacterium, assembly GCA_035524935.1. Lineage (GTDB taxonomy): Bacteria > Pseudomonadota > Gammaproteobacteria > Steroidobacterales > JACDCP01 > JACDCP01. Next base: position 40,341 of record DATLFD010000011.1, on the reverse strand, counting down.
CGACACATCCGAACCCGGCGACCCGCATGGAGAATTTCGCGGCATGGATGCCCGAGGCACTGGCCGTTCGCGACGAGCGTTGCGCTGCGCCCGACGGCTGATTCCGCTCGCGCGGTCGTTGCCACGCCGGCTCACGGAATGAGCCGGGCGGCACGGCTCTGCGCCCTCGCCGTGGCGCTGCCGGCCTGCACGGGCGAGGGGAGGGCGATCTCGCGACGGCGAACCATGCGGATTACGCTGAGGGTCTGCGCGCGAGCGGGCTCGCCGGGACGCGGCTCGGCAGCCGGTGGCTCGAGGCGGCCGATCAGGCGCTCGACAATCCCGTTCCCGTCGAGCTGCCGTACGGCGAGCAGGGCGCATTTCTCGCGCACCGTCCGCGCGCGGAAGGGTTCGCATTCGAAGCCGGCGCAGGCCAGCGGCTGCTCGTCAGCGTCTCGCTGGCGCCCGGTGCGACGGCGCGGGTATTCGCGGACTTGTTCGAGCCCGCCGACACGGACGCCGAGAAGCCGCCGTGGCGGGTGCTCGCGTCGCTCGACGCAGGCGTGCTGTAAATTTTGCATCGCATTTGCAAGGCCGGCGACCCGGCGGCTCGTTGATGCCCGCAACCGGTGCAGGGGCGGCCGCCGGAGGCGGAAAGGATTCTGCCCGTTGCAGGGCCGGCCCCGGTTGGCATGCGGTTTGCATCACGGCGCTTGCTTCCGCATCGTTTTCGAGGCGGGGCGCCGAATACCGGGCATGCTTGCCTGCAATTCGGTCGCGTTGCTCCAGGCCGCCAATTTGCGGATTTTGGCGGACGTGCAGGACGAGTCGGGCGATACCCCCCCTCTTGCCCCTCGTCGGCTCTGGACAAAGCGAAGAATCCGGCACGCATCCGCGTGCCGGTGAGTCCAGGGAACCCGGGTATCCCCCCTCAGCCCGGGTTCCTCTGGACAATTCCCCGACTCCCTGCCGCACAGGGCTACTTTACGCTCATCTTATTGACGACCTCGACGACCCCCTCGACGTCACGCGCGAGCCGAACGGCCGCTTCGGCCTCCGACCGGCTGTCGACGAAGCCGCTGAGCTGTACCCTGCCTTTGAAGGTCTCGACTGCGATCTGCCGGGCCTTGGTGTCCTCCGAGGTCGCGAGCGCGGTCTTCACCTTGGCGGTAATGACCGAATCGTCAATGTACTCCCCCGTGCTTTCCTGGCGGGTGTTGCCTGCGCAGGCGACCAGCAGGAGTGAGAAAGCGATCGCGGCGAAGCCGCCGGTGCGGTGTGTCAGGTATTTCATGGAGGGTCCTCCGATAGTGGTTGGTTTTGCGCGCCGCCGCCGGACGACCATCCGATCGGACGGACAAGACAGGTTGGCGAGCGGCAACGCGCCGCAAGCCAGCCAAAGAACAAAATCAGCAAGGATTGTGCCAGCAGCGCCCGCGGCGCTCATCCGTGCCGCTTCGCCAGGCGCGCTGCTTGCGCAGGACCGTCAGTTCCGGCACGCCCACCCCCAGCCCGCGATCACGGAAGTGGCCGTGAGGCCGCTTCGCCAGGCGCGCTGCTTGCGCAGGACCGTCAGTTCCGGCACGTCCTCCCCCAGCCCGCGATCAAATTTGTGGCCGTGAACCCGGCGCGCTGTTTGCGCAGTGCCGCCCGTGCCGGCACGCCCATCGCCCACTGGCCGAGACTTCCGCCGGTGGGATGTGGTTCCTACGCGGACCGGGTCTTCAGGCGTTTGATCTCCGCTTCGTAAGCGCGCGCGAACTCTTCGCTGAAAAGGTGAGGAAACGGCCCGTCGGCCTTGTGCGTCAGGACCTGGTACAGCTCGCCGTACAGGTCCCAGTACTTCATCTTGTTGGCCGCCCCGAGCAGGGCGCCGCGTTTGAGCCCGCGGTCGAACTTCTCGCTCAGCTCCGCGGGATCGAACCTGTCCAGGAAATCGTCGAAGGCGATGCGCATGGCGACCAGCATGGCGGCCTGATGGATGTTGATATCGCGAAATGCGTCGCGGACGGCCTCGACTGCCGGCAGATAATCCCTGCCATCGCCACCGAGCAGGCTGCCGAGTGCCTCCTCGGCGCTGGCCGAGAACTTGAAAGGATTGTTCTCGCTCGGCTGAATCGTCGTCTGCGACAGGCGGAACCGGTCCTTGAGCTCGGCGCGGCCGCGCAGCACGTCCTGCAATTCGACGACCACCTCGCGCAGCAGTTGCCCGGCCCTTTGCAGGAGCTCCGTGCGATCGGCCGCCGGGAACGCCGCGGGATCGAGGCCGGCCGAAATGAGCAGCGGGTCGGCGTTCGCCGGCCGCGTCCTCGACGCCGGGGCCGTAGCGGGCGTCGTGGACTTGCGCAACGCGGGAAGGCTGCCAGACGGCAGGTCTTCATCGTGCTCCAGCAGCACTTCGAGATCGATAGAGTCGTTCATTTCCGCGAGCAGCGCCGGGTCGACCGCGAGCTGCGCCGTGTCCGCCGGACGTGTGGATTCCTTCGAGGCGACCACGTCTCGCGGCACGGTCATGTCGGCCGTGGGGATGGACGCGAGAATCTCGTAGTCACCGAGTCGCAGCCGGTCGCCGTCGCTCAGATGGTGTTGCCGGCCCTGGCCGAGCGGCTCGTTGGCGTAATTGAGATAGACGCCGTTGGTGCTGATATCGGTCAGAAAATATTCGCCGGCGTGGTAACGGATGAGCGCGTGTCTGGCCGACACGTAGCGGCTGGGATCCGGCAATACCCAGTCGTTGTCCAGCGAACGCCCGATGCTGCAGCCGCGATCCTCGAGCACGCAGGTCCCGTCGGCGCCCAGCGTGCCTTTCTGCTGGCTGGTGACGCGCAAGATCAGCGGCATGGCACCTCCCTCTGCGGATTGGGTCGGCAGGCCGCTAAAGTTAAGGGATCGGACTGGCCGTGTAAATCGTGCAACGCCTTGTAAGCGTTACAAGGCCGCGAGCGCACATGCGCCTGGCGCAGGGCCGGGAGTGCCGCGGCGAGAATTTGGCCGCCTGCCTGCCATCGGGATGACAGGTGCCGCTGTGCTATTCTGATCAGCGCCGACGCGCCACTGTGCCGATCCCGATGCCGCCACGCAACGTCTACAAGGTCGTGTTCGCCTCGCAGGGCAAGATCTATGAGATCTACGCGCGCAAGGTCGGCCAGGGCCGGCTGTTCGGCTTCATCGAAGTCGAAGAGCTGGTTTTCGGCGAGCGCTCGCAGATAGTCGTCGATACCACCGAGGAGCGGATCAAAACCGAGTTCGACGGCGTCCAGCGCACCTACCTGCCGCTGCACGCCATCCTGCGTATCGATGAGGTGCGCAAGGAAGGCATCAGCAGGATTTCCACGGCAGAAGGCGGCAAGGTGGCGCAGTTTCCGCTGCCGGTCTACACCCTCGGCAAGGATCCAGCAAAGGGGACAGACTGACGCCGCTTCCGTCCACTTCGCCTGACCGCTTTGCCCACCGCCAGCCAGGGGCGCTGATGCTCGAGCTTCCCGGTGCGCCCGCGTACTCCGGTTTCCGGCTCGCGAAGCTTCTGCAGGCGCTTCGCCGGCAGGACGGCAAGGTGCGCGGACTGCGCGCGCACTTCATGCATTTCGTCGATCTGGAGCGCGCGCTCGACGAACGCGAGCTCGCCGTGCTCGAGCGCCTGTTGACCTACGGGCCTGGCGGGCCCGCTGCCGCTGCGCCCGGCGACGAAAGCCACCGCATCTTCGTCGTGCCGCGCTTCGGCACCGTTTCTCCCTGGTCCAGCGAAGCAACCGACATCGCGCATGTCTGCGGCCTCGGCGCGGTGCGCCGGCTCGAGCGGGGGGTCGCTTTCGAGGTGGATACGGCCGGCCGGCATGACGCAGCCGCGTTGCGCGCGCTCGCCGGCCCGCTGCACGATCGCATGACCCAGTCCGTGGTGCTGGACGCAGGCACGCTCGGCCGGTTGTTCGAGCAGCATGCGCCCGCGCCCTGCGCCTGGATCGATGTGCTCGGCCGGGGGCGGGCGGCACTCGATGCGGCGAACATCGCCGCGGGGCTCGCCTTGTCGGCAGAGGAGATCGATTACCTGTTCCGGCACTTCGCCGCGGCGGGCCGCAACCCGACCGACGTCGAGCTGCTGATGTTTGCCCAGGCGAATTCCGAGCACTGCCGGCACAAGATCTTCAATGCACGCTGGGTCATCGATGGCGAGTCGCTCGAGCTGACGCCATTCGAGATCATCCGCGGCACGCGCGCGGCGAGCCCGCATGGCGTGCTGTCCGCCTATCGCGACAACGCGGCGGTCATAGAGGGTCATCGCGGCCGCCGCCTGATCGTGGAGGCGGGCATCTGGCGGGCGGTCGACGAAGACATCCACATCGTCATAAAGGTCGAGACGCACAATCATCCGACCGCCATTTCCCCGTTTCCGGGCGCCGCCACCGGCTCCGGCGGCGAGATCCGCGACGAGGGCGCGACCGGCCGCGGCGCGAAGCCCAAAGCCGGGCTCACCGGCTTCTCCGTATCCCATCTGCGCATTCCGGGCTTCACGCACGCCTGGGAGCTCGACAACGGGCGTCTCTCGCGCATCGCCTCGGCGCTCGACATCATGATCGACGGCCCGCTCGGCGCTGCCGCCTTCAACAACGAGTTCGGCCGTCCGGCGCTCGCCGGCTATTTCCGCAGCTTCGAGCAGCGGCTCGCGACCCCCGACGGTGAGGAGCTTCGCGGTTACCACAAGCCCATCATGCTGGCCGGCGGGCACGGCGACATCCGGCCCGCCGCCGTCGAGAAACTGCCCGCCGCGGACGGCGCCCTGCTGGTCGTGCTGGGCGGCCCGGCGATGCTCATCGGCCTCGGCGGCGGTGCGGCCTCGTCGCGCGCGAGCGGCGACAGCGACGAAGAGCTCGATTTCGCTTCCGTGCAGCGGGGCAATCCCGAGATGCAACGGCGTGTGCAGGAGGTCATCGATCGGTGCGCGGCGCTCGGCGAGGCCAACCCGATCCTGCTGATTCATGACGTCGGCGCCGGCGGCCTGGCCAATGCCGTGCCGGAGCTCGTCGATCTGGGCGATCGCGGCGGGCGCATCGGCCTGCGCCGGGTGCCGAGCGTCGAGCCGGGCATGACGCCGGCCGAGCTCTGGTGCAACGAGTCGCAGGAACGCTACGTTCTGGCCGTGCTGCCCGGGCGGCTCGTGGAGCTCGAGGCGCTCTGCCGCCGCGAGCGATGCCCGTATGCGGTGCTCGGCGAGGCGACACAGGCTCGCCGGCTGCTGGTCGAGGACGAGCATTTCGGCAATTGCCCGGTCGATATGCCCATGTCGGTGCTGCTCGGCAATCCGCCGCGGCTCCGCCGCGACGTGCAGCGGCGCACGGCGCCGGCGGTGCAGCTCTCGCTCGAGCGCATCGAGGCGGGCGAAGCGGCGCTGCGCGTGCTCCAGCATCCGGCGGTCGCCGCGAAGACGTTCCTCGTCACGATTGGCGACCGCACGGTCGGCGGCCTCGTGGCGCGCGACCAGATGGTCGGGCCGTGGCAAGTGCCCGTCAGCGATGCGGCAGTCACCAGCGCCGATTACGAAGGCAACGCCGGTGAGGCGATGGCCGTGGGCGAGCGCACGCCGATCGCGGTCATCGACGCGCCGGCCTCGGGAAGGATGGCGGTCGGCGAGGCCGTGACCAACATCGCCTGTGCGGCAATTGCGCGCCTGCGCGACGTGCGGTTGTCGGCCAACTGGATGGCGGCGGCCGGTCATCCGGGCCAGGACGCCGACCTCTACGACACCGTGCGGGCGGTCGCCGCCGAGCTGTGCCCGTCGCTCGGTCTCGCCATTCCCGTCGGCAAGGATTCCCTGTCGATGAAGACTGCCTGGCGCGAGGCGGGCGAGGCGCGCGAGATGGCCGCGCCGGTATCGCTGGTGGTATCTGCTTTCGCGCCCGTCGAGGACGTGCGCCGCACCCTGACGCCGGCACTGCGTGCCGGCGCCGCGGACAGCGTGCTGCTGCTCATCGATCTGGGCGGCGGCCGCGATCGGCTCGGCGCGTCGTGTCTCGCGCAAGTGTATGCGCGCGGCGGCGGCGTGCCCCCGGATCTCGACGATGCCGCGCGGCTCAGCGGGTTCTTCGCCGCAGTGCAGGAGCTCAATCGCGCCGGCCTGCTGCTCGCCTATCACGACCGCTCCGATGGCGGCACGTTCGCGTGTTTGTGCGAGATGGCGTTCGCCGGGCGCTGCGGGCTCACGGTCGACCTGCCGCCGGGCGCGAACGGGACGCTCGGCGCGCTGTTCGCGGAGGAGCTCGGAGCGATCGTGCAGATAGGCGCGCACGACGAAGGCGCCGTGCTCGCGTGCCTCGCCAAGCACGGCCTGCGCGCGCTCGTGCACCGCATCGGCGCGCCCCGCGCCGGCGACGACATCGAGATCACCGTCTCCGGCGTGCCCGTGCTGCATCACAGCCGCCGGGCGCTGCAGCGCAGCTGGGCGGAGACCAGCTTTCGCCTGCAGTCGCTGCGCGACGATCCGGTCTGCGCGCGCGAGGAGTTCGACAGCCTTCTCGACGAAGCCGATCCCGGCCTCAACGCCAGGCTCGGTTTCCGCCTCGACGACGACGTCGCCGCGCCTTATATCGCGCGCGGCGCGCGTCCCCGGGTCGCGGTGCTGCGCGAGCAGGGGGTCAACGGTCAGATGGAGATGGCCGCCGCGTTCATGCGCGCCGGCTTCGATGTCCGTGACGTGCACATGACCGACATTCTCGAGGGCCGCGTGCGGCTCGACGGTTTCGCGGTGCTCGCGGCCTGCGGGGGCTTCTCGTACGGTGACGTGCTCGGCGCCGGCCAGGGCTGGGCCAAGTCGATTCTGTTCAACCCGCGTGCGCGCGACGAGTTCGCGGCGTTCTTCGCGCGTCCGGACAGCCTGACCCTCGGCGCCTGCAACGGCTGCCAGATGCTCGCGGCGCTGAAGGAGCTGATCCCCGGCGCCGACGACTGGCCGCGCTTCGTGCGCAATCGCTCCGAGCAGTTCGAGGCGCGGCTGAGCCTGGTCGAGATCCTGCCGTCGCCGTCGCCGTTCTTCTCCGGCATGACCGGCTCGGTGGTGCCCATCGCGAGCTCGCACGGCGAAGGCCGCGCGGAGTTCGCCGGCAAAGGCGCGCTCGCCGCGTGTCGGGTCGGCAATCAGGTGGCGCTGCGCTACGTCGATAACCGGCACGCCGTCGCGCGTGACTACCCGGCCAATCCGAACGGCTCACCGGACGGCATCGCCGGGCTCACCAGCCGCGACGGTCGCGCCACCGTCACCATGCCCCACCCGGAGCGCGTCTTCCGCACGGTGCAGAATTCGTGGCACCCGGACGACTGGCCGGAAGACGGGCCGTGGATGCGCATGTTCCGCAACGCGCGCGTCGCGGTCGGATGACCCCGGCGGGTTCGGCCATGGCCGCGCGCTACCGCGACATCGAGCTGCATGCGCCGAGGGGTGCCGCACTGCGCTGCAAAGGCTGGCAGCAGGAAGCGGCGTTGCGCATGCTGCTCAACAATCTCGATCCGGCGGTTGCGGAGAATCCGCGCGAGCTCATCGTCTATGGCGGCATCGGGCGCGCGGCCCGCGACTGGGAGTGCTTCGACGCCATCGTGGCGACGCTCGAGCGCCTCGAGGACGACGAGACCCTGCTGGTACAGTCCGGCAAGCCGGTCGGTGTGTTCAAGACCCATGCTGCCGCGCCGCGCGTGCTCATCGCGAATTCCAATCTCGTGGGCAAGTGGGCCACCTGGGAGCATTTCTTCGAGCTCGATCGAAAAGGCCTGATGATGTTCGGCCAGATGACCGCGGGCTCCTGGATCTACATCGGCTCGCAGGGCATCGTGCAGGGCACTTATGAAACCTTCGCCGAGGCCGTGCGCCGCCACTATGGCGGCGAAGCGTCCGGGCGCTGGCTGCTGACCGCGGGACTGGGCGGCATGGGCGGCGCGCAGCCGCTGGCCGCGGTGATTGCGGGGCTGTCCTGCCTGGCCGTCGAGGTCGATCCGGCGCGCATCGGGAAGCGGCTCGAGAGCGGATACCTCGATCGCAGCGCCGACTCGCTCGCGGAAGCGGAAGGGCTCATCCGCGACGCGGCGGCTCGCGGCAAGCCGGTCTCCGTCGGGCTGCGCGGCAACGCCGCCGAGATCTTTGCCGAGATCGAGCGGGGCGATTTCGCGCCCGACCTCGTGACCGACCAGACCTCCGCGCACGATCCGCTGAACGGTTATATTCCCGCGGGTTTGTCCCTCGAGGAAGCGGCGCGACTGCGCGGTGACGATCCCGACGAGTACGTGCGGCGCGCGAAATCGTCGATGGCCGACCAGGTGCGCGCGATGCTCGCCTTCCACGCGCGCGGCATCCCGACGTTCGACTACGGCAACAACATCCGCGCCATGGCGCAGGACGCCGGGGTCGCGAACGCATTCGACTTCAAGGGCTTCGTGCCGCTTTATATACGGCCGCTGTTCTGCGAGGGCGTCGGCCCGTTCCGGTGGGTAGCGCTGTCCGGAGATGCGGACGACATTTATCGCACCGACGCGAAAGCGAAGCAATTATTTCCGGACAAGAAGGGCCTGCACGACTGGCTCGACGAGGCACGCCGGCGCATCCGTTTCCAGGGCCTGCCGAGCCGCATCTGCTGGCTGGGTTACCGGGAACGCCACCGCTTGGGGTTGGCGTTCAACGACATGGTGAGGAGCGGCGAGCTCGCTGCGCCGATCGTCATCGGCCGCGATCATCTGGATTCGGGCTCGGTCGCATCGCCGAACCGCGAAACGGAAGGCATGCGAGACGGCTCGGACGCGGTCGCCGACTGGCCGGTGCTGAACGCGCTGCTCAATACGGCCAGCGGCGCCTCATGGGTGAGCTTTCATCACGGCGGCGGGGTCGGGATGGGTTATTCGCTGCACGCCGGTGTGGTCATCGTCGCCGACGGCAGCGAGCGGGCCGCCGCAGCCCTCGAGCGCGTGCTCGTCAACGACCCCGGCACCGGCGTCATGCGCCACGCCGACGCCGGCTACCAACGGGCCATCGAAGTCGCGCGCGAGCGCGGCCTGGACCTGCCGATGATCGCCGGCACGTAGGGCCGAATTCATTCGGCCGGCGGGTTGAAACCCGCCCTACATCCAGCGGCGGACGGCGCGGCGCGCGGGCTCGTTCGCGGGACGCGCGACGAGCCCCGACTGGCTGACGGTCAGCGAGAATTTTGCGCCGTCGGCCATGGGCAGAAACGCCGCGCTGCCGTAGCGCGCGTCGACCCACGGCAACCAGCGCTCGTGTCGGCGTGACACTTCCCACAGATCGAGGCCCGGGTCTTCGGCCAGCGCATACACGGTGCGCGGGCGCGTGCGCTCGTCGTCGATGTCGATATAGCGTCCGCTCAGCCTGTCGAGACGAAACAGCGTATCCAGGCCGAGCAGGTTCGCCGCCCCCTGCCACTTGATGATGCGTGCGTCCACCTGCCATTCGTTGCCGCTGAGCTCGAACTCGCGCGGCAGCGTGTCGTCGGCGAAGGCGATGCGCGCGCGATAACGGCCCGGCTCGATCAACGTGAATTCGAGATCGGCAGCGGCCTGTTCGCGGGTCAACCGCGAATAGGTGTGAAGATTGAGTCCCACGGTGAAGAAGAGCGCGGCGACGGTGAGCAGGCAGAGCCCGAGCAGGCCGTGGCCGCTCGCCGACAGCAGCCGCCGCCGCCAGAGCCGGGCCAGCCCGGTGACGAGAAAAATGGCGCCGAGGCCGCCACAGACGATCGCAATGGCCTGCAGGCTGATCACGGCGCCAGTGTATCGCGAGGCAGCTCGCGGCCGGGCAGGAACCGGATCAGACCGCCGTTGCGCACGAGCTCGGTGACGGCGGCGATCTCGCCGTCCATCCGGTGATCGTGCGCGGAAAACGGCACCCGCTCGCGGATGGCGCCGTGCAGCTTCTCGAGCTCGGGCGTGGTGCGCAGCGGCCGCTGATCGTCGATGGCGTGCGCCGCGGCCAGCAGCTCGATGGCCAGCACGTAGCTCGTGTTCGCGCAGATCGTGAGCAGCTTGAGGCCCGCCCACGGCGCCATCGAGACGTGGTCCTCCTGACCGGCGGAGGTCGGGATGCTGTCCACCGACGCCGGATGCGCCAGCGTCTTGTTCTCCGAGGCGAGCGCCGCGGTCGCCACGTGCGCGATCATGAATCCCGACTCGAGCCCGGGCTCGCTGGTCAGGAACATGTTCAGGTTCGGGTTCACGCGACGCTCGAGCAGATCCGTGCGCCGCTCGGACATGCTCGCGAGCTCCGCGACGGCGATGCTCATGAAGTCGCTGATGAAGCCGATGGGCTCGGCATGGAAATTGCCGCCCGAAAGTATCTCGTCGTCGAAGATCAACGGATTGTCGGATACGCTGTTGAGCTCACGGGCGAGGATCGCGGATGCATGGCCCAGGGTATCCCAGACCGCGCCGAAGACCTGCGGCATGCAGCGCACCGAGTACGGATCCTGCACGCGATCGCAATGCTCGTGGCTGCGCCGGATCTCGCTGTCGGTGAGCAGGGCCCGGAACTGTGCGGCCACGCGCCGCTGCCCGTGCATGCGGCGCACTTCGTGAATCCGCGCGTCGAATGGGGTGTAGCTGCCGGCGAGGCCGTCGACGGTCAACGCCCCCGCGAGTATGGCATTCGACAGCAACGTCTCGGCGGCGAACAGGCCCTCGAGGGCCAGTGCCGAGCTCGCCTGCGTACCGTTCAGCAAAGCCAGCCCTTCCTTCGCCTCGAGCCCCACCGGTGCGCATTCCGCGACATCGAATAGCTCGCGGCCGCGCAGCAGCCTGCCGGCGCGCCGTGCCTCGCCCTCGCCGATCAGTGCCAGGGCCAGATGGGCGAGGGGCGCCAGGTCGCCCGAGGCGCCCACCGAGCCGCGGGCCGGGATGACGGGAAGCACGTCCGCATTGAGCAGCGCGAGCAGCGCATCGACGATGCACGGGCGAATGCCGGAATGGCCGACCGCCAGGCTATTGGCCTTGAGCAGCATCATGCGGCGCACGACCGGATCGGGCAGTGGCTCGCCGATGCCGCAGGCGTGACTGCGCACGAGATTGTACTGGAGCTGGGTCACCTGATCGGCGGCGATCTGCCGGTTGGCAAACGCGCCGAAGCCGGTGTTGACGCCGTAACACACTCGGCCGCCGTCGATCGCGCGCCGCACGCTGGCCACGCTCGACAGCATGCGCTCGCGAGCGGACTCGGCAAGCATCGCCTGCGGTCGTCGCTGCTCGTAATCGGCGAGGTCGGTCAGGCCGAGATCGGCGCCGGTCAGCAGCAGCGCACGCGCGTTCACAGCGGCCGGCCCTCGATGTACACCGCATCCGGCCGCAGCCCTCCGAGCTGGTAGAACAGGTACTCGGGCGCGGGCAGATCCCAGAGCGCGAAATTGGCGTGCTTGCCCGGCGCGAGGCTGCCAATGCTCGTTTCCCGCCCCAGGGCCCGGGCTGCATGCAGTGTGACTCCCAGCAGTATTTCCTCCGGTTTGAGCGCGAACAGTATCGCCGCCATGTGCATGGCAGTCAGCAGGCTCGGCACCGGCGCGGAGCCCGGGTTGAGGTCGCTGGCCACTGCCATCGCGACGCCGCGCGCGCGCAATGCCGCAACAGGCGGCCTGCGCGTCTCGCGCAGGAAGTAGAAGGCAGCCGGCAACAGCACGGCAACCGTGCCGGCAGCGGCCATGGCATCGATTGCAGCGTCGTCCGCGTGCTCGAGATGATCGCAGGAACGCGCGCCCAGCCGGGCGGCGAGCCGTGTTCCGCCGATATTCGAAAGCTGCTCGCAGTGCGCGCGCCGCTCGAGCCCGAGCGAACGGGCCTTCTCGAAAATTGCCCGCAGGTCATGGAGATCGAAGGCGATGCCCTCGACGAACACGTCCACGGCCTCCGCGAGGCCGTTCGCAGCCACTGCCGGCAGCATTTCATCGACGATTTCAGCGACGAACGCCTGCCGTTCGACGCCGCGCGGCACCGCATGGGCACCGAGGAAGGTGGCGCAGATATCGAGCGGGCTCTGCAGGCCGAGCGCCGCGATCGCACGCAGCATCTTGAGCTCGTCATGCAGGGTCAGCCCGTAGCCGCTCTTGATCTCGACCGTCGTGACCCCCTCGCCGGCAAGCGCGGCCAGGCGCGGCAGCGTCGCCGCGACGAGCTCGGCTTCGCTCGCCGCGCGCACCGCCTCGACGGTCGCGAGGATGCCGCCGCCGCTCTTCGCGATATCCGCATAGGTCGCGCCCTCGAGCCGCATCAGATGCTCGCGCATTCGATCGCCGACATACAGCGCATGCGTGTGGCAATCGACGAAGCCGGGCAGCAGCAACCGGCCGCCGGCATCGACGACGTCGCGCGCCGGCCCGCGCACATCGAACGCTTCGATGCGACCGTCGCGCACGGCCATCGAACGCGCCGCCGCCGGGCGTGCGTCGCCGGCCATCGGGTACAATCGAGCGTTTTCGATGATGAGGTCGTACATCGGTGCGGGCCCAGAGTATGCGCGACGCGCTCGTCTTTGAACATATCCTGACGCCGCGCGGACTCGCTGCCCGTCAACGGATCTGCATCGATGCGCAAGGTCGGATCGCGGCGATCGAAGCGGCCGGCCGCAGCGAAGCCGACGGCTGGCTCGCCGTGCCGGGCATGCCCAATGCGCACAGTCACAGCTTCCAGCGCGCGATGGCGGGCTATGGCGAGGCGGCCGGCGGCAATGACAGCTTCTGGACCTGGCGCGAGACGATGTACGCGCTCGCCCGCGCCATCACCGCTGAAGACCTGTATGCCATTGCGTGCCAGGCGTTCGCGGACATGCTGCGCGGCGGCTACACGAGCGTGGCGGAATTTCATTATCTGCATCACCTGCCGGACGGCAGCCGCTCGCCGGCGATGGCCAAGTCCGTGATCGCCGCGGCGCGCGACACGGGCATCGGGCTCGTCATGCTGCCGGTCCTCTACCTGACCGGCGGGTTCGGGCGTGATCCGCAGGCCGCGCACCGGCGTTTCGTTCACGACAGCATCGGGGAGTTCTGTGAGCTGCTCGCAGCCGTGGCGGGCACGGGCGTGCAGTGCGGTGTCGCGCCGCACTCGCTTCGCGCCGTGCCGTCGCACCGTCTCGGTGAGCTGCTGTCGGGTGCGCGCGCGGTGCTCGGCGACGGCTTTCCGGTGCATATCCACATCGCGGAGCAGCGTGACGAGGTCGAGGACTGCATCGCCGCCTGCGGCACGTCGCCCGTGCGGCTGCTCGCCGGCGCAGTCGAGCTCGATGAGCGCTGGAGCCTCGTGCATGCGACCCACGCCGACGAAGACGAGCTCACTGCCGTTCGCCGGGCCGGCGCGCGTATCGTGATCTGCCCGCTGACCGAAGCATACCTCGGCGACGGCATCTTTCCGTCCGCCGCGTTCCTGCGCGCCGGCGGGCAGCTGGCCGTCGGCTCCGACAGCAATGTGCGCATCGATGTGCTCGAGGAGCTCAGGCTGCTCGAATATGTCCAGCGCCTGGTCTCGCGCAAGCGCGCGCGGCTCGCCGACGCGGACGGCCTCGGCACGCCGTTGTGGCGGCAGGCCGCGGGCGCAGGCGCCGCCGCGCTGCACCTGCCGGCCGGCGGGCTGGAGCCCGGCCGGCGCGCGGATATCGTCGTCTTCGATGCGTTCGAGCCGCCGCTGCAGGGGCCCTCGCCCGAGCGCGCCATGGACGCGCTGGTGACCGGCGGCTCGGCACGCAACGTGCGCGATGTCTATGTCTGCGGGCGGCAGTGCGTGAGCGCGGGTGAGGTGGCCGGCGGCCGGGACATCGGCGAGCGATTCGCGAAAGTCGTTGCGCGGTTGCTTGGAACGTAAGGGTCAGCTCCCTTCAGCTGGCAGGTTCGGCAAGGTCATCGCATGACGGGATCTGACGCCTTCGCTCGAAAGCTCATCGCATGATGCGATCTGACCCCAGGGCCCGGCGCTGCGTGACCCCGTTCGTGCACCTGGGACCGACCGCGGACGAGCGCCCCGTGCTGGTCACTATCCCGCATACCGGCACGCGGGTCCCAACCGAAATCGCCGCGCGTTTCGCCTCCGACGCGATCCGCTGCCTGCCGATGACCGACTGGCACCTGCATGCGCTCTATGATTTCCTGCCCGGCCTCGGTATCGACGTGCTGCATGCGAGCTGGCACCGCTTCGTCGTCGATCTGAATCGCCCACCGGAGCCGATGGCGCTCTACCCGGGCCGCTTCGAGACCGGGCTCGTCGCCGAGCGGACGTTCCAGGGCGAGCCGATCTATGCGTCGCCGCCCGACGCCGATGACGTCCGCGCCCGCAAGGCGCTCTATTACGAGCCTTATCACCGCCGGCTCGCCGATCTGCTCGAGGATAAACGCAAACGCTTCGGATTCGTGGTCCTCATCGATGCGCACAGCGTGGCGTCGGCGCCGAGCCTGCTGCATGGCCGCCTGACGGAGGACGTCTATCTGGGCAACCGGGACGGCGTGACCTGCGGGCCCGCTCTGGTCGATTATTTCGCGAGCGCATTCGAAAGCGCGCAACTCGAGGTCGCGCTGAACGCTCCCTACAAGGGCGGTTACACGACCGACCATTACGGACGGCTGCCCGGCGTGCAGGCCTTGCAGATCGAGATGTGCCAGCGCGTCTACATGGATGAAGCGGATCCGGACAGCGCCACGAATCATCCGCGCTTCGAGGCGACCCGCAGCCTGCTGCGCAACGTCTTCGAGGGGTTCCTCGACACCATCAAGACCTCGCCGTAGGGCGGGTTTCAACCCGCCATCCGGCCGAATGAATTCGGCCCTACGGAGCGGCGCGCGGCTTGACGAACCTGAGCGTCATGCGGTCGCTTTCGCCGATCTCCGCGTACCGTTCGCGATCCTGATCCTTGAGGCGGTAGGCGGGCGGCAGCGTCCACACGCCCTCCTCGTAATCCTTGGTGTCCTTCGGATTGGCGTTAATCTCGGACGACGCCGCGAGCTCGAAGCCGACCTGCCCGGCAAGATCGATGACGTGCTGCTCCGGCACATAGCCGCGGGGGGCGCTGTCCGCTGCGTCCTGGCCCGGCTTGCCGCGATGCTGCACGACGCCGAAGACCCCGCCGGGCTTGAGGACCTCATAAGCCGCGCGATACACCTCTTCCTCGACGCCGGCCTCGATCCAGTTGTGCGTATTGCGGAACGTCAGCACCAGATCGGCCGACTCCGGCTCGCCGAGCTGCACGGCGTCGGGCGGCGCGAGGATCACGACCTCGACCCTGTCGTAGAGATCGGGATTCGAGGCGAACTTTTCCATGAGACCTGCGTGCAGGCCAGCACGGTACTCAGGCTCGGCGCCCTCGCCGAAACTCGCCACCACCAGCTTGCCGCGCTCGCGCAGCAGCGGCGCCAGGATCTCGGTGTACCAGCCGGCGCCGGGCCACAGCTCGACGACCGTCATGTCCTCCTCGATGCCGAAAAAATCGAGCGTCTCGGCGGGGTGGCGATACTCGTCCCGTGCGCGCGCCTCGGCCGTGCGATGCTCGCCGTCGACGGCCTTCGCGATCGCCTCGACCGGCGGCCGCTCGGTATCGAAGCCCGGGCGTTCCGCGCGCGTCGTTTCATCAGCCGCAGGCGATGCTGCCGCCGGGGATTCAGTATCCCCGGGCTCTGCGCACGCCTGCAAAACCAAGGCCGCCGATGCTAGAATCGTCATCCGCACAGATTTCATCTGCCAGCTCTCCTCGTGGAATATCCCGTCGCCGGACGAACGCCGGTCAGGGCCCACTATAGCAGCGGCGCGGGGCCCGACACCAACCGATGCACTGGAACACTTTTCCCTTGCGGCTCGAGGCCGCGCGCAAGGTGACGCCGAGCATTCTGCATCTCGAGTTCAGGCGCGCCGACGGCGAAGCCTTCGACTTCGTGCCCGGGCAGTTCATCAACGTCCATTTCGAGCACGAAGGCCATCCAGTGCACCGCAGCTACAGCGTTGCGAACTCGCCGGAAGTGGACGATGGCGTCCAGATCGCAGTCTCGCCGGTGCAGGACGGACTGGCGACGCGACTGCTGTTCGGGCTCGAGCCCGGCGACGAGGTGACCGGCAGCGGACCCTATGGCCGCTTCGTGCTGCGCGACGACCCGCCGTGCCGATACGTACTGGCCGGGACGGGCACCGGCATCACGCCCTACCGCGCGATGCTGCCGGAGCTCGAGCGGCGACTCAACACAGGTCATTACAGCGCCGATCTGCTGCTCGGCGTGTGGAATCCGGACGAACTGCTCTATGGCGGCGATTTCCTCGCCGTCGCCGAGCGCTGCGACAGGTTCCGCTTTCACGCCTGTTACAGCCGCGCGATGCCGGACGAGCAGCGCGCGTTCGAGAACAGGGGCTACGTGCAGTCGCGCTTCGATAAGCTCGGGCTCGACCCGCAATCCGACATCGTGTACCTGTGCGGCAACCCCAACATGATCGACGACGCGGTCGAAAATCTGAAAGGCCGGGGATTTGCGATGAAACAGTTGCGCAGGGAAAAATATCTTGCCGCCAGGAGTTGAGGCGAGTGGCTGCCTCTCCTTCAGTGCTCCAGGCGTTTGTAACGCAGCCGGTGCGGCTGGTCGGCCGCGTCTCCGAGCCGCCTGCGATAGTCCTGCTCGTATTCAGCGTAGTTGCCCTCGAACCAGACCACCCTGCTGTCGCCTTCGAAAGCGAGCATGTGGGTCGCGACGCGGTCGAGGAACCAGCGGTCATGCGAGATCACGACCGCACAGCCGGGAAAATCCAGCAGCGCTTCCTCGAGCGCCCGCAGCGTCTCGACGTCGAGATCGTTGGTCGGCTCGTCGAGCAGCAGCAGGTTGCCGCCCGCGGCCAGCACCTTGGCGAGGTGAACGCGGTTACGCTCGCCGCCGGACAGCAGGCCGACTTTCTGCTGCTGTTGCGGGCCGCGGAAATTGAACCGGCCGACGTACGCGCGCGAGGGTGTTTCGTAGCTGCCGACCTGCATGGTGTCCTGTCCGCCCGAGATTTCCTCCCAGACAGTCTTGTCGTCATCGAGCGACTGGCGTGATTGATCGACGGCGGCCAGCTGAACCGACTCGCCGATGCGGATCTCGCCCGCATCCGCAGTTTCCTGTCCCGTGAGCATGCGGAACAAGGTGGTCTTGCCGGCGCCGTTCGGGCCGATGACGCCGACGATGCCCCCCGGCGGAAGGCTGAATGACAGGTCGTCGATGAGCAGCCGATCGCCGTAACCCTTGCTCAGGCCCGTCACCTCGATGACCAGGTCGCCGAGGCGCGGGCCCGGCGGAATATAGATTTCGTGGGTCTCCTGGCGCCGCTGGTATTCGGGCGACTGCAATTCCTCGAAACGCTGGAGTCGCGCCTTGCTCTTCGCCTGGCGGCCCTTCGGGTTGGCGCGCACCCATTCGAGCTCGGCATGTATCGCCTTGCGGCGGGCTTCCTGCTGTTTTTCCTCGTGAGCGAGGCGTTGCTCCTTCTGCTCGAGCCAGGACGAGTAATTTCCCTGCCACGGAATTCCGTGGCCGCGGTCGAGCTCGAGGATCCAGCCGGCGACGTTGTCGAGAAAATAACGGTCGTGGGTGACCGCGATGACGGTGCCGGGGTACTCGCCGAGGTACCGTTCGAGCCAGGCGACCGACTCCGCATCCAGATGGTTGGTCGGCTCGTCGAGCAGCAGCATGTCGGGCGCAGACAGGAGCAGCTGGCAGAGCGCAACGCGCCTGCGTTCGCCGCCCGAAAGCTGCTCGATCCGGGCCTCCCACGGCGGCAATCGCAACGCGTCGGCGGCGATCTCCAGCTTGCGCTCGAGCTCCCAGCCGCCGGCCGCTTCGATCGCCTCCTGAAGCCCGCCTTGTTCCTCGAGCAGCGTATTCATCTCGTCCTCGCCCATAGGCTCGGCGAAGCGCATGCTCAGGTCGTTGAATCGATCGAGCAGCGAGCGGGTTCCGGCGACGCCGATCTCGACGTTGCCGCGCACGTCGAGCGCGCTGTCGAGTCGCGGTTCCTGGGGAAGAAAGCCGATGCGGATGCCCGGCTGCGGCCGCGCCTCTCCCTCGATCTCGCGATCCTCGCCGGCCATGATGCGCAGCAACGAGGATTTTCCCGAGCCGTTCAGTCCCAGCACGCCGATCTTCGCGCCCGGAAAGAACGACAACGAAATGTCGCGCAGGATGAATCGCTTCGGCGGCACGAGCTTCGCCACGCGGTTCATCGTGTAGATGAATTGGGCCATGATTCCATTGGACCTGGAAAAAAGTGCAGAATTATCGACCAGGTGCCGCGCCAATGCCATTCCCCGTGGTTAAATCAGGAATGTCCCCATTTTCGACATGCGTTTATGTGGCTGCCGGCGGTCTCCGTTACGGATTCGGCGACGATCACCCGTTCGGTCCGGACCGTTACGACGCGTTCCTGCGCGTGCTCGAGGCCTCCGGGCTCGATGCGAAGGTCTCGCTGGTCGAGGCGCAACCGGCCACCCGGCAGGAGCTCGAGCTTTTCCACGCACCCCGTTATCTCGACTGGGTGGCGGAACGCTCGGCCGCCGGCACGGGCTGGCTCGACGGCGGCGACACGCCTGCGTTCCCGGGCATCTACGAACAGGGCGCGGCGGTGGTCGGCGTGACACTCGCGGCCGCGCGCGCCGTGATGCGTGGCAGCTGCGGCAAGGCCTTCGCGCCCATCGCCGGGCTCCACCACGCTCGCCGTGACGGCGCCGCGGGCTTCTGCGTATTCAACGACTGCGGCGTAGCCATCGAGATGCTGCGCCGGGAGTTCGGCCTGAAACGCATCGCCTACGTCGATATCGACGCGCATCACGGCGACGGTGTCTTTTACGGCTTCGAGGATGATCCCGGTGTCATCATCGCCGACATCCACGAGGACGGACGGTTCCTCTACCCCGGCACCGGCCAGGTCGCCGAGACCGGCCGCGGCGCCGCCGCGGGGTCCAAGCTCAATCTGCCGCTGCCGCCCGGCGCCGGCGACGTCGAGTTTCTGGCGGCATGGGCGGAGATCGAGCCCTTCATCGAGCAGGCGCGCCCGGAATTCATCCTGTATCAGTGCGGCGCCGACAGCATCGCCGGCGATCCGCTCACGCACCTGCGCTTCTCGCCCGTTGCGCATGCGCACGCGGCCGCGCGGCTCTGTGCGCTCGCGTCGACCTGCTGCGCGGGACGGTTGCTCGGCATGGGCGGCGGTGGCTACAACCGCCGCAACCTCGCGCTCGCCTGGACCGGCGTCGTGGACGCATTCGTCGAATCCATGCGTTGAGACGGCGCGGCCGGTCGCTCAGGGGGTACAATTCCCGCTTTGCGCGCAGACCCGGGGATCCGCGACGATGTTCAGCGCCGACATGACCATTCAGGGCTTCGACGACCGCCTGCAGGCGGCGCTCGACGGCGAACGGCGGCGCCAGGAGGAGCACGTCGAGCTGATCGCTTCGGAGAACTACGCAAGCCCGCGCGTGCTGGCCGCGCAGGGCACCGTGCTGACCAACAAGTATGCCGAGGGTTATCCCGGCAAGCGTTACTACGGCGGCTGCGAATTCGTCGATGTCGCCGAGCAGCTCGCGATCGATCGCGCGAAAGAGCTGTTCGACGCCGACTACGCGAATGTGCAGCCGCATTCGGGATCGCAGGCGAACGCGGCGGCGTATCTCGCGCTCCTCGAGCCGGGCGGCACGCTGCTCGGCATGAGCCTGGCGCACGGCGGCCATCTGACCCACGGCGCGAAAGTGAATTTCTCGGGCCGCCTGTTCAACGTCGCGCAGTACGGTCTCGACGAGTCGACGGGCGAGATCGATTATGCGCAGGTCGAGCGGCTGGCCCACGAGCACCGGCCCGGGCTCATCATCGCCGGTTTCTCGGCCTACTCGCGGGTCGTCGACTGGCAGCGCTTCCGGGACATCGCCGACGCCGTCGGCGCCTGGTTCCTCGTCGACATGGCGCACGTCGCCGGACTGGTCGCGGCCGGCGTCTATCCGAGCCCCGTGAACATCGCGGACGTCACCACGACGACCACGCACAAGACGCTGCGCGGACCGCGCGGCGGCCTGATCCTCGCCCGGGAGAACGAAGAGGTGACGCGGAAGCTTGCTTCGCTCGTATTCCCGGGCACCCAGGGTGGGCCGTTGATGCACGTGATCGCCGCGAAGGCGGTCGCGCTGCTCGAGGCGATGCAGCCGGAGTTCACGACCTACCAGCAGCAGGTCGTGGCCAATGCGCAACACATGACACGCGTGCTCGCCGAGCGCGGTTACAGGATCGTTTCCGGCGGTACCGATAATCACCTGTTCCTGATCGATCTCATCGACAAGGGCATCACCGGCAAGGATGCCGACGCCGCGCTCGATCGCGCACACATCACCGTCAACAAGAATGCGGTGCCGAACGATCCGCGCTCGCCGTTCGTGACCAGCGGACTGCGCCTGGGTACGCCGGCCGTCACCACGCGCGGTTTCGGCGCCGGGGAGATCGGCGCGCTGACCCAGTGGATCGCCGATATCCTCGACGACATCGGCAACGAGGCCACCATCCGGCGCGTGCGCGGCCAGGTGCTCGAGCTGTGCGGCCGCTTTCCGGTCTATGCCTGAGCGCCGGGAGCCCCCATGCATTGCCCGTTCTGCGGCCACGAAGAGACCAAGGTGATCGATTCGCGGCTGACGGCGGGCGGCGGTCAGGTGCGCCGCCGCCGCGAGTGTCTGGACTGCGCCGAGCGCTTCACGACCTTCGAGTCGGCAGAGCTCGTGATGCCGCATGTCATCAAGGGCGACGACCGCCGCGAGCCTTTCGACGAGAACAAGCTGCGCGGCGGGATTCTCAAGGCGCTCGAGAAACGGCCGGTGCCGGCGGAGGCGGTCGAGGCGGCGATCGGCCGCATCGTCCACGAGCTGCGCACCGTCGGCGAGCGCGAGGTCACGGCGCGCATGCTCGGCGAGCTCGCCATGAGCGAGCTGCGCAACCTCGACCAGGTCGCATACGTGCGCTTCGCTTCGGTCTATCGCAGCTTCCAGGACGTCGAGGCGTTCCAGGCGGAAATCGAGCGCCTGCGGGAAGCTGCCGAAGCCGCCGCCGACACCGAGCAGATGTCGTTGCTGCCGTCCGAAAACGAGCGGTCCGGCTGAGCGGCGCCCCGTGCCCGATGCGCAGGATTTCAGCCACATGGCGCGCGCGTTCGAGCTCGCCCGGCGCGGCCTGTACGGCGCCGACCCGAATCCCGCGGTCGGCTGCGTTCTCGCGCACGGCGGCGAGGTCGTCGGCGAAGGCTGGCACGCGCGCGCCGGCGAGCCGCATGCCGAGGTGCATGCGCTCGCCGCTGCCGGCGCCCGCGCGCGCGGCGCGACGGCCTATGTGACTCTCGAGCCCTGCAACCATCAGGGACGCACGCCGCCCTGCGCGGCCGCGCTCATCGAGGCCGGCGTGCAGCGCGCGGTGGTCGCCCTGCGCGATCCGCATCCGCGCGTCGACGGCGCAGGCTGCGCCGCGCTGCGCGCCGCCGGTATCGAAGTCGAGGAGGGCGTGCTCGCCGGCGAAGCGGAGGCGCTCAACAGGGGCTTCCTGAGCCGGCACCGGCGCGGCCGGCCGTTCGTGGTCAGCAAGCTTGCCGTCAGCATGGACGGCCGCACGGCGCTCGCCGACGGCACGAGCCGCTGGATCACCGGGCCCGCGGCGCGCGAGGACGGTCACCGCCTGCGGGCCCGGTCGTCGGCAATCCTGACCGGGATCGGCACCGTGCTCGCGGACGACCCGTCGCTGACCGTGCGCCTGCCCGACCCGGGCGGCGGCTGGCGCCAGCCGCGCCGCGTCGTGCTCGACAGCGCCGGCCGCCTGCCCGCGTCGGCGCGCGTGCTGGCAGTGTCCGGCGAGACCCTGGTCTTCGTCGCCGAGGGCTCGACCCCGGCGCGGCCGGGACCGTCCGGTGCAGCCGTGGAGCGGGTGGCGGCGGTCGGCGGCGGTCTCGATCTGCGCGCCGTGCTCGCGCGGCTCGCCGCGCTCGAGGTCAACGAGCTGCTCGTCGAGGCCGGTCCGCGTCTGAACGGCAGCCTGCTCGCCGCGGGGCTCGTCGACGAGTGGATCGTGTACCTCGCGCCGGTCGTGCTGGGCGACGAGGCCCGCGGCATGTTCGCGCTGCCGGCGCTCGAGCATATGAGGGAGCGGATCGAGCTCGAGAACGTCGAGGTGCGCAAGGTCGGCGGCGACTGGCGATTCACGCTGCGGCCGGGCCGCGAAGCGCGCTCATGTTCACCGGCATCGTGACTTGCGCGGGCACGCTGCGCGACGTGCAGGCGTCGGGTGACGAGCACAGCATCGTCGTCGGTACGCCCGCGCTCGATGCGCAACGCAGGCGCGAAGGCGACAGCGTCGCCGTGCAGGGCGTCTGCCTCACCGTGCGTGAAGCCGCGGCAGACGGTTTTCGAGCCGACCTTTCCGCCGAGACACTGCGCAGCACGACGCTCGGCCGGCTCGCGCGCGGCGACCAGGTGAATATCGAGCCCGCGCTGCGGCTGGGCGAACCGCTCGGCGGCCATCTCGTCACGGGCCACGTCGACGGCGTCGGCCGGGTCGTCGAGCGGCGCGAAGGGCGGTCCGTGCGGCTCTTCATCGAGGCGCCCGCGCCGCTCGCCGGGCTCATAGCCGTCAAGGGCTCGATCTGCGTGGACGGCGTGAGCCTCACCGTCAACGAAGTGGAGGCGGCCCGGTTCCGCGTCGATATCGTGCCGCACACGCTGGCCGTCACCAGCCTGGCGGGATTGCGGCCGCAGGACACGGTCAATCTGGAGGTCGATCTCGTGGCGCGCTATCTTGCGCGATACCTCGAGGTCCACGGTTGAAGGCGCCCCGACGATGATCCACGACATCGAGGAAGTGCTCGCCGACGTCCGCGCCGGGCGCATGGTCGTCATGATGGACGACGAGCGGCGCGAGAACGAAGGCGATCTCATCATGGCGGCCGAGCGGGCGCGTCCGGAAGACATCAATTTCATGGCCCGATACGGCCGCGGCCTCATCTGCCTGACCCTGACGCGCGAGCGTTGCCGCCAGCTGCGTCTGCCGCTCATGGTGAACGAGACCGACGCCGGCCATCAGACCAACTTCACGCTTTCCATCGAGGCGGCCGAAGGCATCACCACGGGCATCTCGGCACACGATCGTGCGCAGACGATCCGCGCCGCGGTGAGCGCCGGCGCGAAGCCCGAGGATCTGCGGCAGCCCGGGCACGTGTTTCCGCTGATGGCCCAACCGGGCGGCGTGCTGACCCGGGCCGGGCATACGGAAGCCGGCTGCGATCTCGCCCGGCTGGCGGGTTTCGAGCCCGCTGCCGTTATTGTCGAGGTGCTCAACGAGGACGGCAGCATGGCGCGCCGCCCGGATCTCGAGGCCTTCGCCGTGCAGCATGGACTCAAGATCTCGAGCATCGCGCAGCTCATCCGCTACCGGCTCGACAAGGAAGGCTCGGTCGAGCGCATCGCCGAGCAGACCGTGAACACCGAAGCGGGCGAATTCCGCATGCTCTGCTACGAGGATCACGTGAACCGCACCGTGCACCTGGCGCTCGCGCGCGGCACGCTCGGCGGCGACCGGCCGGCGCTCGTGCGCGTGCATATCCAGGACACGCTCGGCGACGTGCTCGGCGTGCGCGACTCAAGCCTCGGCTGGCCGCTGCGCGATGCGTTGCGGCGCATCGCGCAGGAAGGCAGCGGTGTGCTGGTGCTGCTGCGCCAGCCGGAGCGGCCGCGCGAGCTCATGGAGGCGGTCGAGGCGCTCGCCGGCGGGGCAGCCGGATTGCGCCGCGAGCCGGGGCCGACGGTGTTGCGGACCTACGGTATCGGTGCGCAGATCCTGCGCGATCTCGGTGTGAAGCAGATGCGGGTCCTGAGCGCGCCGAAGCAGATGTACGGCCTTTCCGGTTTCGGCCTCGAGGTGGTTGAATATCTCGAGTAGGGCGGGTTTCAACCCGCCGCGTAGGGCGGATTTCAACCCGCCGCGTAGGGCGGGTTTCAACCCGCCATGTAAGGAAGGCCGGTTAAAACCGGCCCTACGGCCTATGACCAACATCAAGACTACCGCCGGCGACCTCGCGGCGCGCGACCTGCGCATGGTCATCGTCGCCTCGCGTTTCAACGAGTCGATTGTCGCGCGGCTCCTCGACGGCGCCATGCGCACCCTGCTTCGCCATGGCGCCGCGGAGAGCGCAATCGAGCTCGTGCGCGTGCCCGGAGCGTTCGAGATTCCCGCGGCGGTCGCACGCGTGGCGGCGGCCCGTCAGCCTGATGCGGTCATTGCGCTCGGTGCGGTCATTCGCGGAGAGACGCCGCATTTCGAATACATTTGTGCGGCCTGCAGCGAGGGTCTCGGGCGTCTCGCGCTCGAGCTGTCCATGCCGATCGCGTTCGGCGTGCTGACCGTCGATGACGTCGAGCAGGCTCTGCAACGGTCCGGACCCGGCGACGACAACAAGGGCAGTGAAGCGGCCGCCTCGGCGATCGAGATGGCGCGGCTGTTCCGGCTGTTGTGAGTGAGGCTCCCGCCGGCCGGGTCGGACCGCGCGCGCGCCGCCGCGCGAGGCAGCTCGCCCTGCAGGCCCTCTACCAGTGGCAGATGGGCGGAACTGCAGACGAGCTATACGCGCAGTTCAGCAGCTCGACCGGCTTCGGCAAAGCCGATGCAGGCTACTTCCGCGAGCTGGTCGAGCATATCGTCAAGGGCAGCGAACGGCTCGACAGCCGCATCGGCGAGTATGCCGACCGGGACGTGGCGCGCATCGATCCCGTCGAGCGCGCCATCCTGCTGATCGGCCTGTACGAGCTCGAGCACCGCCACGATGTGCCCTACCGTGTCGTCATCGACGAGGCCGTCGAGCTCGCCAGGCGCTTCGGCGCCGTCGGCGCGCACAAGTACGTGAACGCCGTGCTCGACCGCGCCGCGGGCGCGTTGCGCCCGAGCGGCTGATGCGAACGGAGCGGCAGCCGCCGACCGAGCGGGACATCATCGAGGGCTTCCGCGCGCGCCCCGGTGCGCTGCGCGCGGACGTCGTGCTCGGCATCGGCGACGACGGCGCCGTGTTGTCGCTGCCTCCGGACAGCCGGCTGGTCGCGGTCGTGGACACCCTCGTCGAAGGCGTGCACTTTCCCGCCGCCATGCCGGCGCGTTGCATCGGCCACCGTGCGCTGGCCGTCAACCTGAGCGACATCGCGGCGATGGGCGCCACCCCCGCATGGGCGACACTCGCGCTGACCTTGCCCGCGGCCGATCCGGCCTGGCTCGGCGAATTCGTCGAAGGCGTCGCTGCGCTCGCAGTCCGGCACGATGTTGCGCTGGTCGGGGGCGATACCACGCGCGGTCCGCTCACCGTGACGATGCAGTTGCTAGGATTTGCCTCGCCGGGCGCGTGGCTGACTCGCGCGAACGCGGCGGCCGGCGACCTGGTCTTCGTCAGCGGCACGCTCGGCGACGCCGCCGCCGGGCTCGCACTGCTCGAGGCGGGCGATCCACGCGCCGGCGATCCGCTCGTGGACCGGTTCCTGCGGCCGCAGCCGCGCGTCGACGAAGGCCGCGCGTTGGTCGGCATCGCCTCGGCGGCGATCGATGTGTCCGACGGCTTCGCCGCCGATCTCGGCAAGCTGCTGGAAGCGAGCGGGGCCGGTGCGGTGCTCGAGCCCGATCGGCTGCCATTGTCCGAGGCGCTGCGCCGGTGCCACGACCGGCCGGATGCGCTGCGCCTGGCGCTGTCCGGCGGCGACGATTACGAGCTCTGCTTCACCGTGCCGCCGGAGCGCGTGCGCGAGTTGACGCGCATTGCCGCGGCCTGGCCCTGCGCCTGCACGCACGTCGGGCACGTCACCCGCCGCACCGGCCTGCGTGACGCTGCCGACCGCGCGATCGATATATACGGAGGCTACGATCACTTCCGGCACTGAAGGCATGGCGCCTGACTCACGCGTGCAGGCGCGCACCGTGTTCCGCGATCCGGTGCATTTTCTCGCCTTCGGCGCCGGTGCGGGCCTGTCGCCGCGCGCGCCCGGAACGGCCGGCACGGCGCTGGCGCTGCTGCTGGAGCGGGCCGTGCACGGGCTCGCGCTGGGTCTGCGCGTCGCGATCACGGCCGCGATCCTGGCGGCGGGGGTGTGGATCTGCGGCGAGAGCGCCCGCCGGCTGGGTGAGCATGATCATCCCGGCATCGTCTGGGACGAGATCGGCGGTTATTTCCTGCTCATGCTGGCCGTGCCGCCCGGCTGGGGATGGGCTCTCGCCGCGTTCGTCGTGTTCCGTCTGTTCGATGTCGTCAAGCCCTGGCCGATCCGGGACATAGATCACAGAATGTCCGGCGGCACGGGAATTATGCTCGATGACGCGCTGGCGGGCGTTTATAGCGCCCTCGTGCTCACAGGCGTGCAATGGCTGAGCCGTTGAACAAAGCCGCGGGCAGCATCCGCTCGCCGGCCGCAGGCATTCCTCGCTGGGGGTTGAACGAAAAGCATGGATCCGCTCGAGAACGCAACGCCGCCGGCACGCGCCGGCCGGGCGGCGCCTGCCCGGCACGGCGATCTCGCCCGCCTGAGGGATCTCTACACGCAGGCGGCCGCGGGGCCGCAGAAAATCGGCAAGTACGTCATCATCAACAAGGTCGGCGAGGGCAGCACCGGCACGGTCTACCTGTCGCACGATCCATTCTACGGGCGGGACGTCGCCATCAAGCTGTATCACGGCGACAGCGACGACGATCGCTCGCCGGTCGCGCGCAAAATGTTCTTCAACGAAGCGCACATGGTCGGCATGCTGCACCACCCGAACATATTGCCGACCTACGACGCAGGCGAGGAAAACGGCCGCCTGTACGTCGTCACCGAACACGTGCACGGGGCACGCACTCTGGCGGCCTACTGCAAGCCCGACAACCTGCTGCGCGTCGAGGATGTCGTGGAGATCATGTTCAAGTGCGCGCGGGCGCTCCACTATGCGCACGGCCGGGGCGTGGTGCATCGTGACGTCAAGCCCAGCAACATCATGCTCACCACCGACAGCGACGTGCGCATCATCGACTTCGGCATCGCGATCGTCGCCGACTCGGACGTCTCGGCGATCGACGGCATCGCCGGCTCGCCGAGCTACATGTCGCCGGAGCAGATCCAGTCCGAGGAGATCACGCACCGCGCGGATATCTACGCGCTCGGCGCGGTCATGTATGAGCTGCTGACCGGGTTCCGCCCGTTCCGTGCCAACAACCTGTCCAAGCTGCTGCACCAGATCGTGTATGCGACGCCGCCGCCGATCTACAGGCTGCGGCGGGAGATTCCAGAGGCGCTCGAGCGCGTCGTGGCGATCGCCATGCAGAAGGATCCGGCCAAGCGCTATACCACGGGGCTCGAGTTCGCCGCCGACCTGACCCGGGCGTTCCAGGAACTGCGCGAAAAACGCGACGCCATCGACGAGCAGGAACGTTTCGACCTGCTCCGCCACCTGACCTTTTTCCACGACTTCTCGCACGCGGAAATCTGGGAGCTCCTGCGTTCGAGCGAGTGGCGCGAGTACGCCGCCAGCGAGGAGATCGTGCGGGAAGGCGAGATGGACGACCGCTTTTACGTCATCATCTCGGGCAGGGTGCTCGTGCAGTCGCAGCGCCGCCAGATGGGCAACCTCGGGCCGGGAGAATGCTTCGGCGAGGCCAGCTACGTGCGCGGCGCGCGCCGCCAGGCCAGCATCCAGGCTGACGGCCCCGTGACCCTGCTGCGCGTGAGCTCGACCCTGCTCGAGCAGGTCTCGACGGCCTGCCAGCTGCGCTTCACGAAGGTGTTCCTGCGCAGCCTGATCCAGCGCCTGCAGTCCACCGACCGCATCGCCCAGCCCACCTGAAACACGAGCAGGCGCCGGATCCGGGGATCCGGCCTGTAACTATGCGGTCTTGTCGCGCTCGATGAGCGCGTAGGCCGAGTGGTTGTGGATGGATTCGAAGTTTTCGGATTCGACCGTGTATGCCGTGACCCGCTCGTCGTTCTCGAGACGCACGGCCACGTCGCGTACGATGTCCTCGACGAACTTCGGGTTGTCGTAGGCACGCTCGGTCACGTATTTCTCGTCAGGGCGCTTCAGTATCCCGTATAGCTCGCAGGACGCCTCCTGCTCGGCGATCTCTATCAGCTCCTCGATCCACAGGAAGCAGGCGATACGCGCGCGGATGGTGATGTGCGAGCGTTGATTGTGAGCGCCGTAGTCCGCAATGCGTTTCGAGCACGGGCACAGGCTGGTGACCGGGACGATCACCTTGATTTCAATGCTCGTGCGGCCGTCTGCGAACTCGCCGATGAGACTGGCGCGATAATCCATGAGGCTTTCGACACCGGAAATCGGGGCATGCTTGGCGATGAAGTAGGGGAAGCTCATCTCGATGTGCCCGGAATCGGCAGCCAGCCGCTCGGTCATCTCGGCGAGCATGTCGCGGAACGATTTGACGGAGATCTCGCGCTCGTGGTTGTTGAGGATTTCGACAAAACGCGACATGTGCGTGCCCTTGAAATCGTGCGGCAGGTTCACGTACATGTTGAAGCTGGCGATGGTGTGCTGCTCGCCGCCGGAGCGGTCCTTGACGCACACCGGATGATAGATGTCCTTGATGCCGACCTTGTTGATCGGCATGCGCCGTGTATCGGCGTGGCCCTGCACGTCCTCGATCGGGCTGGCGCCGAATGCCGCGGCCGGCTTGCCTGGTGTCATGGTGTGGGTTCCTCGGGCGCGGGGCGGGAGCTGGAAGCGCGCGCTGCTTCATTATAAGACGGCGTTCGAGCGCGGGTCACGTTCGAAGGCGGTTTTTCGGCCTCTTCCTGGGCGCATTCATCGCACGCAATCGCCATGCCGGCGAAAGCCGCGTCTCATTCCGGCTTTCGCCAGGATGACGAGCGATTGGCGCTGCGCCGATCGGCTTGCGCCGGGTGTGACGAAGGGGCCACGACCTCAGCTGTTGCGTTCGACGACGAAGGCGGCCAGCCAGCGCAGCGGCTCAGCCGAGGCATCGAAGCGCGCGAGCGCGCCCAGCGCCTCGTCGTGCAGCTCTGCGGCACGCCGCTTCGCTTCCGGCATGCCCGCCACGCTCGGAAATGTCGGCTTGTTGCGGGCACGGTCGGAACCGGGCGACTTGCCGAGCGTTGCCGCATCACCTTCGACGTCGAGAATATCGTCGCGGATCTGGAATGCGAGGCCGATTGCGCTCGCATAGCGATCGAGATCGTCGATACGCGCGGCGCCGAGCCCGGGCGCGCTGAGCGCCGCGAGCATGACGCTGGCGCGGATCAGCGCGCCGGTCTTGAGGCGGTGCATGCGCTCGAGCTCGGCGAGCTCGAGCCGGCCGCCGGCGGCCGCGAGGTCGATCGCCTGACCGCCCGCCATTCCGCGCGCGCCGCTGGCTTCGGCGAGCACGTCGATCATGCGCAGCCTGCGTTCCGCATCGGCGATCATGCCCGGATCGCTCGCCAGAATCTTGAACGCGAGCACCTGCAGCACGTCGCCGACGAGAATTGCGGTCGCCTCGTCGAAAGCCCGATGGCAGGTCGGCCGGCCGCGACGCAGATCGTCGTCGTCCATGGCCGGCAGGTCGTCGTGCACCAGCGAATAGGCGTGGATCAGCTCGATCGCGCAGGCGGGCCCATCCAGCTGTCCGATCGGCACGCCGAGCACATCGCCGGTCGTATACACGAGCACGGGGCGGATGCGCTTGCCGTCGCCGAGCACGCAATAATGCATCGCATCATGCAAACGCGCAGGCGTGGCGTCGGCGCCGGGGAGCCACTCCTCGAGCGCGGCGGCGACGCGCCGCTGGTAGTCTTCCAGGCGCGCGGCCATGTCGGGCGTGTCGATGCGAATCAATCCTTCGTATCGAAGGGCTCGACCGCGTCTCCACCGGCCTGCCGCACGAGGATCTCGACCTTCTGCTCGGCGGCCTTGAGCGCGGACTGGCAGGAACGCGTGAGGCGGATGCCGCGCTCGAACTGCGCGAGCGTTTCCTCGAGACTCAGATTGCCCTGCTCCATGCGCTCGACGAGGCTTTCGAGCTCGGCGAGCGCCGCCTCGAAATCGGGTGTCGCCGGTGTCTGCTCAGCCAAGGCGGGTCTCCAAAGCCAGCCAAGGTACACAGCGGGATGCAGGCGGTCAAACGCCGCCGGCGGCGAACGCAGCCCGGCGCATGCGCTCAACCGCGGGGCCGTGCCTCCCGGAAAACGAACTGGTCCAGGAAGGCCCGTGCAAAGGGAGACTTTTCGACGGCCGCCTGGCCGGGGGGATTAACGCAGGTCCGCCGTGCATTTTCTGCGTTTCGAGCTCGATGCCGGCATGGTCACCGCCCGCAGGGCCGGTGCGCGCTCGCGGCGGGCATCGATCACGACGCCTGCCGGCATTCGGTCGCGGCCGCGCCGGAAGCCTTGGGCGACTCACCGGCCGGCGACTGGAGTCGCCCCGCGCCTGACGTCGGGCCTTCCTCCGGTCGGCGAAACCAGAGTGCGGAACCGCCGCATGCGAAGTACGATGTCCGCCAGCCAGACCCGACCCGCGAGCGGACGAACCGGATGAGTCGAGCCTACGACGCTGCCGACATCGAGGTACTGAGCGGCCTCGATCCCGTGCGCCGGCGGCCGGGCATGTACACCGACACCGCCCGCCCGAACCATCTCGCTCACGAGGTCGTCGACAACAGCGTCGACGAGGCGATCGCGGGGCACTGCAAGCACATCGACGTGGTCCTGCACGGCGACGGCTCGCTGGAGGTCCGCGACGACGGGCGCGGGATGCCGGTGGATCTGCACCCCGGCGAGAAGATATCGGGGGTGGAGCTGATCCTCACCCGGCTGCACGCCGGTGGAAAGTTTTCGGAACGCACCTATCAGTTCGCCGGCGGCCTGCACGGCGTCGGCGTGTCCGTCGTCAATGCCCTGTCGAAGCATCTCGAGGTCTGGGTGCGGCGCGGCGGCAGGGAATATAACCTGAGCTTCGCCGGCGGCCGCAAGACCAGCGAGCTCGAGGTCACGGGCAGCGTCGGCAGGCACAACACCGGCACGACCATTCGTTTCTGGCCGGACCCGCAGTATTTCGACTCCGACCGGTTTTCGGTGCCGCGGCTCAAGCACATGCTGCGGGCCAAGGCGGTGCTCTGTCCCGGGCTCGCGGTCAGTCTCGTGGTCGCGAAAAGCCGCGAACGATGCGAGTGGCAGTACGAGGGCGGCTTGGACGAGTATCTGCTCGAGGCCGTGGGCGCCGCTGCGCGGCTGCCCGAGGCGCCGTTCAGCGGCAGCCTCGCCGGGCATCGCGAGGCGGTGGACTGGACGCTGGTCTGGTTGCCGGAAGATGCGCCGCCGCTCACTGAGAGCTACGTCAATCTCATTCCCACACCGCAGGGCGGCACGCACGTCAACGGCCTGCGCAGCGCACTCACCGATGCCCTGCGCGAGTTCTGCGAGTTCAGGAATCTGCTGCCGCGCGGCGTGCGGCTCGCGCCCGACGACGTGTGGGAACGCGTGAGCTACGTGCTGTCGCTCAAGGTCGCGAACCCGCAGTTCTCCGGCCAGACCAAGGAGCGCCTGTCCTCGCGCGAATGCGCGGCATTCGTGTCCGGCGTGGTCAAGGACGCGCTTGCGCTGTGGCTCAATCAGCATCCGGAGACCGGCGAGCAGATCGCGCAGCTGGCGATAGAGGAGGCCCAGAAGCGCTTGCGCGCCAGCCGTGCCGTGGTGCGCAAGCGCGTCACGAGCGGCCCCGCGCTGCCCGGCAAGCTCGCAGACTGCACGAGCACGGACCCGGCGCAGACCGAGCTGTTCCTGGTCGAAGGCGATTCGGCGGGCGGCTCCGCGAAGCAGGCGCGCGACCGGCAGTTCCAGGCGATCATGCCGCTGCGCGGCAAGATCCTGAATACCTGGGAAGTCGATACCGGCGAGCTGCTCGCCTCGCAGGAAGTGCACAATATCAGCATCGCGCTCGGCGTCGATCCCGGCGCCGGGGACCTCGGTGGCCTGCGCTATCACAAGATCTGCATCCTCGCCGACGCTGACTCCGACGGCCTGCACATCGCCACGCTGCTGTGCGCCTTGTTCCTGCGACATTTCCGGCCGCTCGTGCTCGCCGGGCACGTATACGTCGCGATGCCGCCGCTGTATCGCATCGACGTCGGCCAGCAGGTGTACTACGCGCTCGATGACGCCGAGCGCCAGGGCATCCTCGATACCATCGCGGCGGAGAAGCGGCGCGGCAAGGTCTCGACGACGCGCTTCAAGGGGCTCGGTGAGATGAGCCCGGCGCAATTGCGCGAAACGACCATGGCGCCGGATACGCGCCGGCTCGTGCAGCTCACCGTCGAGGCGCGCGACAAATCCGATCAGCTCCTCGACATGCTGCTTGCGAAGAAACGCGCCGCCGACCGTCGCGAGTGGCTGGTGAAGAAAGGCGATCTCGCCGAGCTGGGGATTTAGGAACTAATCTAGAGGCGAAGACTTGTGTGACAAGCGATCGAAACCTGAAGAGAAATGCATTTAACCGAACAGCAACTCACGAAATTGACCGAAGAAATACTTCGGGAGTTTGTAGGATGCAACACGTGGCCTGACGCGTTCCGGCCGGCGATGCAGCGCCATGGCTGACGGAAAATCCGCGACGCTCGAAGCCTTCGAACGGCAGCCCCTCAGGATCTTCGCGGAGCGCGCGTACCTCGAATACTCGATGTACGTCATCCTCGACCGCGCGCTGCCGCATGTCGGCGACGGGCTCAAACCCGTGCAGCGCCGCATCGTGTACGCGATGAGCGAGCTGGGTCTTAGCGCGGCGTCGAAGCCCAAGAAATCCGCGCGCACGATCGGCGACGTGATCGGCAAGTTCCATCCGCACGGCGACGTGGCGTGCTACGAGGCCATGGTGCACATGGCACAGGAGTTCGCCTACCGTTATCCGCTCGTCGACGGCCAGGGCAACTGGGGCTCCACCGACGACCCGAAGTCATTCGCGGCCATGCGTTACACCGAGGCACGGTTGACCGCCTATGCGAGTCTCCTGCTGGCAGAGCTTTCGCAGGGTACCGTGGACTGGGCGCCGAATTTCGACGGCACGCTCAGCGAGCCTGTTTTGCTGCCCGCCCGCGTGCCGAACATGCTGCTGAACGGCTCGAGCGGCATCGCGGTCGGCATGTCGACGGATATCCCGCCGCACAACTTACGCGAAATCGCCGCGGCGTGCGTGCACCTGCTCAGGAAACCGCGCGCGACGGTCGCCGAGCTCTGCGAGCATATTCAGGGGCCGGACTTTCCCACCGGCGCCGAGCTCGTCACGCCTCGTGTGGACATCCTGCGAATGTACGAGACGGGTAACGGCAGCCTGCGATTGCGCGCGACCTGGGAGCGCGAGGCCGGCGAGATCGTGATCACGGCGCTGCCGTTTCAGATCTCGGGCGCGCGCATTCTGGAACAGATCGCCGCGCAGATGCACGCAAAAAAGCTGCCGATGGTCGAGGATCTGCGCGACGAATCCGACCATGAGAATCCCACGCGGCTGGTCATCACTCCGCGCTCGAATCGGGTCGACGTCGAGCGGCTCATGAATCACCTGTTCGCCACCACCGACCTCGAGCGGATTCATCGCGTCAACCTGAATTTCATCGGCCTCGATGGCCGGCCGGGTGTGCGTGCGCTGCCGGAGCTGCTGCGCCAGTGGCTCGAATTTCGCCGCGCCACGGTCAGGCGGCGCCTCGAGCATCGGCTGCGCACGGTCGTAGACCGCCTGCACGTTCTGGATGGCCTGCTGACCGCGTACCTCAATCTCGATGAGGTCATCGCCATCATTCGCCGCGAGGACGAGCCGAAGCCGGTGCTCATCGCGCGCTTCGGCCTGACCGATATGCAGGCGGAGGCGATTCTTGACCTGAAGCTCCGGCACCTCGCGCGGCTCGAGGAGATGAAAATCCGCGCCGGGAAGGATGAGCTCGCCGTCGAGCGCAAAAGTCTGGCGACCACGCTCAAGAGCAAGGCAAAGCTCGACAGCCTGATTCGCACGGAATTGCTGGCCGATGCGCAGCATCACGGCGACGCTCGCCGCACGATGCTCGTCGAGCGCGAGGCCGCCGAGGCGATCGACGAGACGGCGCTGATCGCCACCGAGCCGGTCACCGTGGTGCTCTCGAAGCGGGGCTGGGCGCGCGCGGCGAAAGGCCACGATATCGATGCGGCGAGCCTGAGCTACCGTTCCGGCGATGGCCTGCACTCGATGGCGCGCGGGCGCAGCAACCAGCTTGCCGTGTTTCTGGATTCGACCGGGCGCGTCTACAGCCTGTCGGCGCATACTCTGCCGTCCGTGCGCGGCCAGGGCGAACCGCTCTCCGGCCGCCTGAATCCGCCCGACGGCGCGACATTTGCCGGCGTAATGATCGGCGAGCCGGACGACCGCTGGGTGCTCGCGACGGACGCAGGCTACGGCTTCATCGTCAGGCTCGGCAGCCTGCACACGCGCAATCGCGCGGGCAAAGTGGCGCTCAGCGTGTCCCGGGGCGCCGGCGTTCTGATGCCCGCCGCCGTCCCGGCCGCCGACGATGTCCAGGTAGCGGCCGCGACGAACCTCGGGCGCCTGCTCGTCTTTCCGCTCGCCGGGCTGCCGGAGCTCGCGCGCGGCAAGGGGGTGAGGATGCTCGGCATCCCTGCCGCGCGCCTGAAAACGCGCGAGGAGTTTGTCGCCGCAATCGTGGCGATCCCCCCGGAGGCCCGGCTAGTGGTATACAGCGGCCAGCGCAAGATGAGCCTGAAACCGTCCGATCTCGAAGCCTGGCGCGGCGTTCGCGGACGCCGCGGCGCATTGCTGCCGCGCGGCCTGCGCAACGTGGACCGCCTGGCGGTCGAGTGACCGCTGGCAAGGGCCTGTTGCCATATGTCAACAGGCCCTAGTGACCTGAGAGGAAATCTGCAATGTCCGGAAACGCTTCAGACGATCGACGCCTCATCATCCCCGCGCTCGGCCCCGCGTACGCGAGCCTCGCTCCCATTGCGGAAACCCTGCTGCGCGTCATCGCCGGTCTCGCGCTCGTCACGCACGGCTACGGCAAGATCCTCGAGCCGCTCGCCCGCATCGAGATGGTCGAGAGCCTCGGCTTCGTGCCCGGCGAGCTCTGGTCGCCGCTGCTCGCGATCACCGAGTTCTTCGGCGGCCTGTTCCTCGCCTGCGGATTTCTCACGCGCCCGGCCGCGCTCGGCACCACCATCGTCTTGCTCGTGACGGTCTGGTTTCACTGGGGCGTGCAGGCCGAGGGCTATTCGGGCGCGGAGAAGTCGATCCTGTGGGCGGCGATCACGTTCTTCTTCCTCGTTCACGGCGGCGGGAAGTATTCCGTGGACCGCGCCATCGGCCGCGAATTATAAGCGGGTCAGGAAGACACCTGCAGCACCACGTCCGGCTCTTTCACATAGTAGCCCTGCATGAAAGACACGCCGAGCTGATAGAGCACGGCCATCGTGTTGGCGTCCTCGACGCGCTCGGCGATCGTTTGCACGCTGCGCGCCTGCGCCTCGTGCACATAGCCCTTGACCTTCTCCTGAAGCGCCTGATTGGTCGACAGCCCCTGCATCAGCGAGCCGTCGATTTTCAGGAAATTCATCGGGATATGGCTCAGCACCCGCGTCGGATCGCGCCCTGCGCCGAAATGCTCGATCGCGAAGCAGAAACCGGCCTGTTGCAGCGACTCGGAGAGGTGACGGGTCTGCTTGAGCAGCTGGCCGGCGTCCTCCTCGGTGACCTCGAAGCACAGTCGCGACGGCTTCACGCGCGCCTTCTCTATGTGCGAGGTCAGCCAGTCGAGCAACGAGTCGTCCTGGATTGAATCGCCGGACAGGCGCACGAACACCCGCTGCGGCGCGCGCTTCGCGCAGAACACGATCGCCGCGCCGATGACCCAGCGGTCGATGTTCTTCATGAGCCCGTTGCGCATTGCGGCGGGCAGGAATTCCTTCGGCAGCACCTCCTTGCCTTTCTCGTCGACCATCCGCAACAGAATGTCGTACATGTCGTGATCGTCGCCGGTCAGGCTCGCGATCGGCTGGTGAATGAGCCGGAAGCGGTTTTCCATGAGCGCCGACTTGATGTGCTTGACCCAGATCTGATCGTAGGCGTGAATCCGCGTATCGGTGTCGGCGGACTCGTTCATGCGCACCTGCGCTCCGCCGAGACCGCGGCCTGCGTTGTTGGCCTGCGATGCCTCGGAAAGCAGCTTCTCGACGTTGTTGTTGTCCTCCCGCGCGATCGCCACGCCGACCGTGCAGGTCACCGACAGGGATTTTGCTGCGACCTCGAACACCGTCCCGGACATCCTGCTGACCAGACTGTCACCCCAGGTTTCGAGATCGCGGGGCGTGCCGCGCTCGAGAAGGGCGGCGAACATGGTGCCGCCGAGACGGCCGTACAGGTCGTTGTCCTGCATCAGGCCGCGGAAATGCTGCGCGAACTGCGCGAGCAGCTCCTCGCTGCCGAGCGGTCCGAGTCGTGCGACGATCTCGGAGAATTTGTCGGGCGTGACATAGACGAGGGCGCGGACGCCGCCCTTGACCTGCGTGGCGAGCCGCGCCTCGAGACGGTCCAGGAAATAGCGGCGGTGATAGAGACCCGTGGTCGGATCCTGGTGCAGGAGGTATTCGAGCCGATGCAGCGGCTCGTCGCCGGGTACCGGGTGCGCCGGTATGCTGAGCCGCACTGCGGGCTCGTTGTCGATGCAGATTCGCTCGAGCTCGAGGTGGATCAACAGCGTGGATCCGTCGCTGCCGAGCGCGGACAGCCGCAGCTTGTGAGCGGTCCATTTGTCCTGCAGGCACGCGACGAGGGCACCGCGCAGCGCTGCATGGCTTTCCGGCTCGAAGTGGTCCATGAGCGGCTCGCCGGCCAGCGCATCGTCGTCCTGGGGAAAGCCGAAAAGCTCGAGCCAGGCACGGTTGCTGTTGACGATGATGCCCTCCTGAACTTGCGCGATCGCGTCGGCGGATCCCTCCACGAATGCCTGCAGCTGTTGCTTGTACTCGGACGCCGATGCCTCGGTCTCGTTGAGCGCGCGCTCCATCCGGAAGGCCCGCAGCTCGCGCGTGACCACCGCCTGCAGGCGATTGACGTGCTCCAGCGAGACGACGTCGCGGGCGCCTTCGCGCATCGCCTCGGCGATGGCGGTCTCGTCGACGTTGGAGCGGGCGACGATGACCGGGACCGTGGGCGCCGCCTGGTTGCGCACCTTGATCACCGAAACGAGCGACGTGTTCGGGGCTTCGGCGAACACGAGCACGAGCTCGCAGTTGATCTGCAGAAACGCATCCGCCAGGTCGCCCACGTCGGAGATCCAGGTGCAATGCACGGCATGGCCGGCATTGCGCAGCGTGCTGTTGACGGCTGCGACGTGGTCCTGCTGCGTGGTGATGACGATCATCGGCACGGCGCCCGGGTCGGCCAATGCTGTCTCCTTTCGGGTGGGTTGCGCGAGACCTGAAGCGGTCGAATTGTAACATCGCGCCCGGATGTGGCATGCCGCGCGGGCAGGCCGCGCAGTTCGCGAGTCAATCCGGGCTTGCGACGGGCAACACGGTCTTCGCCGGCCGGCCGGGCTCCTCGCGGGCGAGCCGCGGCACCAGATAGCCCGGCAGGCGGGCCGCCAGGCCGCGCATGAGCGCGGTCGCCTCCGCGACGGGCACGTCGAAATGCGCGGCGCCCTGCACGCGATCGAGCAGGTGCAGGTAATAAGGCAGCACGCCGCACGAGAACAGGGTTTCGCTCAGAGCCTCGAGCGCGCTCACGGTGTCGTTCACCCCGCGCAGCAGCACGGACTGGTTGAGGAGCGTTGCGCCGCAATCGCGCAGCCGCTGCATCGCCGCGCGAACCTCGGCGTCGATCTCGTTGGCGTGATTGCAATGCACGACGACGATCTTCGCGATCGGCAGCGGTGCGAGCCAGCCGGCCAGCTCCGCATCGACGCGCTCCGGCAGTACGATCGGCTGGCGTGTGTGGATGCGCAGCCGCCGGACATGCGGAACGGCGGCCAGCTCCGCGGCCAGCCCGGCGAGCCTGGCATCGGTCAGCGACAACGGGTCACCGCCGCTCAGGATCACTTCGCCGACGTCGGGCGCGTGGCGCAGCGCGTCGAGCGCAGCCGCCCAGCGACCGCCCTCCGCATTCTCCCGCGCGTACGGGAAGTGTCGGCGGAAGCAATACCGGCAATGCACGGCGCACGCGCCCGTCGCGATCAGCAGCGCGCGGCCGCGATATTTCTGCAGCAGCCCGTTGCCTGCGCGCAGTCCGAGCTCGCCCAGGGGATCGCTCGTGAATCCCGGCACGGCTTCGTCTTCGGCGGCGAGCGGCAGCACCTGGCGAAGCAGGGGATCGTGCGGATCCCCGGGCCGCATGCGCGCGATGAACCCGCGCGGCACGTGCAAGCGGAAGGCGCCGGATGCGCGCCTCGCCGGCTCGACCAGCCTCGCCGGCAGCCCGAGCAGCGCGCACAGCTCGGCCGGGTCGGTGACCGCCTCGGCGAGGGCGCGCTGCCACGCGGGCGGCTGACGCTCGAGCGGCGATGCAGCTATCATGCGCCGCAACTTCGGCTCACCGGCCAGGGACCTGAGGATGGCAAGCTACAGCACCAGCGAATTCAAGTCAGGCCTCAAGATACTCGTGGACGGCGACCCGTGCGCGATCGTCGAGAACGAATTCGTCAAGCCAGGCAAAGGCCAGGCATTCAACCGCGTGCGGATCCGCAATCTGAAAACCGGCCGTGTCGTCGACCGCACCTTCAAATCCGGCGATTCCGTGCAAGCCGCCGACGTGACAGACGTGAACATGCAGTATCTGTATGCGGACGGCGAATTCTGGCATTTCATGGTGCCGGACTCGTACGAGCAATACGCCGCCGATCGCCATGCCGTCGGCGATGGCGCCAAATGGCTCAAGGAAGGCGACGTCTGTCTGATCACTCTGTGGAACAACGCACCGTTGCAGGTCAATCCGCCGAATTTCGTCGAGCTCGAGATCGTCACGACCGACCCCGGCCTCAAGGGCGACACCGCGGCCGGCGGCGTCAAACCGGCGACTCTGGAGACCGGGGCAGTGGTCCGCGTGCCGCTGTTCGTCGAGCAGGGCGAGCTGATCCGCGTCGATACCCGCAACGGCGAATACGTCTCGCGCGTCAAGGGATGAGCGGACCCGGCTCGACCGCTGCGGCGAACAGCGCCGCAATACGCTCGAGCCCGGCCTGGTCCACCGCGTCGAAGCGGCCGCGGCGAGGGCTGTCGACGTCAAGCACGCCGAGCAGGCGCGTGCCCCGCAGCAGCGGTACGACGATCTCGGATTCGGAGGCCGTGTCGCAAGCGATATGGCCGTCGAAGGCGTGCACGTCGTCGACGCGCGTCGTGCGCCGATCGCGGGCCGCCGTGCCGCAGACGC
Source organism: Gammaproteobacteria bacterium (assembly GCA_035524935.1). Taxonomy (GTDB): domain Bacteria; phylum Pseudomonadota; class Gammaproteobacteria; order Steroidobacterales; family JACDCP01; genus JACDCP01. Next base: position 988 of record DATLFD010000011.1, on the reverse strand, counting down.
CGCTGCCGAGCGGGATGCGGATGCAGGCCGGTTTGCCCTGGAAGGGCCCGACCACGAGCTCATCGCCGCGCAGGAAATAGAAGCCGACCCAATTCACGTCGGGCAGCCGCGCGAACAGCACGGCCGAGCAGTTGGCCGCATTGGCGACGAGATCGCGCTCGCCTGCGAACAGTGCGCGCAGCTCCCACTCGATCTCGGCATACAGGCTGGGGTCGGCCACCTGCCTACTCTAGATGAAGCGGCATCAGGCGTCGTCGAAGCCGATGCTCAGCACCTCGTCGATGCAGCGCGCGCCGGTCGCGAGCATGACCGCGCGGTCGAACCCCAGGGCCACACCCGAGCAATCGGGCAGGCCGTGCTCCAATGCCGCGAGCAGCCGCTCGTCGAGCGGCGCGGTGCTTTTCGCGGCACGTTCGCGGGCGGCCAGCTCGGCGTCGAAGCGCGCGCGTTGCTCGACGGCGTCGGCCAGCTCGTGAAACCCGTTCGCCAGCTCCATCCCGTCCAGGAAGGCCTCGAAACGTTCCGCGACACGCGGCGGGCCCGGACGAATCCGGGCGAGGGCGGCGAGCTCCGGCGGAAAGTCGTGGATGAATGTGAGCCGCCCGGCACCGAGCCGGGGCGCGACCAGGGTTGCCGACAACAGGTCCAGCCACGGGCCCCGCTCATCGCCGAGCCCCGCCGGCAGGTCGATCCCGGACTCGCGGATGCGCCACCGGATACGATCGAGATCGTCCCTGAACGGGTCGATGCCCGCCTGGGCGAGGACCGCGTCCCGGTAACTGAGCCGTTCCGGCGGCCCGAGGGGACGGTGCCCGGCGAAGAGCTCGGCGAGCAGCTCCGCCACTTCGTCCATCAGCCGATACATGTCGAAGCCGATCCGATACCACTCCACGAGCGTGAACTCCGGATTGTGGCGCCGGCCCGCCTCCGCGTCGCGGAACACCTTGCAGATCTGGTAAATGTCGCTGCGGTAGGCGGCGAGCAGGCG
>DATLFD010000010.1:0-42247 GCA_035524935.1 Gammaproteobacteria bacterium | reverse complement strand
GATGTTGTATCTGGACTACAGCCGGCAGGAAGGTGAATGGATTCCGAATCGTTATGGTGGCCGCGAGAATCTGGAAGCGATCGATTTTCTGCGGGAATTCAACGAGAAGATCCACGGTCGCTTTCCCGGTATCCTGACCGTGGCCGAAGAATCCACGGCCTGGGGCGGTGTCTCGCATCCCACCACCACCGGTGGGCTCGGCTTCAGCATCAAGTGGAACATGGGCTGGATGAACGACACGCTGCGCTACATGCAGCACGAGCCCGTGCACCGCAAGTTCCACCACCATGACCTGACCTTCGGGCTCCTGTACGCGTTCTCCGAGAATTTCGTGCTGCCGTTGAGCCATGACGAGGTCGTGCACGGCAAGGGCTCGCTGCTCGGCAGGATGCCGGGCGACCGCTGGCAGAAGTTCGCCAACCTGCGCGCCTACTACGCCTTCATGTACGCGCATCCGGGCAAGAAGCTCCTGTTCATGGGTGGCGAGCTGGCCCAGGAGCGCGAATGGAACCATGACTCGGGCCTCGACTGGCACCTGCTCGAAGACGGCATGCACGGCGGCGTGCAACGGCTGGTCCGCGATCTCAATGACGCCTACCGACGCCTGCCGGCCCTGCACGAGCTCGACTGCGAGCCGGGCGGCTTCGAATGGATCGACACCAACGACAGCGAGCAGAGCGTTCTGAGCTTCCTGCGCAAGGATCGCGCCGGCTCGCGCCCGGTGATCGCCGTGTGCAACTTCACGCCGGTGCCGCGCCCGGCCTATCGCATCGGCGTGCCAGCGCCGGGCTTCTACCGGGAGCTCATCAACACCGACGCCGTCGCTTACGGCGGCAGCGGCCTGGGCAATCTCGGCGGCATCGAGGCCGAGGCGACGCCCTGGCACGGGCGCGACTATTCCATACTGGTCACGGCGCCGCCGCTCGCAACCGTGCTCTTCGAACGCGAAGCCTGAGCGCCGTGGCCGACGAACACGACGCCGGCTGGCGACACCGACACATGGAACCCGGCTCGCCCTATCCGCTCGGCGCGAGCTGGGACGGCAGCGGCGTCAACTTCGCCCTTTTCTCGGCGCACGCGGACAAGGTCGAGCTCTGCCTGTTCGACGACACGGGCCGGCACGAGATCGAGCGCATCAACTTGCCCGCTCATACCGACGAGGTCTGGCACGGCTATCTTCCCACCGCGAGCCCGGGACTTCTGTACGGCTACCGCGTATACGGGCCCTACGAGCCCGCGCACGGACACCGCTTCAATCCGCACAACCTGCTGCTCGACCCCTATGCGAGATCGTTGCACGGCGAGCTCAAGCCGAGCCCGGCGCATTTTGCCTACCGGCTCGGCAGCGCCCGCGCCGATCAGTCGTTCGACCGGCGCGACAATGCCCACGCCATGCCGAAATGCCGTGTCGTCGACACCGCGTTCACCTGGGGCGAAGATCGCCGGCCGCAGACTCCGTGGTCCGATACGGTGATCTACGAGCTCAACGTGCGCGGCTACACGATGACGCATCCGGATGTCCCCAACTCCGAGCGCGGCACGTTCGCCGGACTGGCGCGCGCCGAGGTCATCGACTCCATCGCTTCCCTCGGCGTGACCGCGGTCGAGCTGCTGCCCGTGCAGTCCTTCGTCGACGAGAATCATCTCCTCGACAGGCGCCTGCGGAATTTCTGGGGCTACAACACCATCGGCTTCTTCTCGCCCGCGCAGCGGTATCTCGCCGGCGAGCGCATCGAAGAGTTCAAGACCTTCGTCAAACGCTTCCACGCGGCCGGAATCGAGGTCATCTTGGACGTGGTCTACAACCACACGGCGGAGGGCGATCAGCTCGGCCAGACCCTGTCGTTCCGCGGCATCGACAATCCGAGCTATTACCGGCTCACCGACGACGGGCATTACCTGAACTGGAGCGGCTGCGGCAACACGCTGAACCTCACGCATCCGCGCGTGCTGCAGATGGTCATGGACTCGCTGCGCTACTGGGCCGAGGACATGCATGTCGACGGCTTCCGCTTCGATCTCGGCACCGCGCTGGGCCGCGAGGCGCGCGACTTCGACCCGGGCAGCGGTTTCTTCGATGCCGTGCGCCAGGATCCAGTGCTGTCGCGGCTCAAGCTCATTGCCGAGCCCTGGGATGTCGGGCCGGACGGCTACCGGCTCGGCGGCTTTCCGCCCGGCTGGTCGGAGTGGAACGACCGTTTCCGCGATACGCTGCGCGGCTTCTGGCGCGGCGACCCAGGCTTCATGCGCGAGATGGGCGCGCGCCTCACCGGGTCCAGCGACCTCTTCGAGCATCACGGCCGGCGCACCTGGGCGAGCATCAACTTCGTCGCCGCCCACGACGGATTCACGCTCGGGGATCTCGTTACCTTCGAGGAACGGCACAACGAGGCGAACCACGAAAACAATGCCGACGGGCACAGCGACAATCTGAGCGCGAACTACGGCATCGAAGGCCCGACCGACGACGATGCCGTGAACGCGCTGCGCGAGCGGCAGAAACGCAATCTCCTCGCCACGCTGCTGATTTCGCAGGGCGTGCCCATGCTGCTCGCGGGCGACGAGCACGGCAACTCGCAGGGCGGCAACAACAACGCTTATTGCCAGGACAACGATATCGGCTGGCTCAACTGGGATCGGATCGACGATGCCGGCTGGTCGCTGCGCACGTTCGTCCGCCGGCTGATCGCCCTGCGACGCTTGTATCCCATGCTGCGGCAGCCCGGATTCCTGCACGGCGAGCCGTGCAGCAATGGCCACAAGAACATCACCTGGTATAAGCCGGCCGGCACGGAAAAGCAGTCGCACGACTGGGACAATCCGCCGGCGCGGTGCATCGGCATGCAGCTCAACGGCGCGTCGGTGCAGGACGCGGCGCACAGCGACGAGCCCGAGGCGAGCCTGTTCGTGATCCTGAACGGCGACATCCAGACGGTCGGGTTCAAGCTGCCCCCGGTCCCACCGCCGGACGCCGGCTGGCACCCGATAAATGGGATAAATGGGGACATTCCTGATTTCGAGAAAAATGGGGACATTCCTGATTTCGGTTCCCGAAATCAGGAATGTCCCCATTTTCCGCCCCATTTTCCGCCCGGCGAGATTCTGCAGGTGCCCGGCCGCACCGTGCTGATTTTTGCGTCACGTCCGAGGGCATGAACGCGGTTTTCGCGCACCGGATGCCGTTCGGCGCGCAGACCGGCGCGGACGACAGGATACGCTTCAGGATCTGGGCGCCCGGTCAGTCGCAGATGACCCTGCTGCTGCCGGATCGCTCGCGGGAGCTGCTCATGCAGCGCACGGAGACCGGCTGGTTCGAACTCGAAACGCGCAAGGCGCGCGCCGGCAGCCGTTACTGGTTCATGCTCGACGACGGCACGCGCGTGCCGGACCCGGCCGCGCGCGCCCAGGCCGATGACGTGCACGGGCCGAGCCTGGTCGTCGATCCGGCCGGCTATCGCTGGCGCCATACGGGCTGGCGGGGTCTCGACTGGAACGCCTGCGCGCTCTACGAGGTGCACGTCGGCGCATTCACCGCGGAGGGCAACTTCGACGGCGTGCGCGACAAGCTCGATCATCTTGCGGATCTCGGAGTGACCGCCATCGAGCTCATGCCGGTCGCCGACTTCCCCGGCCTGCGCAACTGGGGCTACGACGGCGTGCTGCCGTTTGCGCCGGACCACCGCTACGGTTCGCCGGACGCGCTCAAACGGCTGGTCGACGAAGCGCACGGCCGCGGGCTCGCCGTGGTGCTCGACGTCGTCTACAACCATTTCGGGCCGGACGGCAATTACCTGCATCTCTACGCGCCCCAGTTCTTCGATCCGGACATCGCGACCCCGTGGGGCGCCGGCATCGACTTCACCCGGACCGAGGTCCGCGAGTTCTTCATTCACAACGCCCTCTACTGGCTCGCCGAGTACCGCTTCGACGGCCTGCGGCTCGATGCCGTGCACGCGATTCGAGATCCCTCGACGCCGGATTTCCTGTCCGAGCTCGCCACGCGCGCGCGCGCGGCCTGCGAGCCCGGCCGGCATATCTGGCTCGTGCTCGAGAACGACGACAACGCGGCCCGTTATCTGGAACGCGACGCCGAGCGGCCCGGTTTCTACACGGCGCAGTGGAACGACGATCTCCATCACGCCGCGCACGTGCTCGCGACCGGCGAGACGCACGGCTACTACGCCGACTACGCCGACCGGCCTCTGCACGCGCTGGGCCGCGCGCTCTGCGAAGGCTTCGTCTATCAGGGCGAGCCGTCCGCCCATCGCGACGGCGCCGCGCGCGGCGAGCCGAGCGCCCACCTGCCCGCAGCCGCCTTCGTGCATTTTCTGCAGAATCACGATCAGGTCGGCAATCGCGCCTTCGGCGAGCGCCTGGCGGCACTGTGCGACGAGCAGCCGCTCCGCGCGCTCCTGGCCGTTCTGCTGCTCTCGCCGCAGCCGCCGCTCCTGTTCATGGGCGAGGAATGGGCCGCTTCGCAGCCTTTCCTTTATTTCTGCGATCACGGCGACGCGCTGGCCGCGGCGGTCCGCGACGGAAGGCGCACCGAGTTCGCCGCGTTCCCCGAGTTCGCCGACCCTGCGGCGCGCGAGACCATACCCGACCCGAACGCGGCGGCCACGTTCGAGGCCTCGCGGCTGGACTGGCAGGACGCCGGGAGCGACCGGGGCCGCGCCACGCTCGCGTGGATGCGCGCGCTGCTGCGCCTGCGCCGGCAGGCCGTGGTGCCGGCGCGGCTGACCGCGACCGCGACTTCCAGACAGTTTCGGCTGCGCGGCGATACCGGGCTCGTGGCGAGCTGGTCGCGCGGGCCCGTGCACCTCACGCTCGCGGCGAATCTAGGCGGGCAGCCGGCAGACGTCGCAGACCCAGGCCGCGGTGACCCGCCGTTGTTCGAATGGCCTGCCGGGGCCGGTAGCGCCGATCCCATGCCGGCCTGGAGCGTGGCCTGGTTCCTCGCAGGCCGGCCGGTTGAAACCGGCCCTACGCGGCATGCCCGCACGACGTAACGCCGAATCCATTCGGCGTCGAGACCGGCCGGTCGATACCGGCCCCGCCCGGCATGCCCGCACGCCGTAGGGCCGAATTCATTCGGCCTCCAGCCACGCGCCCGCGCGGCGCCGAATTCGGTCGGCCGCGCGCGACCTGCCGCCTGCAGCTCAAGCGCGGGTTCGGCTTCGACGATGCCGCGCGGGTCGCGCCCTATCTCGCCGCGCTCGGCATCAGCCACGTCTATGCGTCGCCTTTCCTCGCCGCCCGGCCGGGCTCCAGCCACGGCTACGATATCGTCGACTACGGGCGTCTGAGCGACGAGCTCGGCGGCGCGCCGGCATTCGAGCGTCTGGTCTCGGCCCTGCGCGGCCTGGACATGGGACTGATCCTCGATTTCGTTCCCAATCACATGGGTGTCGGCGGCGACGAGAATCCGCGCTGGGCGGACATCCTCGAATGGGGCGAGGCGAGCCCGCACGCCAGCGATTTCGATATCGACTGGTCGCCGCTCGAGCGCTCCCTGGACGGCAAGGTACTGCTGCCCTTCCTCGGCGACCACTACGGCAGCGTGCTCGAGCGCGGCGAGCTCGTGTTCGAATTCGACGGCGAACGCGGCCGCTTCGGTGTCCGTTATTTCGGGCACCGGTTCCCGATCGCCGTGCGCGACTATGCACCCCTGCTCGAGGCGGCGGCGAACGGGAACGACCGCGGGCTTGCCGACCTCGCTTCCGCGTTCGCCGCGCTCGCCGGATCGACCACCGGCGGGACACGCGCGCGCGCGGCTCAGCTCCAGCGGGAGCTCGCCAAATGTGCGCGCCGGCCCGATGCAGGCGGCGCCCTGGCGGCGCTCGCCGCCGCGTACGCCGGAAGGCCGGACGAACCCGGCACGTTCGACGCGCTGCATGAGCTGCTCGAGCGGCAGTTCTACAGGCTCGCCTACTGGCGGGTCGCGACCCAGGAGATCAATTACCGGCGCTTTTTCGATATCAACGACCTCGCCGGGCTGCGTGTCGAAGACGAGGCTTTATTCGACAGCGTTCACCGGCTGGTCTTCCGGCTCATCAGCGAGGGCCGGCTCGACGGCCTGCGCATCGACCACATTGACGGCCTGTACGACCCCGCTGCGTACTGCGACAGGCTGCGGCGTGAGACCGACGCCCTCACCGCAAAGCGCGCGCCTCTCTATATCGTGGTCGAGAAAATCCTTGCGCCGCACGAGTCGCTGCGCGGCTGGCCGGTCGACGGCACGACCGGCTACGAGTTCATGAACGCCGTGCACGGCCTGTTCGTGACCGCCGGGGCGGAGCGCGCGATCTCCGGCACCTACAGACGCTTCACCGGCCTGACCGAGGAGTTCGAGGCGGTCGCTGCGACTGCCAAGCGCGAAGCGCTCATGACCAATCTGGCCAGCGAGCTCAACGTGCTCGCCGGGATGCTGAAACGGATCGCGCGCCGCTCCCGGCGCACGCGGGACTTCACGCTTGCCGACCTGCGCACCGCGCTGATGGCAATGATCGCGCATCTGCCGGTCTATCGGACCTACGTGACGGCGGCCGGCGTCGACGAGAACGACCGCCGGTATCTCGACTGGGCACGCGCGCGTGCGCGCCGCGATCACCCGCAGCTCGAGGGCTCACTGTTCCGTTTCGTCGACCGGGCGCTGCGCGCGGAGCTGTTGCCGCGTGCCAGCGACGCATACGACCCGGCGGAAGTCCTGCGCTTCGCCATGAAGAGCCAGCAACTGAGCGGAGCGGTCGCGGCCAAGGGCGTCGAGGACACCGCCTTCTATCGCTATCACCGGCTCGTGTCACTGAACGAGGTCGGTGGCGACCCCGCCCGGTTCGGCACCTCGCCGGCCGCCTTTCACCACATGAATCTGCAGCGTCTCGCAACCCAGCCTCTGGCGCTGCTGACGACGGCGTCGCACGATCACAAGCGCGGCGAGGACACACGCCTGCGCATCGCTGCGATCAGTGAGCTCGGCAACGAATGGCGCAAGCTCGTGTTCCGCTGGGCGCGCCTCAATCGCTCGAAGCGCCGCGACGTCAACGACCGGCCGGCGCCGGACCGCAACGACGAATACCTTTTATACCAGACGCTGCTCGGTATCTGGAGCGCCGATGAGGCCGCGGACCCTGCAAGCGAGCTCGTCGAGCGTCTCGCCGCCTACATGCAGAAGTCCGTGCGCGAGGCCAAGCGGTACTCGAGCTGGATCGCGCCGAATGAAACCTACGAGGCCGCCGTCGACGGCTTTGTGCGCAGCGTGCTCGATCCGCAGCGCAGCCGGGCGTTCCTGAGCAGTTTTGCGCCCTTCGCTGAACACATCGCGCGCATCGCGGCAGCGAACGGCCTCGGCCAGACTTTGCTCAAGCTGACCTCGCCGGGGGTGCCGGACCTGTACCAGGGCACCGATTACTGGGATCTAAGCCTCGTCGATCCGGACAACAGGCGGCCCGTGGACTTCACGGCCCGGCAGACGTCGCTGTCATCGGGCTGCCCCTGGCCCGAGTTGGCGGCACGCTGGCGCAGCGGAGAAATCAAGCAGCGGCTGATCGCGCAGGCGCTCGCGCTGCGCGCACAGGAGCCGGCGCTGTTCACGTCTGGACATTATCTGCCCTTGAGTGCGGCCGGCGAACATGCCGGGCATGTCGTGGCATTTGCGCGCTGCGCACACGATCGGGCGTCCACCGCAATCGTCATTGCATCGCGGCTGAATGCCGACCTGCTTGCCCTCGACGATTCGCTCGCACTGGCGCCGAGTCGCTGGCGGGACACGTACCTGGAGCTCCCGGCGGAGCTTTCGGGCTTGCGCTATACCAACGTCCTGACCGGAACAACCATACCGGGCGCTGCCCGGCTGGCGATGGAAAACCTGCTGGACTATCCGGTCGCGTTGCTCGAAGGCGGCGCCGTCACGCAGCCGGCTTGTCCAAAAGCTCGATGAAACGTTCCGGTCCGATCCGGATCGCCGCCCCCGTCGGACACGCATTCACGCAGGCGGGACCGCCCTTGCGGCCGAGGCAGGCGTCGCACTTGACGGCTTTTTTCCCCTTCTCTTTTGCCGCCGCGTCGGGCGTGTAGCCGGGCGTCTCCCCCGGCCCGGGGCCTCTGCCGAGCAGCAGCCACTGGAGCAGCCCGGGTTTTTCGGGCGCGTCGTATTCCATGCGAATTGCGTCATAGGGACAATTCGCTTCGCAGTTGCCGCAGCCGATGCAGGTCTCGTCGATGAATACCTGACCGTCGACCGCGCGATGGATGGCGTCGGGCGGGCAGTCCTTCATGCAATGAGGCTGCTCGCAGTGCCGGCAGGAAATCGGCACATGAATGTGCGCGAAGGTATTGCCGGACTTCCGGTCCAGACGGGAGATGCCGTTGTGCGTCTCGGCGCAGGCCTTCTCGCAATTGTCGCAGCCGACGCAGAGATCCTCATTGATGATGATGGCGTTGGTGGCCTCGCCCAGGCCCTCGCTCATCAGGAACTGCATCATCGCGCCGGCCTCGGGACGCACTTCCATCAGTGTATGGTCGATCACATGACGGGTGACGTCCGCCTGCAGTCGTTCGATCTGCGCATCTTCGCGGCTGATCAGCTCGAGAAACTGCGGGCGCCTGATCTCGATGGTTTCCAGGGCGAGCGTTGCGATGGCGGTCTCCCGGCGGACTGGATCCCCCATCAAGGCCATTTCGCCGACGAGCTGTCCGCTCGGCACCTGCGCCAGCACGAGATCGTTCTTGTCCGTGTGCCGCATGAGCGTCACCGAGCCGGACCGGACGAGATGCAGGCTGTCGCCGACCTCGCCCTCCTTGAAGACGACTTCGCCCGCCTTGAAATGGCGCACCTCGCAGGCTTCGGCAATCTCGCGCAGATCGGCAAAGCCGGCTCGCGGGGCGAAGTGCCGGCGCAACTCCCGGACGATGAAGATCCAGTCGATGCCGCGGCGAACTTCCTCGTTCGAGTTCATGAGCTTGACCATGATCCGGCGCGGCGTTTCGACGAGCAGGCAGTTCGCCCCTGCCCGCGCGTGATCCAGCCTCGGCCTTCCTGAGATCAGGCTCGACTCGCCGAAGAACTCGCCTCTCGACAGGGTCATGTCGTGCTGGCCCGGCTCGTCCGCCTCGAGAATCACTTCGCCTTCGGCGATCGTGAACATCGACGCGCCGAAGTCGCCCTTGCGGTAGATGTATTCCCCTTCGCGGATGATCCGCGTGATGCGCGGCCGGGGATTCTTGTCACGCAGCGTGTTCGAGAGCGTTTTGAGCGACCGTTCTGTTTCCTCGTACAGCCGGTCATCGCCATAGCTCGCAATGATTGTGCCCTCGATGATGAGCTCGCGGAAGGCCAGCGCGTTGAGCTGCCGGAACATGGGGATACGATGCTGGAAAAGATCCAGGAGCTCCGCAGCGTCCCTTCGGAACGGCAGGCCGTGGAACTGATATTCGAGAAGCGGCTGGTCAGCCGGCTTGATGAAGTTGCCGTTGATGTACTCGACGACGTCATGCCCCTGGTTCATGGCTTGCTTGATGAGCGGGTAGCCGGCGAGCGAGCCGATGATGTACAAACCCTCGACATTGCTCTCGTAAGTCCTGCTCAACTCAGGCAGGGCATCCGGCCTCGCGTTGGGGAGCTTTACGCCGGCCGATTCGAGAAAACGGCGCGGCGGAATCGAGCCCAGACGCGCGATGATACGATTGCAGGGAACGGGCTTCTGTCCGTTTGGCGTGTCCAGCACGATCGTCAGCGGATGCTTGCCGTCATCGCCGGCGGTGACCTCGGCGGTCTTCGTGTTATAGAAGCAGGAGAGCCTCTGCGCGGGATCGTTGATCGCGTTCAGGATAAGCTTCAGGTTACCGTCCTTTGCCCGGCTGAACTCATCTCCCCGATTGATGATGATGACGTCATTCTGCGCGCTCAGCGCGACGGCATTTTCGATCGCTGCATCGCCGGCGCCGATCACGATGATCGTCTCGTCTTCGAAAGCCTCCGGGTCATCGAGATGATATTCGACGCCCGGAAGCCCATCCCCCGGCACGCCCAGCTTGCGCGGATTGCCGGCCACGCCGATAGCGAGCACGATATGCCCGGCGGCGATCTTCTCGCCGTTGGCGAGCCGTACCTCGAAATTGCCTTTGGTGCCGGAGATTCCGCTCACTTCCGCGCCGAACCGGATGATGACGCGTTGACTCTGCAGACTCTCGGACCAGGCGGAAAGCACCTCTTCACGACTCCCCTTCTGAAAGCCGAAGTCGCTGCGCAGATCGAGGAATCCCGGCTCAGCCATGACGAGCTTGCGGAGCTGGTATCGCTGGATGGTCTTGGCGTGCGCTTCGTATCCCTCGAGCAGAATGTAGCCGGGCGTCTCGCGGCCCGATTGTTGATCGTAAGCGGCCGCTCGGCCGGCCGCGCTCAGACCCGCGGGGCCGGCGCCGATGATGACGAGGGGATAGGTTTCCATGGTCAACCTCCGCGGGCGGCGTTGCGGTCGAATGCGAGCACGGTTGCCTCCGCCGCGGCCACTGTCAGTTCGACGACCGGGCCGTCCTCGTGCGCGCGCAGTTTGCAGCGAGTGGGTATCGTAGTCATTTTTATCAGTTCACCGTCGAGCCAGGTTCCGTTGGAGCTGCCCAGGTCGCGCACGCGCCAGCGGCCGCCTTCGGCCCACAGCACCGCGTGCGCCCGGCTGACCCGCTCGTCCTTGAGGTGGATGTCGCTGGCGAGGTCCCGGCCGATGACGAACGGCTTGAAGAACTCCTTGCGCTGGACGACGCCATCGGGATCCGTCCAGCTCGCCACGACATGCCCTGCCCCGATCAGGTTGTGCCTGCTATGCACCGAAGCCGTGACCTCGGATGACGATTGCTCTCGTTCGACGAGGGGGTCGCCGCCTTTCCGCCGCGTCGATACTACACCCTCCGGCGTCACGTCGAAGCGCCAGGCCACGATCAGCACGACCGGCAGCCCGAGAATGGCGAGTATCGCCAGCGCCCGCAATATCGAGACGGGCAGGCCGAAAGCCGGAAAGAAATCGGAAATCACCCGGGCCAGCAGCAGGACGGTGACCACGTACGCGCCGGCGGCGCGCATCACCCTGCTGCGGCTCAGGTCAACCAGAAACTTGAAAAATCGCGCCATGGATAATCGGAGCACGCAGGCGTGCTGCGCATGTCGGACGCAGTCGACACGTGTTGGTGTTTCGGTTCTGCGCCGGCGTCCTGAGACTTCCCCTCGTTTCCGGGCCAGCTCTCGGCTCGATGGAGAGAATAACGCAAGTCGTCGTGGCGATGAAGGGATCGGGGTCGGCGGCCACCCTGCCTCGACCGGCATCGCGCGGGCACGGGCGACCCTGATCGCGTTGGCGAGCGCGCCGAAACATGGTATATACTCGAAAAACAACCATGAATTGTCCGTAGCTGCCCGGTTTCACGCACGCGAGGCATGCGCATCGGCCAGACCAAATCAACCCGACCGAACGAATCGTTTCGACATAATCCCGGCGCGCGCGCCGGCCGGCCGGTTCCTGAAAGACGCGCAAGTACTGCGAACGCCGTCTCGACCGGATGTCTCGACCTTCAACTGCTGGCGGTTAAAGAGTAAGGAGATCGGCATGAAACATGGTCGAGCTATCATCGTGCTCGTGGCAATGCTCGCGACTGCGGCTGCAGGCGCGCAGGAAACGACCCTCGGAATGGCGGTGGAGGAAGTCGGTACTGCGCTGCAGATATCGACCGGAGACGCCGTCCAGCGGGTATGCGGCCAGCTCGCGATGCGAAATGTCCAGGGAACTCTCGACAGCGACGCCCAGGATCTCTTTTTTCGCTGCCGGGAAATGGTCCAGACCGCCAACCGGATCGAAATGAATGGCGGCGACGAGACCAACGATCTCGGCCTGACCGCCGGTCAGCTCGCCAGCGCCCTCCAGCAGCTCGCGGGCGAGGAGAATGCGTCCAAGGGCCGCCTCGCGACCGAAACCTCCGGCGGGCAGTTCGCCAATATCGGGTTGCGCATCGACGCCATCGCCCGCGGCGCGCGCGCGACCACCGGTCCCGGGGCGCTCGCGATGGGCGGGCGCGACCTCGAAGCGGATCAATCGCCGGCCTCTGGGGGCAATGCGGGGGACGACCTGTCGGGCGGCGGCTGGGGATGGTTTACCACGGGTGCGTTCGGCTCCGGGGATCGCGATGGCAGTTCCAGGGAGGACGGCTACGACTTCGACAGTTACGGTCTGACGCTCGGCGCCGACTATCAGTTCCAGAACGGTTTCGTCCTCGGCGCGGGACTCGGCTATTCCGATTTCCAGGTCGATTTCGACGATCTGTCGCCGGGCGCTGTTGCCTCCACGGCAGCCGGCGGCGATATCGAGGTGGACGGCTTCAGCCTCAGCACCTTCGGTGTCCATGACATCGGCCAGTTCACGCTCGACGGCATTCTCACCTACGGGCGCAACGACTACGAGCTCGAGCGGATCGTACGTTTCCAGGCGCCCGCCCCGGGCATCAGCGACGTCGACCGGCTCATTACCGGCGAGACGGACAGCACGCAGTGGGCCGCCGGCATCGACGTGGGCCGCACTTTCTCGTGGGGCGCGACCAGCCTCTATGTCGACGGCGGCTTCAACTGGCTCGACATCCGGATTGACGGTTACACGGAAAACGACCCGGCCGGGGGCCTCAACCTGACCTATGGGGACCAGGACATCGAATCCCTGCAGTCCGTGCTCGGCTTCCAGCTCGCGCGGACGTTCGGATGGGCCCGCGGAGTCGCCACGCCCTACGTGCAGGCGCACTGGCGCCACGAGTTCGACAACGACAGCCAGACGCTGATCGCGCGATACGCGGCGTTCGATGCCGCGTTTCCCGAGCTGCGCGGTGATCCGAGCTTCAATCTCTCGTTCAACACCGACGAACCGGACAACGACGTGTTCGACGTCGGCGTCGGCATCGGCCTGCAGTTCGCCTTCAATTTCTTCGCATTCCTCGACTACAGCCAGACGGTGGCTCTCGACCACGGCGACGCTCATCTGGTCTCGATCGGCGTGCGCGGCGCATTCTGAGCCTGATAAGATGTCCGGACACGCGGCTCTTCAGCGGGATTCCGGAATGGGGCGGTCCGAGGACCCGATCGAAAACGACGACAGGACCTTGGCCCGCGGCGAGTCCGCAGCGCAAACCGGCGCCGGAGAGGCCGCGCCTGCGCCGCAGCCGGAGCCGGTCCATCAGGAATACGCGCCCGGCGACATCATCCGCGGCCGTTTCCGCCTCGAGCGCATGCTCGGCAAGGGCGGCATGGGCACGGTCTTTCTCGCCACCGACCTGACCAAGGAAAAATTCGAGGACCGGCACCCCCACGTCGCTATCAAGTTCCTCGGCGGCGAATTCTCCTCGCACCCGAAAGCCAGGATCGCCCTCGAACGGGAGACGCGCAACGCGCAGCGCCTTTCGCACCCCAACATCGTCAAGGTCTTCGACTTCGACGAGCACGGTCATTCCGTGTACATGACCATGGAGTTCATGCGCGGAACGCCGCTCGATGAATACATGCTGGCGCACGCGCAGAACGGCATGCCCTTCGAGAAGGCCTGGCCAGTCATAAAGGGCATGGGGCTCGGCCTCGCCTATGTCCACAGCCAGGGCATGGTCCATTCCGATTTCAAGCCCAACAACGTCTTCGTCGAGGAAAACGGCTGCGCGAAGTTACTGGATCTCGGCATCGCCCGGATCTCGGAGAAGGCGAACCCGAGGGATCGCAGCACCCGCTTCGATCCGAGTGCGCTCGGAGCGCTGACGCCGGAATACGCGAGTTGCGAGATGTTCGAGGGCCTGGATGCCGATCCGCGCGACGATCTTTACGCGCTGGGCTGCGTCGTCTACCAGCTGCTGACGGGCAGACACCCCTACGACCGCATATGGGCGATCAAGGCCCGCAAGAGCGCGCCCCCATTGAAGCCCGTCGAGGGACTCGGCAAACGCCGCTGGCAGGCATTGCGGCGCGCACTGGCGTTCAACCGGGAGGACCGCACACCGTCGGTCGACGCATTCCTCGAGGCTTTCGAGGATATACGGGATTTTTCGCGGCCGAAGCTCGCGGCCGCGGTGGTCTTGAGCGCCGTGGCCGCGGCGGGGCTGGTCTGGGCGATGATACCGGGGGTCGACCCGGACGAGGCATTCGTGAACGGTTTGCTCAACGATTCCGGCAGGCAGGAATTGAGCGAAGCCGACGAGCGCAATATCGACAACTGGATGCGGCAGGGCATCGCGTACACGGGGTTCGCGCGCGATGCCTTCGCGGATCTCGACGCGGACAGCGGCCATCACGATCTGCTCGGCGGGGCCGACAACTCGGGATCTGCTTTCAACAGCGTGCTCCGGTTGACGCCGAGCCGGGAGGCGGCCGCGGGCCTGCTGGCCGTCGCCGAAGCTTACGCCTTCGGCGCCGAGCGTTTCGCTGAAGCAGGCGACGCGAAGACCGCTTTGTGGCTCGTTTGCCAGGGCCTCGGCCTGCACGAGCACCACCTTGGACTGCGCCAGATGTACGACCAGCTGTCCCCCGCCGTGGTGGTTTCGGCCGGCGGGGACATACGACAAACCTGCAATGGGCTCGCACGATAACTCGCTGCGTCCCGCGGGATTCCGACCGGCAGCGCCGTGGGTCTGGCTGGCGCTGGCCTCGCTGCTGCCGGGCTGCACGGGGCAGCTCACGCCGGCGCAGAGAGCGAGCGCCCTGGGTTTCGAAGACCGCATCGTGCAGGGGCACGGGTTCGAACACAGAATATTCTCTGCCATGCATCCGTCGACCGGCTTGTTGCATATTTATATCGAGGGCGATGGACGGGCCTGGCGCGATCGCGGCACAATCAACGCCGATCCGACGCCGGCCGAGCCCCTGATGCTCGAGCTCATGGCGCTGGATCGGGGCCCGCGCGCTTATGTGGGAAGGCCGTGCTATCTGGGCCTGGCGGGCAGCGCGGCATGCGATCCCCGCCAGTGGACGAGTCATCGCTACTCGGCGGACACCGTGCAAAGCATGAAGTCAGTCATCGATCGGCTGGCGGCCGAGGGCGACTACGACGGCATCGTGCTGTTCGGCCACAGCGGCGGCGGGACGCTCGCCACCCTGCTCGCCAGCCGCATTGCCGGCGTGCGGGCGCTGGTGACCGTGGCCCCGAACCTGGATGTCGCTGCCTGGGCGGGGCTGCACGGCTACTCACCGCTCGATGGATCGCTCGACCCCGCCCGGACGCAGGATTTCCCCTTTGGAATCATGCAAGTGCACTGGCTCGGCGGCCGGGATGAGATCATCCCGCCGGCCCTCGCCCTGTCGCTGGAACCAGCCGTCGAGGACGCCGAATTCCGCGTGGCCGCGAGCTTCGACCACGCCTGCTGCTGGTCTTCCATCTGGCCGGCACAACTCGCCGAGCTGCAAGTTGTCATACCAAGCACCCGCGCGCTGCGGGCGCAACCGACTGATGAAGGTGACCGCTAATGAAACCGGCAAAACTGCTGACGACTTTCATCGCATTCGTATTGACCGTGGGATCGGGCGCCTCGGCGGCGCCGGCGGAACGAGACGAGCAATTCGAACGCGCCGACAAGTACGAGATGGTGGTGTGCCTGCTGCCCTCGGTCGTGCGCAAGCTGGGCGGCCGTTTCAACTACGCAAGGCCCCAGAAACCCGTCGAGATCACCGCCGGCGACTGCGAGATTCGCGGCGGCGAATATACCGCCTACGACCGCTCCAATTACGAGACGGCGCTTGCGATCTGGAAGGCGGCTGCCGAGTCGGGCGATGCCGAGGCACAGACCAAGGTCGGCGAAATTTACGAAAAGTATCTCGACCAGCCCGATTATGAAGCGGCCGCGGCCTGGTACGCGAAAGCGAGCGAAAACGGCAACACGCGTGCCATGCGCAACCTCGCTTATCTCTACGAGCACGGTCTGGGCGTAGAACCCGATCTGCAACGTTCGCTCGCGCTGTGGCGTGAGGGCATGGGGATCGGCGAGGAACTGGTCCTCGCTTCCGAGATGGCGGCGGTCAAATCCGAAGCCGAGCGCAAGGTCGCCGCTCTGACCACCCGGCTCGGTGAGGAAAATGCGAAGTCATTGCGGCTTCAGCAAAAACTGCAGTCGAACGTCGACTCGTTGAACGAACAGATGCGGGCGGCACAGAAATCCGAACGGGAGCTCGCGTCGTTGCGCGCCGCCGTCGAGGAAGCGCGCACTTCCGGCGCTGCCGGCGACGACTCGCGCGTCGCCGAGCTCGAGACGACGCTCGCAAGCCGGCAGAACACGATCGAGGAAGCCCAGAGCACGATTGCGCTGCTGCAGAACGAGATCAACGCACAGCGAGCGCAGATACAAGCCAGCACGGGCTCCGCGGACATTCACCAGCAGCGTCTGCAACAGGCCTTGAGCAGCCTGGCCGAGGAGCGCAGGCAGACGGGCACCATCAAGCAGGAGCTGGCGGACACGCAACGTGAATTCGACGCCCGCATGCGCGAGAAAGACGCGGAAACACAGGCATTGCGCGCCAGGCTCGTGCAGTCGACCGAGGTGCTGGCTGCCCGGCAACGGGAGGCGGAGCAGCTTCAGGCGGACATCGAAGCCGCCAGAACGGCCACCGGCGACGGGGCAGACAGCCGGGTTGCGTCGCTGCAGGCGACCTTGGCGGCAAGGGAGGAGGAAATAGCCCAGAGCAAAGCGTCCCTCGGGGACCTGCGTCGCGAATGGAGCGACGCGCACTCCGAGATCGCGGCCCTCGAGCTCAAGCTGGCTGAAAGCGAAGACACCCAGGCTGTCCTGCAGGCGAGCCTGGCGCAGAAGGAAAAAGAGATCATCCAGCACAAGGCTGCCCTCGGTACGGAAAATGCGGCGCTCGATCAGCTCAATCTGGAAAAGCAGGCGATGCAGCAGGAGCGCGATGCGCTGGCAGCGCGCCTCAACGAATCGGAAGCGCGATTCGAGCAAGGCTGGGAGAAATGGCGCAGCCGGCACGAGGAGCTCAATCGCGACCTGGTTGCCAAGAGCGAGGAAATCAGCGATCTGAGCCTGCGCATCATAGAGCTGGAGATTGACGGCGATCGCCTGGGCGGGCAGCGCGTAGCCTTCGCCAACGCCGTCACGAGAAGCTACGAGCCGCCGCCCGAGCCACTCGAACTGTCGGCCGATATGGGCCTCGACAGGTACAAGTACCGTGCGCTGGTGATCGGCAACTGGGATTACGCCGACATCCAGGATCTGCCGACCGTCAGGAACGACGTCTACAACGTCAAGGAGGTCCTCGAGAAACGCTACGGGTTCGATGTCAATCTTCAGGTCAACCTGAGCCGGCAGGGGATGCTGCGGGAGCTCAAGGAACTCCAGCAGTATGGCGAGAACGACCTCGTGCTGATCTACTACGCAGGCCACGGATATATGGACGAGTTCCAGAAGGGATACTGGCTGCCCGTCGACTTCGAGGAGTCCAACGACCCGTGGGCAACCGCCGTGCCGGTCGACCAGATCACGCAGCACGTCAACCAGCTGACTGCCAAGCATGTGATGCTGGTCGTCGACTCGTGTTACTCGGGCACGCTGGGCCAGGGATCGAGCGTGGAGTTGCGAGACGTCGAGAAAAAGGTGCCGTTCTGGCTCAGCCTCGCATCGCGCACGGTGCTCACGTCCAACGACCTGACCCGGGAACTGGACGCGGGGAACACGGGGTTGTCGATATTCGCGGAGGCGTTTACCAACGTGCTGGCCGAGAACCTGTTATTGATGCCGGGCGAGACGCTTGCGGCACGAGTGGCTGCACTCGTGCGCCAGGAATCGCAGGGGCTCTCCTATCCGCAGGATCCGCAGTTTGCCGGGCTCAGGGAAGCCGGCCACGCCAACGGGCAATTCGTGTTCTATCCGCACGCGGCGGGCGGGTAGTTTGCCCGGCTTCCTGTGCCTCGCGTCAGTGACTCACGCCGGCCGCCCGTTCGGCCGCGGATATTTCCGTGGGCTGCGGCATTTCGATCTCGAGCCGGACCACCGGTCCTTCCCTGTCCAGGCGAAGGCTGCATCGCGGCGGCAAGAGCGAAACGGTCACCCGTTCTCCGTCCAGCCAGGTGCCGTTTGAGCTCGCGAGGTCCCGCACGAACCAGCGCTCGTTTTCCGCCCAGACCAGCGCGTGCGTACGGCTTACGCACTTGTCCGGCAACTGAATATCGTTGGCAATGACCCGTCCGATGGTGAATGGCGCGAAGAACACCTTGCGTTGCGTCGATTGATCCGGACCTGACCAGCTCGCGGTCAGGTGGCCGGCGCCCACTGCGTTGTGGCGTTTTTCCAGCCACTCGACGAGCTCCGGGGCCAGCGGAGTACGCCGGACCGCGCCGATCGGCCCGCTCCGTCGCGTCGACACCAGGCCGTGCGGCGTCAGATCGAAGCGCCAGGACAGAAACACCACGACGGGAATGACGAGAATTCCCAGAATAATGACGAAACGGACCGTCCAGTCGGGCAGGCCGAAAGCAGGAAATAGCTGAGCGACGCCCTGGGCGAGCAGCCAGAGGAGCACCAGATAGCCGCCGAGCGCGCGCGGCACCTTGCGGCGGCTCAACTCGACCAGGAAGCTGTATAAGCGGGACATCTTATGAGGAGCGTCTTGTACTGCACGGAACGCGAACCGGCCGCCATCGAGAACTCGCTACCGCGGCGTCAAGTACTTTGCAATATGGCTCGGCCTTACTTTTCTTCCGGCCGAAAGCATAGCGCAATTCCCGATCCGGACGCGAGCGAGTACCGGCCGCGCATCACGACCGCGCTGGCTCGCGATCGAACTTCGGTCCGCCGCAGGCAGCCCGCCTCGCCAAATCCTTTACCCATGGCACGGCACAGCCGAATCAGTGGAGAATGTGCCGGCTCGCGTCGGTTCCGTCGTTGATAAGTACCGCTATGCACGAAGACCAGCAAAAAGATGCCCGGTCCCTGGACGACTCGACGCGCGTCCGTGCCTTACCCCATATAGAGGGCTTCAGAGTCGAGAAACCGCTCGGAAAAGGGGCCATGGGCCAGGTTTTTCTGGCTACCGACGTCAACCTCGGCCGCAAAGTGGCCATCAAGATGATGACGGCAGAGCTCAGCAACGACGCCGAATTCCGCACACGCTTCGAGAACGAAGCCAAAACCGTTGCCGGATTTCGTCACAGGAATATCGTTTCGGTGCACGCGAGCGGAGAGGTCGACGGATTCAAGTACATAGTCATGGAGTGCGCCGGGGGCGACGCGCTTGCTGATCGGCTTGCTTCGGGTCCGCTCCCGGAACCTCATGCAGCTTACATCGCGCGTCAGCTAGCCGATGCGCTCAGATACTCGCATGCTCGCGGTGTCATACACCGGGACTTCAAGCCAGGCAATATCCTGTTCACGGACGACGACATTCCTCTCCTGTCAGACTTCGGGGTAGCCAGGTCGATGGCCCGGGATCGGACGGTTTTGACCAAGGTCGGCATGGCAATCGGCGCCCCCGCGTACATGGCACCCGAACAGAGACTTGGCGAAGATGTCACCGAGCGTATCGACATCTACAGCTTCGGCCTCGTGCTTTACCAGATGTGCATGGGGGTATTGCCCGAGGAAACGAACCGGGTGATCCGCAGCAAGCATCATGAGGTGAAGCTGCGCGCGGCGCTCGAGGGTATCAGCAAACCCGTCGTCGATTTGATCTGCCGCTGTCTGCAGTGGGATCCCGCTAAACGGCCATCCGCTGACGAGTGTTTCCGCGCGCTGGAATCTGCAGCTTGGACAAAACCTTCCGCCGGTGCCGAGTCGCGTCGGCGAAAATACGTTACAGCAGCAGGGGCAGCGCTGGTCGTGCTCGCAGTTGCAGGACTGGCGGGGTTGGCCTGGCGACAAGGTTCATTCGCAGACCAGCAGTATGAGCCGCGGAGCACGAGCTCCAAATCGATTGCGCTGCCCTCGCTCGCCGAGCACTATCGATTTATGGAAGCAATTGAAGCCCCTCAATTGACACCTGCAAGTTTTCGCGGAATCAGTGATACCTTTTTCAGAACTGCGTTAGAACTGAAGCAATGGCGGCTTTCCGGTCAGACCGACAAGCTACAGGAGCGCGTGCGGGAACACGAGGCGCTCGCTTCCGACGGAGATGCACAGGCTGCTCTTGCACTCTACCTTGCCGCCGAATCGGACACTCTGGACCGCGACTCAGCAGATTTCGTACCCGGTCTCGAAGCGGCCATGGACTCTGGATACGCACTTGCCACTTTCTGGTATGCGGGTCGATTACGGGGGGCTTTACCGTCCGAAATCGTTGCGAGCGATCCACGATTTCAGCGCTATTGCGAAACTATGCGGTTAGCGGCCGATCAAGGTCTGACCGACATCACGACTCCTTATTTGAACGGAGAATGTCAGAGACCAGACAGGCGGCTGTAGGCGGGATCTTCGGTCTCTTATTCCACCAGTACTTGAAGCCGCCGATTTCTCCAATGCGCCTCTTCCGTGGAGTCTGAATCGATTGGCTCGGCTGCTCCTTTCCCGGTGACAGAGATTCGTCCCGCGAGATCAGGTTCGAGCTCGACGACTGCATCGTATATCGCATCGGCACGCTTTCTGGACAGGACCAGGTTGTAGTCTGCCTCTCCGCGCACATCAGCGTGACCGACAAAGGCGAATCCACTTCCCGCGAGGCGCTTGTCGGCCAGGGCTTCCGCAAGTTTCTTGATGTTCTGCGCCGTGCGAGCGTCTGCGCGAGCGCTGTTGAACTCAAAATGGATCGGTAGATTGATCGAAGGCCGCTCCGAGGCTGCCCGCGCGCCGCTATCAGCCGCGGTGGCAACTCTTGCTCCGGCTGGAGATTCCGCGCTGCTGCCTCCGCTGGGCACCTGGCCGGCCGACACGGCCGCAGTCACGATAATCGGCTTGTAGAGGGATTCCGCCAGGCCCCGCACCAGCTGTTCACGACTCGGGCTCTCGATCTGAGGCTGAATTTCGGCAGCCAGCGCGACGATGTCCTTTTTCGAACCGTCGAGACTTTTGGCTTCGAGGATCAAGGGATAGGCATTTTGCGGATCACCTTCATCGTTCAGCAACTCGGCGTATTTCCACAGCGACCGGGCCCGTTCCGTGGCGGAGGAAGCCAGTCCATAGGCCGTCACGAACGCATCGACAGCGTCTCGCTTATCCGCAGCCTCGGCGGATTTCGCTTTGACTTCGCCCAGTTCCTGGGCATACGCATAGCGTGGACAGGCGTCTGCAGCACGTTGCAGATAGGCGGCCGCGTCGTCCTGGTTAACGGCTCCCAGTCGATCCTGCGCCAAACCATAGTAGCGTTGCGCAAGCTCGCAATCGCTACCTCCCTCCTCGGGCAGGCCAAGCGAAGTATCAACGAACAGGGCCGCGATGACCGCCCCCGCCAGTGTCATTGATCGCAACATGGCTGCCCTCCGTAAGATGTTCTCGGGATACCCGCGTTCAGAGTTGACACCGCCGGGCTGGCACCTATTCAGTGTCAACAGCGGATTGTCACCAGGCCGGGCGGTATCCACTGAAGTGGATCGCCCCGTTTATTGTTTTTCAGCAGCGCCAAAGCTACTACTATCTTATGAAACGTGCAATGGATAGTGGCGGGTTGCAGCTATTTCGTCGAAAATGTACCAAACCGGACCTCAGCGCTGATGGAACAATACAAACTGTACAAAGGTGACGACGGCCGCACCAAGCTGGACGTGCCGTACCGCAGCTACGAGCTGATCCGACGGCCGCTGCACAACAAGGGCACCGGGTTCACCCCTGACGATCGCCGCAGCTTCGCGCTCGAGGGATTGCTGCCCAGCCAGTACAACCCGATCGAGCTGCAGGCGCGGCGCATCTACGCATCGATCCGCGCCAAGGCGAACGATCTCGAGAAATACGTATCCCTGATGGCGCTGCAGGATCGCAACGAGCATCTGTTCTACCGGCTGCTGTCCGATCACCTGGAGGAGCTGATGCCGATCGTCTATACGCCGACGGTCGGCGAGGCCACGCGGAACTTCTCGCAGGTCTTCCGCCGCGGCCGCGGCATCTGGATCACGCCGGATTTTCGCGGCCGCATTGCCGAGGTGCTCGAGGCGGCGGCTCCGTTCGAGGGCGTGCGGCTGATCGTCGCGACAGATAACGAATCCATTCTCGGCATCGGCGATCAGGGCGCCGGCGGCATGGCGATCTCGATCGGCAAGCTCGCCCTGTACACCGCCGGGGCCGGCATCCATCCTGCGCAAACTTTGCCGGTCAGCCTGGACGTCGGCACCAACAACGCCGCGCTTCTGACGGACGATCTCTATCTCGGCTGGCGCGCCCCGAGGCTCAAGGGTTCGGACTACCGGACGCTGATCGGGGAGTTCGTCGAGGCCGTGGCGAAGGTATTCCCCGGTGCGCTGCTCCAATGGGAAGACTTCAGGAAGGATACGGCGCTGCACATACTGGACACCTATCGCGACCGGCTGCCGAGCTTCAACGACGATATCCAGGGCACCGGGGCGGTCGCGGCCGCCGGAATCGTCAGCGCAAGCCGGGTCTCGGGCCTGCCGCTGTCCAGCCAGCGCGTGCTCGTCTTCGGCGCCGGCGCCGCAGGCCTCGGCATTGCCCGGCAGGTCCGTGCACTGCTCGCGGACGCCGGTGTCGACCCCGCCGGCCGCGAGCTCGCGGTCGGCGTGCTCGATTCAAGAGGCTTGCTCGTCAATGATCGCGACCTCTCGGATCATTACAAGCAGGAGCTCGCCTGGACGGCGGAAACGGCACGCCGCGCGGGCCTCGAAGCCGGCCCGCGCGACCTGGCGACGGTCGTCGAGCGCTACAAGCCGACCGTGCTCATAGGCTCCTCCGGCCAGGCCGGGGCATTCACCGAGGCCATCGTCCGGGAGATGGCCAGCCATGTCGCGCGCCCGGTGATCCTGCCGTTCTCGAACCCCACGGCATACGCGGAAGCGATACCCCGGGACCTGTACGAGTGGACCGGCGGACGTTGCCTCGTCGCCTGCGGCAGCCCGTTCCCGCGGGTCGAGTACGGCGAGCGCCGTTATCTCGTCGGACAGGGCAACAACGTGTTCATCTTCCCCGGGCTCGGGCTCGGCAGCTTGCTCTCGGGGGCGAAGCAGGTCAGTGACGGCATGATCAGCGCGGCCGCCCGCGCGCTCGCGGACGCCGTTCTGGACGAGGAGCTCGAGCAGGGCCTCCTCTATCCGTCGATCCGCAGGCTGAGAGCAGTCACGCGCCAGGTCGCCGCTGCAGTCATGCAGCGCGCACGCGACGAGGGGATCGGCGAAAACGTCTCCGACGATGACATCGAGCGGCGTATCGCCGAGGCCATGTGGGAATCGGCCTATCCCGACCTCGTGCCCGTCTGAATGTCGCACGTCCAGCAAAACCGCGACCGCATCCGCGAAGTCTGCACCCTGCTGCGCGATGCCGAACGCCCCGTGCGCGTGCTCGCGACGCTGGCCTGGCCGCCCGAGATCAAGGAGCGTTTTTTCGCCAGGGACGCCGGCGAGCTCCCGCGGCCCGAGTATCCGGTTTTCGACCCGCAGCCGACCTTCGATGCCGTGGCAAAGGCGCGCCGACACATCGGCACCGACCACCCTGTCGAGGACTGGCTCACCCGCCTCGCCGACGTCATCGAGGGCGGCGCACGCATGCTGGCGGCCGTCGGGACGCCGGCTTTCTTCGAGGAATCGCGTCTGCTGTTCGGCGCGCCGGCCGATCCGCTGCGCGACGAATCGTCGAATGCGCTGGAAATGGCCCGCTCCTTCCACCTCGTGCTGGACGACCTGGCGCATGTCGACCTCGGAGCGCCGCCGGACACCTGCGTGCTGGCGGAAGTGCTGGCCGAGGAGATGACGGCCGCGGTGCGCGCGCATTTCGGCGACCAGGCGCCGGACGTGCAGATCGTCGACCGGCTGTCGGCCAACGCGCTCGCGGGACCGGGCCGGATACGTATCCGCCGCGGCGCCTGCTTCACGGACCGTGACGTGGTCCAGCTCATCAACCACGAAGCCTATGTGCACGTCGGCACTTCCCTGAACGGACTTGCACAGGAAGATCTGCCGATCCTCGCCGCCGGGCACGCAGGCACCACGCGCACGCAGGAAGGCCTCGCCGTGTTCGCCGAGTTCGTCAGCGGCTCGATCGAGCTGGATCGTCTGCGCAGGCTCGCGGATCGGGTCGTCGCCATTCAGATGGCGATCGACGGCGCCGACTTCATCGAAGTGTACCGGTTCTTCCTCAAGCAGACGCGCAGCGAAAGCCAGGCCTTCGAAAACGCGCGGCGCATCTATCGCGGCGGCGTGCTGGAGGGTGGGGCGCCATTCACCAAGGACGGCGTCTATCTGGACGGCCTGCTACGTGTGCACAGCTTCTTGCGCTCGATAGTCACGTCGGGGCGCACCGACTGCCTGCGCCTGTTGTTCTGCGGCAAGCTCGACATCGAAGACATGCCGGCGCTCGTGGAGCTCGCCGCGGCCGGTCTCTGCCGGCCGCCGCGCTATCTGCCGCCGTGGGCCGCGGATTTGCGCTTTCTCATCGCCTATCTGGCGTATTCGCGCTTCCTGAATACCATCGATGCGAAGAGAATCGCCGCCCACTATTCGGAGATGCTGCGCACAGTTCCCCGGCTGCGGTCGGGTTAAATGGGAGGTAAATGGGGACATTCCTGATTTTCGAGACGAAAATCAGGAATGTCCCCATTTAACCCTCAGACCTGCACCCAGCCGTCGGGTGTGCGGCAGGAAGTGACCGTCGCTTCTTCCGTCGTCCCGTCGGCGAGCGATACGCTCTGACGCGTGGTATAGCACTCGGCGGCCATGGCCACCTTGACTTCCTTTATCTCTTCGTCGGGCACAGGCACCGGCGCCGGCTCCGGTTCGTCGAGCGCCACCGGCGCCGAGCCGATTGCATCACCGTGCGCGTAGCCCTTGCCCACGGATCCCTGGCCGACCAGAAACCAGTTGTCGTCCTGCAGCTTGGCGATCGCGTTGAACCGCTCGCCTTCCGGCATCTTCATGACGATCTGATAGTTCGTGCCGGGTCCCTGCCGGACGTTCACGCCGTTCGATGCAGTGACGATGTACGGCTCGCCGACCGCATCCATGATCGGCGCGCTCACTTCCACCGATTCCTCGACCTTGACCGGCGTCGGCGCAGGCGGTTTCGGCGGCGCCGGCTTGGTCTCGACGGTGCCGCTGGCGCCTGATTCAGGGTTTTCCCAGACCTGCTTCTCGCCCGTCTCGATAGACCGGTTGCGCGCTTCGGCGGCCTTCTCCAGATCTTCGCGCGTCATTCGTTCGATGAACTCGGCGGTAAAGCTGGCGGCAAGGGTGCTTGTGAGATTGCGACAGAGAACGCTGCCCCCGTCGCCGCAAACCTTGCTGGTCGCTCCGAGCATCGCCACCTGCGAGGCCGTCGCCGCCACGTCGTCCGCGGCGCCACCCGTGACCCTGCGCCCCGCTTCGTCGGTCAGCACCCTGCGACCGACGTCGCCGAGAAAGCCCCCGCCATCGGTGGTCTCGCAACCGGCGAGCACGAGACACACCAGGATGCCCGCGCCCTGCCGTGGTTTCAATTGCATGATCGCGACCCCCCTCTTTTTCCGTATCGTATCCACTCTGCCGCAGCCGGCGCAATACACTCTTCAGCCGCGCGGCTACTCGACCTCGCCCGCCGTCTGAAGTTCGCGATCGAAGCCGTTGCGCGTGCAGTAGGTTCGCGTCTGGCTGCGTTGCTCATCGGCCAGGCGAACGGTTTCCTCGACGTCGATCAGGAAAGGACATTCCTCGCTCTCGAGCCGCCTGGGATTGATGACGCGGATGCTGCCGGACAGTGGCGGCCGTTCCCATTCGTAGCCCTCGAGGGCTTCCTGCACCTTGCCCATCAGGGTCACGAGCTCGGCGCAGCCGTTTTCACGGCAGGTGTCGAATTGCGTCTTGTTGGTGACGTAAGCCAGCATTGCGCTCGAGATCTGCGTCTCGCGGTAATCGCGTACCGCGCCGGGCACCGCCAGGCCGGCCAGTATCGCGTCTTCATCGGCTGCCGCCGGCTCGGCATCGGCCGGCGCCTGTGACTCGGGTTCGACGGGCATCTCCTCCGCCGGGGACGGCGTGGCTTCCGCCGCCGCCTCCTCGTCCGCGGCTGCCTCCGGCCGCTCCGGTTCGACGACGTCGGGCTCGGGGTCGGCGACCGGGGGCGCACCGAACGGCGGAAGCAGCCGCTCGCGCCATTCCGGCTGCATCAGAACGAGCGCGCCCGCAAGCACCAGGGTCCCGGCAGCGCCCAGGCTCCAGCGCAGCGGACCGCGGCGTTTTCGGTCAGCCGTCGCGGCCGGCCGGCTCCGCAGCAGGGTCGCATCCTGGCCGGAGACCGCGGCCGGCGCACCACTCTGCACCATCTCCCGGAAGGCCGCGGCCGTCTGCGGCCGTTGCGCAGGATCCAGCGCCAGTGCGCGATCGATGGCCGACAGGAACGCCTCGCTGTAGCGGCCGTGACCCGCCTCGACGGCCGGCGTCAGGATCTCGCCCTGCTGCCGCGCAATGGCATCCGGCGGCTTCTGCCCCGCTATGACCCTGTACAGCGTGCCGGCCAGCGCATAAAAATCGCTCCAGGGTCCCTGGCGCCCAGCACCGCCGTATTGCTCGAACGGCGAATAGCCGACGGAGATCAGGCTCGTGAGATTGACCGTGGCGCCCTGACCGTGCGCCCGGCTGGCGCCGAAGTCGATGAGCACCGGCGTGCCGTCGCGACGAATGAAAATGTTCTCCGGCTTGATGTCCCGGTGCAGCAGGCCTTTCTCGTGCACCTTCTCCAACCCGTCCAGCACCGGCAGCAGGATGCGGTGAACGAGCACGTTCTCGGACACCCCCTCCGGATGCAGACCGAGCCAGGCTTCGAGGTCGCGCCCCTCCTCGTACTCCATGACCAGGTAAGCGGTGCCGTGGGCCTCGAGATAACGCATGACCGCGACGATGTTCGGATGCCGGAATCTCGCCAGCGTCCGGGCCTCGTCGACGAAGCGCTTGAGCCCCCACTCGAACACCTCCCGGTCACTGTCGTCGCGCGGCAGCACCGTCGAGGCATCGCCGCGGTAGGCGAACTGCCGCGGCAGGTATTCCTTGATGGCCACCTCGCGCTGCAACCGCACGTCCATGGCCTTGTAGGTGATGCCGAAGCCGCCCTGACCGAGCACCTGCGTGATGCGGAAGTCGTCGAGCTCGTGCTCGACGGGCAGGGCCAACCCGGGCGATTCAGCCATGGCGGGTTCGAGTGGCGGGCAGGTCCGGAGACATGACGGGAGCCTGATCAGTGGCCGGTAACGGAGGAAGCGGCCACTACGCGCCGAACGCTGGGCTCTTGATCACCGTCATTTTCGCGAAGGTCATGTCGTGCATGCTATAGGGAATACCGCCGACCCCATAACCGGACTGCTTGAGACCGGCGAACGGCATCCAGTCGACGCGGAAGGCGGTATGGTCGTTGATCATCACGGCACTGGCGTCGAGACGCACGGCGCAATGCAGCGCGAAGTCGATGTCCTGAGCAAACACGGCGGCCTGGAAAGCGAAAGGCAGGGCGTTGGCGCGCCGGATCGCCTCGTCGACATCGTCGTACTCGTAAATGCAGGTGACGGGTCCGAAGACTTCCGATGTGGATATCCTTGCCGCATCGCCGGGACGGTCGAGCACCGTCGGCGCATATGCCGTATCGGAGACGCGCCTGCCGCCGCAGACGATCGTCGCACCGCCTTCGACGGCTTCCTTTACCCAGTCATCGACCCGTGAGACCTCGGCGGGCCGAATAAGCGGTCCCACGTCCGTCGTCTCTTCTGTCGGGTCACCAACGCGCAGGGCCTCGACTGCCTTTTTCATGCGCTCGACGACCTCTTCGCGAATTCGCGCGTCGGCGAAGATCCGCTGCACCGAGACGCAGACCTGGCCGGCATGATAATAGCCGCCCTTGACCAGCGCGGGAATGGCGCACCCGAGGTCGGCATCGGCGCCGAGGATGACCGGCGCGACGCCGCCGTGCTCGAGCGCACAGCGTGTCCCGGGCGCGAGCTTCGAGCGCAGCATCCAGCCGATCCGGCCGGAGCCGATGAATGAGAAGAAGGCGACGCGCCCGTCGGTCGCCATGCGCTCGGCCGTCGCAGTGTCGCAGATCGCAGCCCGGCACCAGGCCCCGTCGAGCCCGGCCTCGTGTGCGAGTGCGACGAAACGCAGGCAGGACAGCGGAGTGGTTATCGCGGGCTTGACGATGACCGGCGCACCCACCGCGATCGCGGGCGCGACCTGATGGACGATGAGGTTGAGCGGGTGATTGAACGCACTGATGGCGACGACGGGCCCCAGCGGCTCGCGCCGCGTAAAGGCCAGCCGCCCGGCGCCACCGGCAGTCAGGTCCATCGGGATCTCGGCGCCGGCGAGCCGTTCGATTTCGCCCGCGGCTATCTCCACCCCCGCGATGGCGCGGTCGGTCTCGACCCGGGCATCGATCAGCGGCTTGCCGCCTTCGCGGGCGATCATGAGGGCGAGGTCGTCGCGCTCGCCGCGCATGAGCTCCGCGAGCCGCCGCAGCAGGGCGACGCGTTCCCAGGCGGGCAGGCGAGCCCTGTCGCGGCACAGCGCGCCGGCCGTGTCGAGCCAGGCATCGATGTCTGCCCAGCCGACCAGCTCGAGCCTGCGGATGACGGCACGATCCCAGGCCTGAACGACTTCAACGGCCTCGGTCATCACGGTTTCGAAAGACCCCTCAAAGCAGGCAGACGCGCTCGCCCAGCTCGTCGATCAGCACCCGCTTGTTTTCGCTGTAATCGAGCGGCACGTCGATCAGGTGCACGCCGCCTTCCTCGAAGCAGGCCTCCATGATCGGCAGCAGCTCGTCCGCGCGCTCCGGCCTGTGCCCCTTCGCGCCGTAGGCATTCGCGTAGGCGACGAAGTCCGGATTGCCGAACTCGAGCCCCCAGTCCGGGAAGTCGTCGACGGCCTGTTTCCAGCGGATCATGCCGTAGGAGTCGTCGCGCAGGATCAGCACGACCAGATCGAGCCTGAGCCGGACTGCGGTCTCCAGCTCCTGGCTGTTCATCATGAAGCCGCCATCACCGCAGATGGCCATGACGCGGCGGTCGGGATGGAGCATAGCCGCCATCATCGCCGAAGGCAGACCGGCGCCCATGGTCGCCAGCGCGTTGTCGAGGAGGACCGTGTTGGGTTGCGTGGTGCGGTAGTTGCGGGCGAACCAGATCTTGTAGGTGCCGTTGTCGAGCGCAATGATGCCGTCGTCGGGCATGACCCTGCGCACGTCGCAGACGATGCGCTGTGGCGCCAGCGGGAACCGGTCGTCGTCCGCGCCTTCGCCGATGTGCTTCATCACCTCGTCCCGCACGCGCATGAAATAGGAAAAATCGTGGCTCTCCGACTGGTTGCCGAGCGCCTCGGTCAGCCTCGTAAAGGTCGTCGCTACGTCGCCGACGAGTTCGAGCTGCGGGAAATAGACCTCGTCGATCTCGGCGGGGCTGAAATTGACGTGAATCACCTGCTTACCGCCGTGGCGCATGAAGAAAGGCGGCTTCTCGACGACGTCGTGCCCCGCATTGATGACCAGATCCGCCCGGTCGATCGCGCAATGGACATAGTCACCGTCGGACAGCGCCGCTGTGCCCAGGTATTTATCCGAGCGGCCCCGGATGACGCCCTTTCCCATCTGGGTGTTGAAGAACGGTATCCCGGTAACGCGCACGAACTCCGAAAGGGCATCAATGATGCGCCGCCGGTTGGCGCCGGCGCCGACCAGCAGCAGTGGCATCTTCGCCGCGCGGATCATCTCGACCGCCTCGTTCACGGACTTGGAGTCGCAGTCGGGCAGGCGCTGGCGCCGCGCCGGGATCAGGTCGGTCATGTCGCAGTCTTCGCGGGCGATGTCTTCCGGCAGCTCGAGGTGCACCGCGCCGGGTCGCTCCTCCATCGCCAGGCGGAAGGCCTCGCGCGTCAATGACGCGATCCGGTTGCCGTTGACGATCTGTCGGGCGAATTTCGTCACCGGGCGCATCATGTCGACGATGTCGACGATCTGAAACCGGCCCTGCTTGGATTTCTTGATGGGCTTCTGGCCGGTGATCATGACCATCGGCATGGCGCCGAGTTGTGCATAGGCGGCTGCGGTCATGAAATTGGTTGCGCCGGGACCGAGCGTGGAGAGGCAGACCCCGGGCCGCCCCGTCAGGCGGCCATGTGTGGCCGCCATGAAGCCGGCGGCCTGCTCGTGGCGGCAGAGCACGTGTTGGATGCTCGAAGTCCGTAGCGATTCGAGGAAATCGAGATTTTCCTCACCCGGCACGCTGAAGATGTATTCAACGCCCTCGTTCTCCAGCGCCTTGACGAAAAGATCGGATGCTTTCACCAGCCGAGCCACCTCCAGAGGGCTACGAAGCCGATTGCCACGGCAATAATGGCCGCCACGACGAGGCCCCAAAGGATCCCGCGCCCCGTCGCCTGCCGCGATGCGGCGGGGGCATGGAAGACGCATTCGACCGGG
The DNA here is from genome assembly GCA_035524935.1 of Gammaproteobacteria bacterium. Taxonomy (GTDB): domain Bacteria; phylum Pseudomonadota; class Gammaproteobacteria; order Steroidobacterales; family JACDCP01; genus JACDCP01. The sequence goes on along the minus strand of DATLFD010000010.1, from coordinate 11,725 downwards.
CCGAATTTGATCCGATCGCCGGGATTGAGATAACTGATGTTGGCTTTCCTGCCGTTCACCCAGGTGCCGTTCGCCGACATCTGATCGATGAGCTTCCAGGTCCTGCCCTGGTGGACAATCTTGGCGTGATAGGCGGATACGCCTTCGTCGCCGAGGACGATTTCGCGCGCCGCATCGCTGCCCACCCCCCATTCGGCCTGTCCGCCGACCGCCTCGAGCTTGAGCTGCTGTCCGCGCGATTGCCCGGAACAGACCTCGAGGCAGGGATGATCGAATTTGGTTCCCGTTCCCGGTCCCGCTGCCGGCGACGCCGCTTCACTGCGCAGCGCTTCGATTTCCTCGCGGGTCAGGAATTTGGTGCCCCCTTCAGGGTGGGCGGCCGGATCTACCCACGCCCCCGGCTTGCGCGGCGCGACACCCGCGGGCGGTACCGCGGCGGGCCTGGGAACTGCATCGGGCGGGGCGGCTTCCGCCGGTCTGGCGGCTTCGGCCGGCCGGGCAGCTTCCGCAGGCCTCGCGGCTTCCTCCGGTCTGGCAGCTTCTGGCGGCGGGACGGCCTCCGCAGACCCCGCGGCTTTCGCTGGTCTGGCGGTTTCCGGCGGCCGGCCGGCCTCCGCAGGCTTCGCGGCTTCCGCCGGTCCGGCAGCTTCTGGCGGCCGGCCGGCCTCCGCAGGCTTCGCGGCTTCCGCCGGTCCGGCAGCTTCTGGCGGCCGGGCAGCTTCCGCAGTCTTGGCGGCTTCCTCCGGTCTGGCAGTTTCTGGCGGCCGGGCAGCTTCCGCAGCCGCGGCGGCTTCCTCCGGTCTGGAAGTTTCTGGCGGCGGGGCGGCCGCCGCAGGCCCGACGGCTTTCTGCGGACTGGCAGGTTCCGGCGGCCTCGCGGCTTCCGCGGGTCGGCGGAATTCGGTCCGATCGGCTGCGGACCGCAGTTGCGTCATGTCCGCCTGCGCCGGGACCGACATGAAATCGAACTCGAGAATGTCGAAGCGCACGCGATCGCCGTCCTTGAGCGCAACAGCCCCGGTGATCCGTTCGCCGTTCACGAACGTGCCGTTCGAGGATCCGAGGTCTTCCAGCCTGGCGGCACCCTCGCGGAAATACAGCCGGGCATGCTTGCGAGAAGGATAACCGCCTTTCAGCACCAGGTCGCACTCCTCGCTGCGGCCGATCAGCACTTCGCCGGAAACCTGCACTCTGGCGCCGCCTGCAAGGGGCTTCAGATAAGCCTGCTCCACGTTCATCTCGTCCCTCCGACTACTCGCCAGCCGTGAAAAAACCGGCCACGGCTTATTCACCGCTGCGATCAATACTTGCTAGAGCATCCACCACAAAATGACCAGCGCCAGCACGGCGATGGTGAAGGCCAATATTACCGGCTTTCCATACGGGCGCAGTGCGTGGCCCGGCCCTCGAACCTTTTTGTCGCATTCCACGACAACTACGCTCACGTTGTCGCGGCCGCCCCGGTCGAGCGCGGCCTGAATGAGATGGCCGACCGCTTCCTTCGGATCTGCGCTGCGCCGCAGCTCGTTCGAGATCTCCTTGTCCGTCAGCTCGTCGTTCAATCCGTCGCTGCACAAGAGCAGCCAATCGCGGCTTTTCAATTCCAGGTGCTCATGGCCCGGCACCGGGGCGCCCATGCCCAGAGTCTGAATGACCACGTTCCGCTGCGGGTGACCGCGGACCTCCGTCTCGGACATTTCCGCCCCTTCCCGCAGCAGCTCGACGAAGGAATGGTCACGCGAGATTCGCTCTATGCGGCCGCGTCGCCACAGGTAAGCCCGGCTGTCGCCGACCCAGACTACTTCGCATTCGCCGTCGCGGATCTGCATCGAGACGACCGTCGAGCCCATGCCGTTGAACTCCGCCTGCCCGCTTGCGGCATCGGCTACCGCCTGATGCGCATCCAGTACGCATTGCGTCAAGGGCACCTTACGCGCGACTTCGTCCAGTATGGTATCAGCGACGATCCGGCTGGCCACCTCGCCGCTCGAATGGCCGCCCATGCCATCCGCCACCAGCCAGACCTGCTCATCGAGGTTCCAGCCGATGCGGTCCTCGTTATCGGCATGCACTTGTCCGGGATGCGAGTCGCCGTGGAAAGTCGTCATCGGAAAAATGGGGACATTCCTGATTTTCCAGATATCATTATCGGCTGAAAAGTCATTTGCCAGAAAATCAGGAATGTCCCCATTTCTCCTAGAACGAGGCGAGGGCGCCTTTAGCCGCCGCGGCGAATCGTCCCGGGTCGTATCCCTTATCTGTTTCGACGGTCGCGTACAGCTTGTCCAGCGACGATTTCAGCTTGCCGGCGTCACCGAGCGCCAGGCTCAGGCTCTCGATGCTCAGAAAAGCCTGCTCGGCGCTCGCATAATCCGCGAGCAGGCCGTTGGCCGCCATCTCGACGATCGTCTTGCGTACCGCCTGCACTTCCGCCCGGCTGAATGCCCGCGTCGTCCACGCCTTCTCCTTGGTCCTGATCCACCCGAGCAATGCGTCGGCAGCCTCGCGCACCGCGGCGTGGCTGACCTGCCCGGCCCGCACAAAGGCGCGAACATTGCCGGTGAGCGCCGCGGCCTCGGGGCGTGCGAGCACACGGGCGACGCCTTCCAGGATCTGCAGGTTGTGATCCTGCAGCCGAACGGAACCGGGCTTGATGCCCTGGCTCAGAAGACCCACCGGCCAGCGCTTATCCTCCATCGGGTGATGACAACTGTGACAGTCGTAGAAAGCCAGCTCCGGAAACGCCCCGGCGGGATCGAACAGACCCGTCTTGATCAATGACAGATAGCGGTCGGCCGTGACCAGCTGACCGGTGAGCCAGAGATTGAAGCCTTCGATACGTCCCTTGCGCTCGACATAATCCTCGTCGACGCTGTAGTGCTGCGGCTGATTGGTGGTGAACGCTTCCAGCTCGAAGCTCAGCCGGGGATGTCCCGCGCCCATGATTTGATGCGTGGCGAACTGCGATCCGGTGCCGAGATGACACGAAATGCAGATCTCGGCGCGGGCGACCGGCTTCTCCGTCGCGTACATGCCTTTGGCAAGATTATCCGCATGCGTGGCGCCCGGTTCGGCGTGGCTGGTGATCCATTGTTCCGCCCCGCCGTGGCAGGCTTCGCAACCGACGCCGTCGCTGAGCTGGAACTTGGGACCGCGTTTCGCAGGATCGATATTGTCGGTATGGCAATCCAGGCAGATTTTCGCGGTTACGGCGCTGGCGAGCCCCAGCTTGCGCGCAATAGCCCTCGATTCAGCGTTGCTCAGGGTCTGGTAAGCACGCGAATGCCGGTCTTCGGCCGTCCAGATTCGATATTCGTTGAGCCAGACGTTTCCGGTCTCCTGCTCCGTCGCCTTGCCGTGACACACGCTGGTCGCGCAGCTCGCGACACCGAGATGCTGATGCGGCTCCTCGCGGATCTGTGCCTGGCCGGCCATGCCGGGAAACGTCAGAATCACGGCGCCGCCGATCAGTCCAAGTCGCTTCGAGCCGCGACTGAACGGGGACGCCCTCATGGGCTCTTTCCGGCTGCCTCGTCGGACACGTACCAGGGCTCGCCGCCGCTGTCGAGATACAGGCGCTGCATTTCCTGAAGCGTGAACGGCCGGGCGCCTTTTCTGCCGAACACCGCGATTTGATGCCCGGTCTCATCGACACCCCGGTCGCGATCCAGACCTTTGGCAAGGCTCAAAGCGGGCGCGCCGGTCGTGTAGCTCGCAATGAGCTCGGGCCTGGGCTCGGGACTGAATCCATAGAGGTTCGGTTGCGAATCCGGCGACGTGAGCTGCACTATTTTCAAGCCGCCCTTGCCGTCGGCGACATAGGCGAACAGCGACGCGTTTGTCGTCGCCACGACGACGTCGTGCGCATCGCCGATCTCTCCGCTCGCATCGTATCGGATCAATTCCCGCATGGCCCGCGGCCGCTCGACATCGACGATGACGAGGCCCTCCGGCCCCGCGGCCACGTACGCATACGTGCGCGCGACGTACACGCGGCGCGCATCCGGCATGCGGATGAGATTCTCCCCGACCAGCTCCGGCCGTTCCGGATGGGTCACATCGACGACCTTCAAGCCATCGGCGTCGGTGACGAACAGGTACCGGAACTGCAGCGCCGAAGCACGCGGGTCCTTGAGCGGCAGCACGGCGGCGACGCGGGGCGAGAGCGGCTGATCGGCGTCGAGGACCACCAGGCCGGCATCCGCCATGATGTAGAGATAATGTCCGCCGACGGTGATATGGCGGGCGCCGTCGAGGATTCCGCCTTCGTTCCAGGTCAGGTCACGCGCCAGATCGTTATTGCGCGGGTCGCCGTCGGCGAGGGTGTTGACGTCGCTGAGAATCAGACCTTCCTCGGCATCCGTCACGAACACGTAGTTGTATACCGGATGGAAAGGCGCTTCCTCATTGTCGACCCGCATCAGATCGCCCTGGTTGCGATCGGGATGAATCGACTGGTTGGTGGGCAAGGCGAGGCAGGTCGCGTTCTCGGAGCCGATCTGCATATCCTGACCGAGGGGACTGAACGGCGCGGTGATGATCCGCTGGGAAATGCCTTTATTGGCGACACTGGCGACGTCGTAAACCTGCATGCCTTTGCCGCCTTCGGCCACGTACAGGTACTCGCCGCGGAGCTGCAGGCAACCCGCTTTGCCGGCCGAATGGGCATGCGCGGTGTCGAGCCGCCGCCCCCTCTCCTGATGGTCTGCGTACCAGTCCGGATAGGCATAACGGTGCAGGTAGCTGCCGATGACGGCTTGCGGCTCATCCCATTCGGTTACCTGCACTGCCGTGATCTCGCCGTCGCCGCCGACCCAGGCGTGATAACCGACGAAGTTGACGAAGTTGGTGCCGTGCATCAGGAGCTGCGCCATGATGGCGTTATTGTCGCCGTCTTCGGACAGGTGACAGTCGTTGCAGGTCTTCGTTTCGGTCTTGCGCACCGTGTGCGGGAAGTGCGTGTTGAACGCCTGCGAGCTGTAGCCGCTCGCCGCTATGGGCGGCTGCTGAATGTAGATTTTTTCACGGTTCGCGTTTGTCGACGAGAGCACGAGCGCCGAGGAGGATCGAACCGGTGCGATCTTGCTGCCTTCAGCGGTCCCCCGCCGTCCCAGCAGGAACATCTGGTCCCGCGCCACTTGCGGATTGTAGGTGGCGAAGTTTCTCGATTCGCCGCCTTCGTAGTGGTGCCGTTCCGTCTTCCAGTTCGCTTCGATCGGCAGGTGGCAGCCGCCACAGCTCGTCGTCCAGGACGTGTGGCAGGTGAAGCATTCCATCTTTTCGTCGGAGTGAGCGAGCTGATCGTACGGAACGAGCGCGCCCCACTTCTGTTCCGCGGTGTCGCTGCCCATGAGCTTCGCCCGCGTGGCCTTTGCGTTGTAGGCGGGGTGCAACGGATCGACTGTATCCTTGACCAGGCTCAGCGGCCACTCGAGCTCGGGGTCGAGCATCGAACGCTGATACAGCGTCGTGCCGATCCACTCGAATCGGCGGCGCCCGTCGGGCGTGCGCATGACGCTCATGTCCGCGCCGCCATCCAGTGCGGCGGCGCCGGACGTGTACAGATTCGGATATTCGCGGACGCTGCCGTGGCAGTCCTTGCAGTCCACCTCGACGGCCAGCGCGACCTCGCCGTAGATGTGGCCACTGCCGTGATTGTCCTGTGAGAAATGACAATCGACGCAGTGCATGCCCACGTCAGCATGGATTGACGACATGTGCACGGCTTTGTCGAACTTCTCCGGATCATCGGCGCCGACACGCTCGCCGTCCGCATCGAGCAGGTTGCCTTCGCGATCGCGCTTGAACACGCCCCGCATGTTCCAGCCATGGCCGTGATAATCCGCAAACTGGGTGTCCTTGAATTGCGGGTTCATGTCCCACACGCCCTTGAGAAATTCGAGATCGGCCCATTTTCCCCGTGGCGCGGCCCCCTCCGGGTTGCGGTCGAGAACCTCCCGCATGCGTTCGGCCGACGGATACTGTTGCTCCTCGGGCCACATGAGCGGCGCATCCGCCTCGTAATCCCACATGGTGTAGCCGAGGAAAGAATTTACGAACATATTGGGCTGGTGCATGTGACAGATCATGCACTGGCTCGTCGGCACCGCACGCGTGAAGACGTGCTTGAGCGGATGCCCGGGGTCGTCCCTGTCGATCGTCGGATCCGCCGTGACGGTCGTCCCGCTGTGACCGAACTGCGCGTAGGGACCGGAGTGCTTCGGATCGCGGTCGTTCGCGTAGACGACGTGACAGGACGCGCAGCCGGAACTGCGGTAGTCGCCCGGCTGGTCGTTGGTGCCGAGGAACCACGTGATCGGGTCGTTGAGGCGCGTCTTGGTGATATTGAGGAGCGGCACGGCAATGCGCGCGCCCGTGCCGGGACCACGGTTCGACTGCCGGATGTCGGGCCGGCCCGGCTCCTCGATGCGCTGCAGCTGGCCGAGCGCGTTCGGCAGGCCGGTTTCAGGGAACAGGTTGCCTATATTGCGTCCGCCGCGCTCGAAGACACGGAAGACATCGCCCGGCTTGACGGTTTCCCAGGTCGGCAGGGGCACGAGACCGGGCAGGATGCCCGCGGCCTTCACCGCCTCCTGCTTGTCCTCCGGGACTGTCGGGCCCATGACGGAGACCGCATTGCCGTCCCTGTCATAGCCTGCGCCCAGCAGGTAATTCTTGTAGGGCAGGATGCCGTTGTTGTACGAAGCGCCGCCCCAGAACATGGCGTTTGTGGCATGCAGGCTGCGGACCGAGGCTTCGACGATGTCGAGGTGGCAGGCGCCGCAGGACTCGCGCGCCACTCGATAGTCGGAGGGATTGACGAAGCGCACGAACTCGGGGCTCTCCCGGTTCAGGAGCGTATAGCTGCGAACCGGGTTCGCGCTGTCCGGGAAGTGCCAGTCGTCGGGATAGCGGGGCAGCACGTGCGCGCTCTCGAGGGCGCGCTGGTATGCCTCGCTGTCCTCCGCCGCCAGCTCCGGCCGGACCACTTCGCTGTCGCCGCCATGACAGTCCGTGCAGCCGAGCTTCACGGCGGGACTGAGATGCATGGTCTTCGCGTCGGATTCGAGGTGACACGACATGCAGCCTGCGCTGCTCGCTTCCATCTGCTCGGCGGTCTGGCTGGGCGGGGCGGGAGGCGCCGTGCGGTACTCGCGCTCGACGGGCTTGCTCTTCGTGGCGGCACCGGCAGGCTGGACGGCGAACAGCAATCCGGCCGCAAGCAACGCCACGAAAAATGGGGACATTCCTGATTTCCCGCCTTGCACGAATCGGGCACGCCGTGGGTACGCTGAAGAAATCAGGAATGTCCCCATTTTCTCTGCCTCAGTAGGCCATCACGACGTTCAGAAGGAAATAACCGGCGTCCTCATCCGGAAACAGGTCATTGAAGCCGTCGTCCGCGAACAACCTCGCATAGGACGCCCGCACGACGATGTTCTGCGACATCAACGGCCGGTAGATCAACGAGATCGAGGCATCCTGCCCGATGTCTTCGTCGATGCCGGCCTGATTGCGCGCGACCTCGAGCACAGCCGTGTCGTCGAAGCGCAGCCAGTTGTAATTCAGTGACACGCGCAGCTGCGGCAGCACGTCGAAATCGGCGCCGGCGCCCAGCAGCCAGATGCCGGGGTTCACGAAGTTGGATTGGCCCTCCTCCTTCGAGGATCGCAGGCTGTTGAGGATGCCGTTGCGCGTGGACAGACTCACCCGGCCGCCGGCGATGAGCGGCACGGCCTGGCGGATCCAGTAGCTCGTGTCTGCACCCGCGAACTGCGGGTTCTCGAAAATAGCGTCGAAGCCCTGCGCCTTGTCGTCGAAGGGATCGTCGTCGCCGCTGCCATAGAGAAACGACAGGCGCGGACGCACCCAGTTGAAATCCAGCGACAATTCGGCAGCCGCGAAAAACGCCTCGATGTCCGCCTCGGCGGCATTGAACGCGGTCGAATCGGTATCGCCGAGCGCGGCGTACAGGGAAGTGGTCAGATTGGTGCGGCCGAAATGGCCATCGCCGTTGTATCCCAGATACACCACGTCGTAGCCACTCGAACGCTCCTGGCCGAGGGACGACGGCCGCTGGATGAATCCGTTCTTGTCGAAATGGAACTCGTTCTCGCGATTACGATTGTAAATCACCGTCGCCTGCGACATGAAGCCCAGCACCGGCATGTCCTGCCAGAACAGATTCGCGATGAATACGTCGTCATCGCGCAGGCCCTCGGACAGGTCGTTCAGGCCGCTGTTGGTGTCTTTTTCGATGCGCCGGAACCACGCCAGGTTGTACTGGAAAACGTTGTTGTTTCGGGTACCGAACAGCCTCGCGCCGAGCTGATTGTCCTGGAACAGGAAGCCGCGAAAGTCGCTCGAGAACGGCTGGATGCCGATGCGGAATGAGTCGAAATCGAAGCGGTCGGAAACGTTGCGCAGGTGCTTGTCGACGAAAGCAGCCTGGATGCCGATGTGATTGTCCTCGCGGACGGTGCCGTCGCGCGGATCGACGTTGATGCCCAGCACCTCGTCGAGCTCGGTGTAGTTGTAGTTGAAAACGGGCGTGAAGCGGAACTCGTAATCGGGCGGCCGGAAGACCGTGTCGCCCTCGTAGTAGACGAACTCCATGGCCAGGTTCTGGATTGCCGCCCACTGGTCACTGCCGCCGAATACGTCGATGCGGCCGGCCTCTCCGGTGGTGCTGCCGCCGACGGGCGTCGGCACTTCGCGAAATTCGTAGACGGTGTCCGAGATGACGCCGAGGTTGAAGAACCATTCGCCGTGCAGCGGCTTGTCGGCCTTCAGAACGTTCTGGTTATATGGATCCCACCAGCGCTCCTCGTAGCCCAAGCTGTCGACGATTCGCCATCGGTCTGCGATCGGCACCGAGGCGACATAGTCCGCGAGGGCTGGCCGCGGCACGGGCGAGACCGGGTTCTGGCGGCGCGTGTCGACGACCGGCGGACGGCGTTGCACGCCCCGCCGCTCGTAGGTCGCGGGCGGCTCAGCACCCTCCGGCTGCACAGCCGGCGCCTCCGCGCCCGGACATGGCACCTCGACGGCGCCGGGCCGGCGGCGCGTCAGGATGCGCCCGCTCGAGTCCTGATAGCAGACGTCAGCCTGGGCCTGAGCCTGAGCCTGCGGGACCGGCAGTGCGATCACGCCGGCGAGCAATGCCGGCGCGAGAACCCCGACCAGCGATGACACGGCCCTTGCTTTACTTGCCGTCGCAGACATTGTCTTCGTCGCTGTTCACGAACGGTGACTGCGGACACTGCACGTAGCGCAGGCGGACGCCTCTCGGTGTGAGCGTATCGGCGCGCCGCGACGGCGCGGCGTTGCCGATCGCGCCGCCGAGCACGAGACCGGCCTCGTGCAGGCCGAGGAACGCGATCATGTCGTCCTGATCGATGCCGTCGCCAGACACACCGATGCCGCCGACCAGCGTGTCGCCGCGATAGATGGGCACGCTGCCGGGAAAGATCTGCAGGCCGTTTGCGATGCGCGGCTCCATGACGGTCGGCGTTGCGGTGAGATTATCGGCGAGCGCAACGCCGGCGCAGTTGTCGCCGACATCCGGGCCTGCGCCCAACACGAACAGGGCATGCTGCAGAATGGCGTTGTTGGCCAAATCGAGCTGCAGTCCCGTGGAGAACGGGCTCCATTCGCCCTGCGGCTTGCTCAACGGCCCGTGCACCGTCCCGGACAGGCCATCCGGAAAGAACGGCCGCGCCAGGTTGCCGCCGGCGCGATCGGAAAACGCGATCTCGCCGCTCGCGAGCGCGCCGGGATCGCCGAGGAATGCTCGCAGGTCGCGCACGTAATCGCCAAACTCGATGGCATCGCCGGTGGTCAACAGATACCTCGCATCCGGCAGGGCGTCCAGAAACGCACCGGCGCCGGCCGACGAGAAGAATGCCGCCGTGCGTGCCTTCTGCAGGGACACGTCCGCGCCGAACACCGGCGCGTCGCGGGTGCGAACCATGCCGAGGATCTCGCCCTGCGTATCCACCACGGAAATGGTCACGCGCGCGCTGCTGCCGACCGGCCGGCGGATCTGCGCGCGGGCCCGATTCGCGACCGCGAGCGCCGAGCTCAGCAGCGTGCGCACTTCGCTGGCTGAGAGCGGGGCTCCGACCATCGCAGCATCCGTGGCGTCGCGCGGCGGAAAGCGGGCCACGTTCGCGGCGTCGACGAACACGAAAGCGTCCTGACCGGGAAAATTGTCGCCGCCGTCGGCACGAATGCCGGAGGCCGCCGCACCGAACGTCGTGCCCTCATTGATGACGCCGGCAGTGTAGCCTGTCACCATTGCCAGCTCGCCATCGGTCGGCGTCAGGGTTGCGAACGCGGGGGCAGTGGACGGGTCTGTCGCGAGATCCTCGAATTCCACGTCGCTGAAGCGAAACGTCTTGCCGTCCACCGTGATGCGATCGCCGCGCCGGTCCAGCGGCGGGCCGAAGCCGAAGGTCCCGGCCAGGGCGATCATCTCGTCGGTATCGCGGTCCAGATCGGAAATGACCGCGTCGATGCCGTACAGGCCGTCGGCGATCACGCCGACCCCGCCGACCACTGTGCCGCCCTTGTACAGGGGAAAGCCGCCCGGATCGGCGGAAAGGCCGAGCGGGGAGCGCTTGGGGCCCGCATCGGCCGACGAGCCGTTGAACGACTGGGTGAAATCCGAGCAGGGCAGCTGGCTGAACTGGACGCCGAAGAGCGGCCCGGACGGCTGGTTCATCTCGCCGGGATTGAAATTCTCCTGCACGATCTGGTTCGCCGTGCGGGTCGAGAATGCGTTGCCCTCGGACGAAAGGTAGGCGCCCGTCACTGCCTTGGCGATCGCCGCCACGGTGTCGATCGGAGCCCGGATGCCTTCGAGGCCGCCGCTGATGACGACATTGCCGGCATCGTCCAGCCTCGTCGCCACGAGGATCTCGCGTGGCGCGTCCGAGCCCATGCGATAGACGGCGAGCACGTTGCCGACGCGATCGACCACGGCGATCGTGGCTTCCTCGCCCTGCGCCTGCGCTTCGAACACCGCCTGCGCGATCACGGTCTGGACGTCGCCGGACGTCAGGAACGTGCCTTCTCCCGCGCAGTTGCCGCTGCAGCCGGGGGTCGGGTCGGCGCCGACAGCGCTGCCGCCACTGCCGCCGGAACACCCTGCCGTGAGCAGCATCGCCAGTATCAGGGCAACGGGGAACGTGAGCGCGTTCATGGGCCTGCCTCCCGCACTGCCCCGTGCAGCCGCTGCGCCGGGTGGTACGCGTGGCAGTCGATGCAGCCCAGCGCAACCTTGTCCTGAACGGTGCGATCGGAATGGCATGCGACGCAGTTGTCGATATCCGGAATGAGCAGATCCGTGCTCACCCCGGAGCGGTCGGCGGCATGGCAGGTCAGGCAGGCGGCATCGCCCGACTTCTCTTCCAGGATCAGGTGAGCCGCGTGGTCGAATTGCGCGCTCGGAATATAGTCGCGCGCGAAGCGTACCGGATGCACCTCGAAACGTCGGGAAAGCTCGACGGCTTCGGTATCCTCGACCTGGTGACAGGTGACACAGCCGATCCGGGTGAATTGCATGGCGACCTCTTCGCCAGCCCGCCTCATGGTGCAGGCGTACAGACCCTCCCTGCAGACGTCCTCATCGACGGCTCGACCGGGCCGGCGGCGCCTGGTCCGCGCGTCATCCGCCGCGTCGGGATCGCCGAAACGCCGCATGAAGTGCGCCTCGATCACG
>DATLFD010000009.1:0-7232 GCA_035524935.1 Gammaproteobacteria bacterium | reverse complement strand
GGGCGATATTCGTTAAGATCGAACGCGCAGCGCACCGGGCGCGGTGGCGGGAGACAGGCGTGGCACACATTCACCTGGACGACGAATTGCCGGGCATCCTGGGCCCGTTCGCGTTCAGCCCCCGGACTGCGAAGCCGCTGCGGGCGCTGGCCGAGGTGCTGCTGCGCGGCCCGGGCCCCCTGACGCCGGCCGAGCGCGAGATGATCGCGACCTACGTATCCGCAAGAAACCGGTGCGACTTCTGCCGGCTCTCGCACGGCGCGGCGGCCGCTGCCCACCTCGGAGGCAACGAAGTCCTGATCGAGCAACTGACGACGGACTACCGGACCGCGGAGCTCTCCGACAGGATGAAAGCTCTGCTGGCCATCGCCGGCAAGGTCCAGGTCGACGGCAAGCGCGTGACGGCCGGCGACATCGAGAACGCCCGGCAGCAGGGCGCCACGGACAACGAGATCCACGACACCGTGCTCATTACCGCCGCGTTCTGCATGTACAACCGCTACGTGGACGGGCTCGGGACCTGGCAGCCGCGCGATGCCGCGATGTACCGGGAGATGGGACAGCGGATGGCCACCGAGGGCTATGTCCGCGCGGAGCAGTAAGCCGTTCGGGCTCTGGACCGCGGCCGCTCTGGTCGTGGGCCATACGATCGCCGTCGGCATCTTCCTCACGCCCGCGGAGCTGATCGGCGCGCTGGCTTCGCCGGCCCTGACTTTCAGCGTATGGATCTTCTGCGGCGCGCTCGTGCTCGCGGGCGCGTTCACTTTCGGAGAGCTGGCTTCCCGATATCCGCGAGCCGGCGGCCCTTACGTCTACCTGCGCGAAGCCTGGGGTGAGCGCAGCGCCTTTCTCTATGGCTGGCAGTGTCTCCTGGTCATGGATCCGGGCGTGACGGCCGCGCTCGCGCTGGGTGCCTCGCAGTACCTTGTCCTGCTGTGGCCCGACGCGGCCGGTGCCGAGCGCTGGATGGCCGTGGGCGCGATCTGGCTGCTGGCATTCGCCGCCATGTCGGGCTTGACCCTCAGCGCGCGCGTGCTCGGGATGTTGACCGCGTTCAAGCTGCTCGCGCTCGCCGCCGTCGTGATCATCGCGTTCACGATGGGCGAGGGGGACTGGTCGCGCGTAATGCCGTCCTCCGCCGCGCGCAGCGGCAGTCCGCCGCTCGCCGAGGCGCTGGCGATCGGGCTGATGGGCGCGTTCTTCTCCTTCGGCGGGTTCTGGGAGGCGAGCCGCGTCGCGGGCGAGGTGCGCGATCCCCGCCGGACGATGCCGGCAGCCCTGGCCCTCGGCGTGAGCTGCGTGACGATCGTTTACCTCGCAACCACGGCGGCGTTCATGTATCTCGTTCCCGCGAGCGAAATCGGCAGCGCTTCGGATTTCGCGAACCGGGCCGGCCAGGCGATGCTCGGTCCCGCGGGACCGGCGGCGCTGGCGGCGATCGTCGTGCTGTCGGTGATGACCAGCATCCTTGCGCTGCTCATCATGGCGCCGAGGCTGTGCCTTGCGATGGGTCGCGATGGCCTGTTTCCTGCGCCGCTCGCGTCGGTCGACGGCGTCACAAGGGCGCCTGTGCGGGCGACCGCCATGCTTGCGCTGCTGGCCAGCCTGTTCGCGCTGGTCGGCACCTTCCAGCAGGTGGTCGCGTTGTTCATCTGCCCGGCGCTGGCGTTCATCGCGCTGGCGGCTTCCGCCCTTCTGGCCTTGCGCCGGCGGAACGTCCGCGCCGACGCGTTCCGCGCCCCCGGGTATCCGCTGACCACGTGGCTGTTCGTGCTGCTCGTGACGGCCGTGGTGATCATGATCGCCGTCAACCGTCCGCTGGAGGCGCTCACGGGTTTCGGGCTCGTGCTGCTCGGACTGCCGGCGCACGCGCTTCTCCGGCTGCGCCGGCGGCGCATGCCAGCCGTTGCCACAGGAGTCGATCCATGACCCGCATCAAGACCATTCCCAAGTCAGAGGCGGACGAGGGTCTCCGGCGCGCCATCGAGGCCCAGCATGCCCTCTATCCGCTGGAATACGCGGAGCCGGTGCATCCGCTCGACGGCGGCACCGCGCGTATCGTGGCGGCTCATTCACTGATACCGGAGGCGCTGCACCATGCCTTCGCGACCTTCGGCGCGTTGATGTCGCCGGACCTGCCGCTGAGCCGCAGGCAGCACGAAATGATCGCCACCGTGGTGTCGGCGACCAACCGCTGCTCGTACTGCAGCGCCGCGCACGAGGAGTTCCTGCGCAGGGTCACCCTGGACGAGGCGCTTGCGCACGCCATCCGGCAGGATTACGAATCGGCCCCGATCGACGAGCGGGATCGCGCCATGCTCGATTTCGCCGCGCAGGTCACGCGGGACGCCACCCAGGTCACGCCCGGGCACCACGAGCGGCTGCGCGCGGCCGGATTCGACGACCGCGGCATCTTGCAGATCACCCTGATCGCCGCCTGGTTCAACTACATCAACCGCGTGGCCGACGCGCTCGACGTGATCGGGCCATGACGCGCGCCTGCGCCCGCGACACGGACATTCAGCCGCTGTTGCTGACTGCCAGCTCCTGCAAAAGGACGTCGGGCGCATCGCCCGGCGATTTCGCCGCGAGCGCGCCCGGCAACCCCGCCGTATCTCGTCCCGACCCGCTGAAAGCTTACTTCGAGAGGAGCTGAGTCTTCCGGTTGCGGAATTCCCGCGCCCTGTCCGGCTTTTGCCAGCGCGCATAAAGCTCGTCGATGCGCTCGCCCGCGACCGCGTGAACAGCGCGCCGGGGCCCCAGCGTTCCTCGAACACTGCATGGCTTTCGAGGAATAGCGGCTCGGCTTCGGCAAAACGGCCCAGTCCCGTCAGGCGTGCGCCGTCCACGCTGTCGACATGGGCGGCTTGCCAGGGCTCGTCGGCGTAATCGCGCTGCACGGCGGGGCGGGCCTCCGCGATCATCTGCGCGGCCCGTTCGTAATCGCCCGTGCGGCAGTAAAGGGCGGCGAGGTTGGTGAGCACGGAACCCTCCAGGCGGTGTCCGTGATGTCGTGCGATTGCGAGGGCCTCGAGATAGAGCGGCTCTGCTTCCTCGTACTGCTGCCGGGCGGTCAAGGTCATGGCCAGACTGTTGAGGCTGAAAGCCAGATCGTTGTGACCGGGATCCTTGAGCTTGCGATCGATGGCCAGCGCATCGGCGAGCAGCGGCTCGGCTTCGGCGATCTGATCGTCCTCGAGCAACATGCGGCCGAGGTTGTTCATCAGGCTCGATACCTCGGGGTGCTCGTTGCCGTAGCTGTGTTGGTAGCGCCCGAGGGCCTCGCGAAAGATGTCCGCCGCCTGCCGGTGATCGTGCTTGAAGTACAGCAGGTAGCCGAGGTTGTTGAGCGTCTCCGCCACCAGCGGATGGTCGTCGCCGAGAGTTTCGCGGCGCGCGCTCAACGCGTCGCGGAACAATTCCTCCGCCGCGTCGAGCTTTCCGTCATAGAGCACTTGCGCGTGTGTGTCCGGGCGTCAGCCAGGCAAGGTACCTGCCAGATAATCCGGCACCGCTCGGCCCTTCGACGCGAGCCACGCACCCATTCTTCCGATCACCTGTCTGATCGCCGGGCGCTCAAGCACCCGTGCGCGCCAGTCGATTAGCCGCGGCGTGGCGTCGGTCAGCAGCGCGCCTTTGCGCTCGCCGTAGAATTGCGCCATGAAGAAGGCGATGTCTGCATAGGTGAACGGTCCGGCGAGGTAGTCGCGCGCCTCCAGCCGCGCCTCCATCTCCGCATAATGGCCGGAAGCGGCGGCGCGCGCGGCGACCGCCACGGGATCGTCCGGCGTCTCCTCCAGGCCGAAGAGCCGCACGATGTTCATGAATACGATCTCGTCCGTTCTCAGCTCGAGGAGCCGGGCTTCCGCGCGGCCGGCCGCGCCCTTCGGCCATAGCGGCGGCTCGGGCTTCAGGTCTTCCAGATACTCGAAGATGAGCGTGGAATCGAAGATCTCCAGGCCGCCACGGGCGAGAACCGGCACCTGCCCCTTCGGGTTGATGCGCGCGACCTCCGGATGCTTCGGCCGGTAGCGGTCCTGACTGTCGAACGGGACCATGATCAGCTCGAATTCGAGTCCCTTCTCGAGGAGCGCGATCTCCGCCTTCGCGCCGAACATGGACAGCGGCCCGGAATAGAGGCGGAGGGTAGTCATCTGGCTTTGTCCCCGAGTCGATTGAAGGAAACGTATGCGGAACAGCGTCCGCAATCAGGACGAGGCATGCGCCAGTTCCCTCATTTCCCAACGCCGCGGCGGGCACGCCAAACAGCTCGAGTGATGCTGGATTACGCCGCACAGGTCACGCGGGACGCCACGCAGATCACAGCCACTCACCACGAGCGGTTGCGCGCGGCCGGGTTCGACGACCGCGGCATCCTCCAGGTCACCCTGATTGCGTCCTGGTTCAACTACATCAATCGCGTAGCCGACGCGCTCGACGTGATCAGTTCATGAGGCGCCGAGATCAAGGTCGTGGCCCCGTTCATGCATGAAGGACCGCAAGTGGCTCGAGCTCGAACTAGAGCATGATGGTAACGGCCTTGGATTCGGTGTAGTTCTCGAGTACCGCCTCACCCATCTCGCGGCCCCAGCCTGATTGCTTGTAACCGCCGAAAGGTAGCGCCGCGTCAAAGATGTTGAAGCAGTTGATCCACACTGTGCCGGATTTGAGTCGGGCCGCCAGCGAATGTGCCTTGCTGATATCGCGGGTCCAGATACCGGCAGCGAGCCCATAGATGGTGTTATTGGCCTGCTGTACCAGGTCATCGTCCAGGGCTTTGAACGGCATGACTGTGACAACGGGGCCAAAGATTTCTTCGTCAACCACTTTCATGCCTGGTTTGGTATCGACCAACACGGTCGGCTCCACGAAATATCCTTTGCCGCTGTGCTTCTTGCCGCCGGTAATTGCCTTGGCTCCCTCTTTGAAGCCTGATTCGAGATAGCCGCAGACCCGTTGCTGCTGGATTTCAGACACCATCGGGCCCATCTGCGTCTTTGGATCGAGGCCGGGACCCAGCTTGATGTCCTTGGCTTGCTCGGCAACACCCTCGACGACCCTGTCGAAAATCTTCTGTTCAACAAAGAGGCGCGAGCCGGCGCAGCAGCATTGACCGTGATTGAAAAAGATCGCGTTTGCCGCACCCGGAATCGCGACATCAAGATCCGCATCGGCGAGCACGATGTTTGGCGATTTACCACCAAGTTCCAGCGAGACTTTTTTCAAGTCATTGGCTGCAGCCTTGACGATCAAACGTCCCACCTCGGTCGAACCCGTAAAGGCTACTTTGTCAACTCCGGGGTGTGCGGCGAGCGCCGCACCGGCGGTTTCACCGAATCCGGTAATAATATTCACGACGCCATCGGGTAGACCGGCCTCTTGCAGGATCTGGCCCAGCAGCAGCGCCGATAGAGGCGTCTCTTCAGCGACCTTGAGGACCACGGTGCAGCCGCAGGCCAGGGCAGGAGCCAGCTTCCACGCCGCCATCAGCAGTGGGAAATTCCACGGGATAATCTGGCCGACCACGCCAACGGGCTCCAGGCGCGTGTAGCTGTGATATTGCGTGCCGGGCGTATACAGCACATTCAGCGGGATGGTGATTCCGTGGCGTTTGGTACACCAGCCGGACATGTAATGAAACATGTCGGCCGATAGTGGCACATCGGCGGCACGCGCAACGCCGATCGGTTTACCATTATCGAGCGATTCCAATTCTGCCAACTCGTCCAGATGTTCAAGAATCAGATCGCCGATTCGATGAATGAGACGCCCGCGCGCCGATGGTGACATGCTCGGCCAGGGACCGCTTTCGAAAGCCTTGCGCGCGGCCTTGACCGCCTTGTCTATGTCTTGCTTGTCAGCCTCGGCAACCTGTGCGATCACCTTACCGGTCGCCGGATTGATGACGGAAAAGGTCTTGCCGGATTCGGCCGCGATCCATTTACCGTCGATCAGCAGCTTTCTCGGCTGGCCGATGAATCTTGAAACTGCGCTTGTGAGCGTTGCAATGTCTTCTGCGACCACACTCATGACGACATCCTCCGAATGTTGTTTCGATAGGGAGCGCATCAAAGCTCGAGACGATCAAACGGACCGAAGGCGATCATCGTGAAGTCCGAGTTGCGCGGGCGGCTGCGAAACGGCTCTCAGCGGGTTGAACGGCCGCAGTCGCATACGGTGCCGAAGCCACGGCCACGATCCCCGAACTCAAGCCGTTGCCGCCATGCATAACGTGTCTCCCGTTGCACTAATGCAAGTCTTTGAATTTATTATGTAACGCGTGCCGTGTGCTGAGGCTTTTTATAGGCCGGGCAAGCGCGAAGATACGACCTTTCAGGGTCCGATACCAGCGGCCCGCGACTTACCTGTCGCCTGCGGCGGCATCGTCTGTGAGAACTCCAGGTTCTCGCTACAGCCACTCACCATGACCGGTTGCGCGCGGCGGATTCGACGACCGCGGCATTTTCGGCCGGGAATTGTGCGTTGCAATGCAGCGCGGCGTCGTCTGCAGGCGTGGCAGAGGCGAGAGGCCCCTCAGGGCCCGGTGGCCGCGAGTTCATGCCTGAGTAGCTCGATGGAGCCGATCGGCGCCGTGCAAGTCATGCCCCGGCAGACGTAAGCGACGGGCGTCGCGCCGGGTATTTTCGCCGCCAGCGCGGGCGGCAGCCCGGCTGCGTCCGCGTCCATGAAGAACACGAGCCGGTGCGGCGCGTAGCCGGCCAGGGCGTCGCGCCAGGCGGCAAGCTGCGGGCCATCGCCACGCACGATGACGGTCTCGACAGGGTGCAGCCAGTCCTCGAGCGCCGTGACCAGTGAGGCATGGCCCGACGGGTAGCGGCTCATCGCTTCCCAGCCCGCGCGCAGGGCGCGTTCCGCGGCATCCAGGTAGCGGGTCTCGCCGAGCAGCCAGCCGAGCCGGAGCAGGGCGCGCGCGGCGACGCCGTTGCCGGAGGGCGTGGAATCGTCGCTGAACGGCTTCGGCCGGTGAATGAGCGGCTCATGATCATCGGCGGTGAAGTAGAAGCCGCCCGAGTCGCGGTCCTCGAAATGCGCGAGCAGGAGCTCGGCGAGCTCCTGCGCAAAATGCAGCATCGAGACGTCGAAGCGGGTCTGCGCGAGCTCGACGAGGCCGTCGATGAGGAACGCGTGATCGTCGAGATACGCGGGCAGTGTCGCGCGGCCGTCCTTGAAGCTCGCGAGCAGCCGCCCGTCGCGCCACAGGCTGGCGCGGA
>DATLFD010000008.1:0-4488 GCA_035524935.1 Gammaproteobacteria bacterium | reverse complement strand
GGAAGCACCATGAAGCCGATCTCAAACAGCTTGCTTGTTGCCATCGCGCTGGCATTTCCTGGCGTCGTGCCGGCCGAAGGCCTGGTGGAGGTCAGGCAGGCGATCTTCGGCATGGATTGCGCACCGTGCGCATTCGGTGTCAAAAAGGGCTTGAAGGCGCTCCCTGGTGTCGAGGCCGTGCGAGTCAGCCTCAACGACGGCTACGCCGAAGTCAGCCTGGCTTCCGGATCACCGATCTCAATGGTCGAAATTCGCGAGGTGATCAGGGACAATGGCTTTACGCCCAAAAAAGCCCTGATCAGGCTGGAAGGAGAATTTCACCGTGTTCCCGAGCCGCATCTCCAGGCGGGCGAGGTGGTCTATGCGCTTGCGTTCGACGGTCCCGGGAGAGACACCGCTTCACCCGAGTGGGAATCCGGGCAACTCGTTGCTGTAACGGGGTCGATCGCGGCGGATGATTCGATCGTGCAGGTGGAGCGTATCGAGCCGCGCCACGTACGCCGGGCGCCTGCGGAGGATTGACCGGTTTCTATCCGTCGGATGAAACATTTCCCGCCGCTGGCCGGTCTTAAATATCCACCGCTCGGAAAAATGAGATCCTTTACGTCGACTTGCGGGCTAACGTTGGTATAAAGTCTTATTCATGAAGAGCTTGCGGCAACATAAGCGGCTCGGCCTGTTGCTGGTCGCGCTGGTGGCGGGCTCCCTGCACGTGCAGACCGTTTATGCCTGCAATGCGATGGGCGAACGACTTCAGGCGGCATGCTGCTGCGAGGAGCCCGACAGCACGCCCTGCGGCGAGGCCGAATCCTGCGGTCCTGGCGGTTCGAGCGCAACGCAGCCCTGCTGCGAAATCTCTTACAGCGCAGGCTTGGATGACGAAGCGCTCTTTACGCCCTCTGCGCAGTCTTCCAAGTCCGATTGGAATCCGTTGGCGCTGCCGCCATCGGTTTCGCCGCTTATTCCTGCCGGCAGCCACGCTCCCGACGGCGAAGCCGCGCAATCATCCGCCGGCTTTCATGCTTCCCCGATCTATCTGACCACCCGCCGACTCCGGATTTGACAGCCTGACACCTCCGTCGCCTGCCGGCGCGAACGCGCGGCAGCCGACGACTCTGATCCGTCTTTTGGTTCATGGATGCAGAGGTGTGCTGTGCCTTCTCACAACTGGTTATTTCCAGCCGCGCTGGCCGTCTGGCTGACGGCGGACGCCGTGGCCGCGCAGGCCGAAGGTCGAGACCCGCTGGACGGTCTCGATCGAATTTCCGCGGAATCGCTCACCGACGCCGTGCTGGTCCGCAACGCCGGCCTCGACGCGATGCGTGCCGCGCTGGACGCGGCGCGAGCACGCGTCGTGCCGGCCGGCGCGCTCGAAGACCCCGAGCTGACGTACGGTTTTGCGCCGCAGACCGTCGACGGCTTCCGCACCCCCGGCGGCGATTTCCGCGGGCCGAATCAGCGCATCGAGATCAGCCAGGGATTCCCCTGGCCGGGCAAGCTCGATCTGCGTGAGAAAGCCGCGCGGTTCGAGGCCGATGCTGCCGGAGAAGACGTCGAGGCGCTGCGCCTCGAGCTCGCCGCGGCCGCGCGGACGGTGTTCGCCGAATGGCACTACGCGCATCGGGCGCTCGCCATCAATGCTGCGACTCAGGAGCTGGTCGATGAGCTGCGCGGTTCCGCCGAGAGTCGCTACGCCGCGGGCATCGCCTCGCAGCAGGACGTCCTGCAGGCGGAGGTCGAGCTCGAGCGCCTGAAAGCGGAGCGATTGCAGCTCACCCGCGAGCGCATCCAGATCGTGGCCCGCATCAATGGCCTGCTGAACCGCCCGCCGCAGACACCGCTGCCGGCGCCCGCCGGGCTTCCGCACGCGCGCCCGGTGCCGTCATTCGAAGTCCTTCGGGAGGCTGCACTCGCAGAGCATCCGGAGCTGCAACTGATGAGCAACCGCATTGCGGCCAACGAGGCCCGCGCGGAGCTCGCGAAAAAGGAATTCCTGCCGGACTTCAAGGTATTCACCGGCTACAACAGCCTGTGGGACGAGCACGTCAAGCGCTGGATCGTCGGCGCGAGCATCAATGTGCCCATCGGCCGAGACAAGCGTCGCGCCGCGCTCGGCGAGGCGCGCGCCAACACGCGCCGCCTCGAAGCGCAGCTCGAGGATCGCCGCTACACGCTGTTGAGCGCGCTCGAGCAGGCCCATGCGGCCGTGGCCGAATCCGTCGCCACGGTTGCGCTGTACCGCAACGAGCTCATTCCGCTGTCGATCGAGAACCTGGATGCAGCGCGCGCCGCCTACAGCGCGGGCGGCGGCCGCTTTCTCGATGCCATCGTGGCCGAGCAGCGCAAGCTCGAGGCGGAGCTCGGCCTGGAAAGGGCGCGCGCCGATTACCTCATGCGCCGCGCCGAGCTGCAACGCTGGACCGGAGATGCGCTGCCGCAAGTGCGGTTGGCCGAATGAATTCGGTCCTGCGACGTACGGCGGTTGGCCGAATGAATTCGGCCCTACGACGTGGGGCGGGTTTCGACTCCGTCGGTCGAATGAATTCGGCCCTACGGCGTAGGGCGGGTTTCCACCCGCCGTCTATCCGCCTCACTGCAGGAGCTTCAACATGACGAAAGCGAAAATTTCTATTCTGATCGCTGCGGCGGTAATTGTGGCCGTCGCGGCCGCTGCCTGGGTGCTCCTTCGCTCATCGACAGCGCCCGAAGCACCGGCCGACGTCGCGAAGCTCGATATGCCGATGTATCGCGCCGGGCCGTTCCGGGTCGGCGTCGCGGTCGACCCGACGAGCCCGCGGGTCGGCGACAACCGTCTTACCGTATCGCTTAAGGATGCGGGCGGGCAGCCGGTGCCCGAGGCGAACATCCGCGCGGTTGCGGAAATGGCCGCGATGGGCGCCATGCCGGCCATGCGCGCCCCGGCCGATCTCGAGGAGGTCGCGCCGGGCCGTTATACAGGTGCGTTCGATCTGTCCATGAGCGGCGCCTGGCCGCTGACGCTCTCGATCGAGAAAGCCGGACTTGGACGAGCGCGGCTCGGCTTCGACCTGGCGACCGGCCGCGCCGGTCTCGAGATCCGCTCCGGTGGCGTGCCGCTCGACGCCTCGGGCCGGCCCGCCGCCGGCGACGCGCGAATGGCCGAGACCGACGGCGGCGGCATCACGATCGACAGCCGCCGCCGTCAGCTCATCGGCGTGGAAACGGATGAGGCGACGCATCGCGATCTCGTCAAGACCATCCGCGCGGTCGGCCGCGTGACCTACGACGAGCGGCATATCAGCAAGATCACGGTGCGATTCAATGCCTGGATCGGCGATCTGAAGGCCGATTATGTCGGCGCGCCCATAGAGCGCGGGCAGATCCTGTTCACGGTCTACAGCCCGGAGCTGCTTGCCGCCCAGCAGGAGTATCTGGACACCCGCAAGCGCCTCGCGCGCCGCGGACCGGACGACAGCCTGCTCGAAGCCGCTCGCCGGCGCCTCATGCTCTGGGATATTTCCGAAGCCCAGATCGAGGCCCTCGAGCGCCGCGGTGAGGCGATTGAATACCTGCCGATTTTCTCGCCGGTGGCGGGCACGCTGGTCGAGAAAAACGTCGAAGCGGGCGGGGCGGTCAAGAGCGGCGAGACCTTGCTGCGCATCGCTGATCTGTCGCAAGTCTGGGTCGATGCGGAGGTCTACGAGGCCGATCTCGAGCTGGTGCAGACAGGCATGGCCGCGACCGTGCGTCTGACGTACCTGCCCGGCAAGCCGTACGACGGGACGGTCGAATACGTCTATCCGTACCTCGAGGGCGACAGCCGCACGGGTCGGGTCCGCCTGACGCTCGACAACCCGGACGGCCTGCTCAAGCCCGACATGTACGCCGAGGTGGTGCTGAAGGCCGATCTCGGCCATCGGCTCGCGATCCCGGAGGAAGCCGTGCTCGTCGCCGGCGACAGCCGCGTCGTGTTCGTCGATCACGGCGACGGCCGGCTCGAGCCGAGACGTGTCGAAACCGGGCGCAAGGCGCAGGGTTTCGTCGAAATCGTCGAGGGCCTCGAGCTCGGCGATCAGGTCGTGACGTCGGGTAATTTCCTCATTGCCGCGGAAACCAGGCTAAAGGCGGGGCTCGAGCAGTGGTAATACCCTCACCCCAGCCCTCTCCCGCCAGCGGGAGAGGGGATAAGAATCTGGTCGCGCGCGCGGGTCCGCTAGCCGCGCTGATTGCGTTTTCGGCGCGCAACTGGCTGCTCGTGATCCTGATCGTCACCGCCGCGACGTTCTGGGGCTATCGCTCCCTGATCAATGCCCCGCTGGACGCGATCCCCGATCTGTCCGACGTGCAGGTGATCGTGTTCACCGAGTGGCCGGGGCAGAGCCCGGACATCGTCGAGGACCAGATTACTTATCCGCTGACGACCACCCTGCTGGCCGCGCCAGAGGTGAAATACGTGCGCGGCCAGAGCTTCATGGGCCTGTCGTTCGTCTACGTGATCTTCGAGGACGG
>DATLFD010000007.1:0-25800 GCA_035524935.1 Gammaproteobacteria bacterium | reverse complement strand
GAGGATCTGGGCGCCCTGCCCGACCTCGGCCGGCTCTTGCGGGCGGGTCGCGTGCCCGCCGGGACAGGGCGAGTGCTCGGGCGTTTCATCGGCGGCCTGCACGCCCGCAGCATGGACGATGCCGAGATTGCGAAAGTATTCGACAACGCCGCCGTGCAACAGACGCGGCTGAACGTGCAATACCGTGCGATCGGCCCACTGCTCGCGCAGGCCGGCATAGCCGCGCCGCCCGCCGCGGCGCGCCGCGCCGCCCGGCTCGGCGAACGCCTCACCGGCGCTGGCCGATGCCTGATCATGGGCGATCTGTGGCCCGACTCGGTGCTCGTGCAGGGCCGCCGGCTGCGGCTGATCGATTGGGAGCTCGCCCATTTCGGGCAGCCGGCGCAGGACGTCGGCCATTTGCTCGCGCACCTGTGGATGCATGGGCACCAGGGCGCGGCGGCGCAGAGCGCGCCGCTCGCCCGCTCGTTTCTGGAGCATTACGTCGACGCGCTCGGGGACCGTGCGCGCTCGCTCGCGGACGATCGCTTCCGCGCCGACTGCGCGGTGCACCAGGGTGCGGAAATCATCGCGCGCTGCCTGGGCCCGTTCCGGCAGGGCTATGCCGGGCTGCCGGCGACCAGCGCACCGGTTCGCGAAGCCGTTGCTTTCGCGATCGACTGCATCATGGCCGGCGACGACCCGTTGCTCGCCGCCGCGCTTCCTTGAAGACGGTCTGTGCCGGGGCAGCCGTGTCGTCTCCCGCAAGTAGGCGCAATAAGTCGCGAAGGGATGGCCCCGCCAGCCAAGGCGCGCGGAGGAGGCATAGCGGGACTATGGCGACGACGAGCAACGCCGGATGGCGGGCCCGGACCGAGCGAGAATTGATGCGTACTTGCGGGACACGACACTAGGGCGCGATCATGAAGACATTCAATCTGCCCGATCTCGGCGAGGGCCTGCCGGAAGCGGAGATCGTCCGATGGCACGTCGCGGAAGGCGACACCATCAAGACTGACGAGCCGCTCGTGTCGGTGGAAACCGCCAAGGCGGTGGTCGAGGTGCCCTCGCCGCACTCCGGCCGCATCGCGAAGCTGCACGCCGGCGAAGGCGACATCGTGCAGACCGGCAAGCCGCTGGTCGATTTCGATATCGCATCCGCTGCGAGCGAGGCTGAAACCCGCAGGCCGGCCCGCGAGGTCGAGCCGGACGAAGCGCCGGCGCAACAGGCAGCCGAGGAGAAAGCGGCGCGCCGCGACTCCGGCACGGTGGTCGGCGACATGCCGAGCAGCGACGAGGAGCTCGTCGAGACGGTCCGCGCGGGCAGCCGGCGCAAGAGGACGCAGAAAAGCCGCGTCAAGGCCGCTCCCGCGGTGCGGGCCCTGGCGAAGAAGCTCGATGTGGATCTCGACGCCGTCGAACCGACTGGAAAAAGCCGCCTCGTGACCGCCGACGACGTCAAGCGGCACGGGAAGCGCCGCGAAGCTGCGGAGCCGCGCCCGGCGCGCCAGCGGGAGGAGCGGCCGCGACCGACCGGGGAAAGCGAGCCGCTGCGCGGACCGCGGCGGG
The DNA here is from genome assembly GCA_035524935.1 of Gammaproteobacteria bacterium. Classification (GTDB taxonomy): domain Bacteria; phylum Pseudomonadota; class Gammaproteobacteria; order Steroidobacterales; family JACDCP01; genus JACDCP01. The sequence continues at coordinate 24,252 of DATLFD010000007.1, read as the reverse complement.
CAATGGCCCAGAGCATGGCGCAATCGCGCGACCAGATCGCGCCGTGCACACTGTTCGACGACGCGGACGTGCATGGCTGGCCGGCGGGACAGGACATCACGGCACGGCTGATCCGCGCGATGGTCGCCGGCTGCCGCGCCGAGCCCGGACTGAACGCGCTCTTCGATGCCGATTCGATGAGCCGCCGGATCATGGACCGCATCGATCTCGCCATGGCGGTGGACACGCCCGACGGCCTCATCGTGCCGGTGCTGCGCGGCGTCGAAGACAAGGACGCGAGCGATATCCGCAATGACCTCGATGCCATCAAGCAGGCGACTCGCAGCCGCACGGTCGCGCCCGGTGACATGCGCGATTTCACCATCACGCTGTCGAATTTCGGCATGCTGGCCGGGCGCTATGCGACGCCCATCATCGTCCCGCCCACGGTGGCTATCCTCGGCACGGGCGGCATCCGGCACGATGTCGTGCCGGTCATGGGCGGCATCGAGGTTCACCGGCGCATACCGCTGTCGCTGACCTTCGATCACCGCTGCGTGACCGGCGGCGAGGCTTGCCGCTTTCTCGCGGCGGTGATCGCGGATCTCGGCCGCACCGGCTAGCGGTCGGCCAGTGCAGCGCCGAGTTACCGACGTCCGTGCCCGCGTCATCGAGCGGATCGTCGAACTGGCCCGCGGCATGGACGAGCAGGGCGGCGGTGAACCCGACGCCGGCGCGTTCGTCCGGCACTACTACCGCAACGTAGCCGTCGACGACCTGCGCGATCGCGAACCGGCGGACCTGGCGGGTGCCGCGCTGTCGCACCTCGAATTCGCGCGTGAACGCAAGCCCGGTGTGCCAAAGCTGCGCATCTTCAATCCAGATCCGCAAGAGCACGGCTGGAGCTCCACGCATTCCGTCGTCGAGATGGTCAATGACGACATGCCGTTCCTCGTCGACAGTTTGAGCATGGTGCTCAACCGGCAGGGCCTGTCCAATCACCTGACGGTGCACCCGGTGCTGACCGTGCGGCGCACGGCGAATGGACGCCTGCGTGAAGTGCTGGAGGGGGCGCAGACGGACGGCGCCATTGCGGAATCGCTGGTGCACATCGAAGTTGACCGCGAAACGGATCCGGAGCGCCTCGCAGAGCTCGAGAGCCGGATCCTCACCACGCTTGCAGACGTGCGGGCCGCGTACAGTGACTGGCAGCCGATGCGTGACAAGGCGCTCGCGGTGGCGGAAGCGCTTCGCGCGACACCGCCGCCGATCGACGCCGCCGACGTGAGCGAAGCCGCCGCGCTCCTCGAGTGGATGGCCCATGACAACTTTACGTTCATCGGCTACCGCGAGTACGCGCTGATTCGCGATGGTGAGGAGATGCGTCTCGACGAGGTGCCGGGCACGGGGCTCGGCATCCTGCGGCGCACGCAGGGCAGCGGACGGGACCGCACAAGCAACGTGCCGTCAAAATACATCCGCCGCCAGGCCCGTTCGAAAGATCTCCTGATCGTCACCAAAGCCAACTCGCTGGCGACCTTGCATCGCCCCGGTTACCTCGACTACATAGGCGTGAAGACTTTCGACGACGAGGGCCGCGTAATCGGCGAACAGCGCTTTCTGGGCCTCTTCACGTCGGTGGCCTACAGCCGCAGCCCTCGTGATATTCCGCTGCTGCGCCACAAGGTCAGGCAGGTCATGGAGCGCTCCGGGTTGCCGCCGCGCAGCCACGCCGGCAAGGCCCTGATGCACATACTCGACACTTTCCCGCGCGACGAGCTGTTTCACAGCTCTATCGACGATCTCGTGCGCACGACGAGCGGCATTTTCAACCTGCAGGAGAGACAGCGGGTCAAGTTGTTCATAAGGCGCGACGATTTCCGCCGCTTCGTCTCCTGCCTGGTGTTCGTGCCCCGCGAAAAATATCACACGCTCGTTCGACGGCGCATCGAGGCGATCCTCAAGGAAGCCTGCAACGGCGAGTCGCTCGAATCCAACGTCCAGCTCTCGGAGTCGAACCTTGCACGCGTGCACATCATCGTGCGAACCACGCCGGGCGCCGGGCTCAAGATCAATGCCCGCGAGATCGAGAAACGCATCGCAGATACGGTTCGCACGTGGCAGGACGTGCTCCGCGAGACACTGATCGAGCGTTTCGGCGAGGAACGCGGCCTTGCGCTGCTGAAAGCGTACGCGCAGGCTTTTCCGGCCGCATACGTCGAGGATGTGTCGCCGCGCGCAGCCACCTTCGATATCGAGCGGCTCGTCGCTCTCGCCGCCGATCCCGATATGCTGCGCATGAGCCTCTATCGGCCGCCCACCTACCCGAAAACGCGTCTGCGCTTCAAGCTGTTTCGTCCAGGTGAACCGATTCCGATCTCGGACGTGCTGCCGATGCTCGAGAACATGGGTCTCAAAGTCATCAGTGAGCGCCCCTATCGCGTGCAGACAGGGGACGGCCCCGATGTTTGGATACAGGACTTCGAGATGTCGTGCGCCACCGGCGCGGTGCTCGATCCCGCGTCGGTGCGGGAGGATTTCCAGGAAGCGTTCGCCCGCGTGTGGTACGGCGAGGCCGAGAACGACGGGTTCAACCGGCTGGTGCTGGCCGCGCGCCTGACCTGGCGCGAAACAGCGATGCTGCGCGCCTGCTGCCGCTATCTGCTGCAGACCGGCCTGCCGTTCAGCCAGCAATACATGGAGCGCGTGCTGTTCAACAACGCGGGGGTCAGCAGCCTGCTGGTCCGCCTGTTCGATCTGCATTGCAACCCGGACTACGACTCGAACTTTCGCCTGCACGAGAGCGGAAGCTGCGAGCGCCAGATCAAGGAGGCGCTCGACAGGGTTGCGAGCCTCGACGAAGATCGTATCCTGCGCGCGTTTCTCGCCGTCCTCCACGCCACGCTGCGCACGAATTTCTACCAGCAGGACGGACACGGCGAGCACAAGCCCTATATGTCGTTCAAGTTCGACCCCGCCGGTATCCCCGACCTGCCGCGGCCAAGGCCCATGTTCGAGGTGTTCGTGTACTCGCCGCGGATCGAGGGCGTGCATCTGAGAGGCGCAAAAGTCGCCCGCGGCGGGCTGCGCTGGTCCGACCGTCCCGAAGACTTCCGCACCGAGGTGCTCGGCCTCATGAAGGCGCAGAACGTGAAAAACACGCTCATCGTACCGATGGGCGCCAAGGGCGGATTCGTCGCCAAGCGGCTGCCGGCCGCCGACCGCGAGCTCATCCAGAAGGAGGTCGTATTCTGCTACCGCACCTTCATCAAGGGGCTGCTCGATATCACCGACAACATCGTCGAAGGCGAGATCACGCCGCCCGCACGCGTAGTGCGCCACGATGGCGACGACCCTTACCTCGTCGTGGCCGCCGACAAGGGCACGGCGACATTCTCGGATCTGGCCAACGAAATCTCCAGCTCATATGGATTCTGGCTTGGCGATGCGTTCGCCTCCGGCGGTTCGGTCGGTTACGATCACAAGAAGATGGGCATCACCGCGCGCGGCGCCTGGGAAGCGGTGAAGCGTCATTTTCGCGAGATGGGGGTCAACGTCCAGACGCAGGATTTCACCGTTATCGGCATCGGCGATATGAGCGGCGACGTGTTCGGAAACGGGATGCTGCAATCGCGTCATATTCGGCTCAAGGCCGCATTCAACCACTTGCACGTTTTTCTCGATCCCGATCCCGACCCGCAAACGAGCTTCGCCGAGCGCGAACGGCTGTTCAATCTGCCGCGCTCGAACTGGGAGGATTACGACACCAGGCTGATCTCCAAGGGCGGCGGCGTTTTTTCCCGCGGCGAGAAAAGTATTCCGCTCAGCTCGCAGGTTCGCGTGATGCTCGGTGTTACCGAGACCACGCTGACGCCGCAGGCGCTGATCAGCGCGATTCTCAAGATGCCGGCCGACCTGCTTTTCAACGGCGGCATCGGCACTTACGTGAAGGCCGGCACGGAAGCCAACGCCAGCGTCGGGGACCGTGCCAATGACGGCGTGCGCGTCGACGCCGGCGAGCTTCGCTGCAAGGTGGTCGGCGAAGGCGGTAACCTGGGTGTCACGCAACTCGGCCGCGTGGAATACGCGCTGAACGGCGGGCGCATCAACACCGACTTCATCGACAACTCGGCGGGCGTGGACACTTCGGACCGCGAAGTGAACATCAAGATCCTGCTCAACCAGGTTGCGGAGACCAAGCCGCTGACGCCGAGCCGGCGACGCCGTCTGCTCGAAGCGATGACGGATGAGGTTGCGCAGCTCGTGCTGCGCAACAACTACCTCCAGAGCCAGGCCATCAGCATGATGGAGGCACATGCTGCCGAGCGCATAAACGAGCACGCACACCTGGTGCACAGCCTGCAGCGCAACGGCGAGCTGGATCGTGCGCTGGAATTCCTGCCCTCGGACGAGGACATCATCGAGCGGCGCAAGCTCGACAAGGGCTTCACGCGGCCGGAGCTGGCCGTCGTCTTGAGCTACAGCAAGATCGCGTTGTACAGCCGGCTCATCGATTCGAACGTGCCGGAGGACAGTTATCTCGTCCACGAGCTGCACAGCTACTTTCCGGCGCCTTTGCGGCGACGCTACAAGTCGCTCATGAACGAGCACCGGCTGAGCCGCGAAATCGTCGCCACGCTGGTCACCAACAGCATGATCAATCGCATGGGCCCCGTGTTCGCCGTGCGCACGGCGGAGGAGACCGGGGCGGACGCGGCCGCGATCGCCCGCGCCTACGCCATTGCCCGCGAGATCTTCGACGTGCGGGCGCTGTGGACTGCCATCGAGGCGCTGGACAATCAGGTGCACGCGAACACGCAATATTCGATGATGTTCCAGACCACCCGCTTGCTCCGCCAGGCGACACACTGGTTCCTCAATAACTACAAGCACAAGGAGCTCGAAATAGAAGCTGCCGTTTCACGGCTCCGCCCCGGCGTGTCTGCCCTGCTCCAGGACCTGCCGGACCTGCTGATCGGCTCCGCGTTGCGTCGCTTCCAGGAACAGGCGCAGCACTACATCGAGCTGGGCGTGCCCGAGGCGCCGGCGCGACGTATGGCGGCATTGCAGGGCATGTATGCCGCGCTCGACATCGTGGAAGCGGCGCAGGAGCTCGATGCCGACGTCAAGTACGTGGCGGCCGTATTTTACGAGCTCGGCCGCGGGCTTGGCCTCGACTGGGTCCGCGAGCGCATCGAGGCGCTGGAGGTCGAAGGCCGCTGGCAGGCGGTCGCGCGCGGCGCGCTGCGGGAGAATCTGTACAGCCTGCAGCGCCTGCTGACCGCGCGGGTCATCGCCGGCCACCGTGGCGCTACGCCCGCTGAAGCGGTGCTGGGCTGGCTTGCCGACGCGAGCGAACAGGTGACCCATACCAAGCGCACGCTGAGGGAAATGCGCGCGGCCGGCGCCAGGGACTTCCCGACCCTGTCGGTGGCGCTGCAGGAAATACGCAAGCTCACCGCCACGTGAAAACAGGGGAAAACAGGGACATTCCTGATTTTCACGCGTGAAAATCAGGAATGTCCCTGTTTTCACGGTGGGGTAACAAGGCCTGGATTCGTCGCGCGGAAAATCAGGAATGTCCCTATTATGGCTCAAGGATAATCAGGAATGTCCCCGTTATGGCAACCGAACCGTTGATTGCGACCTTCATAGATTTCGAGAATCTGGCCATCGGCGCGCGCGACACCCACGCGCAGAAATTCGAGATCGGCCTCGTCCTCAAGCGTCTGCTCGAGAAGGGCCGCATCGTGTTCAAGCGGGCGTATTGCGACTGGCGCTGTTATGAGAATTACCTGCCCGAGTTCCACAGCCAGGGCGTAGAGCTGATCGACATCCCGCGGAGCAAGATGAGCGGCAAAAACAGCGCTGACATCCGCATGGTGGTCGACGCCATCGATCTGTGCTACGCCAAGCAGCACATCGATATATTCGCTCTTATCTCGGGTGACAGCGATTTCTCACCGCTGGTCTCGAAGCTCAAGGAGAACGACAAGCGAGTGATCGGCTGCGGCATCAAGAGCTCGACATCGGACCTGCTGATCGCGAATTGCGACGAGTTCATCTACTACGACGACCTGGCCCGGGCGGCGCAGAAAAAGCGTCCGGCGCCGAAAAAGCGCGGGCCGGCCGCCGACAAGAAGCAGGAAGCCATGGACCGACTCAGCGAGATCGTCAGCTCACTCGACGTGGATTACGATCCGTTGTGGGGCTCGCTCGTCAAGCAGACCATCCGCCGCGTCTTTCCGGGCTTCAACGAGAATTACTACGGTTATTCGAGTTTCACCGATCTGCTCAAGGATGCCGAGCGGCGCGGCCTGATCGCGCTCGAGTACGACGAAAGCCGCGGCAACTTCAAGGTTCGTCCAGCGTAGGGCGGGTTTCAACCCGCCGTCTTTATACGGCTTTCAACCCGCCATCTTTCCCGGAGGAGGTACAGGCATGTCCGGCAAGCTCGTCCTGCTCAGGCACGGCCAAAGCACATGGAATCTGGAGAACCGGTTCACGGGCTGGACGGATGTCGACCTGACCCCGCTCGGCGTGGAGGAAGCGCACCGCAGTGCCCGCGAGTTGCGCGACTGCGGCTTTCGCTTCGATGTGGCTTTCACGTCTGTGCTCAAGCGCGCCATTCGCACCCTCTGGATCGTGCTGGACGACATGGACCTGATGTGGATTCCGGTGCACCGAAGCTGGCGGCTCAACGAACGTCATTACGGCGCGCTGCAGGGCCTCAACAAGCCGGAAACCGTGGCGCGCCACGGCAAAGAGCAGGTGCTGATCTGGAGACGCAGCTATGCGACGGCGCCGCCGCCGCTCGAGGCCGCGGACGAGCGCCATCCGCGTCTGGATCCGCGTTACTCGCGACTGGACGACGCCGAGCTTCCTGCCACGGAATCGCTGAAGGACACGCTGCGCCGGGTTCGGCCGTACTGGCAGGAAAGCGTCGCGCCGCACCTCGAGGGCGGCGAGGACGTGCTCATCGTCGCCCATGGCAACAGTCTGCGCGCGCTGGTGAAGATGCTCGACGGGCTGTCCGACGACGACATCGTCGCTTTCAACATTCCGACCGGCATACCGCTCGTCTATACCCTGGATGCGCGCCTCGAGCCCGTGTCCCGCGAATTTCTCGGTGACCCGGAAACCGTCAAGTCAGCCGCCGAGGCGGTCGCAAAACAGACGCAGCGATAAGAGGGGATCAGTCCACGATCTCCCAGCCGCGCTTGCAAGCCTCCCGGCGCAGGCGCCGGTCCGGCCGGACGGCGACCGGCGTGCCCACTGCGCCCAGCAGCGTGAGGTCATCGCGCGAATCGGCATACGCGATCACGTTCTCGAGACCGACGCCGCGGGATTGCGCGAGCTCGCCGGCATACGCGAGCTTGCTGGCCCCGAACGGATGCTCGATCGGCGATCCCCAGGCGAACCGGCCATCGTCGCGCGGACAGCGCGACGATTGCACGGCCGACACGCCGAGGTGCCGCGCGATGGGCGCGGCAAGAAAATCCGGTGCGCCGGTCAGCAGCACCACCTCGTCGCCGTCGGCGATATGACGCCGGAGCCGGGCCACGGCGGGACCGTGCAGCCGTCCGATCAGGTTCTCCTCTACGTATCGAGCGGCCAGCGCGGTGACCTCGCCGACCTCGAGGCCGGTCAGATAAGCCTTGTTTTTCTTGAAGATATCGCGACGGAAGCGGGGCAGAAAAACCGCGATGAACCACAGCGACGCGAGCCACTGTCGCGGACCGAGCCGCCCGTGACGGAACAGCCAGCCTGTGAAGCCCCGCTCGGAGCTCGAGCCTGTAACCAGTGTGCCGTCGAGATCGAAGAGAACAAGTCTCACCTGGGCTTCAGCCCCTTTCCGGCAAGATTGCCCAGCAGGCTTTCGCGCTGGTCGATCACGAACTCGATGACCACCGGCAGCCCGCGCAGCACGCACTGGATCACCGACAGCCAGACGAGCGTGACGCCGATCGCGATGAGAAGCCATGACCAGTCGTTCCAGATCGGGGGACTCACTACCGGAATCGGCTGGATGAACAACAGCCAGCAGAAGGTGGTCGCCTTGGTCACCGCGTAGAAGGCCCGCATAAACTTCCCGGCGACGAGAAATCGACCGACCGGGGAGCGGATCATTGCGAACGGGCTCTCGCCCTGCGAGGACGCGGCATTCGCGCGCACCGTATCGACAATGGTGCCGCGCACCACAAAAAGCAGGGGCACCCATACGGGAACGAGGTCGAGGTCCGCGAGCACGACCCACATCGACAGCTCGACGATCCGGTCCACCGTGATGTCGAACATGGCTCCGAACAGGCTGGTCTCGTTGCGCTTGCGGGCTACGTAGCCATCGAGGCCGTCGGTGACGAAGACCAGGATCAGGAGCGCCACGTTGCCGAAATGCGCCCACGACAGGGGCAGATACGCGATCCATATCACGAGGAACAGGAGTATCAGGCGGCTCAGGGTGATCAGATTGGCCATAAATCATTGCTCGGAGCGATCGAAGTCCCTGCGTGCTGCGCGGCGTGATTATGCTGTTGTGTCGCGGCAGCCGCAGCGATGAATATACTGGAGGCGCAAACGCTCCGCCAGCCGCTAAGATTCTGAATTATCGAAAGTTCGCCCGACGCGGGCGGGCTGGGTTGCGGCTTCGGCTCCGGCCGCGAGAGGCGCGGGGGCGGGACGCCTCGATCGCAGAGCGATGATGAAAACGCCGATCAGGGTCAACGCGCCGCCGACCAGCATGCGGCCGGTGAGCCGGTCGCCGAGCAGCAGCACGGCGAAGAATACGCCGAATACAGTCGACAGCAACGTCAGCGGCGAGATGATCGAGACCTCGTAACGCTGCAACAGATAGTAGAGCCCGCCGTGACCGATGAGGCTGGCGAACAGCGAGGTGTAGATGACCGTGCCCCATGCGAGCCAGCCTGCGCCGGCCAGCGCCGCAAGCTGCCCCTGCTCCATCACCAGCGACACGCCGAGCAGCAGCGGCCAGCTCAAGGTGGCGACCCAGGCCTGCAGCTGAAAGACGCCTATACCTGAGAGCCGCTTCATGAGCAATATGCCGGTGGCGCTCCACATCGCCGAAAACACGGTCAGCAGCAGCCCGTCGATATACGACAGCACGCGCGGATCGAAGCCGATCAGCAGCACGCCGGCGAAGGCGACGAGAATGCCCGCCCAGCGCCGCCAGCGCACCTGCTCGCCCAGAAACACGATCGAGAGAATGGTCGCAAACGGCACATTGAGCTGAATGGCGATGGCGACGATCGAGGCATCTTCGGCGAGCTTGAGCCCGATATAGAGAAACGCGAAGTGCAGGCCGCCTGTGGTCATGGCGACGAAGAAAATCGGCCGCATGCGCTCCGGATACGGGCGCAGGAAAGGCAGCAGCAGAAGGCTCAGCATCGCAAAGCGCAACGCCGAGAACAGCACCGGCGGCAGCTCGGTGACGCCGACCTTGGCGGCCACCAGGTTGAAGCCCCAGATGATGTTGATCAGCATCAGGAGCCAGAGATGGCGCGGCGTCATCGGCGTACCCGGCGCTGCGGCCACGCGGGCGGCCGCGCAAAAGCGCGCAGTCTAAACCATTCGGCTGCGGAAGCTCAGGGCGCGAGGCTCGCCCTGCCGATGGTGTTCGCGTCGGTGCCGAACCAGATCGTGTCCGTCGGCGCGTGGTAGTGCATGTGGCGCACCGACCCGCCGCCGCTCGCGATCGCGGTGCCGGCCGTGAATCGTTCCCGGCGGGCATCGAAGCCGACGAAGCGATTCGGCTGCGAGCCGGTTTCGACGAACCAGAGGACGTCGCGGCGGTCGACGGCCATGCCGTACGGTTTCGCCTGCTGCCCGCCGGGCACCGGCCACTCCTCGATCGCGCCGGTGGCGGGATCGAGACGCCCGAGAAAACCGCCGGCGTAATCGACGTACCAGATCATGCCGTCCGAAGTGACCGCCAGCCGGCGGGGCCGGGCCTGCGCGCGGGGCAGCACGATCTCCTTCACCTCGAGCGACTCCGGGTCGACCGTGCCGAGCTTATGGCTGCCGAACTCCGTGAACCACGGCGTGCCGTCCCTGGCGACCACGATGCCGTAGGGCCGCGCACCGGCGGTGGGCACCGGCGCCAGCTCGATGCTGCCGTTGCCCGGCCTCAATCGTCCGACGAAATTGCCGCCCTGGACCGTGAACCAGATGGCGCCGTCCGGGCCGAAAGCGAGGGTATGCGGATCGCGCGCGGCAAGATCCGGCATCGGATATTCGCGGATATCGCGCCTGCCGGGATCCAGCCTGCCGATATGCGCGTCGCGGTTCCCCGCATACCAGACCCCGCCGTCGCGGTCGACGATGAGATTGTGCGGGCCCGCGCCGGCAGCGAGCTCGTAGCGTTCGAAGCTGCCCTCGCCAGGCTCGAGCGCGGCGACGTAATCGCCGGTCTGCCCCACGAACCAGACTCGACCCTGCGGGCCCACGAAAGGATCGCGCGGCCGCGTATCCGGCCACGGCACGCGCCACTCGCGGATCTCCACCCCCGCATCGGCCGCAGCGGTCGGGCCCGCGAGCATGGCACCGAGCACGGCGACGCAGAAGGTCTTCATGATCGGAGAGCCTTGCCACCCGCATTTCATCGCGAGGATGATTGCCGTTCCGGAGCAGGATTTCAACCGCAGCGGCGCACGCCGTCGGGCGTTTGCAAAGCTGGTTTTCGTGGTTCATCGAGGCGATCATTGCGCGCATGAAGGATCGTGCGCGCCGGCTCATCCCGGGTTATGTGCTCGCAGTGGCGATGACGGCCGGCGTGCTGTTGTTGCTGCAATTGCAGTTGCCGAGCGGCAAGGGTCTTCTGCTCTTCAGCTTTGCGGTGCTTGCCGCCGCCTGGTACGGCGGCGTCGGCCCGGCCCTGCTCGCGACGTCGCTCGGCGTGCTGGCGGCGAGCTACTTTCGTCTCGAGCCCCTGGGTTCGCTCGCGGTGGCGAACCGCATGGATATCGCATGGATCGCGCTGTTCGTCGTCTTGAGCCTGGCCATCATCGCGATCAGCGAGTCGGCCCATCGGGCACGGCGCCGCGAAGCCGGCCGGCAGCGCGAGCTCGAGCGCCAGGCGCACGAGCTGCGCGACCGGGATGAGCGACTGGCGCTCGCGCTGGAGACCGGCGGCCTCGGCACCTGGGAACTCGATATCCGAAGCCGGAGCGTCAACTGCAGCGTCCGCTGCAGGACGGCCTTCGGCGTGCCGTCCACCGACCGGATATCTTTCGACGACCTCATGGCGCGCCTGCACGATGAGGATCGCGGCGGGGTGTCGGCCGGGCTCGAGCGGGCCATCGGCGAACGCGCAGATTTCGATGCCGAGTTTCGCGTCAGGTGGCCGGACGGCGGAATTCACTGGGTGATCGCTCGCGGTCGCGCCAGCTACGCGGAGGACGGCACGCCCCTGCGCATGAACGGCGTCACCCTGGATGTGACCGGGCACAGGCACGCCGAGGAACAGGTCGCGGCCGCGCGCGCCCAGCTGCAGCTGGTCGCCGATTCGGTTCCCGCTCTCATCTCGTACGTGGATGCCGGCGGCCGTTACCGGCTGCACAACCGGGCCTGCCAGAGATGGTTCGGTCGCGCTCCCGATGAAATCAACGGCAGGCACGTCCGCGACGTGATCGGCGAAGCGGCGTGGGAAACAATACGGCCGCACGCGGAACGCGCGCTGTCCGGGCAACCGGCCAGCTTCGAAACCCTCGTCCCCCACCAGGACGGCGGCTCACGCTGGGTCTCAGTGACCCACACCCCCGACGTGAGCGCCGACGGCGGGGTCAGGGGATTCGTAGCGCATGTCGTGGACATCACCGAACGCAAGCGCGCGGACGAGGAGCGGCAGAAATTCGTTTCGCTGGTGGAGAACTGCACTGACTTCATCGCCATGTCCGGCCTGGATGGCCGGGTCACGTACATCAATCCCGCGGGTCGCGAGATGCTCGGCATCGCCAGTGCGGAGGCGGTGCGCACGACCAAGGTCCGCGATTACGTGCCGGAAGACGTGCAGGCACTTTATGCCGCCGAAGCGATCCCTGCCGTCCTCGAGAAAGGACACTGGGAGGGCGAGGTGCAGGTCCGCCACACCCGCACCGGCCGGCTCATCCCGATGTACCAGGTGGCTTTCCTCATTCGCGATCCCCGCGGCGAGACCCCGTTGTGTCTCGCCACGGTGGCCCGCGATATCACCCAGCAGAAGGAGAGCGCGCAGGCGCTTCGAGAGGCGGACCGCCGCAAGAACGAGTTTCTGGCCACGCTGGCGCACGAACTGCGAAATCCTCTGGCCCCGCTCAGAAACGGCCTCGAGCTGCTCGCGCTCGCCAGGGACGATGCCGCGTCGACGGAGAGTGCCCGCGAAATGATGGGGCGGCAACTTCAGCAGATGGTGAGGCTCATCGACGATCTGCTCGACGTCAGCCGCATTACGCGCAATCGTCTGGAGCTGCGGCGGGAGCGAGTCGAGCTCACTGCGGCCGTGCAGAGCGCAGTGGAGGCCGTGAGGCCTTCCATCGAGTCCGCCGGCCACGAGCTCGACGTGCGCTTGCCGCGCGAGCCTGTCTGGCTGCACGCCGATCACATGCGGCTCGCGCAGGTCGTATCCAACCTGCTCAGCAATGCCGCGAAATACACCTCGCGCGGCGGTCATATCCGGCTCGCTGCGGAGCGTACGGATGACGAGCTGGTGATCGAGGTGACCGATACGGGCATCGGTATACGACCGGAGCATCTGCCGCACATTTTCGATATGTTCGCGCAGGTCGACACGGCGCTGGAGCGCTCGCAGGGCGGGCTCGGCATCGGCCTGGCGCTCGCCCGCGGCCTCGTCGAAATGCACGGCGGCACCATCGAGGCGCACAGCGCCGGGCCCGGCACCGGCAGCAAATTCACGGTGCGCCTGCCCGTGCTCGCGGATGGCGCAGGCGAGGCACCGGTTGCGCACGCCCGCGAGCGCGGCCCGGCCGCACGGCGCCGAATCCTCGTCGTCGACGACTACGAAGATGCGGCTGATACCCTGGCTGCCATGCTCGAGCTCATGGGCCACGAGACCTGCACCGCCCGTGACGGCCTGGAAGCCATGGAAGCAGCGGCTTCGTTTCAGCCCGAGGTCGTGCTCCTCGATATCGGTCTGCCGGGCAGAAACGGCTACGAGGTGGCGCGTCACATCCGCGGGCAACCCTGGGGCCGGACAGCGGTGCTCGTGGCCCTGACCGGCTGGGGACAGGACGATGACAAACGCCGCGCCGAGGCTGCCGGCTTCGATATCCACTTGACCAAGCCGGTCGACCCCGAGGTGCTTCAACGCCTGTTCGCGAAAATGCGGCCGTCAGGCGCCACCGACGACGATCGCGGCCGCCGACCGGAGCGGGAAGCCGGCTAGCCGCCGTCGGGCCGGGCGGCCTGCGGCTCGCGCATACCTTCGGCGAGGAAAGCCGTCACTTCCACCGGAGGGACGCCGATCAGGCGGCCGAGCTCGGTCGCATCCGCGGTGGCGCCGTGCGCGAGCAGCAATTGCGCGAGCTCGCGGTTGTGGCTGCGCACCGCCCAGAACATCGGCGACGCACCGTCGAGACTGGCGTGGTCCGGGTCGGCGCCGCGCGCAAGCAACAGCCGCGCGAGGTCCACGATCTGATGATTCGCGGCCCAGTTGAGCGGCGTATTGCCCGCCGCATCGGTCTGGTCGACGGCGGCGCCCTCGTCGAGCAACAACGAGGCGGTTTCCCCGTCGTGCCAGAACACCGCCATATGCAGCGGCGTGGCGCCGTCGCGGGTGGCGATCTGCGGCCGGGCACCGCGCCCGAGGAGGTGGGCGACAAAGTCCGGATCGCTCTGGCCGGCCGCGAGATAAAGCGGCGTGGCGCCGTTGTCGTCGCGTGCATCGATGTTCGCGCCGCGATCCAGCAACAGATCGGCGAGCGCCGTATGGCGATGGAGCGCGGCGAGATGCAAGGGCGTGATGCCCTCCCGGTCCGCCGCGTCCGGGTCCGCGCCGTTGTCGAGAAGCAGCGCCGACACATCGATGAAGCCCGCAAAGGCGGCATGGTGCAAGGGTGTTTCACCGCGGATGTCGCGGCGATCCACATTGGCCCCGCGCTCTATGAGGCGAGCGGCGAGCTCGGCATCTCCATACCCCGCGGCGCCGTGCAGCCGGGTAAAGAAAATGCATCCGCCGAGCGCGCTCGAGACGAGCAGCACGCTCAGGGAACGCGCGCACAAGCTGTGCGGACGGCCAATCAAAGCCGGTTCGGATCCGGGCAGGCGCCGCCGTCCATTCCGCAGCGCTGGAAGCGGCGACTGTCGCGCAGCGCTTCGTGGGCGCTGTCTCGGTTCCACTCCCGCTCCCGCCGCGTCTGGCAGACCTTCTGCGGCCGGTGAGAGCCGGCGATCGTCACCATCTCACACTCCAGCTTGTCGTCGTCGCGGACCTGGGCGTTGTAGATGGCGAGCTTCTCGTCGTCGGTCATGAGCTCTTTTTCGGCGGCCGAGAACGTCGGGCCGAGCCTTGCGTCCTGCGTCGCCTGAGACGCGCAGCCGGAGAACGCCGCGACGACAAGACCGAGGAGCACGAGGCGCATTCTCATGGGATTCTCCATTCTGTTTGTTGCAGGCCTGCGGCAGGCTATACGAACCGATTCGTAAACGTCAAGCCCCGCTCCCCCGGCACGGTCGCCCGTTGCCAGAGCCTGTGTATCCATACTAACCTGTCTTTATATACAGGAATGGAAGGCAGTCCGATGACAGCACCCCTGAAAGGCCGCGGCGCGGTGTCGAATCCCGCCGGACGCTTCGAGTCGACGCGCGTGGTGGCGGATCCGGAGGCATGCGAGCCGCCCCAGCTGCGCACGATTGTCACGGCGCAGCCCGCGCGACATATCATCGCCCACAACCAGTCGCCGGACGTGGGCTTCTCGCAGTCGATCAACCCTTATCGCGGCTGCGAGCACGGCTGCGTTTACTGCTTTGCCCGCCCGACGCATGCCTACTTCAATCTCTCGCCCGGGCTCGATTTCGAAACCCGGCTGTTTTTCAAGCCGAACGCCGCCGAGCGCCTGCGCGCCGAGCTCGCGCGGCCCGCTTACCGCTGCAGCACGATCGCGCTCGGCGCCAATACGGATCCTTATCAGCCTGTCGAGCGGCGGCTCGGCGTGACCCGCGCCGTCCTCGAGGTGCTCGACGAGTTCGAGCATCCGGTGCACGTCATCACCAAGGGTGCGCTCGTCGAGCGAGATGTCGACGTGCTCGCGCGCATGGCGGAACGCCGCCTCGCCGCCGTCATGATCAGCGTCACGAGCCTCGACGACGGTCTCAAGCGCATACTCGAGCCGCGCGCGGCCTCGCCCGGGGCACGGCTCCGGGCGATTGAAACCTTGAGCGCAGCCGGCGTACCGGTCGGCGTGCTGGTCGCGCCCGTCATTCCCTGCGTCAACGACGCGGAGATCGAGGCGATCCTCGAAGCCGTGGCGGCGGCCGGAGCGCGCACGGCGAGCTACGTGCTGATCAGGCTGCCGCACGAGGTCAAGGACCTGTTCCGTGAATGGCTCGCCACGCATCTGCCCGAGCGGGCTGCGCACGTCATGAGCCTTATTCGCCAGTCGCGCGGCGGCAGGGATTACGACTCGCGCTACGGCACCCGCATGCGCGGCACGGGCGTCTATGCCGATCTCATCGGCCAGCGGTTCCGGACTGCGCGCCGGCGTCACGGTCTGGGCAGCGAGCGCATGCCGGCGCTCGATACCAGCCGCTTCCGGTTGCCACTGTCCATGCGGCCGCAGATGGAGCTGTTCGCGCAAAGCCGCTAGACTGTGCGCCCTTTCGGAGCACGGTTATCAAGCTCGCAACCCTCAAGGAAGGCGGCCGCGACGGCACGCTGGTCGTCGTGAGCCGGGATCTCGGGCGCGCCGTGCGCGCAGGCTCGATGGCGCCCACGCTGCAGGCAGCCATCGACGACTGGGCTTCGCTGGCGCCGCAGCTCGCCGAGATTTACGCGCGATTGAATGCCGGGGCGGTGCCTGGCGAGCTCGAGCTCGATCCCGACACCCTCGCCGCGCCGTTCCCGCGCGGTTATCACTGGGTCGACGGCAGCGCGTATGTGAATCACGTCGAGCTCGTGCGCAAGGCGCGCGGCGCAGAGATGCCACCGAGCTTCTGGACCGATCCGCTCGTCTACCAGGGCGGCTCCGACGATTTCCTGGGCCCGCGCGACGATATCGCGGTGCCGAGCGAAGAGTTCGGCATCGACATGGAAGCCGAAATTGCCGTGGTCACCGACGATGTCCGCATGGGCACGAGCGCGGAGGACGCCGCGTCGCATGTCAAGCTGCTCATGCTCGTCAATGACGTTTCCCTGCGCAATCTCGTGCCCGCGGAGCTCGCCAAGGGGTTCGGTTTCTACCAGTCGAAGCCCGCGACGGCGTTCTCACCCGTGGCCGTCACCCCGGACGAGCCCGGTCCGGCCTGGCGGGACGCGAAGCTGCATCTGCCGCTCGTCACCTGCCTGAACGGCGAGCTGATTGGCGAGCCTGACGCCGGGGAGGACATGACCTTCAGCTTCGCCGAGCTGATTGCGCACGCGGCGCGGACGCGCAACCTGGGCGCGGGCACGATCGTCGGCTCAGGCACGGTATCCAACACGGATCGCTCGCGGGGCTCGAGCTGCCTCGCCGAGCGCCGCATGCTCGAGACGCTCGAGCACGGCAAACCGCGCACGCCGTTCATGAAGTTCGGCGACCGCGTGCGCATCGAGATGAAAGACGCTGCAGGCCACAGCATCTTCGGCGCCATCGATCAAAAGGTCGTGAAAGCTCGCGCGCGCTGATTACCGTACCCGGGGTGCGGCAGTGATCAAGCCGGCCGACCGACATGCGATGGGCGGCTCAAAACAAAGACATACGCGGCCAGCACGAAATGAAACCCGATCGGAATGACGCCGCGGGACCAGCGCGCTTCCGGCACCAGATACATCGTCAACGCATAGCGCGCGACCATCCTGACCGAGCACGCGCAAGCCGAACAAGCCCTGGAGAGTCCAGAGCAGCGGGATCCGCCAGCGCGACAGTTTCGCGGCTGAGTTCACGGCGTCATCATTTCGATGTAATGCCGGTACCAGTCACTCTGGAATCGCTGGGCGGGGTCGTGCTCGAGCTTGCGCCGCAGGAAGTCGGGAAACTGCGGATATGCGGCCAGCAGCTGATCTCTGCGGGCCCAACGATGATAAGTCAGGTAATACGATCCGCCCAACTCGAGTGCCCGATCGATCAGCCTGCGGAAGTCCGCGCGGGCGGCCGTGATGCCCGCGTCGGAGTGCTCCACGCGCAAATTGAAAATGATGCAGGCGTAGTCGCGGCTTGCCCAGGCAAGATAGCTCTCGTCATCCTGCTCGATCAGCCGGACCGTTCCGTAAATGACGTCCGCTCCGCTGCGCCGCAGATCGGTCGCCGCGGTTCGCATGAACGCCTCGAGTGCTTCGCGCGGCACGTACAACTCCGAAATCATGAGCGAGCCCGGCTGATGACCGGGCACCATCTCCGCCAGCTTGCTCTCGTAGTCCGGATTGTAATAGCTGAGCTGATGAGTATCGGACCAGTAGCGCTGTCCGTTGCTCGAGAGATAGAACTGGCTGTATAGCTCGAAAGCCGCAGCCTTGTCCGTGTGCGCAAGCGCAAGCAGGCGGTCCCAGTTTTCGGCGCTTAGCCGCTCACGGGCCGGATGTATCGTCGCATCATCCGGCAAGGGCCGGTACGTCGAAAAGACACCCGTGGTCAGGAAATCCGGCGCGGTCTCATCGGTCTTGAACTGATAGTCGCCATATAGATAGCCGCTGTCGATGCGCTCGCGGAACGCGCCCATCAAGTTTTCCACCGGCAGAATTTCCACGACGCGCTCGAGCTTCACCCGCCGCGACAGCCGCAAATCCACCGTTGCGACGATGCCGAACAGACCGTAGCCTCCGATGACGAGCGAGAACAGCTCCGGGTTCTGCTTGCGACTCACGGTCAGCAGCCTGCCGCCGCCGTCGATGAGGGTGAACGATTCGATATCCTGAACCATCGGTCGCAGCCTGAGGCCGCGGCCGTGGGCGTTCGCCGACAATGCCCCGCCGATCGTGAGCCGATCGGCGCCGGTTTGTTTCTGTATAACGCCCCATTGCGGCCATTCGCCGGTCTGCTCTTCGAGCAGATAGTCGATGAGCTCCGGCCACTCGATACCGGCCTCGACGCGGACGATGCCGCGATCGCGGTCGAAATCGAGCACGTCATCCATATCGGTCATGCTGACGTGCAGCGTGCCGCTACCGAATTGCTGCCCGCCCATCGCGTGTCTGCTGCCGGAAATGCTGATCGAAAGGCCTTCCCGCCGGGCTCGCTCGACGAGGGCGATCACGTCGCTGGTCGTCCGGGGAGCGGCGATCCCGGCGACCATGGTCTCGTTGAGGCGCGAGTGCACGTCGTTGACCGCAGTCGCGCCTGGGAGCGGCGGTCCGGCCTGCGGCGGCAGGTCCCGGCAACCTGTCCCCGCAAGAATGACGCAAGCCAGCGCACATTCGAGATGCCATCTGCGCATGCTTGCCCCTCCCGGTCACGTTCACCGCGACCGGCACGCCGATGTAAAACAGCCTGCCGCCCGTATCAGGACGACGCGGTTGCCGGCATGGTCAGTCGTCGCCCCAGAGTTCTTCGAGACGGTCGTCGCGGCCGCACCGGTAGCGATAGAACTTGTACCTGAGGGGGTTCTCCCGGTAGTAATTCTGGTGGTAGGTCTCAGCCGGGTAGAACTCCGATGCGGGAAGGATCCGGGTCACGATTGGCTTCTCGAAACGGCCCGCGGCCTCCAGCGCCGTCTTCGATTGCCCGGCAAGGCGCTTCTGCTGCTCGTCGGCGTAGAAAATCGCGCTGCGGTAGCTCGATCCCCGATCACAGAACTGGCCGCCGTCGTCCAGCGGGTCGATATTGCGCCAGAATACGTCCAGGAGCTCGTGGTATCCGATCCGCGCGGGATCGTACTCGACCAGCACGGCTTCGAGATGGCCCGTGCCGCCGGCCGACACGTCCCCGTAGGACGGATTCTCGACTTCCCCGCCCGTGTAGCCCGAGGTCGTCGACAGGACGCCCTCGATCCCATCGAACGGCGGCTCCATGCACCAGAAGCAGCCACCGGCGAAAATCGCCGCCGCCGGCTGCCGCTCCGCGCCGGCGCGCACGTCGGGCTCCGCCGGCTGCGCGAGCGCAAACGGCAGATATGCCAGCAACAACGGCGTAACGCCCCGGCGCGCGGCAATTCGAAAAGGCATGGCGACTTCGACCGGACCCGGTCTGTTTCTATTACGGGGCCGCGGCCCCGGCTGCCGGCGGCCTGGCCGCGGCGGGCGCCAGCAACCCGGGATCTCCCGCGTAGTCGTCGCCGAGCATGGCCCTGCGCACCAGAGGCACGGGCGGTCCCCCGTACGAGAGAAACTCGTCATGGAATTCCGGCCAGGCCTCGCGCCGGCCCGCGGTCCAGTCGTCGCGCAGCTTGAGGATCATGAGCTTGCCGAGCGTGTAGTTGAGGTAGCCCGGATCGAAAGTGCCGCGCCTGGCCTGCTGGGCCGCGTTGCCGGCGTCCTGGAAGGCGTGCTCCTCGAACATGCGCTGCGATTCCTCGACGCTCATGCCTTCGGTATGCAGGCCGATGGCCGACAGGAAGCGCACGTTGCGAAGCAGGGCGTTGGTGAGCTGGCCGATGTGCGTCTGCGGATCGCCGTCGCGCAGCCCGGCGTCCCACATCATCTCCTCGGTGTAGTGCGCCCAGCCCTCCGTGAAGCTGTAAGTCTGGAACAGGCGGCCGAATTCCGACGGCGCCCGGTTGGCGTGCAGATAGTGCAGAAAGTGCCCCGGCCAGACCTCGTGCACCGATATGAACAGGAGCTCGGCCTCGCCGGGGATGTAGGCCTGCTGCTCGGCCTCGGCCCACTCGGGATCGGGCGGCGCGATGTAATAGATGGACGGCAGCTTCTTCTCGTACGGACCGGGAATCTCGATGTAGGCGAGGTTGAAGCGTGCGTAGGGCGGCGCCTCCTCGACGCGGGCGGCTTCCGTGCCGGGAATGCTGACGAGCCGCCCGGCGTCGAGGAATGCGCGCAGCTCCTCGAGCTGCCTGCGGGCACCCTCGACCGGCCCGCCCTCGGGCTTGTCCGCCTCGGCCTTCGCGATACACGCGGCCTCCGTCTCGCCGGGCGCGAACGCCTCGCAGGCCTGGTCGAGAGCTGCGAGGTTGCGCTCCAGATCGGCCTGGCCGGCTGCCTTGAGCTCGGCGAGGCCGATGTCGACCCCCTCCGTCTGTCGCAGCATTTCCCGGAACCTGTCCGCGCCGAGCGCGTAGTCGTCGTGAGCATCCGCCTGCTGCGATTCCAGCCAGGCGACGAGCTCGTCGAGCGCCGCAACCGCGCCGTTGTTCGCTTTCGCGAACGCCTGTTCGAATTCCGGGTCCGCGACCTCCGAAAACACCTCCGGCACATCGTTCGCGAGATAGCCCGACAGGCCGCCGAAAATGCCGAGCGCTGTTTCGACGTACGGCCGGGCGAGCGGCGTGCTCAGATTTTCCTGCATGTGCTGCAGAAATCCGGGCAGCGACTCGGCATAACTCGTGTACGCGCGCATGCGCTCCGCAAGCGGCGCATACTCGACCGTGATATACGTGCTCGGACTCGTGAAGAACGAATAAAAGACCGGGCTCGTGTGCAGGAAATTCGACGTGACGAGATTGAACAACAGGCCGTCGGCCGCCGCGAGCAGATGATCGCGCTCGAAAAGCTCGCGCTCGTCGAGCGACTCCGCGCTGAAGCGCTGCGCCTGCTGCCGGGATTCCCGCAGCCAGGTGGTCGTATCCGCGATACCCTGTTCGCTGAAATCGGGCAGGCGCCCGTCGAACTCGTGCCTGCCGGCGTTGACGCCGGCGGGTGGATTGAATTCGAAATAACGGTCGATCCAGGCGGACACGAAGCCGTCCCACTCTGCGCTTTGTGCCGCTGCATCGCCGCCCGCCTCGGGCGCGGCAGGCACCGCCTTCGGCGGCTCGCGATCGCAGGCTGCGCCGAGCAGCGATGCCGCGGCGGCCAGCCACGCCAGATTGCCGGGCTTCGACATCTCACTCCCCTTCGCGGAATCCGGGCAGAGGGCGCAGTCTACACAGTTTCGTGCCGGAGACGGCTGGCATGCTCCTTGCTTGATACCCCACGAGTCACTGTCGAGGAACGACACGATGCAGGATTCAACCATCCGCCCCCGCGGGCGCGCACTCGCGGCCGTCGCGGCGTGCCTGTTCGCCCTGTCCGTGGGCGCGCAGCAGCAGACCGGCGAAAGCGGCGCCGCGCAGCAGGGCGTGCCGCAGCAGGCCGCGCCCGGCCAGCCGAACGCCGGCAACGACCCGTCGATCAACCAAGCCGACAATCCCGCCGATACGGGCGATACCGGCGCGACCCGTCCACCCGTCCCGCAGCCGCAGCCTGCGTTGACGATCGGCCAGTTCAATCGTCTGGACGCCGACAAGGACGGTGTGCTGAGCCAGGCCGAGCTCGCCGCGGACACCTCGCTCGCCGACTATTTCGAGGACATGGACAGCGACCGCAACCGGCAGATCGACGACGTCGAGTTCATGGGCTTTCAGATGGATACGCCCGCCGATCAGCCCGCGGCCGGGGGCGGCTGAGCCTGACACGGCGCACTCGCCGGGATTCGCGCGCGCCCCGGGCCGCCGCCAGGGCGCCGTGCGCCGTTCTGCTGTGCGCGTCGGCCCTCTGTTTCGCGGCACAGGCCGCGGCGGCCGAAGACCGGCCTCTGCGCGTGTTCGCGGCATCCAGTCTGGAACAGGCACTCGATGCCGCCATTGCGGATTTCCCGACGGCCGGCGGTGCGCAGGTGCAGGCGGCGTATGCCGCGAGCTCTACGCTCACGCGACAGATCGAGCAAGGTGCCGAGGCGGACGTGCTGATCACGGCGAGCGTGCCCTGGATGCACTACGCGGCGCGGCGAGGACTCATTCGCGCCGCGAGCCGCGCCGTATTCGCCGGCAATGCCCTGGTGCTGATCGCGCCCGCATCGAGCGCGCTCCGGTTGCGGATCGCGCCCGGCTTCGATCTGGCCGGCGCGCTCGGCGACGGGCGCCTGGCGATGGGCGATCCCGATCACGTGCCGGCCGGCATCTACGGTGTCGAGGCGCTGCATCACTTCGGGGTCGGCGATGCGGTAAGCGGCCGGCTCGCCAGGGCGGCGAGCGTGCGCGGCGCGCTCGCGCTCGTCGCCCGCGGCGAATGCCCGCTGGGCATCGTTTATCGCTCGGACGCGGCCGCGGAACCTGCAGTCCGGGTCGTCGACAGCTTTCCCGCGGCGAGCCATGCGCCGATCGTCTACCCGATGGCCGTCACGGCGGCCTCGAGCCACCCGCAGGCGGACAGGTTCGCCGCATTCCTGCGCTCGCCCCCGGCCCGGCGCGCGCTCGCGCGCCACGGCTTCACGACGGAGCCCTGAGCCGATGACCGGGCTCACTCCCGTCGAGGTCGAGGCGCTCCGGCTCAGCCTCAAAGTCGGGCTGTGGAGCGTGGCCTTGAGCCTGCCGGTCGCCGTGCCGACGGCCGTGCTGCTCGCGCGCCGCGAATTCCCGGGCAAGCAGCTCCTGAACGCTGTCGTCTATCTGCCGCTCATCCTGCCGCCCGTGGCAACCGGCTACCTCCTTTTATTGATGTTCGGCCGGCGGGGACCGGTCGGTAGCTGGCTCGAAGAGCATTTCGGCCTGGTGCTCGCGTTTCGCTGGACGGGCGCCGCGGTCGCCGCGGCCGTCATGGGCTTTCCGCTCATGGTGCGCGCCATCTGCCTGTCCGTGGAGGCCATCGACCGCCGCGTGGAGGTCGCGGCCGCGACGCTCGGCGCGAGCCGGCCTTGGATATTCGTCAGCGTGACTTTGCCGCTGGCCGTGCCGGGCATCATCGCAGGCACGATCCTGTCCTTCGCCCGCGGCGTCGGCGAATTCGGCGCGACCATCACCTTCGTGTCCAACATTCCGGGCGAAACACGCACGCTGCCCATCGCCATACACGCGTTTCTGCAAACGCCGGGCGGCGAAGCCGCTGCACTGCGGCTGACCGTGCTGGCGATCGTGCTGTCGCTGGCTGCGATCGTCGCCTCGGAAATACTCGCCCGCCGGCTGCAACGAAGGCTGCACGGCGCATGAAGCTCGACGTCGACGTGGCGCGCAAGCTCGGTGCCTTCCGCATCGACGCGCAGCTCTCGTGCGAAGGCGGATTGCTCGCGTTGTTCGGACCCAGTGGCGCCGGCAAGACCTCGCTCGTCAACCTCATCGCCGGGCTGTTACGGCCCGACCGCGGCCGCGTTGCCATCGACGCCGACGTGCTGTTCGACAGCAAGTTCGGCATCGACGTGCCCGTGCACCGCCGCCGCGTCGGTTACGTCTTCCAGGAACCCCGGTTGTTGCCGCATCTCTCGGTGCGGCACAACCTGCTCTACGGGCACTGGTTCTGCCCTCCCGCGGCACGCTACACCCAGTTCGCTGAAGTCGTCGAGCTGCTCGGCATCGGCCATCTGCTCAAGCGGCGGCCTGCGCTGCTTTCGGGCGGCGAGAGGCAGCGCGTCGCGATCGGCCGGGCGCTGCTCGCAAGCCCGCGCGTTCTGCTCATGGACGAGCCGCTCACTTCGCTCGATGCGGCGCGCAAGGAGGAAATCTATCCCTATGTCGAACGGTTGCACTACGAAGCGAAGGTGCCGATCGTCTACGTCAGCCATGCTATCGAGGACGTCATGCGGCTGGCGACGACAGTCGCGTTCATGGAGCACGGCAGGATCACCGCCAGCGGCCCGATCGACGACATCCTGAGCCGACCGGATGCTCGTCACCCGCGCCGCGGCGCGGGCGCGGTTTTCGACGCCGTGGTGATCGGGCATGACGAGGATTTCGCTCTGAGCGTGCTCGGCTTCCCCGGCGGCGAGCTGCGTGTGCCGCGCCTGGACCTGCCCAAGGGTTCGGCGATACGTGTGCGAATACCGGCGCGCGATGTCATCCTGGCCGTCGCGCCACCGGTCGGCCTGAGCACGCTCAACGTGTTCCAGGGCGAGATCATCGAGCTCGCCGCCGGGGACGGCGCCGTCGCCGAGGCGCGCATCCGGCTGGACGGCGCGTACCTGCTCGCGCAGGTGACTCGCAAGTCCATCGCGGCACTGAACCTGGCGCCGGGCCGCGAGGTGTTCGCGCTCGTCAAGAGCATCGCGTTCGACA
>DATLFD010000006.1:0-22787 GCA_035524935.1 Gammaproteobacteria bacterium | reverse complement strand
GTGACGCCCGCCGCTCCGCAAAAAACAGGAGGCAAGCGGAATGGCTAAGCCGATTCGAGACTACAAATCGCGCCATCAGGATCCGAATTCGAAGAAATTCGGCACTTTCTCATATTTGCCGAGAATGAGCGCTTCGTCGATCCGGCAACAGGTCCAATACATGGTCAATCGCGGCTGGAATTGCGCCGTCGAGCATGTCGAGCCTGAACTGGCCGGCAGCGACTACTGGTACATGTGGAAACTGCCGTTGTTCGGCGAGCAAAACCTGGACGCGATCATGCATGAGCTGACGGCCTGCCGTAATGCGAATCCGGGCAATTATGTCCGGATCATCGGCTACGACAACAAGCGGCAGACTCAGGGCCAGTCCATAGTCGTATACACGGGCAACAATTAGCGCCGCGAAGCTCTGAGAATTCATCATGTCTGACAATACGCGAATTTCTCCCTCGATCCTCTCCGCAGACTTCTCGCGTCTCGGCGAAGAGGTCCGCGCAATCGATGAAGCAGGGGCGGACTGGATCCACATCGATGTCATGGACGGGCATTTCGTGCCGAATATCTCGATCGGGCCGGCGGTCGTGAAGGCGCTGCGCCCGCACACGGCCAAGACGTTCGATGTGCACCTGATGATCGCGCCTTGCGACCCGTATCTCGAAGCGTTTGCCGATGCCGGCGCCGACGTCATAACCGTACACGCTGAGGCCGGACCGCATCTGCACCGCTCGCTCCAGGCCATTCGCTCGCTGGGCAGGAAGGCCGGCGTATCCTTGAACCCGGGCACGCCTGAGCAGGCGATCGAGTTCGTAATGGACGATATCGATCTGATACTGGTGATGTCGGTCAATCCGGGCTTCGGCGGTCAGTCATTCATAAAATCCCAGTGCGAGAAAATCCGCCGCATTCGCTCGCTGATCGGCAGCCGCGACATCTATCTGGAAGTGGACGGCGGTGTCAGCCCGGCAACGGCAGGAAGTGCCGTCGAGGCAGGCGCCGATGTGCTGGTCGCCGGCTCGGCGGTGTTCGAGGGCGGCACGCCGCGCCATTACCGGCATAACATCGCTGCATTGCGTGCAGCCGCTCGCCGTACGTCGAGCGCTGCGTGAGCCAGCCGCCCCGCGCGATCATCTGGGACCTGGACGGCACGCTGATCGACAGCGTCGCGGATCTGACCACTGCGCTCAACCGGCTGCTCGCGGAATGGGGACTCGACAAGCTGCCGGCAGCGGTCGTGCGTCCCATGATAGGCGACGGCGCACCGCGGCTGGTCGAGCGGGCCTTTGCGGCGTCCGGGGCGCCCCTCGCCAGTGCGAGCCTGGAGGGCACGGTGCTGCGCTTCCTCGAGCTGTACGGCGAAAGGCCGGTGGATGAGACGCGTGTGTTCGAAGGCGCGGTGGCAGCGATGGACCAGCTCACGCGCGCCGGCTGGGCGCATGGCCTCTGCACGAACAAGCCCCATGCCATCACCACGGACATCCTCGCCAGGCTCGGATTAGACGACCGAATCAGCGTTGTCGTCGGCGGCGACTCGACCCCGCAGACAAAACCGCACCCGGTACCCCTGCTGAGCTGCCTGCGACAAATGGGCGTTGCCTGCATCGACGCCGTGATGATCGGCGACTCGGCTATCGATGTGCTCGCTGCCCGGGCGGCGGGCGTACGCGTCATCATCGTGACATTCGGTTACAGCCGGCAGCCGGTTCACGGCCTGGGCGCCCATGCGATCGTCGAACGCTTCGACGAGCTGCCCGCCGTCGTCGCTGAATTGCAGTCGCTGCCCCGGCTCGAGCCGGCGACGGCACCGTTCGGGTAAACGGAGGAGGCTCAGTCGACGGTAAGCTTTCTCATCAGGGCGATGGCATCCGCGGGCGCCCGTACCTTCATGTCGTTGTCGAAATAGACGTACACGTCGCGACTCCGCCGCTTGCGGGCAGGCAAGAGGGCCTGCGCTTCCGGCGCATCCTCGCCGGCCGCCCAGTGGCGGATCTTGTCCGCCCATTTATCGAGCGCCTTGTCCGTGTAGCCGCTGACGTAGATCTCCTTGTCGCCGTGCAGACGCACGTAGACGAAATCCGCCGTAACCTCTTCCATGAACGGCCACTTGCCCGCGGTGTCGGCGACCACAAGGGCGATGTCGTGTCTGCGCAGCAGCCGAATGAAGCGCTCGTCGCGGAAGCTCTCGTGGCGGATCTCGACGGCGTGCCTGAGCGGGCGGTTGCGGTCCGTGCGCATCCACGCCCGCGCTTTCAGGCGGCCGTCGTGCCGCCGCGCGAGGCTGGCGGCGGCGCGGGTGTCGCGCGGCAGCAGCCCGAAGAAAGCCGCGAAGCGGTCCAGGTCGAGGCGAAAATTTCCCGGAAACTGCCACAGCACGGGCCCGAGCTTGTCGTTCAGGCGCAACACGCCGGAGGCGAAGAAATTGGCGAGCGGCGTCTCGACTTCGCGCAAGCGTTTCATGTGAGTGATGAACCGGCCGCCCTTGACCGCGAAGACGAAGTCATCCGGCGTCTGCGCGTACCAGTCGCCGTAGCTCCGCGGCGTCTGCAGCGAATAGAACGAGCCGTTGATCTCGATGCTGTCGACCTTCCGGCTGGCGAAATCGAGCTCGCGCCGCTGGGCGAGGTCTTGCGGGTAGAACGTGCCGCGCCATGGCGGGTAGCGCCAGCCGGAGATGCCGATGTGGATCTCGTTATGCACCGTCCGGTGATGCAACAATCGCGCCGCTCGATGGCACAGCGGCCGTTCGTCATCGAATGACGGCCTACCGTGAGCCTCGCGAGTTCTTCGGAAAATTGAAGTGCACGAGTCGGCCGCTGCCCTTGCCGGCGTCCTTCCAGCGCGCGTGATCGAACTCGATCTCGACGTAACCGCAGGTCGGCACGTTGTCGATGTCGCCGTCGCTGATGCGCTCGACCAGGTCGGTGAAGCCGGGATTGTGGCCCACGAGCATGACGTGTGTCAGCGCGTCGTCGAGCCCGCGGATAATGCTGACCAGCGCGGGCACGCTTGCCATGTAGATGCGATCGTCGTGGCGCAGCTTGCGGGACGGCACGCCGATTTCGTGAGAAACCAGCCGCGCGGTCTGCAGCGCGCGTCTGGCGGAGCTGGTGACGATGAGGTCGGGGCGGACTCCGCGGGCGGCAAGTCGCTTGCCCATCTCCGGAGCGTCGCGCAGGCCGCGGGACGCGAGCGGGCGATCGAAGTCGTCCAGGTCCGGGTTGTCGCGGCTGGATTTGGCGTGGCGCAGGAGGGAGAGCTTCAGCGTCATGCCTCGCCGACTCCGACCTGGATGCGGCCTTCGACCACGCGGACCGGGTAGGTCGGCACGGGCTCGTAGGCGGGCGGGGCGGTAACGGCGCCGGTCCTGATGCTGAAGCGGGCGCCGTGGCGCGGGCAGACGATCTCGTCGCCGATCACGGGGCCGCCGGTCAGCACCTCGCCATCGTGCGTGCAGACGTCCTCGATCGCGTAGAACTCGCCGTCGAGATTGAACACCGCGATCTCGATGTCGTCGACGTCGACGACCGCGTAGCCGCCGGGCGCGATCTCGTCGCTGCCGGCCACGTCGAACCAGGCGCTCAATACATCATCCCCGTCTGCAGGCGCGCGGCTTCCGACATCATCGACGGGTTCCACGGCGGGTCGAAGACGAGCTCGACGTCGGCCCTGGCGACGGTCGGTATGAGCTCGACCTTCTCGCGCACGTCGGCGACCAGGATTTCGCCCATGCCGCAGCCGGGCGCGGTGAGGGTCATCCTGATATGCACGTCACGCTCGTCGGGCTGCTGCGCGTGACGCACCTCGCATGCGTACACGAGTCCGAGATCGACGATGTTGATCGGTATCTCCGGGTCGAAGCAGGTGCGCATCTGATCCCAGACGAGCTTCTCGATGTCGGCGTCGGTAGCGTCCGGCGGCACCGCGGGCGGCTCGACCGGCTCCTTGCCGAGCGCGTCGGCGTCGCTGCCGGCGATGCGGAACAGATTGCCGTCCAGGTACACCGTGAAGCTGCCGCCGAGCGCCTGGGTGATATAGCCGATCGAGCCGGCCGGAAGCGTGACCTCGTCGCCGGCGGGAATGACCACGGCCGGGCAGTCGCGGGCGAGGGTGAAAGGCTCACTTTCGTAACCGTACATGATCACTCCGTGGAGACGATCTCGACGTCCTCGAGGGCAGCCTTGAGCGTGTGCCAACAGAGGCTCGCGCATTTCACCCGGGTGGGGTAGTCGCGCACGCCACCGAGGGCTGCAAGCTTGCCGAGCGCAGCGAGCCCCGCTTCGTCGGCGCCGTTCGTGAGCAGCGCGTGCACCTCGTCGAACAGCGTGCGGGCCTCGGCCTCGGTACGCCCTTTGAGCCGCTCGGTCATGAGCGAGGCCGAAGCCACCGAGATCGCGCAGCCCGAGCCCTCGAAGGCGATGTCGCCGATGCGGTCGCCGTCCATCCGGAGAGTGACCTCGAGCTTGTCGCCGCAGAGGGGATTGAAGCCCTGCGCGCGGCGGTCGGCCGGCTCGAGCCGGCGGAAGTTCCGCGGGCTGCGGTTGTGGTCGACGATGACGTCGCGGTAGAGATCGCGCAGATCCATCAGGCCAGCAGCTCGCGCGCGCGGGCCACGGATTCGGCCAGCCGCTGGGCCTCCTCGAGAGTATTGTAGAACGCGAACGAAGCGCGCGCAGTGGCCGGCACGCCGAAGAAGTCCATGACCGGCATGGCGCAGTGATGGCCCGTGCGGATGGCGATGCCATCGGCATCCACGATGGTGCCGAGGTCGTGCGGGTGCACGCCTTCGAGCACGAAAGCGAGCACGCCGGCCTTGTGCGCGGCGGTGCCGATCAGCCGCACGCCGCGGACCTCGCGCAGAATCGCGGTGGCCTGCGCCAGCAGCTCCGCTTCGTAGGAGGCGATGCGATCCATGCCGATGCCCTCGAGGTAATCGATGGCGGCGCCCAGGCCCACCGCGCCGGAGATGTTCGGGGTGCCTGCCTCGAAGCGGAACGGCAGCGTGTTGTAGACGGTACCAGCGAAGCTCACGGCGAGGATCATGTCGCCTCCGCCCTGCCAGGGCGGCATGTCGGCGAGTAAAGACTCCCTGGCATAAAGCACGCCGATGCCGGTAGGGCCGAACAATTTGTGACCCGAGAATGCGAAGAAATCGCAATCGAGATCGCGCACGTCGACGGTCATGTGCGGCACCGCCTGGGCGCCGTCGAGGAGCACCGGCACGCCGCGGGCATGGGCCATCTGGATTATGCGGGTCACCGGATTGACGGTGCCGAGCGCGTTCGACACGTGTCCCACCGCCACGAGCTTCGTGCGCGGTCCGAGCAGGCGCTCGAAGCTGTCCATCTCGAGCTCGCCGCGCGCGTTGATCGGCACGACCTCGAGCGTCGCGCCGGTCTGCTCGCAGAGGAGCTGCCACGGCACGATGTTCGAATGATGCTCCATTTGCGAGATCAGGATCTCATCGCCGGGGCCGAAGCGAGAGCGACCATAGCTCTGTGCGATCAGGTTGATGGCCTCGGTGGTGCCGCGCGTGAACACGATCTCACGCACCGAACGGGCATTGATGAACCGGCGTACCTTCTCGCGCGCGCCCTCGAACGCTTCGGTCGCGCGCTCACTGAGAGTGTGCACGCCGCGATGCACGTTGGCGTGATCGCGCGATTCGTATTCGCGCACCGCGTTGATCACTGCCTGCGGCCGCTGCGCGGAGGCGGCGTTGTCGAGGTAAGCGAGCGGCTGGCCCTTGATGTCCTGGTGCAGGATGGGAAAGTCGCGGCGGATGCGCTCGACGTCGAAAGCGCCCACGTGAATCCGCGGAGCGCCGGGAAACGGTGTGCCGCAGTCGAAAGTCCGGCGCGCCTCGCTCACACGAACTCCCGGATGCGTTCGGCGTCCGGCAGACGTCCGACGACAATCCGCTCGAGGTGCCGGCGGATGGGCGCGAGACCGAAACGGGCGATCACGCCGTCGGCGAACGCGAAGGTCAGCAGGCCGCGCGCCATGTCCTCGCCGATGCCGCGCGTGCGCAGGTAAAACAGCGCATCCTCGTCGAGCTGGCCGATGGTCGCGCCGTGTGTGCACTTGACGTCGTCGGCATATATCTCGAGCTCGGGCTTGGTGTCGATCTCCGCCTCGTCGGAAAGCAGCAGATTGCGATTCGACTGGTGCGCCTCGCTCTTCTGCGCGTTCTGGTGAACGCGGATCTTGCCGTTGAAAACCGCCCGCGCGCGGGCCTTGAGCACGCCGCGATAGTCCTCGCGGCTGCGCGTATGCGGCTTGAGGTGATCGATGCGCGTATGGCTGTCCATGTGTTGCCGGCCGCCCGCCAGATAAAGTCCGTTCAGCGTGACCTCTGCGCCTTCGCCGTCGAGCGCAACCTCGATGTCGTTGCGGGACAGATACCCGCCGAGATCGATGTGGTGGCTGAACACCCGGCTGTCGCGATCCTGCCGGACGTGCAGGCCGCCGATGTGAAAGCCCTGTCTCGATTCGTCCTGGATCCGGTAATGCTCGACGCAGGCATCCGGCCCGGCAGCGATGTCGGTGACGGTATTCGTGAAGTTGGCCGCGTCGTCGAGGCCGGCGAAGTGCTCGATGACCGTAAGCGAGGCACCCGCATCCGCGGTGACCAGCACGCGAGGGTGCGCAGCCACCGGGTCGGCGCCCGGGGTCGAGACGAACAGCAGGTAGATCGGCAGCGCCGGCTTCGCGTCGCGACCGGCGTGAATGAAGGCGCCGTCCCGCACGAATGCCGCGTTGAGCGCGACGAAGCGGTGCCCGTCGGCCTGCCGGGCGAGGCTGCCGGAATCATGCGCCGAGCCGCGCGAGAGCAGGTTCGCGAGGCTTTCGATATGCACGCCGCCCGGCCCGGGCCCGGTATCCGAGTGCTGCGGCGCGAAGGCGCCGTTCACGAACACGAGCCGATGACAGTCGAGGTCCGCAAAGGCCACGGCGTCGATGCGCGCGGCCGGCACGGCGAGCGGCGCCGCGGGGGCAGGCCGGAACGCGCGCTTCTCGATAGGGCGCAGGCTGGTGTATTTCCAGTCTTCATCGCGCCGGGTCGGGAAGCCGCGGCTCGCGAAGCTTGCGAACGCCCCTTCGCGAAGCGCTGCGAGGCGTTCGCCGCCGGGCAGCCCGGCGCGGGCCTGCTCGAAGGCCTCGCTCCAGGCCCGGACGGGGTTGTCAGCAGGCGGCGTCATGGCACCGCGTCTTCCGCGCGGCCGTCGCCCCGGCGTGCGCCGGAAAGACGTGGGTGGCTTCGCTGGAATGACGGTTCATTTCAGCACTCATGCGTTGGCCGCCTGCCGGACCCACTCGTAGCCGCGCTCCTCGAGCGCCAGGGCCAGCGACTTGTCGCCTGAGCGCAGGATGCGGCCCTCCGAGAGCACGTGCACGACGTCGGGCTCGACATAATCGAGCAGGCGCTGATAGTGGGTGACGAGCACGATGGCGCGTTCCGGCGAGCGCAGGGCATTGACCCCTGCGGCGACGACTTTGAGGGCATCGATATCGAGCCCCGAGTCGGTCTCGTCGAGGATGGCGAGCCTCGGCTCGAGCACGGACATCTGCAGGATCTCGTTGCGTTTCTTCTCGCCGCCCGAAAAATCCTCATTGACGCCGCGCTTGAGAAAGCTCTCGTCCATCTGCATGAGCCGCATCTTGTCCTTGACGAGCGCGAGGAACTCGAAGGCGTCCACCTCCGGCTCGCCCCGGTGGCGGCGCAGGGCATTGAGCGCGGCCTTGAGCAGATAGACGTTATTGACTCCCGGGATCTCGACCGGGTACTGGAAGGCGAGGAACACGCCTTCGCGCGCGCGCTCCTCGGGCGCGAGCTCGAGAAGATCGCGGCCCATGTATTCGACGCTGCCCTGAGTGACCTCGTAGTCGGCGCGGCCGGCGAGCATCTGCGCGAGCGTGCTCTTTCCGGAGCCGTTCGGGCCCATGATGGCGTGCACCTCTCCGGCATTCACCGTGAGGTCGAGGCCGCGCAGGATGTGCTGGCCGTCGACCCGCACATGCAGATCATCAATTTTCAACATATCAATAAGTTACAGTATACATTTGATGTGTTACGTAGGGCCGGTTTCAACCTGCCGGCGCGGCCGGATAAATTCGGCCCTGCGGTTGCAGACGCATCACCCAACCGCGCCCTCCAGGCTCACGTTCAGCAGGTTCTGCGCCTCGACGGCGAACTCCATAGGCAGCTCCTTGAACACGTCCTTGCAGAAGCCGTTGACGATCATGTTGACCGCATCCTCCTCGGACAGCCCGCGGCTCAGGCAATAGAACAGCTGGTCCTCGCCGATCTTCGACGTGGTGGCCTCGTGCTCGACCTGCGCCGTGCGATTGCGCACTTCCATGTACGGAAACGTGTGCGCGCCGCAGCGGTCACCCATCAGGAGCGAGTCGCAGCGGGTGTAGTTTCGTGCGTTTTCAGCCGTCGGCAATACCTTCACCAGGCCGCGGTAGGCGTTCTGCCCGTGGCCGGCGGCGATGCCCTTCGAGACGATGGTGCTGCGCGTGTCCCTGCCGATGTGGATCATCTTGGTGCCGGTGTCGGCCTGCTGGTAATTGTTGGTGACCGCGACCGAGTAGAACTCGCCAACCGAGCGGTGGCCGCGCAGGATACAGCTCGGGTATTTCCAGGTGATCGCCGAGCCGGTCTCGACCTGGGTCCAGGAGATCTTGGAGTCGTCGCCGCGGCAGTCGCCGCGCTTGGTGACGAAGTTGTAAATGCCGCCGCGGCCTGCCTCGTCGCCCGGATACCAGTTCTGCACCGTCGAGTACTTGATCGTCGCGCCCTCGAGCGCGACCAGCTCGACTACAGCCGCGTGGAGCTGGTTCTCGTCGCGCTGCGGGGCAGAGCAGCCTTCGAGGTATGACACATGGCTGCCTTCGTCCGCGATGATCAACGTGCGCTCGAACTGCCCGCTTTTCGCCTCATTGATGCGGAAATACGTCGATAGCTCCATGGGGCAGCGCACGCCCTTCGGCACGTACACGAACGAGCCGTCGGTGAACACCGCGGAATTGAGGGTCGCGAAGAAGTTGTCCGTGTAGGGCACCACGGAGCCGAGATACTGCTCGAGGAGCGCCGGGTACTGCTGCACGGCCTGCGAGAAGGGCAGGAAAATGACCCCGGCCCCGGCGAGCCTCTCCTTGAACGTGGTCGCGACCGACACACTGTCGAAGACGGCATCGACGGCCACGCCGGCGAGCTTCGCGCGCTCGTGCAGCGGGATGCCGAGCTTCTCGTAGGTTTCGAGCAGCTTCGGATCCACGTCCTCGAGGCTCTTCGGCGCGTTGGGGTCGCGCTTCGGCGCCGAATAATAGGAAATATTCTGGTAATCGATCGGCGCATGGCGCACGTGGGCCCAGGCCGGCTCCTGCATCGTCAGCCAGTGACGGTAGGCCTTGAGCCGCCACTCGAGCATGAATGCGGGCTCGCCCTTCTTCGCCGAGACGATGCGGATCACGTCCTCGTCGAGGCCGGGGGGCAGCGTGTCGGAAACGACATCGGTGACGAATCCGTGCCGGTATTTGCCGCGGATCAGCTGTTCGACGTCTTGCGATTTTGTCGCCATGGTCTACCGTCGTGCTATTTCAGGGTGTCGCCGGCGTCGGCGCGTCTCGGGGCGACGGCGGCGGCCAGGTTCATGGCCGGCGGGCGGAAACCCGCGGGCCGGCTCAGGTCGGCGAGCGAGATTTCGCCGAGCGCCCTGTGGATGGCCCGGTTGATGCGTTGCCACGCATGACCCGTCCTGCAGATGTCTTCGTAGCCGCAAAGGCTGTGGTTCGAGCTGCATTCGGTGATCGCGACCGGTCCCTCGAGCGCGGAGATGATATCGGCCGCGGTGATTCGCTCCGGCGGGCGCGCGAGCACGTAGCCGCCCTGCACGCCGCGAAAGGAGTTGACGAGGCCCGCGCGGGTCAGCGCCTTCAGGAGCTTGCTCACCGTGGTCGGTGCGAGATGCGTGCCGGCTGCCACCTCGGCCGCCGAATGCAGCGCCGCCGGGGCTGCAGCCATGTGAGCCAGCACTACGGTCGCATAATCGGTCAGTTTGCTGAGCCGCAACATCGGACGGCACTCCCCTTTCTGAATGAGGACCATTTTAGTCCTGATTTGACGGCCTGTGAACCCCGCGCGCGTGGTTTCTTTCCTTGGATGCATGCTTTACGGGGTCCGAGCGAACCCGGATAATTGCGCCAATCAAAAACGGAGGACGCCCGATGAATCTCGAGCAGCTCAAGTCCGTGGCCCGCGCCATGGTGGCGAAGGGCAAGGGAATCCTCGCAGCGGACGAGAGTTCGCCTACGATCACCAAGCGCTTCGCTTCGATCGACGCTGAGTCGAGCGCGGAAACTCGTCGCAACTACCGCGAGATGTTGTTCACCACGCAGGGCGCCGGCGATTACATCAGCGCAGTGATTCTGTTCGACGAAACCCTGCGGCAGTCCACGCGCGAAGGGGTGCCGTTCGCGAAATACCTGCGCGACAACGGCATAATTCCCGGCATCAAGGTCGACAAGGGTGCAAAGTCGCTGGCCAACTTCCCCGGCGAGACCGTCACGGAAGGTCTCGACGGGCTGCGCCAACGGCTCAAGGAATACCGCGAGCTGGGCGCGAATTTCGCCAAGTGGCGTGCCGTCATTGCCATCAGCGACGGCATCCCGACCGATTTCTGCCTGCGCGCCAATGCCCACGCGCTCGCGCGCTATGCGGCGCTGTGCCAGGAAGCGGACATCGTGCCGATCGTCGAGCCCGAGGTGCTCATGGACGGCACCCATTCCATCGATCGCTGCGAGGAAGTCACGGCGCGCGCGCTCGAGCTGACATTCGGCGAACTAAAAGCGCACCGGGTTGCCTACGAAGGCATGATACTCAAGCCCAACATGGTGATCTCGGGCAGTGACGCTGCTGAGCGGGCCGGCCCGCGCGAAGTCGCCGAGGCGACGGTGCGCGTGCTCAGGCAGCACGTGCCGCCGCAGGTGCCGGGCATCGCGTTCCTGTCCGGGGGCCAGTCCGCAGAGGAGGCCACCGAACATCTCAGCCTCATGAACGCGCTCGGCACGACCCCCTGGGAGTTGAGTTTCTCGTACGGCCGTGCGCTGCAGGCTCCGGCGCTCGCGACCTGGCGCGGCAAGGCGGAGAATTTCGCAGCCGGCCAGCGGGCTTTCTTCAAGCGGGCGAAGCTCAACGGGCTTGCGCGCAGCGGCAAATACCAAAGCTCCATGGAGATGGATACCGCCGCCTAGACCGGCGGCCCGCGCGGCCGAAGCCACTCGGGCGACAAGACCCGCGCCGGCAGGCGCGCCTGGAAGATTCCCTATGTTCGGTCTCGGTCGAAAAAAAAGTCACGCCGTCGAGGCGCCGAAGAGCGAGAACATCGTCGAGATCCGCGGCTTGTGCTATTCACGCGGCTCGAAGCGCATTTTTGAGGACGTCGATATCGATATCCGGCGCGGCGAGGTCACCGCCATCATGGGACCGAGCGGCACCGGCAAGACCACGCTGCTGCGCCTGGTGACCGGCCAGCTCGTGCCGGACCGCGGCACCATCATCGTCGACGGCAAGGACATCAGCAAACTGTCCCGCAAGCAGCTCTACGAGCTGCGCAAGAACATGGGCATGCTGTTTCAGAACGGCGCGCTGCTCACCGATTACAACGTGTTCGAGAACGTCGCGTTTCCGCTTCGCGAGCACACCGACCTCCCGGAGCGGCTGATCCGGCATATCGTGCTCATCAAGCTGCACGCGGTCGGCCTGCGCGGCGCCTGGGCGCTCATGCCCGGTGAGCTGTCGGGCGGCATGGCGCGGCGCGTGGCCCTCGCGCGCGCGATGGCCATGGACCCGTCGATCCTCATCTACGACGAGCCGTTCGGCGGTCTGGACCCGATCTCGATGGGCGTGATCGTACGCCTCGTGCGGCGCATGAACGACGCGCTCGGCATCTCGAGCATCGTCGTTTCGCACGACGTCGACGAGATCTCCGCTGTGGCCGATCGCAGTTACCTCATTTCCGACGGGCACGTCGTAGGCTACGGCACGCCGAGCGAGCTCGAGCACAACCGCAACGAGGTCGTCCGCCAGTTCATGACCGGCATGGCCGACGGTCCGGTGCCGTTTCATTATCCGGGACCCGACTACAGCGAGCAGTTGCTCACTCGTGAAGCCAGATGAGGTACTGGGTCCGCGATTCCTGGTTCCAGGCCAGGGAGTTCCTGCAGACCTTCGGCGCCTCGCAGCTCTTCATGCTGCGCCTGATCATGCTGACGCCGCGGGCGCTGCTCAGGCCCGGCCTCATCGTGCAGCAGGTTTATGCGACGGGCGCGATGTCGCTCGTCATCATCATGGTCTGCGGACTGTTCGTCGGCATGGTGCTCGGGATTCAGGGCGTCGACACGCTGTCGCGATTCGGCTCCGAGGAAGCCGTGGGCACTTTTGCGGGGCTGTCGCTCATCAAGGAGCTTGGCCCGGTGGTGACGGCGTTGCTGTTCGCCGGCCGGGCCGGCACGGCGCTTGCATCCGAGATCGGGCTCATGAGAGCCACCGACCAGCTCTCGGGCATGGAAATGATGGCGGTCGACCCGATCAAGCGCATCGTCGTGCCGCGCTTCATCGGCGGGGTCATCTCGATGCCGCTGCTCGCGTCGATCTTCACGGCTGTCGGGCTGTTCGGCGCCTATACGATCGCCGTGGTAGTCATGGGCGTGGACAAGGGAGAGTTCTGGTCGCAGATGCAGCCGAACGTCGATCTGGTCCGGGACGTGCTGAACGGCACGCTCAAGAGCTTCGTCTTCGGCGTCGCTGCGAGCATGCTCGCCGTCTTCGAGGGCTACAATGCGATTCCGACGGCCGAGGGCGTCGGCCGTGCAACGACGCGCACGGTGGTCATCACCGCAATCGTGGTGCTGGTGCTCGATTTCATGATCACCGCATTCACGCTGTGATCGCTTTTCGAGAGGGTTGAGTCATGCAACAAACTCGTGCGGTTGAAATCGGCACCGGGTTGTTTGTTTTCCTGGGCTTCGCCGCGCTGCTGTTCCTGTCGACGCAGACGACCAATCTCGAAGCGTACATCGGGGCGAATTCCTATACGGTGACGGCGCATTTCAACAACGTGGGCGGCCTCAAGCCGCGCTCGCCGGTGTCGATGGCCGGCGTGACCATCGGGCGCGTGGAGAAGATCGGGTTCGATCCCGAGCAGCTGAACGCGGTGGTGACCCTGAACATCAGCGGCAAGTACGACAGGATCCCGGAGGACACCGATGCGAGCATCCTCACGGCCGGGCTGCTCGGCGGCCAGTACGTCGGCCTGCAGCCCGGCGGCTCCGACCGGTATCTCGAGGACGGCGATGAGATCATGTTCACGCAATCCGCAGTCGTCCTCGAGAACCTGATCAGCAAGTATTTGTTCAGCGCCGGCTCGCGGCCGTCGGAGGACAAAGACGAAGACGGGGATGAGGCGCCGGATGCGCCGGAGCCTGAAGAAGCGCCACAGGAAGCGCGACAGCAAACGCGCCTCGAGACGGGCGGGGATGAAATGCCGGTCGCGGATCCTCCGGCCCCGGACGAGCTGGACGATCTGGACGAGCTGGACGGGACGAACACGCCGGGCGGGCCGCGGGAGACGGCCGACGAAGCGGACCCCGCGCTGCCGGATGAAGAACAGGGAACGGAGGAGAATCAGTGATGGACGCACGACGGATCATTGCGGGCCGCCCGGCAGCGCTGCTGATGCTGGCGCTCTTCGCTGCCGGCGCCGCAAGCGCGGCGGACAAGGAGGCCGCGGGCCCGCAGCAGGTCATCGAGAAGGCCGCCAACGAAGTGCTCGATGCCATAAACGGGCGTCGCGAAGAGCTGCGTAAAAATCCGCGGGAGCTGTACGCAGTGGTCGAGGAGATCCTGCTGCCGCATTTCGACATCGACTACGCCTCGCGGCTGATCCTTGCACGAAGCTGGCGCGAGGCATCCGAGGAGCAGCGCGAACGCTTTCAGGAAGCCATGTACGACTCGCTGGTGCGTACCTATGCCGACGGCCTGCTCGATTTCACCGCCGACAGTCTGAAGGTGCTGCCGATGCGGGGCAAGCCGGACGGCGATCAGGTCACGGTGCGTACCGAGGTGACACTGGACGACGGTACTCGCGCGCCGGTGAACTACGTCATGCACAAGGTGGACGGCGAGTGGAAAGTGTTCGACGTCTTCATCGAGGGCATCTCCTACGTCCTCAACTATCGCAAGCAGCTCGATGCCGAGATCCGTCGCCAGGGGCTCGGCAACGTCATCGAGCGCCTCGAGAAGGATCCGGATTTCATCGAGACGGCGGAGCCGGACGAAGGCGCAGGCTGATGGCTGCCAAGCTCGAATTTGAAGTGCTCGGCGACGGTAAGTTCGCAATGCGCGGCGACCTCGCCTTCGAGACCGTCACCGACGCGCTCGAGGCGAGCAAGGACCTGTTCGACGACTACCCGCGCATCGAAATCGATCTTTCCGGGATCACCGAAGGCGACAGCGCCGGCCTGGCGCTGCTGCTCGAGTGGGTGAACTGGGCGAAATACTACGTGCGCGAAATCCGCTACACCGCCATCCCGAAGCAGATTCGCGCTATCGCCGAGATCAGCGAGGTCGAGGACATGCTGCGCATCGGCGAGCGCTGGACCGGCCCGATCGAAAAGCGCGAGGCGATCGAAGGAACCTAATAATCGCCGTACACGTCTTCGAGCGGCGGGTTGCCGTCGTGGATGACGTAGGTACGATTCTGCAGGTAAGCCTCGCGCACGAACACGTACGGATCGAGCGCGTTTCTGATGGCCCGGTCGGTAGCGAGCAGGCGCTCGCGCGTGTTGATCCCGTAAAGCACCAGCAGCTTGTCGCGCACGCTCGAATTGTCGTAATGCGTGAGCGGCGTGAGCAGGGCATCCGCGTAGAGCGCCGGCGCGTCACGCATGGTGCTCGGCCCGAGCAGCGGCAGCACGAGGTAAGGGCCCGCCGGCACTCCCCAGACCGCCAGGGTCTGGCCGAAGTCCTCGTCGTGCTCGTCGAGGCCGGCGTCGGTGGCGGGGTCGAAAATTCCGCCGATGCCGAGGGTGGAATTCAGGAGCAGCCGGCCCGTTTCCGAGAGCGCCGCGGCGAACTTCGCCTGCAGCAGGCTGTTGGCGATGTCGATCGGGGTCAGCAGATTGTCGAAGAAATTGCTCACGCCTTTGCGCAGGGGGCGCGGGGTCACCGCCTGGTAGCTCTTTGCGGCCGGCCGCAGCACCCAGTGATCGAGCGTGTCGTTGAATCGGTACGTGACCCGGTTGATGGACTCGAGCGGATCGGCCGCGTCCCCGGCAGGCTGCGCGCCGTCGTCCACTGTCGAGTCCGGCGCGCCGCCCTCGAGCGCGCGCGCAGCCGCGCAACCGGTGAGCAGCATCCAGACCGCTGATGCGGCGATGAACTTATGACTCACGGGGGCGCGATGCCTGCGGGTCCTGCCGCGGATCGTCGAACACCGAGCGCCGCCGCTTTTCCGGCATGTGCTCGCGGATGAGATCGAGCCGCGCCTGGAAGCGCGCGCGCCGCACTTCGCCCAGGTCCGGCACCTGCAACGCCAGCAGGAGCTGGTCCGCGGCCAGCGGCAGGTTGCCGTTCAGCACGTGATATTCCGACATGTAGTAGTAGGCATCGGCCGTATCGCCCGCGGCGCTCGCCGCAAGCGCGATCAACCGCGCCTGCTCGGGGGTCGGCGGCACGTTGTTCAGCAGATCGAGCAGCACCGTGTGCGCCTCTTTCGGCTCGCCGAAGCGCATGAGGGCCTGGCTGTAGCGGATCGTGAGTGGCACGTTGCGCGGGAAAAGCCCGATCGCCTGCCTGAAAGTTTCCATCGCCTCGCGCGGCTGCTGCGCCTGGATCTGCGCCTGGCCGAGCGCGCCGTGATAAGCGATGACGTTCTGGTTGCCGTCGCGCAGCGCTTCGAGCAGCGGCACGGCCTCCGCCGGGCGGCCGGCGCGCATGAGCGCGATGGCCTCGCCGTAGCGCAGCGCGTCAGGCGACCAGTCCGGGCTTTCGCCGCGTGCGAGCTTGCGGAACCGGCTGAGCGCAGCCGCCGGCGTATCCGCGCCGAGCACCTCGAGGCGAGCCCGGGTCAGGTCGTACTCGGGACTGTCGGCGACATCCGGGACCGGCAGCTTCTTGGCGCGTTCGCGTGATTCGGCGATGCGGTCCGAGGTCACCGGGTGGGTAAGAATGAACTGCGGTATCTGGCTCGCCGACAGGCCATAGCGCCGTGACATCGTCTCGAAGAACGTCGGCATACCCTGCGGATCGAAGCCCGCGGAGGCGAGAATGCCGATGCCGACCCGATCGGCCTCCGACTCGTTGCTGCGCGTGAAATTGATCTGCTGCTGAATGGCGGCCCCCTGCGTCAATGCGATGGCGCCCTGCAGGGCATCGGCGCTCGCATTGCTGGTCGCGCCGATGAGGATCGCCGCCAGCATCGCCGCGGTCGACACCAGGCCGGTCCTGTTGCTCGCCTCGATGCGGCGGGCGATGTGCTTCTGGGTGACATGCGCGATCTCGTGCGCGAGTACGCCGGCGAGCTCGCTCTCGGTCTTGCTGGCCAGGATCAGCCCGGAGTTGACGCCGATG
Organism: Gammaproteobacteria bacterium; assembly: GCA_035524935.1. Classification (GTDB taxonomy): domain Bacteria; phylum Pseudomonadota; class Gammaproteobacteria; order Steroidobacterales; family JACDCP01; genus JACDCP01. Next base: position 6,157 of record DATLFD010000006.1, on the reverse strand, counting down.
TAGCCGCCGGGCAGCGCGAAGGCATTGATGGCGGGATCGTCGACGGCGAAAAACGTGAATTCATAATCGGTTTCCTGGGCGTGGCCGACGAGGCGGTCGCCGACCATCTGCACGTATTCGTCGATCTCCGGGTCGTCGATGATCTGACCGGAATCGCGCAGCATGCGCAGGATCTGGCGGCCGATCTGATCTTCGCGATCGCGCGACAGGGCGGCGCTCGAAGGGCTGCCGATGTCCGGCAGGTCGTCCAGGCGCGGTGCTGCGCCGACGGTCCACGGCAGCAGGCCGATCGCGATGCAAAAAATCAGAAATTTCAATCGCATGCCATATGAACCTGCGGACTCATCACAATAAGACCGGATGCTGCCCGGTTGGTTCGGAGTTTAGCAGGTTGCCCGCCGGGCTCAGCGCCAGTTGTGCGGCAGCGCGTTGTGGATCGCCGTGGCCGCGGTCGCGGCGTGGGCGGCGGCCAGGCAGAGCTGGTTCAGCGCGTTGACCACGTCGCCGACCGCGTACAGGCCGGCGATGGACGTGCGTTGATGCGCGTCGACCTGCAGCATGCCTTCGGCGTCATGGTCGGCGCCGAGGTGCCGGACGAGCTCCGTGCGTCCGTCGCAGCCCAGCATCGGGTACAGCGTGTCGAAGGCGAGCTCCCTGCCGCCGGCGAGCCGGACGACGGCGCGCGCGCCGTCCATGCCCAGGTGCACGATCGGCTCGTCGATGAGCCTTATGCCCGCCTGCTCCATCGTGCGCCGTTGCTCAGTGCCGATATCGTCGCCGCCGGGTCGTGCGAACAGCGTGATCCGGCGCGTGTACGTGCGCAGGAAAAGCGCGTGTGCGAGTGCCTCGCTCGCCGGGGCGAGCAGGGCGACGTCCAGATCGGTCACCTCGTAGCCGTCACAGATCGGGCACCAGCGCACGCAGCCGCTCAATGTCGCCTGGCGCAGATCAGGCATCTCCGGACGGCGGTCGATGACCCCGGTTGCCAGCACGACCGTCGCCGCCGTGACCCGATCGCTCCCGACGGTGGCGACGAAACCGCCCGCCTGCCGCGACAAGGCGTCGACCGTGTCCTGCCGGATCGCGGTGCCATAACGCGTGGCCTGCTCGCGCAGCCGCGACAACAGCTCCGTACCCGACAGGCCGTCCGGGAAACCGGGGTAGTTGTGGGTGATCGGGATGCGCCTCGCCCGGCTCCGGCCGTTGTCCACGATCAGTGTGCGGCGGCGATAACGTCCCAGGTAGACGGCGGTGGTCAGGCCGGCCGGTCCCGCCCCGATGATCAGACAGTCCACAGCCTCGCTGCTGGTGCGCATGCTGTCGATTGCGCCGCGCTAGAGGATGTCTGAAGCGTGGTCAGCCAGACGGGAGCGCTCGCCGCGCATCAGCGTCACATGGCCGGAGTGCGGCCACTCGCGGAATCGGTTCACGACATAGGTGAGGCCGCAGGTGGTCTCGGTCAGATAGGGCGTGTCGATCTGCGCGATGTTCCCCAGGCAGACGAGCTTGGTGCCGGGGCCGGCGCGCGTGATGATCGCCTTCATCTGCTTGGGCGTGAGGTTCTGCGCCTCGTCGATGATGAGATAGCGGTTGAGAAAGGTTCGACCGCGCATGAAATTCAGCGAGCGGATCTTGATGCGGTTGCGCAGCAGGTCCTGGGTCGCGGCGCGGCCCCAGTCGCCGCCTTCCTCGCTGTGGGTGAGCACCTCGAGGTTGTCCATGAGCGCGCCCATCCAGGGCTCCATCTTTTCCTCCTCGGTGCCGGGCAGAAAGCCGATGTCCTCGCCGAGCGGCACCGTCACGCGGGTCATGATGATCTCCCGGAAACGGTTCGAGTCGAGTGTCTGCGCGAGGCCGGCGGCGAGCGCAAGCAGGGTCTTGCCGGTGCCGGCGGCGCCGAGCACGCTGACGAAGTCGGTGTCCGGATCGAGCAGCAGGTTGAGCGCGAAGCTCTGCTCCCGGTTGCGCGCCGAAATGCCCCATACGGCATTGCGCTCGCTGCGGAAATCGCGCGCGAGCTCGAGCACCGCGGTGCCGTCACCGATCTCGCGCACGACCGCCTCGAATTCAGTGCCGTCGGCCCGGTACACGAACTGGTTCGGGTACCAGCTGCCGACCATCGGTCCGCGCAGACGGTAGAAGCTGCGCCCGCCCTCCTGCCAGGATTCGATGCCGGCGCCGTGCGTGTCCCAGAAGTCGGCCGGCAACGCCTCGGCGCCCGTGAACAGCACGTCCACGTCGTCGAGCGTCCGGTCGCTGAAGTAGTCCTCGGCATGCACGCCGAGGATCGCCGCCTTGATGCGCAGGTTGATGTCCTTGGAGACCAGGGTCACGCGCGACTGCGGGAACTGCCCCTGCAGAGTCAGGGTCGTGCTGAGGATGGAATTGTCGATGCCGTTGCCCGGCAGCACAGGCGGCAGCGAGCGTTCTGCCGGGCGCGTCTCGAAGAACAGGCGTCCGTGCTGCGGCGCCCCGCTCGTGCCGTCGTCGGCCGCCGAGGGCAGCGTGAGGCCGCGGTCGATTTCCGCCTTGCTCGCGTCCTGCATGAGCTCGTCGAGAAAGCGGCTGACCTGGCGGCAGTTGCGCGCCGCTTCGGACACGCCCTTCTTGCCCGCATCGAGCTCTTCGAGCACGACCATGGGAATGTGCACGTCGTGCTCGTCGAAACGGAAGATAGCCGCCGGATCGTGCATCAGCACGTTGGTGTCGAGCACGAAGATGCGGCGCCCGCCGGCCTCGACCGGTTTCACGCGTCTGGCCAAAGGTCCGGCGCTCAGGCCTTCACCGGCTCGAGGATGGCGTCGAGGTTGAGCTGGTCGCAGAAATCCATGAACTCTTCGCGCAGCGCGGCGATGCTCGTCTTGCTCGGAATGTTGGCCACCATCTGCACCGAAAACATCGGCGCCCCGGTGTGGGCGGCTGCGTAACTGCGTGTGTTGAGCTCGGCGATCTCGATGTTGCGCGAGGAAAAGAAGCGCGCGAGATTGAACACGATTCCGGCCTGGTCCATGCACACCACGTCGACGGCATAGGGCAGCAGCGTCTCCTCGCTGCGCCGTTTCTCGGTCGAGCGCACGTGGATCGCGAGCCCGTCCTTGCGGCCGGCGCGCTCGAGCTCGCCCTCGAGCTTGGCCAGCGTGTGCCAGTTGCCCGAGACCAGCAGGAGCATCGCAAACTCCGAGCCGAGCGCCGTCATCCGGCTCTCGACGATGTTGCCGCCGCAGTCGAGCACGATGCGGCTCAAATCATGCACGACGCCGGGTCGGTCGGGGCCGACCGCCGATATGACCATCAGTTTGTTCATCTGGGGAAATTGCGTCGCGGGGACAGGTTGGGCGTTGCGCCGAAACGGGTAATTGTAGCGCCATCCGCCCCGCAGGCGAAAGCTTGACCCGGTGCGACAGGTTGCGGCGGATAGTCGTGGAACGTACCATCGCGGCCATCTTCCGAGCGGTGATCGACCTTGACCCCGATGTTGAGCGGCAGCCTGGCGGCGATCGTGACGCCGATGTTTCCGGACGGTGCGCTCGACGAGGCGGCTTTCGACGCGCTGGTCGATTTTCACGCGGGGCAGGGCACGGACGGGCTGGTCGTGGCCGGCACGACCGGCGAATCGCCGACCCTGACGCCCGACGAGAAGCTCGGCCTGTTCCGCCGCGCAGTGGAGCGCGCCCGCGGCCGGCTGCCCGTCGTCGCGGGCACCGGCTCGAACTCGACCGCGGCCAGCGTCGAGCTCACGCGCGGGGCCTGCCGCACCGGCGTGGACGCCGTGCTGGTCGTGACTCCCTATTACAACAAGCCGACACAGGAAGGGCTGTATCGGCACTTCAGCGCCGTGGCCGACGCCTCTGCGGTGCCGGTCATCCTCTATAACGTGCCGGGGCGCACGGGCTGCGACCTGCTGCCGGCGACCGTGGCGCGGCTTGCCGCGCATCCGCGCATCGCCGGCATCAAGGAAGCGACCGCAGGAATCGATCGCCCGCGCGAGATCCGCGCGCTGTGCGGCGGGGAGTTCCTGATTCTGAGCGGCGACGATCCGACGGCCTGCGACATGCTGCTCGACGGCGGCCACGGCGTCATCTCGGTGACGGCCAATGTTGCACCGGCGCTCATGCATGCGATGTGCGCGGCCGCGCTCGACGGCGATGCCGCCGCGGCGCGCGCCGCGGACGAGCGGCTGCGGGAACTGCACGTCGCGTTGTTCGTCGAATCCAATCCTATCCCGCTGAAATGGGTGCTCGCACATATGGGCCTGATCCGCGCCGGCCTGCGGCTGCCGTTGACGCCGCTCGATCCGCGCCACATGCGCCGGCTGGAGAGCGCACTCGCTGCGGCCGGCGTGCCGGCCGCAGCCGCCCCGCGGGCCGTGTCCTGACGTGAGTCCCGGTCAGATCATGAGGGGCCGCACACTGCGCCTGTCGGCGGCGATCCTGGCCGCATTCCTGCTCGCGGCATGCAGCGGCTATTCGTGCCGGGCGCCGCAGGTCTACCAGGCTGCGCGCAGCGTGCCGCCGCTCAGCGTGCCCGCAGATCTCACGGACCCGGACGACGACGCGCAGCTCGAGATCCCGCGCGCCGCCGACGAAGCACCGCAGCGTGAGCCGGAGGACCCGTGCCTCGATGCCCCGCCCGATTTCTTCAGCGACGAGGAAGCGCTCGAGGCCGGCTGAGCCGGCTCGTTGAACGCATCGGGGCCCTGCGCTAAGCTGCGGCGCGCACCAGGAGAGGTGGCCGAGCGGTCGAAGGCGCCTGACCGGAAATCAGGTATGCGGTAACACCGTATCGTGGGTTCGAATCCCACCCTCTCCGCCACCGCAATTCTTAAGGTCAGGGGGATTCGAACCCACAATCGGGTTCGACAAATTCGCGGGAGCGAATTTGAACGGCCGCAGGCCGGCCCGCAGGGCGGAGCACAGGGATGTGCGCAGTACTTCCACCCTCTCCGCCATGAAACCCAGGTGAGCCTTCACACGCGCATTCTCATCGGCCTGATTGCGGGCGCCGCCGCCGGCGTGGCAGTCAATCTGCTCGCCGCTGACGCCGCCTGGGTCGAGTGGCTCAATCGCTACGTCATGGGGCCGGTCGGCCAGGTCTTTCTCCGCCTGCTGTTCATGGTCGTGATCCCGCTCGTGTTCGCGACTCTCACGCTCGGCGTTGCGGGCCTCGGCGACGTGCGGCGCCTGGGCCGGGTAGGCGCGCGCACCCTGACCTATTTCGTGCTGACCACGGCCGCCGCGGCGGCCGTCGGGCTCACGCTCGCCAACGTGGTGCAGCCGGGCGAAGGGATACCGGCGGAAATCTCCGAAGAGCTGGTCGCGAGCTATCGCGGCGATGCAGCCGAGCGGCTGGAGACGAGCGGGGCGGGGCAGTTCGGCATCGACACGTTCGTAGAGATCGTGCCGCGCAATCCGGTGCGCGCCGCGGCGGACATGCAGATGCTGCCGGTGATCTTTTTCTCCGTGATGTTCGGCATTGCGCTGACCCTGCTCGCCCGCGAGCGCGCCGCGCCGATGCTGGAATGGCTCGGCGTGCTCGGCGATGCCGTCATCAAGCTCGTCGAGATTGCCATGCGGCTTGCGCCCTATGGCGTGTTCGCGCTGATCTTCACGGTCACGAGCCGGTTCGGCTGGGAGTTGCTCGCGCATCTCGGCCTGTTCGTGGGTGTGGTGCTCGGAGGGCTCGCCGTGCACTGCGCGGTGACGCTTTCACTGGCCCTGCGGTTCGGCGCCGGTCTCGACCCGCGGCGATTCTGGGGGGCCGTGCGCACGGTGCTGCTGACAGCCTTTTCCACCTCGTCGAGCAACGCGACACTGTCCACCTCCCTGCTCGTGGCCGAGCGGAGGCTCGGCATACCCGGCGAAATCGCCGGATTCGTGCTGCCGCTCGGCGCGACCATGAACATGAACGGCACCGCGCTGTTCGAGGGCGTGGCGGTGCTGTTCGTCGCCCAGGTATTCGGCATCGAGCTGAGCCTCACGCAGCAGGGATCGTCATCGTGCTGTCGGTGCTGACCGCTATCGGCGCGGCAGGCGTGCCGGGCGGCTCCATTCCGTTGCTGATGGTCATGGCCACCTCGGTCGGCGTGCCCGGTGAGGGCATTGCGATCATTCTCGGCGTCGACCGCCTGCTCGACATGTGCCGCACGGTCGTCAACGTT
>DATLFD010000005.1:0-19803 GCA_035524935.1 Gammaproteobacteria bacterium | reverse complement strand
TGGCGGTCACGGCGTTGACCGGCTATGCGGTCGTCCAGTCGGACGAAGACCGGCAACCGCTCACGAAGCCGGACCGGCAAATTGCTCAACATGCACAGCGATCGCTGGCCGAAGGACGGCGGATCTTCCGTTTCGATACCTTTGGTGACGAGGCGTTCTGGGGCGGCACGCTGCGCCTGCACGAGGTCATTGCCGGCACGGCCAACGGCGGCGTCGGACCGGGAGTGAGCCCGGAAGCAGCACTCGCGGTGGGTCTCAAGGTCGACGTCACCGCACTTCCGCGCAAGCTGCGCAACGACTTGCGCAAGGGCAGGGTGGATTTGAGCGACCCGGCCGTGACGCTGGCGCTGTTGCAGCTCGATGCAGTCGTGGGCGTGCGCGGATTCTTCGACGACACGGGACAGGGACTGCAATCCGTGGGCATCACCTGTGCTCTGTGTCATTCGGACGTGGACGATGCCCTGGCTCCGGGCATCGGCCGGCGGCTGGACGGCTGGGCTGCGCGTGACCTGAACGTCGGTGCGATCATCGCGCTCGCGCCGAACCTGCAACCATTCGTCGATCTGCTGGGTCTGGTCGATCCGACGATCGACGACGCCGCGGTGCGCGCCGTGCTGCTGAGCTGGGGACCGGGAAAGTTCGACGCCGAGCTGCTGATGGACGGCAAGGCATTCCGGCCGGATGGCAAGTCGGCCGCGACACTGATACCGCCCGCCTTCGGCCTGGCCGGAGTCAACCTGCATACCTGGACCGGTTGGGGATCGGTGACACACTGGAACGGTCTGGTCGCTAATCTGGAAATGCAAGGACAGGGTACCTTCTTCGACCCGCGGCTGAACGATGCGGACAAGTTCCCCATCGCCGCGCTGGCCGGTTTCGCAGACGTCCGGCACAAGCCGGACCTCATCACTGCGAAGCTCGCGCCGCTGCACCTCTATCAGCTCAGCCTGCCGGCCCCGCGACCGCGACGCGGCAGCTTCGATGCCGCCGCGGCGCAACGCGGTGAAACGCTGTTCGAGGGCAAGGCCGATTGCGCCCGCTGCCACGTGCCGCCCCTCTTTACCGAGCCCGGTTGGAACATGCACCTGCCGGAGGAGATCGGCATCGACAGCTTCCAGGCCGATCGCTCGCCGGACGAGCGATACCGCACGGCGCCTCTGCGGGCGCTGTGGACGCACGGTAAGGGCGGCTTCTATCACGACGGCCGATTCGCTACGCTTGAAAGCGTCGTCGACCACTATAATCAGTTCTTCACGCTCGGATTGTCGGCCGCCGAGAAAACAGACCTGGTCGAATATCTCAAGTCTTTGTGACGGGTGCTTCAATCCGCTTGTCGCAAGGCACCCACACCATGGGGCACCGATGTCGGTCAGTAACGATACAGCCCTCCGTTCGGCCGCCTTGTCGTCTGCGCTGGCTCCCATGCTGCGCGGCAAATTCTGCGACATTCTGTTGCCGAACCGCACCGCACGGATATTCGCCGAAAAAGACGTCATATATGAGCTCGGCGAGCAAGAGCGCGTCTTGTTTTTTGTTCAGCGCGGCGTCGTAAAGCTCGGAACGATCATCCATAGTGGGCGCGAAATCATCTACGACATCCGCAAGGGTGGCGATGTGATCGGGGAGCTTTCCTGCTTCGAGTCGCCACGCCGGGATCGTGCCGTTGCGGTGGAACCAACGGAAGCCGTTCCGGTATCTTTCGCCGAAGTGATGGATGTCCTGGCAAAACACCCGGTTCTACTACAGAATTTCATCGAAGCGTGCGGCAGTGCGCTTTCTGAAGCTTACGATCAGATCAACCGGTTGGCGGAAGGCAATATCGAGCAAAACCTGGTCGAGGTCTTGAAGTCCCTCGCTGACAAGCTCGGCCGCCCCGCGGGCGACCTCATTGAAATCGCGACCTACCTGACTCAGGAAGAATTATCGCAGATGGTGGTGGCACGACGGGAACGCGTATCGACGGCACTCAATTCCCTGCGGCGACGCGGAGTCTTGCAGTATTCGCCACGCGGTTATTTGCTCGTCGATATGGGAGCGCTCGAACGCTATCGCTCATAGCAGAGCCGAACGCGGATTCTGCCTCGAACTGCCTGCTCTGCAGACTCCGCCTGCGCCGTGCCTTACGTGCTGGATGAGGAGCCGAATCCTGTCAAAAAGACTTCGGACGCGAGATCCGCAAACATGCGAGGCGTGACCGGGCCGGCTTCGTCATACCACGTGTAAGTCCAGTTGAGCATGCCCATGTAGAGCATGACAGAGGGCGTGCGTAGGGGAACGGGCAGCACAGGATTGATCTCGGCCAGCAGGTCGGAGATTCTCGCGAGCAGCGCCTTCTCGAGCTGCACGATCTCCGCGCGTTGCTCCGCGGGCAGGCAGCCGAGATCGTTGACCAGCACTATGTGCTGGTTGCGCGAGCCGCCGTAAATCTGCATGAGCGCGCGCGACAGCCTTTTCAGCCGCGTGCCGGCGTCGCCGCCCTCCGCGAGGCTCGATTCCGCGGCCTCGAGCAGGCGCTGCACGTGATCCGACATGATGTCGTAGAGCACCGCTTCCTTCGACGGATAGTAATGGTAGAGCCACGACTTGGAGGCGTTGCAGGCCAGCGCGAGCTCCGCGATCGAGGTGCGCGGAAAACCCTTCTCGGCGAACAGCGCCGCCGCCTGCTCGAGGATCGAACGGCGGCGGTCGTCGTAGTCGGCGGCCTGCGGGCGAGCCATGCCGATGTTCTTAGAAGACGGGAATCAGGTTGTTCGGATCGAACGCCGTTGTCTTGCCGTCGACGCCGATCTCCGGCAGGGCAGGAAACTCGATGCCGTGCGGCTCGATGAACCCCTTCATCTGCAGCACGGCCTTCTTCCAGTTCGCCTCGCGCTGCTCGAGCGACAGGATGCCGAGCCCGGCCTCGCGCGCCGTATTCTCGAGCAGGCGGTGGGTCGGCTTGAACGTGGACGGCAGCTCCCAGAAATCCTCGGGCGGCTCGAACAGTACGCCGGAGAGGAACACGAAGCCGGCGCGGATCTGCTTGGTCACCATCTCCTTGTCGTCCGCCGACATGTTCGGCAGCACCTTCTGCAGGACCGTCAGGCAGATGCCGAGATGGCGCGCCTCGTCCTGGCCGATGCGCCGGAACGCCTCCTTGAGCACCGGGATCTTCGTTTCCTGGTACATGCCGTGAAAGAGCGTGGAGGAGGCCACCTCGCCGAACAGGAAGGACGTGAACAGCATCGGCACCGGGTACTTGTGCAGGCTGTTCTTGTAGGCATTCCAGTAGCGCGCGCCGTTGTGGAACAGCCACTGCACGTTGTTGCGCGCGAGCTCGCCGAGCGGCGTCTCGATCTCGTGGTTGACGGGGCCGCCGGGGGTCACGATGTTGATGGCGCGGCCGCAGACTTCCTCGTGGTTCATCTCGTCGCGCGCCACGGAGAAGAATGCCTTGCGGATCGGGTCCTCTTCGTGGGTCTCGTAAGTGTGGATGACTGCACGCGAGAACACCGCCGGGCCCGAGGCGTCGAACACGGCGAGCAGCGCGAACCAGTAAGAGATCGCGTAGCGCTGGTCGGGGGTCAGTTCCTCGGGCTTGAGCGTTTCCCACGGCAGCTTGTTCGGCGACCAGCCCGGATCGCGCGCCGAGTCGTAGATCTGCATGAGCTTCGGGGTCTCGTGGCGCCATTCCATCGGAAAGATGTTCATCTCGGGAAGGGCCGGCGCTTCCTCGGTCATGCCGAGGAGCTTGACCGGATCCGGCGCCTCGTCGAGCTCGACCGGCGGCGGGCGCATGTCTTTACGCAGATCGTCGGGACGGGGTTGAGTGGCCATGGCGTTCTCCGGGATTCCGAGCGCCCAGACTATAATAAGCCGACCGGACGGTCAATTAATAACGGCTCCGGCTTCGCCGCAATAACCGAAATTCCAGTGCCAGGTTCCGATTCATTCGGTTAATCACTAACCGAATGAATCGGAACCCGGCACCTGTATTCGCGCCTGTATTCGGTTATTAGACGCGCTCGAAGATGGTGGCGATGCCCTGGCCGACGCCGATGCACATGGTGCAGAGCGCGTAGCGGCCGTCGCGGCGCTCGAGCTCGTTGAGCGCAGTGGTGACCAGGCGCGCACCGCTCATGCCGAGCGGGTGGCCGATGGAGATCGCGCCGCCGTTCGGGTTGACGTGCGCGGCATCGTCGGGCAGGCCGAGCTCGCGCAACACGGCCAGCGCCTGCGCGGCAAAGGCTTCGTTGAGCTCGATGACGTCCATGTCGGCGAGCGCGAGCCCGGCGCGCTCGAGCACTTTGCGCGTCGCGGGCACGGGTCCCATGCCCATGACCCGCGGCGCCACGCCGGCGACGGCGGCGGCCACCACGCGTGCGCGCGGGGTCAACCCGTGTCGCGCGGCGCCGGCTTCCGAGGCGAGGAGCAGGGCGCAGGCGCCGTCGTTGATGCCCGCCGCGTTGCCCGCGGTCACGGTGCCGTTGGGGAACAGGGGCTTGAGCCCGCGCAGGGCGTCGAGGGTCGTATCCGGTCGTGGATGCTCGTCCTCGTCGACGTTCAGGGTCGAGCCGCGGCGCTGCGGCACGTCGACGGCGACGATCTCGTCGGCGAAGAACCCGGCCTCGCGCGCCTTTGCCGTGCGCTGCTGTGAGCGCAGCGCGAAGGCGTCCTGGTCCTCGCGGCTCACCCGAAACTCGGCGGCCACGTTCTCGGCGGTCTCCGGCATCGAGTCGACGCCGTAGCGCTCGCGCATGCGCGGATTCACGAAGCGCCAGCCGATGGTGGTGTCGTAGATCGCCGCCTCGCGCGAGAACGCCGCTTCGGGCTTCGCCTGCACGAACGGTGCGCGCGACATGCTCTCGACGCCGCCGGCGATGACGAGCTCCGCTTCGCCCGTGCGTATCGCCCGCGCCGCCTGCGCGACCGCGTCCATCCCGGAGCCGCACAGCCGGTTCACGGTACCGCCCGGCACGGCTTCCGGCAGGCCGGCGAGCAGCAGGCACATGCGCGCGACGTTGCGATTGTCCTCGCCGGCCTGGTTGGCGCAGCCGTAGAAGACGTCGTCGACGGCCGCCCAGTCGACGCGCGCGTGACGCGCCACCAGCGCGGCCATGGGAATCGCGCCGAGATCATCGGTGCGCACCGGCGCGAGCAGGCCACCGTAGCGTCCGACGGGCGTGCGAATCGCGTCGCATATGAAGGCTTCAGCCATTGTCCCGTTCCCTTTGCACACGGCCCGCCGCCGCGCTGCGATCCGCGCACAGGGAGCGGCGCAGCCAGGCCGATGCGCGATAGCGTTCCTCGCCGTAGGTCGCGCGCAGGTTGTCGAGCGTTGCGACGACGTGCTCGAGTCCGATGCGATCCGCCCAGGCCAGCGGGCCGAGCGGGTAATTTACGCCGGCCTGCATGGCGGCGTCGATGTCGCCCGGCGACGCGACCCCCTGCAGCACGGCATCCGCCGCCTCGTTCGCGAGCATCGCCACGGTGCGCATGACGAGCATGCCCGGAAAATCGTCGATTACCGACACGGACTTGTCGAGCGCCTGGACGAGGCCCACCGCCCTGTCGAGCTCGGCGGCGCTGCACTGGTCTGCCGGCGCGAGCGCGATGCGGCCCGCGCTCATGTAGTCGAAGGCGAGGTCGAAGAGCACGACCGGCTTGCCGAGCTCGGCGGCGCGTTGTGTGGCGCTGCGCCCGTCGGTGAGCGCGATGACGACGTCCTCGGCGTCGAGCGCGTGCAAATCATGGTGCGATCCGCTACGCAGCGACACGGGCGAGGCGTCGATGAGATCGACGAGCCGTTGCGCAGGACCGAGCGAGCCATGCGCGATCACGTATTCCGGCGCGTCGGCGCGCGCCGCGGTCTGCGGCGCTTGGCGTTCTGCGCCCTCGCCGTAACGGTAAAAGCCGTGGCCGGACTTGCGGCCGAGGCGCCCGGCATCGATGAGCCCCTGCTGCACGAGCGACGGCCGAAAGCGCGGGTCGAAAAAGAACGCTTCGTACACGGAACGCGTGACGGCGTGGTTGACGTCGACGCCGATGAGGTCGATGAGCTCGAAGGGCCCCATGCGGAATCCGCCGCATTCGCGCAGGACGGCGTCCACGGTCGAAGCGTCGGCGGCCTGCTCGGCGAGCGCTCGCAGGCCCTCGGCATAGAAGCCGCGCGCCACGCGGTTGACGATGAAGCCCGGCGTCGACTCCGCGAGCGCCGGCACCTTGCCCCAGGCTGCGGCCGTGTCGCGCAGCGTCCCGGCAGTGTCCGCCGAGGTTTCGGCGCCGCGCACGATCTCGACCAGCCGCATGACCGGCGCCGGGTTGAAGAAATGCATGCCCGCGACGCGCTGTGGATGCTCGAGTCCCGCCGCAATGGCCGTGATCGACAGCGAAGACGTGTTCGATGCGAGGATCGCCGTATCGGAGAGCTGTTCCTCGAGTGCTGCGAATAATTTCCGTTTCGCGTCGAGATCCTCGACGATGGCCTCGATGGCGAGCCCGGCACCGGCGAACGTGTCGAGCTGCGTGCATGCTGTGATGCGCGCAGCAATGGCATTGCGCTCGCGCGCGTCGATGCGGCCCTTGTCCCTCAGTCGATCGAGCTCCGCCTCGATCTGCCTGACGGCCCGCTCGACTGCTGCCGCGTCGACGTCATGCAGAAAAACGCGATGTCCAGCCGCAGCAGCGACCTGCGCGATGCCGGCGCCCATCGTGCCGGCGCCGATCACGGCGACGGGCGTGTCTGGGCTGAGCGCGCTCATCAGCGGCCGGAGAAATGCGCGCTGCGTTTCTCGAGGAACGCGTGCACGCCTTCCTGGTAGTCGGCCGTGCGGCCGGCGTCGCGCTGCAACTCCTTTTCGAGCTCGAGCTGCGTATCGAGGTCGTTGCTCCACGAGGCGCGCAACGCCTTCTTTATGAGCGCGAGCCCGGCGGTCGGCTGGGCAGCGAGGTGCTTGCCGAGCCGCACCGTTTCCGCGAGCAGCTCAGCATCGTCCACGCACCGCCAGATGAGCCCCCAGCGCTCGGCCGTCTCCGCATCCACGGCGTCACCGAGCAGGGCCATGCCCATCGCGCGGGCATGGCCCGCGAGGCGCGGCAGGTGCCAGGTTCCGCCGCTGTCGGGTATCAGACCGATGCGGCAGAATGACTGGATGAACCTGGCCGAGCGCGCGGCGAACACGATGTCACAGGCAAAAGCGAGATTCGCGCCCGCTCCCGCGGCCACGCCGTTCACGGCGCAGATCACTGGTTTTTCGAGCCCGGTGATCAGATGGATCAGCGGATTGTAGTTTTTCTCGATAGAGGCGCCGAGATCGGGTGACGCATCACCCGGTTGCACGGAACGATCGCTGAGATCCTGGCCCGCGCAGAAGCCGCGGCCGGCACCCGTCAGCAGCACGCAGCGCACTGCGGCGTCTCCTGCCGCGCCCTCGAGAACGCCGCGCAACTCCGCGTGCATGTCGGTGTTGAAAGCGTTCAACCTGTCGGGACGGTTCAAGGTGACCGTGACGAGCCCGTCCTCGAAGGCGTGCTCGATCGTCGTGTTGCTCATGCGGGCTTCCAGGGTGCGCCGGAACGGGCGCATTCTTGATAAACGAAGATTGGCCGGCCATACTATTTAGCGCGATTCGGGGTGTCAACCACCCCTCCCGCCAGAACAATTCCTGCACCGATCCGGACTGGATCTTCGGAGTTTCCTTCTTCATGAGCACCGCATTCTTCGAGCGCCACAAGGACACATTGCTTCAAGCCGTCGAGGCCTGCCACCAGCGTTCGTACTGGAGCGCGTATTCCGAGCGGCCGAGCCCGCGTGATTACGGCGAGACCGCGGCGCAGGACGGCCAGGCGGCATTCGAGGCGCGTCTCGGCAAACGGTTCGAGACCGGCCAGCCGGGCAGCGGCGGGTGGATCGGCGAGGAGCGCTCGCCTTACGGCCTCGATCTCGGAGTAACCTACCCCGAGCCCGAGCTCAACGGTCTGCTCGCTGCCGTCACGACGGCGGCACGGGCGTGGGCGCAGGCCGACGTCGACATGCGCACCGGGATCTGTCTCGAGATCCTCGACCGTATCAACAAGCGCAGTTTCGAGATCGCGCATGCAGTGATGCACACCACCGGCCAGGGCTTCATGATGGCTTTCCAGGCCGGCGGCCCGCACGCGCAGGACCGCGCGCTCGAAGCCGTCGCCTACGCGTACGAACAGATGACCGGCACGCCGGCGCACGCGCGCTGGGAGAAACCCCAGGGCAAGCACGATCCGCTGCGCATGGACAAGCGCTATCACGTCGTGCCCCGCGGCATCGGCCTCGTCATCGCCTGCTCGACGTTCCCCACCTGGAACAGCTATCCGGCGATCTTCGCCAATCTCGCCACCGGCAACGCCGTCGTCGTCAAGCCGCACGCGGGCGCCGTGCTGCCGCTCGCAATCACGATCGAGGTTGCGCGCGAAGTGCTGAGCGAGGCGGGGTTCGATCCCAACGCCATCGTGCTGGCTGCCGACACGCAGGCCGAGCCGATCACCAGGGCGCTCGCAACGCGGCCCGAAATCGGCCTGGTCGATTTCACCGGCAGCTCTGCATTCGGCAACTGGCTCGAGGAGAACGTGAGAGTGCCCGTGTTCACCGAGAAATCGGGAGTCAACTGCGTGGTCATCGACAGCACGGACGACTTCAGGGGCATGGCGAATAACCTGGCCTTCACCCTGAGCCTGTATTCGGGGCAGATGTGCACAACGCCGCAGAACATTTTCGTCCCCGCTGGCGGCATCGAAACCGATAAGGGCCACATGGGTTTCGACGAAGTGACCGGAGCCATCACCGGCAGCATGGAAAAGCTGCTCGGCGACGCCGAGCGCGCCGTGCAGATCCTGGGCGGCATCCAGAGCGATGCCACCGCGAAGCGGCTCACAGAGGCGGCGAAACTGGGCAAGGTGCTGCTCGCATCACGTTCGATCGGACATCCGGAGTTCGCAGGAGCGCGCGTCAGCACGCCGCTCTTGCTCGGCATAGATGCGGCCGAGAGAGAGACTTACGAGCAGGAACTGTTCGGCCCGATCACGTTCATCGTCAGGACGGCCGATACGGCGGAAAGCTTGTCGCGGGTGCTCGAGGCGGCGCGCAGCAAGGGCGCCATCACCTTCGGCGTGTATTCGACCGACGAAGACGTGCTCGATGCGGCCGAGCGGACTGCGCTCGAGGGCGGCGTTGCGCTGTCCATGAACCTCACCGGCGGCGTGTACGTGAACCAGACGGCGGCGTTCAGCGACTTCCACGCGACCGGCGCGAACCCGGCCGCGAACGCCTGCCTGTCGGACGCCGCCTTCGTCGCCAATCGCTTTCGCATCGTGCAGAGCCGGCGCCACGCGGCCTGAGCATGCCCTGCTATTCGATCGACGGGCTGGTTCCGGTTGTCGCGCCCGGGGCATTCGTGCATCCGAGCGCCGTGCTCATCGGCGACGTCATCATCGGCGAGGGGTGTTACGTCGGGCCCTGCGCAAGCCTGCGCGGCGATTTCGGCCGCGTGATCCTCGAGGCCGGCGCCAATCTCCAGGACACCTGCGTCATGCACGGTTTCCCGGCAACCGACACGCGCGTCGGCTCGCACGGACACATCGGCCACGGCGCGATCCTGCACGGCTGCACGATCGGCCGCAACACGCTCGTCGGCATGAATTCGGTCGTCATGGACGGCGCCGACATCGGCGACGAGTGCATAGTCGGCGCCATGTCGTTCGTCAAGGCGGATTTCCGCGCGCCGCGCCGCAGCCTCGTGATCGGCGCACCCGCGAAGGTGCTGCGCGAGATCAGCGACGACGAGATTGCCTGGAAGAGCCGCGGCACGGCGTTTTACCAGGCGCTCGCCGTGCGCAGCCTCGAGAGCCTGCAGCCGGCCGAGCCGCTCAGCGCGGCGGAGCCGAACCGCCCGCGCATAGACGCCGGCCGCTTCGAGCCGCTGTACAAAGTTCGGCAACAGAAAGACGCGCCCGACAATCCGTAAGTCCATCATCATTCCGGTGAAAGCCGGAATTCACAACAATACTCCCGTTCAGGAGCCGTCCGCATGACCTACGAGCACATCCTCGTCGAGCGCCGTAACGCCGTCGGCCTCGTCATCCTCAACCGCCCGAAAGCGCTCAATGCACTGTCGAACGCGCTCATGGAGGAACTGGGCGAAGTGCTGCGCGAGCTCGACCAGGACGACGCGATCGGCGCGGTCGTGCTCACCGGCAGCGACAAGGCATTTGCCGCCGGAGCGGACATTCGCGACATGCAGGGCCGGACCGCGACCGAACTATTCCTCGCCGACTACCCGTTCGGGGAAGGCAGCGGGTGGGGCTGCGTCAACACGCTGCGCAAGCCGATCGTCGCAGCCGTGGCCGGGCTCGCGCTGGGCGGCGGCTGCGAGCTCGCGATGGCCTGCGACTTCATCATCGCGGCAGACAACGCGAAGTTCGGCCAGCCGGAGATCCGCCTCGGCACGCTGCCGGGCGCGGGCGGCACGCAGCGGTTGACGCGCGCCGTCGGCAAGTCGAAGTCGATGGAGATGATCCTGACCGGACGTTTCATGGAAGCGGAGGAGGCGGAGCGCGGCGGCCTCGTCAGCCGGGTCGTGCCGCTCGCCGGGCTCGTCGACGAGGCGGTCAAGACCGCGCAGACCATCGCCGGGTTCTCGCGGCCTGCCGTAATGGCGGCGAAGGAGTGCGTCAATGCCGCGTTCGAAGTGCCGTTGCGCGAGGGGCTGCGCCTCGAGCGGCGCGCGTTTCAGGCCAGCTTCGCGAGCCAGGATGCGCGCGAGGGCACGAGCGCGTTTCTCGAGAAACGCGAGGCGAAATTCGAGAATCGCTGACCGATGCAGTCTTCCCGAGGCCGCGCGCCGCGACAGGCGACCATAAGGATCAGAGCCGTGACGGCGAGCGATGCTGCTGCCTGGCTGAGGATGCGTTGCGAATTATGGCCCGACGGGACAGAGTCGGAGCATCGCGAGGAGATCGACCGGTTCCTGGCCGGGCGGGCTCGGGAGCCGCAGGCTGTGTTGATAGCAATGGGTGCCACAGGACATTCGGCAGGCTTCGTCGAGCTTTCGATTCGGCCATGCGCTGAAGGTTGCCGCACGGACCGCATCGCGTACCTGGAGGGTTGGTACGTCGCACCTGCCGCGCGCGGCCGCGGGATCGGGCGAGCCCTCGTCGAGGCCGCGGAACAGTGGGGCCGCAAACAGGGTTGCAGCGAATTCGCTTCCGATGTGCAGCCTGACAACCGAGGCAGCATAGCGGCGCATCGCGCCCTGGGCTTCGAGGACGTCGGCATCGTTCGCTGTTTTAGAAAGACGCTGTAATATTGGCCGCCGGCGGGCGCGCTCGAATCTTCAGGAGCGGCTGATCCGACGGTCGGTTTTTCAGGAACCCTGGCACGCGTCGGCGATAGCGAACTACTCGTGGAGTATCGGTTGAACTCGGAAAGTGTTGTGCTATTGCCGCGGCCCAAAGGTGCGGAGGCGACCGAAGGACTGGGCCCGAGGGTCGAGAGGCGGCAAACCACCACCCAGTCGAGCGTATTACTTCAATTGGATGAACCCGTTGTAATCGCCAGGACCGGTTCCTGGACTTTCGCCTCACAGTATCACGCGTACCGGCAGATGGCGGTCGGAATCGGGACTGAACACCCGCGATCGAGCACCTCACAAATGGATGCATGAAAGCTACTCGAGGCGGCATGGGTAAAATAATTGCGGACGTAGAACAAAAACTTCCGCAAAGGAGGCAGCAATGAGCGAACAGGAAAACACAAGATTGATTCAAAAGGCTTACGACAACTTCAATTCAGGAAACATAGTGGGCCTTTTGGCGATACTTTCAGGCGATGTCGAGTGGAATGTGCCTGCCATAGAGAACGTGCCATTCGCCGGCAGGTACAACGGTCGGGAGCAAGTGGGGCAATTCTTCGCTCGCATGGGCGACGAACAGGAGGCCGTGGAGCTCGAGCCGAAAGAGTACATCGCGCATGGCGACAAGATTGTCGTTCTCGGTCATTACTCCTGGCGCGTGAAATCGACCGGGCGGAGCTTTGAAGGCGACTGGGCACACGTGTTTACAGTGCGCGACGGCCAGGTCGTCAGGTTTCAGGAATACACTGATACCGCCGCCGCAGCCGCGGCATATCGAAAGCGCTGACCCCGCCGCCGCTATCGGTCGGGCGCTGTCGATCGATGACCTCTCCGGACGACTAGATAATCGTCACGGTCACCCTCGTCCGTGATGAGGTTCGCCCAGGAGAAACACCATGCAAAACGTTCCAAGAATCGCTCCATGCCTGTGGTTCGATGACCAGGCCGAAGAGGCCGCGGGCTTCTATATGGGCATCTTCGAGAATTCGCGAATCGTGACCGTTTCCCGGTATGGAGAAGCGGGGCAGGAGGTGCACGGAAGGCCGCCGGGATCGGTAATGGCCGTGGCATTCGAGCTCGACGGCCAGGCGTTCACCGCGCTGAACGGCGGCCCGGTGTTCAAATTCAACGAGGCAATCTCGTTGCAGGTCAATTGCGAGACGCAGGAAGAAGTGGACTATTACTGGGAAAAGCTCTCCGAGGGCGGCGATGAAAGGGCCCGGCAATGCGGCTGGCTCAAGGATCGATACGGGGTTTCCTGGCAGGTGGTCCCCGCCATCCTCATCGAGATGCTCAACGACCCCGATTCCACGAAGTCGGAGAAGGCGATGCAGGCGATGCTGCAAATGAAGAAGATCGACATCGGCAAGCTCGAGCAGGCCTGCGCGGATTAAACTCCGATATCGAGCTCATGCTCTTCGCCGCTTTGGATGCTGACCCGGCCCGCGGCGCGCGGCGGATCGCTCAGCACCCGCACCTCGTAATCGCCGGCCGGAAGCTCGATCGCGTCGCCGTTGACGACGCCGCTCGCAACGACGGCGCCGTCGCGCATCGCCTGAAAGGGCACACGCAGCGAGGCGCGCATGGCGTCGTTGAGCTCGTCCGCGTCGCGGGCGTCGAAATAGGTGCCCTGGCCGAGCCGTGCCCATTCCTCGAACGTCTCTTTGAGCACGACTTCGTCGATGGCGAAGCCGACGATGTTCACGCGCGCGTCGATGCCCGCTCCGCGCAGGGCCGCGATCGCCTCCGCGGGATCGCCTTCGCAGGTTTCCTCGCCGTCCGTGACCAGCACCACTACAGCGGGCCCCTCGGCTCCTGCAAGGTCCTGGCGCACCGCGATCAGTGAGTCCGCGATGGGCGTCTTTGCGAGGTTCTTCGCCTCGATCGAGCGGATGCGTGCCACAGCTTCGGCAGGTTTCAGCGGCGTCAGCGCGATCTCGAGATCGGTGCGGCAGCTGTCGGCCTCGCGATGTCCGAATACGCGCAGCGCGAACGGCGTGCCGGCGCTGAGCACGTTCTGCGTGAGCTCGATGAGGGCATCGCGTGCAATCTGGATGCGCGGCACGCCATTGATCCTTTGCAGCATGCTGCCGGAGGCATCGAGGATGAGCTCCACCGCGCCGGGCGCAGCAGCGGCTTCTTCGCCCGCGGTGCCGATGACCCGCAGTCGGCCCGGCGTCTGGCCGGGGACGACCGTGAGCGGCGCGCTGGCAAGGGTGAGATATTTCTGTCCGGTGAGGTAGCGCACCTCGTACTCGCCCGGTTTCCGGGGCGCTTCGAGACGCACCGGGTTGCCGCGCACGGGGTAGCCGTTGCTCTCTCCGTAGTGGCGCTCGGGCGCGCCGGGTTCGACGATGGTGATGAAGTCGCCGGTGTTGTCCGGCCCTTCCCAGCGGACTTCGATGACCGAGCGCGCTTCCGCTTCCGGTGGGGGCTCGACCCTGGCGACAGCGCCCGCCACTTTGATCGGCCGTTCACCGAGCACGCGATAGCTCTGCGCAAGGTGATAGCGCAGCGTGTAGTCCCCGGGCTCGTCGGGTGCGCGCAGGCTCACCGGGTTGCCGCTCGATGTATAGGCGTAGGTGCCGTAGCTCCGGTCGTCGACGCCGGTCGGGTCGATGCTGATGAAGTCCCGCGGGTTGTCCGGACCGCCCCAGGTCACGGCGACTTCGCTGCCCGCGATGGCCGACGCCGGCGCCTCCAGCGTGACTCCGAGTTCAGTGACCTCGAGCGGCGTTTCGCCGATCACGCGATAACTGCTGGCCATGTGATAGCGGATGGCATAATAGCCGGCCTGATCGGGTGCGCGCAGTTTCAGGGGGCTGCCCTTGGACGCGTAGCCGTAAATGCCATACTGCTGATCGGTGGCGCCGGCCGGATCGATGCTGATGAAATCGCGGTCCTGCGCCGGCCCTTCCCAGCGGATCTCAATTTCGCTGCCGACAGGCGCACTGCCGGCCGATTCGAGCCGGGCGCTGACGTCCGTCACGGTCAGTGGCGCGCGGCCGATCACCGCATAGCCTTCGCCGACGTGGTAGCGGACCTCGTAATCGCCGGGCACATCCGGCACGGCCAGTTTTGCGGGGCTGCCCTTGCTCGCGTAGACATAGGTGCCGTACTCGCGCTCGGGCGCGCCGGCCGGATCGACGCTGATGAAATCACGGTCGGCGCCGGGTCCGGTCCATGTCACGTCGACGGTGCTGCCGGCGGGCGCGGTATCAGGTAAGTTCAGTGTCGCCTCGACGGGCTCCTGCGTCGCCGCCACCCAGGGTATGAACAGGAGCACGGCCAGCGCACAGGCCATGCAGCGGCCTTGGATCAGCAGCATGATTTTTCGCTCAGCGTAATCCGGTTTCATGACGAGCGATCACCAGGCGCTGGATCTCGCTCGTGCCTTCGTAAATCTCGGTGATCTTGGCATCGCGGAAATATCGCTCGACGGGCATTTCCTTACTGTAGCCCATGCCGCCGTGAATCTGCACGGCCTGGTGGGCGACCCACATCGCGGTCTCCGACGCGAACAGCTTGGCGATGCTTGCATTGACCGTGTTACGGCCCGCTCGCCGCTTCGCCCAGGCGGCGCGCCACGTCAGCAGCCGCGCAGCCTCGATACGCATCTTCATGTCGGCGATCTTTGCCTGGATCATCTGGAAGCTGCCGATCGGCACGCCGAAGGCCTTACGCTCGCGCGCGAACTCGAGGCTCGCTTCATACGCGGCACGCGCGATGCCGACTGCCTGCGCCGCGATGCCGATGCGGCCGGAATCGAGCATGGACATCGCGATGCGAAAGCCCTTGCCTTCCTCGCCGATGCGGTGCTCGAGCGGACAGCGATAATCCGTGAGCTCGATCTCGCAGGTGGCCGAGGCGCGAATGCCGAGCTTTGGCTCGGTCTTGCCGCAGACGAAGCCGTCCTCGTGCGTGTCGATGACGAACGCGCTGATGCCGCGCGCACCGGCTTCGACGTCAGTGCGGGCGAAGAGCAGGATGTAGCGCGCAACGGGGCCCGAAGTGATCCAGGATTTCTTGCCGTTGATGACGTAGTGATCGCCGTCGCGTTCGGCGCGGGTGCGCATGTTCGCGGCATCGGAGCCTGACTGCGGCTCCGTCAGCGCATAGGCGCCGATCGCCTTTCCCGACGCGATAGGGGTCACGAACCGCTGCTTCTGGGAGTCATTGCCGTGACCTAAAATGCCATTACAATACAATGAGTTGTTGACTGAAATTATGGTGCCATGTGAGGCATCCGCTGCGGAGATCTCCTCCAGCATAAGGACGAAGCCAACCGCATCCAGGCCGGCGCCGCCGTAATTTTCCGGCACCTCGACCCCCATGAAACCGAGCTCGCCGGCTTTGGCAATGGTCGGCGAGGGAAATTCGCCGCTGCGGTCATGTTCCGCGGCGATCGGCGCGATCTCGTTCTGCGCGAATTCGCGTGCCGCGGATTGAATCATCTGCTGGTCTTCATTGAGCTCGAAGTTCATGCGGTGGTTCTCGTCACGCTTTGCAATTATTATTCGCCGGTCACTCCGTCGGCGGGCTATTATGACATACGCGGTTGCAGCGGGCGCCCGGAGCGCCGTGCCAGCGGGCGGGCTCATCGTGCGCGGTGCCTGCGTGAGCGCCGCGTGATGGATATCGACCTGCCGCTCGAGGAGATCCGTGATACGCGGCGGCGCCTCGGTGACTGGGTGACGCGTACGCCCGTGCATGTGTGGCGGAGCATGCGGATCGAGGCGTATCTCGGCGAGGCGGCGGAAGTCTGGCTCAAGCTCGAGCTTCTGCAGCGCACGGGTACTTTCAAGCCGCGCGGAGCGCTGTCCAACCTGCTCGATCTCGATGAGCGCACGCTCGAGCGCGGCGTGACGGCAGTCAGCGCGGGGAATCACGCGATCGCCACGGCCTACGCCGCACGCACGCTCGGCACGAGCGCCAAAGTCGTCATGATTCGCACGGCAAACCCGTTCCGCGTCGAGCAGTGCCGCCGCTACGGGGCGGAAGTCGTGTTCGCCGAGAGCGTGCATACCGCGTTCGACCTCGTGCGCGAGATCGAGCGCGAGGAAGGCCGTTTCTTCGTGCATCCGTTCGAAGGCCTGCGCACGACCCTCGGCACGGCGACCGTGGGGCTCGAATGGTGCGAGCAGGTCGCTGACATGGACGCGGTCATCGTGCCTATCGGCGGCGGCGGGTTGTGCGCGGGCATCGCCACCGCGGTCAAGCACCTGCAGCCCGCGTGCCAGGTGTTCGGCGTCGAGCCGGAGGGTGCCGACAGCATGCACCGCAGCTTTGCCGCGGGCAAGGCGGTCGCCATCGAGCGGGTGAACACCATCGCCGACAGCCTGGCTGCGCCACATGCGGCGCCGTTTTCGTTCGCGCTCTGCCGCCGCCACGTGGACGAGCTGGTGAAGATCACCGACGACGACATGCGCGGCGCGATGCGGCTGATTTTCGAGGAGCTCAAATTCGCCGTCGAGCCGGCCTGCGCGGCGGCTACGGCCGCGCTGCTCGGACCGCTCCGCGAGCGCCTGGCCGGACGGCGGGCCGGCGTCATCCTGTGCGGCTCGAACATCGATCTCGCCAGCTTCCAGCGGCTGGTGAACGAGAAATCGCCTGACCCCGCAACTTCCCCGTAGGGCCGGCTTCAGCCGGCCGTGGCGTGAATGGCCGACTGAAGTCGGCCCTACATAGACATCATCACCGGAACTGGCGATTGTAGGGGAGCACTTCGAGGACCTCGCCTTTTAGGTGGCGCGCCTTCACGTGGCGCCAGTAGTCGGCGGTCAGAATTTCGGCGTGGTAGCGCAGGAATTCTTCCTTGAGCACCGGCGCGAAGCCCAGGAACGATATGAACTGCTCCGGGAACACGTCGTTGTCGCCGACGTAGTACCAGGCCTCCGCGCGCATCTCGTCCTCGGGGTTCTGCGCGACCGGCAGGCCCCTGAAGTTGCAGTCCGTGACCAGGCACAGCTCGTCGTAGTCGTAAAAAATCACGCGGCCGTGACGCGTGACGCCGAAGTTCTTGAGCAGCAGGTCACCGGCGAACACGTTGCTCATGGCAAGATCACGGATCGCCTGGCCGTAGTCGAGCACGGCGAGGCGGGCCGCCGCCGGCGCGGCATCCCGCAGAAAGAGATTGAGCGGCGTCAGCCGGCGCTCGATGTACAGGTGGCCGAAGACGACGCGTCCGCCCTCGACGCGGATTGTGTCGGATGTCGCCGCGAGCAATTCGTTCAGCAGATCAGCGTCAAAGCGCGAGCGGTCGAAAGTCAGCCTGCGAAACTCCTGCGCATCGACCAGCCGGCCGGCTCGGTCGTGCTTGAAAACCAGCTGGTACTTGTTCATGACGTCCTGCCGCAGCATGGTTTTCGGATAAGCGAAACGGTCGCGGATGACTTTGAACACGACGTCATACGAGGGCAGGGTAAACACGACCATCACCAGTCCGCGGTCGCCAGGGGCTGTCACGAACTGGTCGGACGAACATTCGAGATGACGCATGAGGCTGCGGTAGCGCTCGGTTTTGCCCTGCTTGGCGCGACCGAGCACCGTGTAGATCTCGCTGGTTTTCTTCTTCGGCATCAGCGACTTGAGGAAAACGACCGCGTCGCCGACCGTCTCCAGATCGACGTGATAGTAGGAGCGCGTGAAGCCGAACAGGATGCTGATTTCGGCCTCCGCCTGGATGACGGCGTCGACCAGGATGCCCTCGTCCGAATTCTTCAGGGCAACGACGAGCGGCGTCACGTAATTCCTGCCGAGCACGCGCCCGACGAGATATGCGCGCGTGCCCTGATAGAAAACCGGCTTGAGGATCTCGACCCGCTCCAGGGGCCCGGCGTAACCGGCCGCCGCGCTGTGATCCTCGACCTCGTCGGCGAGATAATCGATGCTTCGCTCAATGTCCTTGTAAGGCACTGCGAAGGCGAAGTCGCCAAGCAACTCGTCGAACAGGTAGCGGCTGGAGCCGCGGTTGTAGTAGACGAAACGCGGCACCGGCTTGGTGATACGCGCGGTCGGCTCGACATCGACGGCGATGAACTCGACGTCCGGGTCGACGCCGACGGTGCCGAACATGCGCCGTGTCACCGAGCTGAAGAACGTGCGCATGAACTCGCTGTCTACATCGGCCTCGATGAGGCGCGCATAACAGGCTTTGATGTCGGCCCATAAGTTTCGATCAGTCGCACGCGCCCCGAGGGCCAGGCTGAGCTTGCGCACGACGGCCTGCACGGCTTTCTCGTACAGCTCGATGCGCTCGACGCCGTCGCGCTGGCCGCCGATCCAGTCGCGGTGCTCGAAACGCCAGCGTGCCCGTTGCGTGACGGAGCGGAAATCGGCGTTGTAGCGCACGAAGCCCGAGTGGATCTCGCGGGCACATTCGGCTGCGATCATCACATGTGCGCGATCAGCGCGTCGGCGAACTCGCTCGTTTTAACTTCCCTGGCGCCTTCCATGAGGCGGGCGAAATCATATGTGACGATACGCTCGTCGATGGTCCGGTCCATGGCGCCCAGAATCAATTCGGCGGCTTCTGTCCAGCCGAGATGACGCAGCATGAGTTCGCCGGAGAGGATCAGCGAGCCCGGGTTGACCTTGTCGAGGCCGGCATATTTCGGTGCCGTGCCGTGCGTGGCCTCGAACACGGCATGGCCGGTCTCGTAGTTGATATTGCCGCCGGGCGCGATACCGATGCCGCCCACCTGTGCGGCGAGCGCGTCGGACAGATAGTCGCCGTTCAGGTTCATTGTGGCGATGACGTCGAATTCGTCAGGCCGGGTCAGGACCTGTTGGAGGGTGATGTCGGCGATGACGTCCTTTATCAGGATGCGGCCGGCGGCGAGCGCTTTTTTCTGTTCGGCATTCGCAGCTTCCTCACCGTCCTTCGCCCTGCTTCGCTCCCATTGCTCCCAGGTCCAGGTGCGGTCGGCGAACTCACGCTCCGCGAGCGCGTAGCCCCAGTTTCGGAAGGCGCCCTCCGTGAACTTCATGATATTGCCTTTGTGCACGAAGGTGACGCTGCGGCGGCCGTTGTCGAGCGCGAAGCGGATCGCGGCGCGCACCAGACGCTCGGTCCCTTCGCGCGAGATCGGCTTGATGCCGATGCCGGAGCTATCGGGAAAACGGATCTTGCGATGCTCGCGCGGGAAGTGTTCCGCGAACAGCTCGAGGAATCGCCGGTTGTCCTCGGAGCCCGCGGCGAACTCGATGCCCGCATAGATGTCCTCGGTGTTCTCGCGAAAAATCACCATGTCGACCTGCTCGGGTTTCTTCACGGGCGAGGGCACGCCGCGGAACCAGCGCACCGGTCGCAGGCAAACATACAGGTCGAGCATCTGTCGCAGGGCGACGTTGAGGGAACGGATACCGCCGCCGATCGGCGTCGTCAGCGGACCCTTGATGGAGACGAGATACTCGCGGCATGCGGCCACGGTCTCGTCCGGCA
>DATLFD010000004.1:0-3666 GCA_035524935.1 Gammaproteobacteria bacterium | reverse complement strand
GAGCTTCTGCGCCTCGTGCACATAGAAGGCATCGCGCTCGAGCGTGCTCGCGGCGAGGACTTCGAAGTCGTTTCGTATCTCAAAAAGGCCAACCCGCGGCTCTACACGAGCCTGCGCAAGGCGGCGTCCGTCCGGGCCACGGTGGGGGGGCGCGGCGGCACGAAGCGGAAATAGCCGTCGCTTCTCGGTGACGGACCGAATTGCGCTCACGCGGTTAAAATAGACGCGGCGCGACAACCACGTATACGACTATGATTTCACGCCCCGGAGGCGTGGCAGAGTGGTTGAATGCACTGGTCTTGAAAACCAGCAGAGCCGCAAGGCTCTCGTGGGTTCGAATCCTACCGCCTCCGCCAATTTCTGCAGCACCGCCAGCCGTTTTCGGCCTCGCGGCGATGCTGCTCGCCGGTGCCTGCACGTCCGTCCCCGGCGAAACCATGACGCCGCGTGCCGTCCAGCGCGACGTGCACGACCGCGTTCTTACCCTCGCCCGGAAGGCCGATCCGCAATGCCGCCAGCCGAAGGTCACCGCGACGGAGATCCTCGACGTCCATCCCGACGGGCGCCCGTCGGCGGAGCTGTGGTCGGTACAGCTCTGCGGGCGGCGGGCCAATTACGTCGTCAATTTTCCAGCGAAGCGCGGGCCGGGGTTTTCGGTCCGGGAAGAGCGCTGAAGCGCGCGCCGCTTACGGCAGAGTCAAGGTGCTCCAGAAGCTTGCCGCAACCCATTCATGCAGGTTGTCCGCGCGCGTTGAAACTTCCGGGGGCTTTCTATAGTCTTACGCGTGACAGAACTCACATCCCGAAGGGAGAGGTCAGCTATGCAACCTGAACTGCGGAATCCGTATCCGGTCGCGGGCGAACTTGCCCTGCCGCAACAACGCGTCCTGCGCAATACCTACCTGTTGCTCGCGCTCACCATGGTGCCGACAGTCATCGGCGCCATGATCGGTATGGCGACGGGCGGCATTATCATGCAGCACCCGTTCGTCAGCTTTTTTGTCCTGCTGGGCGCGGTGATCGGCCTGCAGTTCGCGATCGCCGCGAACCGCAACAATGGCCTCGGCGTCGTGCTGCTGCTCGGCATGACGTTTCTGCTCGGCTGGTGGCTGGGCCCGCTGCTCACGGTGGCGCTGTCTCTCAGTAACGGTCCCCAGCTCGTCGGCTTCGCCGCGCTCGGTACCGGCGCGATATTCGTGGCGATGGCCGCGATCGCGATCACGACCAAACGGGACTTTTCCTTCATGGGCAAGTTCCTGTTCGTCGGCATGATCGTGCTGCTGATCGCGCTGATCGCGAACATGGTCATGCAGATCCCGGCGCTCGCGCTGACGATCTCGTCGCTCGTGATCGTGGTCTTCTCGCTCTTCCTGCTGCACGACGTGAGCCGCATCGTGAACGGCGGCGAGACCAACTACATCATGGCGACGACGGGCGTCTACCTGAGCCTTTTCAACATCTTCGCCAACCTGCTGCACCTGCTGATGGCTTTCGCCGGCGAGCGCGACTGACGCGGCACACAGCTCGATCCGGAAAGGGCGCCTTTCGGGCGCCCTTTTCTTTTCTAGCGCTCGAAGAGCGCGATGCTCTCGACGTGCGCCGTATGCGGGAACATGTTGACCACGCCGGCCGCCGCCAGGCGGAACCCTTGGACGTGGGCGAGCACGCCGGCATCGCGCGCCAGCGTCGCCGCATCGCACGAGACATACACGATGCGGCGCGGCCAGGCCGCCGGCAGCGACTTGACGATCTCGATCGCGCCCTCGCGCGGGGGGTCGATGAGCATCTTCGGGAACGGTCCGAACGCCTGGATTCCATTCTTGACGAGGTCGGCTGCCTCGAACTGCGCCACGACGCCGTTCGCCGTCGCATTCCGCCGCGCCCGCTCCACGAGCGCGCGGCTGCCTTCGAATCCGACCACGCTTGCGCCGCGCACCGCGAGCGGCAGCGAGAAGTTGCCCAGGCCGCAGTACAGATCCGCGATGCGCTCCCCGGGCTGCGGGTCGAGCAGGCGCACGGCGCGCGACACCAGGATCCGGTTGATGCCGAAGTTCACCTGCGTGAAATCGGTCGGCCCGAAGCCGATGCGCACGCCGAATTCCGGCAGGCCGTAGTGCAGCTCGCTCTGCGCGGGGTGGAGCGGATGTGCGCTGTCCGGCCCCTTCGGCTGCAGCCAGACATGCACTCCGCTTTCTTCCGAAAAAGCTTTCAACAGGGCGAGATCGCTCTCCTGCAGCGCATCGAGGTGCCGGAAGATCAGTACGGTAGCGTTGTCGCCGACGGCAACCTCGACCTGGGGCAGGCGGCTGCGCACCGAGAGCTTCTCGATCAGCTCGCGCAGCAGCGGGATGAGGCGGGAGACGTGCGGCGGCAGCACCGGGCATTCGTCGAGCTCGGCGACGTAGGTGGAGCGCCGCTCGCGAAAACCGACCAGCACCCCGCCCTTCTTCTCGACGCGCCGCACCGAGAGCCGCGCGCGATGGCGATAGCCCCACTCCTCGCCGTAGACGATCGGCAGCATGGTCTCGGGGCTGAGCTTCCCGATGCGCGCCAGGTTCTCCTCGAGTCCGCGCTGCTTGGCCGCCATCTGCAGCCGCGCGTCGGCGTGCTGGGTCGCGCAGCCGCCGCACACGCCGTAGTGCGGGCAGCGCGGCGCGCGCCTGCCGGGCGATTCGCTCAGGATGCGGATCGCCACGCCTTCATCATAGGAAGATTTTTTGTTGAAGAACCGGGGAACCACCCGCTCGCCGGGGAGCGCGCCCTCGACGAACGCGACCTTGCCCTGCGCGCTGCGCGCGACGCCGCGGCCCTCGGCGTCGAGCGAGTCGATGCTGAGGATCAGGTCTTCCAGAGCGACAGGAACTCCGCCCAGTGCGGCTCGGGACGCTTCTCGATCACCCCGCGCAGCAGCGCGCATTCGGCTGCGTAGCGCTGCGGGTCGTACGCGCAGCGCATGAGCTGGAAGCGCAGGAAAAGCAGGTAGGTATTGGCGCAGTCGGCCTCGCAATAGCCGCGGATCGCCGCGATCTCGCCGCGGCGGTAGCTCTCCCACACCGCGCCGCCCTCCATGCCGACCTTGCCGGGAAAGCCCGAGAGCCGCGCCGTCTCGTCGAGCGGCGAGCCGCGCCCGCCGTAGAGCGAGAGCACGTCCATCAGGTCGACATGCCGGTCGTGGAAGCGGTTGATGTAGTTGCTCCAGCGGAAGTCCTTGTTGTCGTTGCCGGTGTCCCAGAAGCATGCCGCCCGCACCCCGTGCTGCAGGCCGCGGTTGACCAGCACCGGCAGGTCGAAGCCGCGGCCGTTCCAGGACACGATCTGCGGCACGTAGCGCTCGATGCCGTCGAAGAAGCGCTGGATCGCCTCCGGCTCCGCGGCGTCCGGCTCGCCGATCGAGAACAGCTTCAGTCCTTCTTCGTCGCGCAGCACGCACGAGATGACGAGCACCCGGTGCAGGTAGGGCGGCAGGAAGTCGCTTCCGCTCTGCACCCGGCGCTTCTGGAACGCGATCTCGGCCACTTCCCGGTTGTCGAGGTCCTCCGGCAGCGCGTACAGCCGGCGGATCCCGGCGCAGTCGGGGATGGTCTCGATGTCGAAAGCGAGGATCGGCGTCATCGGGAAATCGGGCTCTGACCCCGGATTCAGTCCGGGAACACGCCGGTGCTGAGG
>DATLFD010000003.1:0-71237 GCA_035524935.1 Gammaproteobacteria bacterium | reverse complement strand
AGCGCCGGGATGCGCGGCGGCCGCGCCAATTGGGCCGCCATGGCTCTCGGCGATCCGCGCCTGGATCGCGAGCGCTTCCGCGCGACATCACCGTTCAATTTCATCGCGAACATTCGCGCGCCGCTATTCGTCATCCACGGCCGGCTCGATTACAATGTCGACATCCAACAGTATCGCGCGCTCGTCGGCCAGCTCCGGAAGCACGGCAAGGAATTCGAGACCATGACGGAGCGCTATCAGGGACACGGTTTCTTCGCCGAGAGCGCCAGCGTCGAGCTCCACGAGCGCATCGAGAAGTTTCTGGCTGAGAATCTGTAAGGCGGGTTTCAACCCGCCAGGCAATGGCTGGCCGACCGAAGTCGGCCCTACCGGAACAATGCGTCGCCCTGCACGATCTCCACGCGCTGCTCGCTCAAACCGAGCGGAAGCTGCTGGATGACGCGGTCCTCCTCGAGCAACTCGTCGGGCTTCGGCGAGTTGTACTCGATCGGCGAGGGCTCGTTCGACAGCAGTCGCCGGCGCAGGTCCGGCGCATCGGCGGTGACGAACACGAAACGCACGTCGTCGGTGCGCAGGTGGCGCCTGATGGCGCGATTCACCGATTCGGGAGTCAGCGCGGCCAGTCCCGCGCGCACGTATTCCGCGAACGCCGGCACCCCGTAATAGGCGCTGTCGATGCCGTAACCGAGCCGGCGCGACTGGGTTTTCGTCAGCAGGCTGACATATTTGTCGAGAAAGTTTCTCGTCGCCTCGAACTCCGGCTCGCTCAAGCCGTTCTCGAGCAGCTTCTGCATCTCGTACAACGCCGCCCGCGTGGCGAAATGGGCATCGTTATTGTCGCGCAGCGGCCGCAGCCAGACCTGGAAGATCTGCTGACGGCGGCCAAGGTTGGGGTCCGGGTAGAACTGGAACATGCCGCGCGGGAAATACTCGATGTAGGCGTAATCCCCGTAATTCATTCCGCGCACTTCGCGGATGCGCTGGTACAAAGCGGCGCCCGAATTGCGATGCTCGCCGAGCCAGGAGCGTGCCAGCCACAATGCTACCCAATCGTCGTCGCCGCGGCGCACGTCGATGGGGAAACCGAACGAAACCGCCACGGCCGGCGTCTCCTTCTCAATGATGCGCACCGAGTGGCCGGACACCGTGGGCCGGCGCGGCAGCTCCACGGTCTCGCGCTGCCCGGCCGGCAATCGACCAAGATCCTCCTCGAGCCGCCGCGCGAACGCCTCGTCGTATCCCCCGGCAATACCCAGCGTGAGATTGCGCCGCGTGTAATGCGCGTCGTAGAAAGCCTTCACGTCCGCCATCGTCAGCCGCGCGATCTCTTCCGTCGCGCCCAGGGTGAGGCTCCCGTACGGGTGCCCTTCGCCGTAGATGAACTGGTAGAGCACTTCCTTGCCGAGCTCCTCGTCATTGTTGCCCACAAGGTCCGTGCGAACGGCATTGATCTGCCGGGTTTTGAGCCGTTCCAGGTCTTCCTCGCGCCAGCCTGGGCTCAGGAGCTGCTCGCGCGCGAGGCGGTACCATAAGTCGAGATTGTCGGTGTGCACGGTGCCCGCGAACCGCGTCATTTCCTTGTCCACCTGCGCGTCGAACGTCGCCGCCATGGGGTAGCGGGCGTCGTTGATCTCCTGAATGCTGCGCGACTCCGAGCCGCCGCCGGTGATCATTGCCGCGGTTAGGGCCGCGAGCCCGCGCTTGCCCGGCGGGTCGTCGGCCGCGCCGCTGTGAAAAACGAAGGCGACGTCCGCGAGCGGAGACGATGCGGACGGCAGGGCGACAACCTCGAGCTCGACCGGCTCGCGGGCGGCATGCGCGGCCACGCGCTCGTCGAGGGACGGCGTCTTTGCAACGGATTTCATCGGGTCTTCGTGCGCGAGGGTCACCACGGTGCGGCCCCGATCGACGAAATAGCGGTTGGCCGCCGCGAGCACGTCCTCCGGCGTTACAGCGTCGTAGCTGCGATACAGGTCGTTGATGGTCTCCGGCGTGCGCTCGAAGTGCACGTAATTCGCGAGGATCGCGCCGATGGACTCGGAGTTGTCCATCCGTGCGGCGAAAGCGTAACGCAGCCGCGCCTTGGTGCGTTCGAGCTCGTCCTCGTCGACGCGCTCCGTGCGCACGCGCACCAGGGTATCCAGGAGGGCGTCGCGCACTGCCTCGGCGTGCTTCGCCTCGGTGAGCCGCGCGCCGATCGTCAGCAGGCCGGGATCCTTCTGGTCCGGAAAGTACGGAAAAAGCTGATCGACGCGCTGCTCCTCGATCACGAGTTTCTGGTAGAGATCCGACGAGTCCGAGAAATAGATCTGCGAGATGATGTCCATCACCGGCATCGACTTCTCGTTCGCGTCGAAGGCGGGCCCGCGAAAGGCGATCGTGTACCACGGCTGCGTCGCTGCCTCCCAGTCGACGTGGGCATACACCGGCGCGGCAGGCGGAGGCTCGCTGGGAATTTCCACCGTGAATCCGCCGGGCTTCCAGCGCCTCCAGTGCTTTTTCACCAACTTGAAGGTCGCCTCGGGATCGACGTCGCCGACTACGATCACGGTGGACTTCTCCGGCCGGTACCAGCGGTCGAAGAAAAGTTTCGAATATTCGAGCTGATCCGGCATGGCCTCGATGTCGGCGAAGAACCCCATGGTCGTGTGCCGGTACGGATGCACAGTGAATGCGTGCTCGCGCTGCACTTCGATGAGTTTCTGGATGGGGTTCGAGTAATTCTTGAGATATTCGCCCTTCACCGCCTGCGCTTCGGTGCGGAACTGCTCCTCGCTGTATTCGAGGTTGCGAAACCGGTCGGCCTCGATCTCGATGATTTTCTCCAGATCATCCTTCGTGAAGGTGATGTGGTAATTCGTATAGTCGTCGGACGTATACGCGTTCTGATCGCCGCCGGCATTTTTGATGATGGAGCCATAGATGTCGGGCGGAAACTTCTTCGTCCCGCGGAACATCATGTGCTCGAAAAAATGCGCGAAGCCCGATTTTCCCGCCTCGACCTCGTTGCGTGAGCCGGTCTGCACCGGGATCTGCAAAGTGACGATGTCGGGGTAACCGGTACGCACGACGATGACGCGCAGGCCGTTGTCGAGGTCGCGCATCAGATAGGGGAAGTCGAATATGCGATCGCTCACGTCTGCGGCTCCTTCGCTTCGATCCGCCATCGCCGTCGACTGCTCGGCCGCGGCGAGGGGAACGGCAAATGCGGCGAGACATGCCGCGCATGCCAGCGGCGCGCGCGGCGGCGTAAGGCTTTTCATGCAGTTGTCTCCGGATAAGGCGGCAATACTGTGCGGAAAATACGCCAGATGCGGGTGCCGTGCCAAGCGCGCGGTCGATGCCGCGCGTCGAAAAGAAAAGGCCGCGCGGACGCGGCCTTCGATGGATCTGATCGGCGCCGGACCGTCTTCAGAAGGGCGACAGCGACCGCAGCGCGCTGGCTATATCGCTGTAGCCGGATTCCTGGAGATCCCGGCTGGTGTAGACGGTCATCGGCGACAGGGTCTGCGGAATCTCGCGCCCGGGACGGAAACTCACCTTGCCGAGCCGCGATGAGGATACCTCGATCGGCGCGGGCTCGTATCTCGCCTCGTTAATGTCCTCCGGCTCGGGCACCGTGGCGCACGCGGCCAGCGATGCGGCGAACGCCGTGATGGTGGCCCGCAAGCTCCTGCCGGTTATGATTCGCATGGTTTTCATGGCCACTCACTCCGCCGATCGCAGGAAAGCCTCGGCCGGCGATTGCATTCAAGGATCATCTGAGGGATTCGATGCGATTGCGCCCGCAAAGTTCCGGAACCGGCACCGGGCACCGAAGTCAATGCGTTATGTAGAACGGTACGCGCATATTCCGCGGCTTGACTCCGGCCGCGAATGCCCGTAAACCATAGCACGGTATCCGTCACGGCCCCCTCGGAACACCACCAACAAGCATGACCGACGCCGTCGCCGAACCCGCCATACCTCGCGAGCTCGACCAGCCGGCGGCGCACCCGCGCGGTCTGTACACACTGTTCTTCACCGAGATGTGGGAGCGCTTCAGCTACTACGGCATGCGCGCCCTGCTGGTGCTGTTCATGGTCGATGCCGTGGAGGACGGCGGGCTCGGCTTTACCGACCAGACGGCGACGGCCATCTATGGCCTGTACACGGCCGCGGTCTACCTGGTCGCGCTGCCCGGCGGCTGGATCGCCGATCGCCTGCTCGGCGCGCAGCGCTCGGTGTTCTACGGCGGCGTCATCATCATGTGCGGGCACTTCGTGCTGGCGATCCCGTCGATGCAGGCGTTCTTTCTCGGCCTGGTCCTGGTCGTCATCGGCACCGGGCTGCTCAAGCCGAACATCAGCGCAATCGTCGGCGAGCTGTACGACGCCGACGACGCGCGCCGCGACGCCGGCTTCACCATTTTCTACATGGGCATCAACCTGGGCGCGTTCCTCGGCCCGCTGGTCTGCAGCACCCTCGGCGAAAGCGAGCGCTTCGGCTGGCACTACGGCTTCGCCGCGGCGGGGGTCGGCATGTTCTTCGGCCTCGTGCAGTACAAGCTGACGCAGCGGCACCTGGGCGAGTCCGGCGTGCACGCGCACCACAGGGACGACAGCGACGTCGGCGGCGGCTTCGAGAAGGGGTGGATCGGCGTCAGCGCGGGCGTGCTGATCATCGCCCTGGTGACGTTCCTCGGCCTGAGCGGCGTCATACGCTTCGATGCCCCGGCGCTCGCCGCCAAGTCCACTTATGCGATCGTTCTTTTTGCACTCTGCTATTTCACTTATATGTTCCTGTTCGCCGGTTTGAATACCGTCGAGAAGAAGCGCTTCGTCGTCATCATCATCCTGTTCCTCGCCACGGCCACGTTCTGGGCAGGTTTCGAGCAGGCGGGCTCGACATTCAACCTGTTCGCCGAGCGCTACACGGATCGCGTGATCGACGCGTTCGGCTGGGAGATTCCGGCCGGCTGGTTCCAGTCGCTGAACTCCATGTTCATCATCGCGCTGGCCCCGCTCTATGCCGCCCTGTGGGTGGCGCTCGCGCGCCGCCACCTTGAGCCGTCGACTCCGTTCAAGTTTGCCTTCGGCCTCATATTCCTCGGCTTGGGCTTCGTCGTGATGATCTTCGCAGCGCAGCTTGTCGCCGCGGGTAACAGCGTGGCGCCGACCTGGCTCATCATGACCTACCTGCTGCACACCATGGGCGAGCTGACCTTGAGCCCGGTGGGCCTGAGCTCGGTCACCAAGCTCGCGCCGCGACGCTTCGTCAGCCAGATGATGGGCGTATGGTTCCTCGGCACGGCGCTCGGCAACCTGATCGCGGGGCTCATCGCCGGCCAGTTCGACCACGACGCCATCAGCGAGATGCCTGATCTTTATCTGCAGGTGGTGCTCATGACGGTCGGCGCCGGTCTGCTGCTGCTGATCTTCGTAAAGCCGATCCGCAAATTGATGGGCGGCGTGCATTAGGAAAATGGGGACATTCCTGATTTTCCTGAGAACATTCGGCCGGAAAACCGTCTTCAGAAAATCAGGAATGTCCCCATTTTCCCCGGTGACTGTTCAGAGGTAACCATGAAGCTCGCATGCCTGTTCACCACGCTCGCCGGTGTGGCGCTCTCGGCCTGCGACTCCCCGACCGAAGCGACGCAGGACAAAACGGAAGCCGCGCAGCCGCAGGAGAGCCCTGACGAGTTCGTCGCGCGCGTCAACGAGGAGCTTGCCGAGCTCGGCCGCCTGAGCGGCGCGGCCGAGTGGGTGCGTGCCACCTATATCAACAAGGACACGGCGGTCATTGCCGCCGATGTGAGCGAGCGCTCGCTCGCGTACCTGACGAAGGCGGTAAAGGAAGCATCGAAGTACGATGGCATGGAGATGGGCGCGGACGCCGCGAGGCAGATCACGCTGCTCAAGCTCGGCACGGCCATGCCCGCGCCGGACGATCCGGAAAAGC
The DNA here is from genome assembly GCA_035524935.1 of Gammaproteobacteria bacterium. Classification (GTDB taxonomy): domain Bacteria; phylum Pseudomonadota; class Gammaproteobacteria; order Steroidobacterales; family JACDCP01; genus JACDCP01. The sequence goes on along the minus strand of DATLFD010000003.1, from coordinate 65,294 downwards.
GCGCCGAGCTGGCGCGCATCGCCACCGAGCTCGAAGGCATGTACGGCGCGGGCAAGTATTGTCCCGAAGGCGTCGAAGGCGACGATTGCTTCGACCTCGAGGAAATGAACGTGATCTTCGCCGAGAGCCGCGATTACGACGAGCTCGCCGAGCTCTGGGCCGGCTGGCGTACCGTGTCGCCGGCCATGCGGGACGACTACCGGCGTTTCGTCGAGCTCACCAACGAGGGCGCCCGCGAGCTGGGCTATGCCGATCTAGGCGAGATGTGGAAATCGAAGTACGAGATGTCGGCCGCGGAGTTCGAGCAGGAGGCAGAACGCCTCTGGACCCAGGTAAAGCCGCTCTACGACCAGCTCCACTGCTACGTGCGCGCGCAGCTCACCGAGGAATACGGCGAGAACAGGGTGCCCGCGGACGAGCCCATCCCGGCCCACCTGCTCGGCAACATGTGGGCGCAGGAATGGGGCAACATCTACCCGATCGTCGAGCCTTACCCGGGCGTGCTCGACCTCGACGTCACCGGTACGCTCCAGGCACAGGAATACGACGCCGTGCGCATGACGAGGACGGCGGAGAATTTCTTCGTTTCGCTCGGCATGCCCGAGCTTCCGGCCAGCTTCTACGAGCGCTCGCTGCTCACCAAGCCGCGTGACCGCGACGTCGTCTGTCACGCGAGCGCCTGGCCGCTCGAGGGCGGCGAGGACGTGCGCATCAAGCAATGCGTGCTGCCGAACGAGGAGCACCTGCAGACGCTGCACCACGAGCTCGGCCATATCTATTACTACCTGGCCTACAAGCCGCTGCCGGAGCTCTACAAGAGCGGCGCGCACGACGGCTTCCACGAGGGCATCGGCGACACCATGACGCTGTCGATGACGCCCGCCTACCTCGCGGAGCTCGGGCTCGTCGAAGAGGTCGAGAAGAGCCGCGAGGCGGTCATCAATCAGCAGATGAAGCTCGCGCTGGACAAGATCGCGTTCCTGCCCTTCGGCAAGCTCATCGACCAGTGGCGCTGGAACGTGTTCGCCGGCAAGATCGCGCCGGAGGATTACAACGCCGCCTGGTGGGCGCTGCGCACGCGCTATCAGGGCGTCGCGCCGCCGGTGCCGCGCAGCGAGGCCGATTTCGACCCGGGCGCGAAATATCACATCCCGGGCAATACGCCCTATACGCGCTATTTCCTCGCACGCATCCTGCAGTTCCAGTTCCATCGCGCCCTTTGCGAGGCCGGCGGTTTCGAGGGCCCGATCCACGAGTGCTCGATTTACGGCAACGAGGCGGCCGGCGACCGGCTCTGGACCATGATGAAGCTCGGCGCGAGCAAGCCCTGGCCCGAGGCACTCGAGGCCGCGACCGGCTCGGGCCAGATGGATGCCTCGGCGATCATCGACTATTTCGAGCCGCTCATGGGCTGGCTCGAAGAGCGGAACCAGGGTCAGGCCTGCGGCTGGTAGGCCGCCGTTCGCATAAGGAGCGACGATGCACACCGACAATCCGCCGCCGCAGATCACCATCAAGGGCATGGTGCTCGGCATCGTGCTCGCCGTGGTGCTCGCGGGCGCCAATGCCTATCTCGGCCTGTTCGCGGGGCTCACCGTGTCCGCGTCGATTCCGGCCGCGGTGGTCTCGATGGCCGTGCTGAGCTTCTTCCGCGAATCGAACATCCTCGAAAACAACATCGTGCAGACCACTGCCTCGGCCGGGCAGTCGGTCGCCGCCGGCGTCATCTTCACGCTGCCGGCGCTCATCATCCTCGGCTACTGGGACGTGTTCCATTACTGGTGGGTGGCCGCGATCGCCGGGCTCGGCGGACTGCTCGGCATAATGTTCTCGATACCGCTGCGGCGCTCGCTGATCGTCGAGCAGAAGCTCGCCTACCCGGAAGGCACGGCCACGGCCGAGGTGCTCAAGGTCGGCGAGGACCCCGGCAGCGGCCTCAAGTATCTCGCGGTCGCCGCGATAGCGGGCGGGCTCATCAAGTTCGTCGAGACGGGCCTGAGACTGTGGAGCGGCACCGCGCAGGCCGCGACCTACGTCGGCCAGGGCACTATCGCCTATGCCGGCACAAACCTGTCGCCGGCACTGCTCGGGGTCGGCTATATCGTGGGCTTCAACATCGCCGTGCTGGTGTTCGCGGGCGGCGCCATCTCGTGGTATTTCGCGATCCCGATCTACACGACCTTCTTCCTAGACGCGGACCCGGCCATCGCCGCCATGATCGCCGGCGGCGAGTCGGCGACCGACGTGGCGGGCGCGGTGTGGTCGACGCAGATCCGCTACCTCGGCGTGGGCGCCATGCTCATCGGCGGCATCTGGGCGCTGATCTCGCTGCGCAACTCGATCCTCTCCGGGGTCAAGAGCGGCATGCGGCAATACTCGGCGGCGCTCGCCGGCACTGCCGTCCACCACACGGAGATGGATACGCCGATGCAGTACGTGCTCGCAGGCATCGTGCTGTTCGTGATCCCGATCTTCTTTCTGTACCAGCACATCGTCGGCAGCTTCGGCATCGGGCTGGTCATGACCCTGATCATGGTGGTGGCGGGGTTCCTGTTTTCCTCGGTGGCCGGCTACATGGCCGGCCTCGTCGGCTCGTCGAACAACCCGATATCCGGCATCACCATCGCCACCATCCTGTTCGCTTCGCTGCTGCTGCTGTGGCTCATGGGCCCGGACTCTTCCATCGGCGCCGCCGCTGCCATCCTGATCGGCGCCGTGGTGTGCTGCGCGGCGGCGATCGCGGGCGACAACCTCCAGGACCTCAAGGCCGGCTACATCGTCGGCTCGACCCCCTGGAAGCAGCAGCTCGCGCTCAGCATCGGCGCCGTTTCCGCGGTGTTCGTGCTGGCGCCGATCCTGAACCTGCTGCTCAAGGCCTACGGCATCGGCGTGCCGACGGAGGCGCAACCCGATCCGCTGCTCGCGCCGCAGGCGACGCTCATGGCCTCGGTGGCGAAGGGCGTGTTCGGCGGCGGCCTGCCCTGGACGATGGTCGGCCTCGGCGTCGGCATCGGCATCGCCATCATCGTCACCGACGAAATTCTCAAGGCGCGTGGCGCGAAGTTCCGTGCGCCCGTGCTCGCCGTCGCCGTGGGCATCTACCTGCCGCTCGAGCTGTCGGTGCCGATATTCTTCGGCGGCGTCGTGTCGCTGCTCGCCGCGCGCCACAACGCCCGGCGCGGCTCGGCGGCGCAGACCGAATCGAACATGCGCACGGGCATGCTGTTCGCGGCGGGGCTGATCACCGGCGAGGCGCTGATCGGCATATTCATGGCCATCCCGATCGTGGTGTCGGGCGACGCGAGCGTGCTCGCGATCGCCGACGAACCGTTCGCCGGCCTGCCGGGCCTGCCCGTCGTGGCGTTGCTCGCTTATGTGCTGTACCGGATCTCCAGGGGCCCCGCGTACGCTTGAAAAGGGGACATTCCTGATTTTTTTCCGCCACGCAATCGCCGGCACGGATAGCGAATAAATCAGGAATGTCCCCATATGTCCGCCTGACGGCGGCGTTTCTCGTCGTCTACCTGGTGTGGGGCTCGACTTATCTCGCCATCCGCATCGGCGTGCACGATCTGCCGCCCGCGCTCATGACCGGCGTGCGCTATGCCGTGGCCGGCATCCTGCTCACGCTGCTCGCGCGGCTTTTGGGACAGGGCTGGCCGGCGCGACGCGCTGACTGGATACCGGTCGCGGTCATGGGCTTCTTCATGATCGTGATCGGCAATTTCTTCGTCACCTGGGGCGAGCAATGGGTGGCCTCCAACCAGGCGGCGCTGATCGCCGCGAGCTCCGCCCTGTGGATCGCCCTGTTCGGCTCCTTCGGCCGCCACGCGCACAAGCTCAGCGCGCGCAGCATGCTCGGCCTGGGGATCGGCTTCTGCGGCGTCATCCTCATGTTCTGGCCGGAGGAAGGTTTCGACCGCGCGCACCTGCTCGCGCAATGCGGCATCCTGCTGGCGGTAATCGGCTGGGCCACCGGCACGACCTATAACCGGAACAATCCGGTCGCGGTCGAGCCGCTCATGTTTGCAGGCTTGCAGATGCTCGCCGGCGGCAGCGCCCTCATCGTCGCAGGTCTCGCGGTCGGGGAGGCCGCGCGCTGGACCTGGACCCTGCCGGGCATCGCCGCACTGGCCTATCTGACCCTGTTCGGTTCCTGCCTCGCCTTCGCCACCTACGTCTGGCTGATCCGCAACACCACCCCGGACAAACTCGGCACCATCGGCTACGTGAATCCCGCGATCGCCACGGTGCTCGGCTGGTGGTGGCTCGACGAGGCGCTCGGCCCGCGCAAGTTCGCCGGCATGCTGGTCATTCTCATCGGCGTCATGCTGGTGTCCTTTCCAGCGCGCCGGCCCCGCGGCATCTGGCGGCGCATGCCCTGACCGGCGGCTGGCACGCGGCTTGCTTGCAGATAGGCATGCTCGAAATCGACTGGCGCGACACCGTGCAGTCGCTGTTGCAGCTCGGCGTCGCCTTTTGCCTGGCGATACCGGTGGCCTGGGACCGCGAACGGCATACGAAGATCATGGGCCTGCGGACCTTTCCGCTGGTTGCCATGGGCAGCTGCGCGTTCGTGCTCGTCGGCGAATCGTTCATCGGCCCCGGTGACAGCGATGCTCAGGCCAGGCTGCTGCAGGGCATGATGGCGGGCATCGGCTTCATCGGCGGCGGCGCGATCCTCAAGGGCAAGGACCGCGTCGCAGGCACGGCATCGGCCGCGAGCATCTGGATGATGGGCGCGATCGGCGCGGCCGTCGCCCATCACCTGTACGGCATGGCGATCGCTCTATCGCTTGCGAACTTCCTCGTGCTGCGGTTGTTCACACCGCTCAAGTCGACCGACTGAGCCCGGAAGGCTCAGGACACGAGGTGGCGGGAGGCGAGCCAGCCGGTCAGGCTGACGATCAGCGAGCCGAGCAAGGCCGGGAAAAAGCCGTCCAGCGAGAAGCCGTCGAGCATCGCCGCCACGAGGCCCAGCATCGCCGCATTGACGACCAGCAGAAACAGCCCGAGTGTCAACAGGGTCAACGGCAGGGTCAGCAGGATGAATATCGGCCGCACCACTGCGTTGACGAGGCCGAGCAGCAATGCGGCCAGGAACAGCGTGCCGATGCCCGTGATCTGCATGCCGGGCACGATGGCCGCGGCCAGCCAGAGACTGAGCGCGCCGATCAGCAGCCGGAGCAGGAAACTCCTCATTCTCCGGGTTCCCTGCGCGCGATGACGACGAGCTTGCGACCGAACAGCGCAGTTGCCGAGTTTTCGAGGCCGACGCTCGACGAGCGCCCCTGCGTGAGTCGCGCGTACGCCCGGATCAGCGGCCACAGAAAACCGAGCAGCAGCGAGCTGGTCTGCAGCTTGTCGGTGGACACGCGGCTCACCGAGAGCCCGCTCTGCCGGAGCCGCCAGAGGTAACGGTCGAGCGTGAAGGGCGTGATGTGCTGCGAAGCCGGGTCGAGGACGTCCGGGTCGAGCGTGCCGAACGAATAGAAGTACCCGCTCAGCAGGAAACGCATCCGCGACTTTAGCGACAGGATGTTCGGCGTGGTGAACAGCAGGCTGCCGCCGGGGCGCAGCACGCGGCCCATCTCGTCGAACAGCACCGCGTGGCCCTCGATGTGCTCGACGAGCTCGACGGCAAGCACGAGGTCGAAGCTTGCGTCGGCGTAGGGCAGGCCGCCGCCGGCATCGGCCCGCCGGCATTCGACACCCGGCACGGCGAACGCCCCGGGATCGAGATCGCAGGCGCGCACCCGGTATCCGGCCTCGAGCAGCTTGCGCGACAGCCCACCGCGTCCCGCGCCCACGTCGAGCACCTCGACGCCGGGGGCCGGAGTAAATGTGGCCGTGACGAGCGCGAGCACGTTCTCGTGCGTGCCGCGCACGGCCATGCGCTCGGTCTCGGTGGCGCCTGACGCCTGCCTCGCACCCGTGGCCGCGGCGCCCATTCAGTCGCCCCGCGACGCCGGGCGCAGCGCATCGTGCTCTTCCTGCACGATCTGCACCTTGCGCTTGAGTCCGAGCGGATCGACCACGCCGCGAAACGCGACCTCGATGCCGCTGCCGCCCGCGCTCGAGAACTCGACGTCGCCGACGTTCAGGATCCGCTGCAGCATCGACTGGCGCACGTTGACGTTGCGCAGGTCACGCAATCGCACGGCGCTCACGTCGCGCGACAGGATGCCGTAATGGCACTCGATGCTGCGATCCGCGATCAGGTAGCGCCACGCGTAGTGCCGGTAGATCCCCGGCGCGAGCAGAAGGAGCGCGATGACTGCGGCGACGACCACGACGGCAACTCGCAGCGGCGGATCGGAATCGGCGAGCGCCGTCAACGAAAGCGCGCCGCCGAATACGGCGACGAGCAGGGCCGTGGCGATGCGCAGGATCGAATTGCGCCAGGCGGGGCGCGCGCTGTAGTGCACTGGTACTCCCTGCCGGGGCGGTCGGGGCCGGCGTTCATTGTAGAGGCTGCGCCCGGCGCCCGCACGGACCGCGGCTCAGCGTTGCTCGCGCCAGCGCACGGTGACCTCGCGCACGCCCCACTCGCGCGCCGCCTCGATATCCTCGCCCATGTAGATGTCGATGCGCTTTTTCCAGCGCCGCCCCATGGTGTCGCGCACGATATATACCCCGGGGAGGCCGTCGATGTGAACGGCGGTGCCGGCGTCGAGCCCGAGCGCCAGCAGGTCGCGCGACACGGCGATCGCGCGCATTCCGGGCTCGAGATTGTCGCCGAAGGCGGTGTGCCGGGGGCGCTCGTCGGTCTGCCATTCGACCGAGTTGTAGGCGGTGGCGGTGACTTCGAGCGAGCGCTCGCGGTCGTACGTGGCCACGACCACGGCAGCGGCCGCGGCGAGCGCGCCGGCCGTGACCGGCATCGCCAGGCGCTGCGCGCGGCTGGTCATTGACGGCGCGCCGCGAAGTCTTCGCTCACACTTCGATTTGTCCGCGCAGGTACTGTACCGCGCGGCCCCCGATAGCCACCCGCGCGCCGAGATCTTCGCAGAGAAGCTCCCCGCCGCGCGCCGAGAGCTGCCGGCAGCGCAGCGTGCTCCGGCCGAGCCGCTGCGCCCAATATGGCACGAGCGTGCAGTGCGCGGAGCCCGTGACCGGGTCCTCCGGAATGCCGACGTGCGGCGCGAAGTAGCGCGACACGCAATCGGCGTCCTCGCCGGGCGCGCTGACGATGACGCCGCGCCGGAGCTTCTCGAGCAGGCGCATGTCGGGATCGAGCGCCAACATCTCGGCCTGCGTGTCGAAAACCGCCAGGTAGTCGCGCGACAGCAGCACTTCCGCGGGCTCGCTGCCGAGCGCGGCGGAGAGATCCGTGTCGCCGGCCAGCCGCCGGGCGGGATGGCTCGGGAAGTCCATGCGGAGCAGCTCCCCATCGCGTGTCACCTCCAGCTGCCCGCTGCAGGTATCGAAGCGCAGCGCCGGTGCGCCGGTCTCGAGGTGATGGAAGATGACGAACGCTGAGGCCAGCGTGGCATGGCCGCACAGGTCGACCTCGCTGCGCGGCGTGAACCAGCGCAGTGCGTAAGCGCCGTTTTCGCGGCGGAAGAACGCGGTCTCGGAGAGGTTGTTCTCCGCGGCGATCGACTGCAGCAGCACGTCGCCGGGCCAGTCCGCTTTCAGCGGGCAGACCGCCGCGGGATTTCCGGCGAACACCTCGCTGGTAAAGGCGTCAACCTGGTAGATGTCGAGCTTCATGGGCCTTCCACTGCTGCGGGCTCGGGGAATGCGCCCGAAGGCGGCCGCGCCTCAGCCGTCTTCGTCCTCCCATTTGCGCATTTTCGAATAGTCGAGGCGCTTCTCGGCCTCGCGGCTTTCGCGAAACAGCCGCCGCATGTAGCTCACGAAGGCGATCAGTCCGATCAGCGCCACCAGGCCGAAAACCCACAGCGTCGTGCTCACGGGCGGTCCCGGCCGGCGGGCCCGCGCGCGGCGTGGACGGCGTGGCAAAACGCGACGGCGGCGCGCGCCGCGTGCAGGGCCCCGCTCCTCACAGCGGACGGCGCGCAGGCGGTTGCGAATTCACTGGGCCGTGTGCGCGATGCGCTTGTCCTGCAGCGCCTGCAGCCCCGCGCGCAGCTGATAATCGCTGGCCAGCTTCCGGTCCTCGCCATGGATCTCCGGGAGCTGCGCGATGCGCGCCGCATCGATGCTGTCGTTGTCGATGTTGATGTCGGGCTCGATGCCGCGGTCGTGGATCGATGTCCCGGAGGGCGTGTAGTACTTCGACGTCGTGAGCTTGATGGCGCGCCCTTCGGACAGCGGCATGACCGTCTGCACCGAGCCCTTGCCGAAGGTCGGTGTGCCGACCAGGGTCGCGCGATGATTGTCCTTGAGCGCGCCGGCGACGATCTCGGATGCCGAGGCCGAACCGCCGTTGACGAGAACGACGAGCTCGGCGCCGCGCAGAAGGTCGCCGCTGCGTGCATCCATGCGAAAGCGCGCCTCGCTGACGCGGCCGTCCGCGGTGACGATGACGCCGCTGTCGAGGAAGGCGTCGGAAACGTCGACCGCCGAGTCGAGCACACCGCCCGGATTGTTGCGCAGGTCGAGCACGAGCCCGCGCAGGCCGGATTCGCCGGCGGCGTCCTGGAGCCCGGCCAGCGCGGTGTTCAGGTCGTTGCCGGTGGTCTCGCTGAAATGAGTGATGCGCACGTAGCCATAGCCCGGCTCGAGCATCTCGTGCTTGACGCTGCGCACGAGCACGTGGTCGCGGACCAGGGTGAAGCTCAACGGCTCCTCGAGCCCGTCGCGCTCGACGGTGATGCGTACCTGCGTGCCCGGCTCGCCGCGCATGCGGTTGACGGTGTCGGCCAGGTTGGCAGGATCGACGGGCATGCCGTCGATGCTGATGATGGCGTCGCCGGGCCGGATGCCGGCGCGCGCGGCGGGCGTACCCTCGATGGGCGCGATGACGCGCACGCGCTGCGTCTGCCCGTCCTGTTCCTCCTCGAGGCTCACCTCGAGGCCGACCCCGGAGTAGTTACCGGTCGTACTGATGCGTATCTCCTGGTATTCCTCCGAATCGAGGAATGCCGAGTGCGGATCGAGGTCCGCCACCATGCCGCGGATCGCCGCTTCGATGAGCTCGTGGTCGTCGACCTGCTCGACATAATCGCGCTTGACCCGCTGCAGCACCTCGGCCAGCAGGCGGGCGTCCTCCCACGGCAGGGTGTCCTCGGCATCCGCGCCGCGTTCCGCCAGCACGCCGCCGCCGACGGACAGCGACAGGCCGAGCGCGGTGCCGATGACCAGCACCAGTACGCTTCTTGCTCTCAACGACATAAACGGCTCCGGGGTCCTGCCCGCGCGACTTTCGGCCGAATGGCCGCGCAGTCACGATAGCATAGCGTCAGGCGGGCGGCATCAGCGCCGGACCAGCTTGCGGGCGATCCAGCCGTGTGGGTCGAGGGGCTCGCGGGCGCGGCGAATCTCAAAGTAGAGCGCGGGCTCGGCGCGCCCGCCGCTGTCTCCGACCCGGCCGATGACCGCGCCCGGCGCGACCAGGTCGCCGACGTCCCGGGCGAGGGACAGATTGTGCCCGTAGAGGCTCAGGTAGCCGCCGCCGTGCTCGATCACGAGCAGCAGCCCGAGGCCCGGCAGCCAGCCGGCATAGGCCACCCGGCCATGATGGATCGCGCGCACCTCTGCGCCGCGCTCGGCGCCGATCAGCACACCGTTCCACTTGAGCCGCCCGCCCGCGCGCGGCTCGCCGAAATCGCTGATCAGCCGGCCCTCGACCGGCCACGCGAGCCGGCCGCGCACCTCGTCGAACGGTTGCTGACCGGTCACGGGCAGGTCGGCCAGCGCGCGGCGCAGTTCCTCGACGAGTTTCTCGAGCGCCTGCGCATTCGCCTCGAGGCCGGCGACCTCGCCGCCGCGTGCCGCTATGCGGCCGGCGAGCGCCGACAGCGAAGCCGCTCGTTCCCGCCGTGCGGTCTCGAGTTCCTCGAGCTCCGCGGCGCGTGCGGTTTCGAGCCCGTGGAGCCGCGCCTGCTCACGCCCGAGATCGGCGCCGAGCCGGTCGAGCTCGGCAAGCCGGGTGGCGACGGACTCTATGCGCCCCGCGCGCAGGCGGTTGAAGTATCCGTAGTAGACCATGAGCCGGCCGAGCGCCGCGGCATCCTGCTGGCTGAGCATGAGCTTGAGCCGCTCCTGCCGGCCGTTCATGTAAGCGGAGCGAATCTGGCGCGCGAGAGTGGCGCGTTCCCGGGCGAGCGCTGTCTGGTGCCGGGACTGCCGCGCCACGAGCTCGTCGAGCCGCCGCTCGCTCGCGACGCGCTTGTCGCGTATGGACTCGAGCGCGCGGCTGGCCGCCGCGAGCTGCTCTTCGCTGTCGCGCAGGCGCGCGGCGAGCGCATCGCGCTTCTCGACGTCGGCGCGCATCTCGCTGCGCAGGATCTCGATACGCTCGCGCACGCGCCCGAGCTTCGCCTCGTTGTCCGCGTCGCCGGCAACCGCAGGGGCCCCTGAGAGCAGGCAGGCGATCACGGCCGGGCTGCAGGCGGCTGCTATAATCCCGCGCTTTACCGCGCGCGAACGTGGCGGCCCGAGGCCTGCATGGCGCAGATCGTCGAATTTACCGGCAATCATCCGATCCTGATTCTGGCGGCGGTGCTGCTGATCGCGTTGATCATTGTAAACGAGCTTCGCACGCGGCTGCGGGGCGTGACCGAGCTGACGCCGGGCGCCGCCATCGCGGAGATGAATCACGGCGCGCTCGTGCTCGACGCGCGTGCGCCCGAGCAATACGCCGAGGGCCACATCATCAACGCGCTCAATGCGCCGCTCGATACGCTTGCGGACCGGCTCGACGCGATCAGGAAGCAACATGCCGGTAAAACCGTCATCAGCTATTGCGGCAACGGCGCGTCCGGCGCGCGCGCGGCGCAACTCCTGCGTGCGAACGGCTTCGCGCCGGTGTACAACCTGCGAGGCGGCCTCGCGGCCTGGCAGCGCGACAACCTGCCGGTCGAGAAGGCCGGCGCGCGCGGCGCCGGCCGGCGGCAGCCGAAGCGCAAGCGCGCCCGCAGGTGAGCCGGGATTCGGCAGACAAACATCCAGGGCAACAGGAATTCGACATGGCAGAAGAGGCGGTATCCACACGATTCACCGATCAACCGACGGCGTCACCGCAGCTTTCGCTGCAAAAGGTCTACATCAAGGATTGCTCGTTCGAGGCGCCCAACAGTCCGGGCATCTTCAAGGGCGAGTGGAATCCGAAGATCACGCTGACCTTGAATTCGACGACGAGCAAGCTCGATGAGAGCACGCACGAGATCGTGCTCAACGTCAATGTCGAAGCGAAGATGGGCGACACGGTCGCCTTCCTCATCGAGCTGCAGCAGGCCGGCATCTTCGTGCTCAAGGACTACCCCACCGATCAGCTCAAGCCGCTGGTCGGCAACTACTGCCCGAGCATGCTCTACCCGTTCGCGCGCCAGACGATCGCGGGCCTCGTCAGCGACGGCGGCTTCCCGCCGCTGTTGCTGCAACCGATGAACTTCGACGCCCTGTACCTGCAGGCGGAAACGCGCCAGGCCGCGCAAGGGCAGCGCTGACCCGCGCCGCGGGAGCCGGTCACGCAAGCGCCACGCAACGCCGTCATCGCAGTGATCGGCGCCGGCTCCTGGGGCACGGCGCTCGCCATCCAGTTCGCGCGCGCGGGCCGGCCGACCCTGCTGTGGGGGCGAGACCCGGCTCAGATGGCGGCGCTCGAGCGCGACCGCCGCAACCTGCGTTACCTGCCGGACGCACACTTCCCCGCGGGCCTGACCGTCGCGGCCCGACTCGGCGATGCGCTGCGTGCGGCGACCGCAGTGCTTGTTGCCGTGCCGAGCCACGCCTTTCGCGGCGTGCTCGGCGAGCTCGCGGGCGTGCTGCCCACGAACGCGCGTGTAGCCTGGGCGACCAAGGGCTTCGAGATCGATTCCGGCAGGCTGCCCCACCAGGTCGCGCGCGAGGTGCTCGGCGAGGGCCTGCCGACTGCCGTGCTGTCAGGGCCGACGTTCGCGCGCGAGGTCGGCGCCGGCCTGCCGACGGCGATGACCGTGGCCTCGGCCGACGCGCGCTTTGCGCGCGCGCTCGCCGAAAGCCTGGCGACCGATACGTTTCGCGTCTACACGTCCTGCGACATAGTAGGCGTCGAGGTCGGCGGGGCGGTCAAGAACGTGCTCGCGATCGGCGCCGGAATCTCGGACGGCCTGGGCTTCGGCGCGAACACGCGCGTCGCGCTGATCACGCGCGGCCTCGCCGAGATGACCCGGCTCGGCGTCGCGCTCGGCGCGCAGGCCGAGACCTTCAACGGCCTTGCCGGCATGGGCGACCTGGTGCTGACCTGCACCGACGACCAGTCCCGCAACCGGCGCATGGGCCTCAAGCTGGCCGAGGGCAAGAGCGTGGAGACGGCGCTCGGCGAAATCGGCCAGGCCGTCGAGGGCGTCCCCGCCGCGAAGGCGGTGTGGTCCGTGGCCCGGCGGCTCGGCGTGGACATGCCCATCACCGAGCAGATCCACCGCATCGTTTACGAGGGCGCGCCGCCCGCCGAAGCCGTGCGCGCCCTCATGGGTCGCGCGCCCCGCGCCGAGTGACTTCGCGCGGCGGCAGCCGGTCGCTCTCGTCGCAGGGCCGGGAGTGGGTGACCTGCGTCGCGGCCACCCGCGTCACTCGCTGAAACCGTTCTGCCGCCAGGCCTCGTAGAGCGCGACGGCGGCGGCGTTGGCGAGGTTCAGGCTGCGGTTGCCCGCCCGCAGCGGGATGCGCAGGCGCTGCCTTGCGGGCAGCGCATCGAGCAGGGCCTGCGGCAGACCGCGCGTCTCCGGACCGAACAGCAGCGCATCGCCGGGCGCGAAGTCCGCATCGGTGTAGACACGCTCCGCACGTGTCGAGAATGCAAAGACGCGCGGATTTTCGAGCGCGGAAAGACAGGCATCGAGGCTGTCGTGCACGCTGACTTGCGCAAGCTCGCGATAATCGAGCCCGGCGCGCCTCAGCCGCGGCTCGTCGAGCGAGAAACCGAGCGGCCGCACGAGATTCAGCCGCGCGCCCGTATTGGCGCACAGGCGTATCATGTTGCCGGTGTTGGGCGGGATCTCGGGCTCGAAGATGATCAGGTCGAACATGTGCGCGCCGCTTAATGAAGGTTGACGGCCAGCACAACGTCGCGGCGCTCGGCATGGAGTTGTGCGGACTTAAGCTCGCGACGCCGCTTGTGCTGCTCTCGGGCTGCGTCGGCTTCGGCGAAGAGTACACCCGCGTGGCCGGATTCTCGAACCGTGACGCCGGAGCCGTCGTGCTCAAGGGCACCACCCTCGAGCCGCGCCTCGGCAATCCGCCGCACCGTATCTACGAGACGCCGATGGGCATGCTCAACGCCATCGGCCTGCAGAATCCCGGCGTCGACGCGGTGGTCCGCGACATCCTGCCGGCGCTCGATTTCACCGAGACGCGCTTCATCGCCAACATCTGCGGCTCGACGGTCGACGAGTACGCGGAAGTCACGCGGCGCTTCGACGATTCGCCCATCGACGGCATGGAGATCAACATTTCCTGCCCGAACATCCGCGAGGGCGGCGTCGCCTTCGGCAACGACCCGGACATGTCCGCGCGCGTCGTCGAGGCCTGCCGCCGGGCGACGGCCAAGCCGCTCATCACCAAGCTGTCGCCGAACCAGACCGACATCCGCGAGAATGCGCGCCGCTGCATCGAGGCGGGCAGCGACGCGCTCGCGGTCATCAACACGATCATGGGCATGGCCATCGATGTCGAAAGCCGCCGGCCCGTGCTCGGCAACCTGCAGGGCGGGCTGTCGGGCCCCGCGATCCGGCCAATCGCGCTGCTCAAGGTGCACCAGGTCTACGATGTCGCGCGCCGCCACGGCGTACCCGTCATCGGCCAGGGCGGCGTGCTGACGGCCGAGGACGCGATCGGGTTCCTCATCGCCGGCGCGGCGGCCGTGGGCGTCGGCACCGCGCTGTTCTACGACCCGCTGGTGCTCAAGGCCATCAACGCCGGCATCGCCGATTATCTCGACCGGCACGGCTTCAGCCGCGTGACCGACCTCGTCGGCAGCCTGGTCACGGCGCCGGGGCTCTCGGACATCTGCGTGGCCGGCTGATCCCTGAAAAGGGCGCACCTCGCGCGGCCGGACGACGATTCGAGGCAACCGATCGAGCCACTCCGCCTCGTCTCGCCACCGCGGTGAAAGCCGGTGTGCGGCTTCCCGCGCCGGAACGACGGGGTTGAGCAGAGTTCCCTAGACTTCGCGGCGGAACACGAGCGAGGTGTTGATGCCGCCGAACGCGAAATTGTTGCTCATGACGTGCTCGCAGTCGAGCTCGCGGCCGTCGTCGACGATATAGTCGAGCTCCGCGCAGCGCGGGTCGAGGTGATCGAGATTGACGGTGGGCGCAAACCAGCCGCCGTTCATCATCTCGATGCTCATCCATGCTTCCAGCGCGCCGCAGGCGCCCAGGGTGTGGCCCATATAGCTCTTCAGCGAGCTGATCGGCACGCGCCCGCCGAGCGCCCCGGCTGTCGCGTGGCTCTCGGCGATGTCCCCCGATTCGGTGGCCGTGCCGTGGGCGTTGACGTAGCCGATCGCGGCCGCGCCCAGCCCGGCATCGGCGAGCGCGAGCTCGAGGCAGCGCTGCATGGTCTCCCGGTTCGGATAGGTCACGTGCGTGCCGTCGCAGTTGGTGCCGAAGCCGGCGATCTCGCAATAGATGCGTGCGCCTCGCGCGCGGGCGCGCTCACGCTCTTCGAGAATCAGCGCCCCGCCGCCCTCGCCGACCACGAGGCCGTCGCGGTCGCGGTCGAACGGGCGCGGGGTCAGCTCGGGCGAATCGTTGCGCGTGCTGGTCGCATAGAGGGTGTCGAACACCGTCGCCTCGGTGGCGCAGAGCTCCTCCGCGCCGCCGGCGACCATGATGTCCTGGTAGCCGTGCCTGATCGCCTCGAAGGCGTAGCCGATGCCCTGGCTGCCCGCCGTGCAGGCGCTGCTGGTCGGTATCAGCCGCCCGGTGAGGCCAAAGAACACGCCGATGTTGACAGCCGCGGTATGGCTCATCATGCGCACGTAGCTGGTCGCGTTCACCCCCTGCGTGTTGTGCTCGGTGCGCACGAGCGCGAACTCGGTGAGCGCGTCGATGCTGCCGGCGGCCGAGCCGAACGAGACGCCGGCCGATCCGCCGCGCAGAACCGGATCGCCGAGCAGGCCCGCGTCCTCGAGCGCGAGCTCCGCCGCGCGCACGGCGAGCAGGGCGACGCGGCCCATGCTGCGCGTTCGTTTGCGCGTGTAATGCGCCGGCGTGGTGAAGCCGGTGACCGGCACCGCGAGGGTCGTGTTGAGGCCGGTGTAATGCTTCCAGGCCTCCATGCACACGACGGCGTTGCGCCGCGCGCGCAGCCGCGGCTCGACCTCCGCCCAGCTCGAGCCCAGCGGCGAGACGGCGCCCGCGCCGGTGACGACGACCCGCCGTGGCATGCCGCCCCGCGTCGCCGTCAGCATCCGGACAGCCCGCCGTCGACAGTGACGACCTGCCGGGTCAGGTAGGATGCCGCCGGCGAGCACAGGAAGGAGATCACTTTCGCCACCTCTACGGCCTGCCCCGCGCGGCGCATGGGAATCATGCGCGCGATGTCGGCTGCCGGCAGCGCGTCGGTCATGTCCGTTTCGATGAAGCCGGGCGCGACGCAGTTGACGGTGATCTCCCGCTTGGCGAGCTCGAGCGCGAGCGCCTTCACGGCGCCGATGATGCCGGCCTTCGCGGCACTGTAATTGACCTGGCCGCGATTGCCGATCAAACCGGCCACCGAGGATACGGCGACGATGCGGCCCGGTCTGCGGCGGCGGACCATCGGCATGACCACGGGGTTGAGCACGTTGTAGAAGCCGTCGAGATTGGTGCGCAGGACCGCGTCCCACTCCTCACCGGACATGAGCGGGAAGGCGTTGTCGCGGCTGATACCGGCGTTGCAGACCACGCCGTAGTAGGCGCCGTGCCGGGCGATGTCGTCCTCGAGCGCGAGCCGCGCCGCCTGCCGGTCGCCGGTGTCGAAGCAGAGCAGGCGACAGTCGGCGCCCGCCGCGCGCAGCTCGCCCGCGACCCGGCCGGCGGCGGCCTCGTCACTGCGAAAGTGCACGACCACGTCGCAGCCCGAGGCTGCAAGCTCCAGCGCGGTCGCCCGGCCGATCCCACGGCTCGCGCCCGTGACCAGCACCGTGTCCCGCGGTGGCGCACTCATGCCGCGGCCGGACGCAGATAGACGGAGATGGACGACCTCACGAGCACCGCGCCGTCGCGAATGAGCCCGTCGAAAGCGCAGAACCGCCCGGCGCCCGTGCCGGCGTCGCGAATCTCCACCTCGAGCCGGCGGCCGGGCGCGAACGCGGCGACCACGCTCGTATAGCGGCTGCACCCGACGAGCAGCCCGGAGCCGACGGGCTCACCGGCGCGCTCGGCGCGAAGCCCGGCCAGGGCGGCGATCGCCTGCCCCATGTACTCCAGCCCGACCCAGGCCGGCACACCGAGGCCGTCGGTGAAAAACGGGACGCCCGGCGCGATGCGCACTTCCGCGACGAGGAAGGCGTCTCCCGCATCGAGCACGCCGTCAATGAGCACCATCGGCGGACGATGCGGGATCAGGGCTTGGTGACGCTCGGGGGCGCGGGTCATCGGCAGCCCCCGGCCAGCCCGCGCGCCTCCAGCCGTTGCACGAGCGCATCCGGCGCGCCCAGGCAGAGCGTGCCGCTGCGGCCGTCGACCGCCACCTGCACGGTGTAGGCGCGTGTCAGGCGTTCGCCGGACTCGTCGCGGATCTCGTAGGCGATCTTGAGCCGGTACTCCCATTCCAGAAGCCCGGCCGTGACTTCGATGACCTGTTCGTAACGGATCGGCCGTGCAAAACGCACGCGCGTGTCGATGATCGGCCACAGATAGCCCGACTCCTGCATGCGGCGGTAGCCGTAGTCGATGGTCTCGAGCAGCGCGCAGCGCGCCGCGTCGAAGTAGCGGAAGTAATTGCCGTGCCAGACCACCCCTGCCGGATCGGCGTCCTGGTACGGGACCTTGAGCGACACCTTCGCCTCGAGCAGAACGGCAGGCGCGATCAGCGCCGCCGGGGCATCGACCCTCACTGCGGCGCGCCGCCGGCGGGCGCGGGTGCCGCCGGCCCGGGCAGCAGTCGCGGCAGCCGCCGGTGCGTGAAGCTGATGTCCACCTTGCTCATGATCATGCGCGCCCGGCGTATTCGATGCTGCCCGCAGAATGCAGCGCGGCCGCGGACGCATACGAGAACTCGAGGCGATTTTCGCTGCGCCGGCGCAATGCAAGCCGCAATACGGCGTCCGGGCGGATCACGGCCTTGAATTTGAGGCGGGGGAAGCCGCGAAACCGGTCGGGGCCGAAGCCGAGCGCGCGCCCATGGTAGATGGCCCAGTCGGCCTGCACAACGCCCGGCAGCACGGGGGCGCCGGGAAAATGGCCGTCGAACCAGACGAGATCGCGCGGCACCTGCAGCAGGTATTCCGCGCGGTCCCCACGCTCGGTGCGATCGAGCACGTTGGGCTGTCGCGGTGCGTGGCCGGACGCGAGCACGGTTGCGAGGTGCGCGTCGAGCGCGGCGAGATCGGCAATCAGCGCCCGCTCGACGAAATACCAGTGGACCTCGCGGCCTGCGGCCGCACGCTCGTCCAGGCATTGCGCGGCGACGAGCGTCGCGCAGGCCGCGATGCCGTGCTCGAACGCGGCCTGCCGTCCGGTTTCGCTGAGCGCCGCAACAAGCGTCGCCGCGACGCCCGTCCGGGCCGCATAGAGGAGCGGCGGCCGGCTGAGCAGCGGCCCCCGGCCGCACCAGGGCGGAGTCTCCAGCATCACGCACCGTCCTGATGCACCCGCCGCCGGTACGATTGCCGGTAGAGGTACTCGCCCGCGAACAGGGCTCCGCTCAGCAGATAGGACAGGAAGCCGTTGTAGAAAGCCCAGGCCCGCAGCGAGCCGCCCAGGGTCACGGCCAGGGACACTATCGCGTTGAGCGCGAAGAACGCGCACCACAGGCGCGTTACCGCGCGCATGTACGTGATGCCCTGCGGGCTCACGCTCATGCCGAACCACCGGGCGAGGCGCTCGATCATCGACGGCGGACGCAACAGCGTCCAGGCGAACGCGGCGAGCATGGCGAGGCTTGCCAGCGCCGGGTACAGCTTGAGGATCAGCTCGCGGTCCGCGGCTGCGAGCAATGCCAGGTACGCGGCGCCCGCCCCGGTCAGCGCCGCGAAACGGGCGGTGCGCGGCGCGGCGAAGCCCGCGCGCAGCACGAGCAGGCCGATCAGCACCACGCCGAGCCAGCCGGCGCCGAGCGGCTCGAGCAGGAAATAGACGACCACCGGATACGCGAGCAGCGCCGCGAGCACCAGCGCCCCGCCGGCCGCGCCCGCGGGCAGGCGGCTCACAGCGAGCGGAGCACGCGCACGACGTCGCCCACGGTGCGCACCGACCGGAATGCCTGCGGCGGCACGGTCTTGCCCGTGAGCTCGCGGAGCCGGACGATCAGGTCGACCGCGTCGATACTGTCGAGATCGAGATCCTCGTACAGCCGCGCATCGTCGACGACGGCCGCCCGGTCGATGCCGAAGCGCTCCGCGAGCACCTCCCGCAGGCGCTCGAGCGGGTCGCCCCCGGCTGCGTCCATCAGCGCACACCCTCGAGGCGTGCGGCGAAGTACGCCTCGAGCCAGGCATTGAACGCGCGGTGCGCGTAGCGCGACTCGAGCGTTTCGTCGAGGACCGCGGACGGCGCCACTGGAGGCTGCACGGCAAGGGAGAAGTGCGGCCGCCGCCGCGGGATACGGTACCAGGGGTCGGACTTGCTCAGTGTCGGGGGCTCGCAGCGGATGACGACCGGCAGGCAGCGGCGCCCGGAGCGCACGGCGACTGCTGCGGCGCCGGGCTTGAGCGCCGGCAGCCGGCCGGGCGCGGTGCGCGTGCCCTCCGGGAACAGAATCAGGGAACGGCCGGCCACGAGCCGCTCGACGGACGTCTCGAGCAACGCCACCGGATCCGCGTTCGGAATGTAATCGGCCGCACGCACCAGCTGGCGTGTGAACGGGTTACGGACCATGCCGGCCTTGACCACGCAGTCGGCCTGCGGGAACTGCGCGAGCAGGAACACGGCGTCGATCAGGGTCGGATGATTGGCCACGATGAGGTAGCTCTCGCCGGCGCGCGCCCGCTCGAGCCCCTCGCAATGCCAGTCCATGAGTCGGATCCCGTGCGCGAAGCGGATGAAGAACCGCATGGCGCCACCGATCAGCGAGCGCACGCACGCGACCCTGCGCGGAGTATCGCGGATCGCGACGGTGACCAGCGGCACGGCGACGAGGCCGAGCACCACGCTGCCCAGGCCGAACACGGCATACGACAGCGCAGTGCCGATCCAGCGCCAGCCGAGATCCGCAACCGCCGCATGCCGGTGCGGCGAAACCGCGCGACCGGCCGGTGCATCCGCCATTGATCTTTGGATAGTCTCGGTCTCTCGCAGGCGTCCAGCGGACGGCGCCTGAGGCGGTGGCTGAGCGTCTTCGTGACCGCCGGGATTGTATCACCCGTGCGCGCCCGCGCTATATTCCGAACACCTCCCGGCAACGGAACTGCTTTAAATGGCGGACACGGTCTCGCTCGTCATCGCGCGCGACGACAGGCTCGAGCGCGGCCCGGACGGGCGGGCGAACGCTCAGCGCCAGAAGCTGCGGGCGCGCCTCGGCGAGCGTTTGATGCGCATCGCGCTCGACGACGCGAGCGGTGCGGGCGCGCGTTTGTGGCGCATCGGCCGCGATGCATCCGGCCGCCCGTTCGCGTGCGGCGCGCCGCCGGACGCGGGCCACCTCGAGGTGAGCCTGACGCATTCCGGCGGATTTCTCGCCGCGGCCGCCTCGGGCTGCACGGCCCTCGCAGTCGACGTCGAAGTCACACGCGAGCGGCGCTTCACCGACCTCGCTCGGCAGCTCCCGTGGCCCGCGTCCTGCACGGACACGGCGCTGACGTGCAACCGGTTCTACCAGCTCTGGACCCTCTGGGAAGCGACGCTCAAGCTGCCCGGCGGCTCCGGCGAGCCGCAGCGCGCGCTCTTCGCCGCGCTCGCACATGCATTGCCGCCCGGTGTGCCGGGCACGGCCGCAGCCGCAGGCGGCTTCGCGCAGAGCTGGCTGTGCCCGGACCGCTTCTGGCTGACGGTGGTGTCGCTCGGCCGGCGCGCTCCGCGGATGCGCCTGCTCGCCGTCGCCGCCTGGGGCCGGCATGGCGAGGCCGCGCGGCTCGTGGCACACGAGGCCGTCGCGGGGACGCTCGCCGCGCCGGCGGTCGCCCGGCATCCCCCCTTGTGCTAGCTTGTCGACGCCCATGAGCCCGCCCATGAGTCCGGCCGCCGTCAGCGCCTATACGCTCACCACTGCTTTGGGCGCCGGGCTCGCCACCATCGACGAAGCGTTCGCGAACGGACGGAGCGGGTTGAGCGACGCGGCATGGCCGGGCTGCGGCCTCGGCACCTGGCTCGGGCGCGTCACCGCGCTCGACGATGGCTTCGCAGACGATATCGAGCCGCGCTGGCGCTGCCGCAACAATCGACTTGCGCGGCTCGGCCTCGAGCAGGACGGCTTCCCGGCGCGCGTGCGCGCTGCGGTCGACCGTTACGGCGCCGATCGCTGCGGGGTCGTCATCGGCACGAGCACGTCGAGCATCGGCCGCACCGAGGCGGCCTACAGCGACCTCGGCGCCGACGGCCGTTTCCGGCCGGCGTTCCGCCAGCCCGAGGTGCACAACCCCCACTCGGCGAGCGCATTCGTCGCGGCCAGCCTCGGCCTCGGCGGGCCGGCCGTGACCATCAGCACCGCCTGCTCGTCAAGCGCGAAGGTGTTCGCGAGCGCCGCACGCTGGCTCGAGTGCGGCGTGGCCGACGCCGTGGTCGCGGGCGGCGTCGACAGCCTGTGCCTGAGCGTCATTTACGGGTTCCACTCGCTGCAGCTCGTTTCGTCGCAACCCTGCCGGCCGTTCGACCTCGAGCGTGACGGCATCAGCCTCGGCGAAGCGGCGGGCTTCGCGCTGCTGACGCGCGAGCCGCAGGACGGCGACGTGCGGCTGCTCGGCTATGGCGAAAGCACCGACGCCTACCACATGTCGAGCGCCCATCCCGAGGGCCTCGGCGCCGAGCTCGCGATGCGGGCGGCGATCGAGCGCAGCGGGCTCTCGTTCGCCGACATCGACTACCTGAACCTGCACGGCACCGGCACGCGCTCGAACGACGTCATCGAGGGCAGCCTGTGCACGCGGCTGTTTCCGCCCTCGACCCTGAGGAGCGCGACCAAGGGCTGGACCGGGCATACGCTCGGCGCGGCCGGCATCACGGAGGCGATCTTCGCGATGCACGCGCTCGCCCGCGGTTTTGCGCCCGGCACCGTCAACACGCGCTCGCCGGATCCCGCCTGCGGCGCCGGTGTGCTGCTCGAGGGCCGGCGCGCGCCGCTCGAGCGGGCGATGTCGAATTCCTTCGGCTTCGGCGGCAATAACTGCAGCCTGATCTTCGATCGCCTCGCGTCATGAGGCTCGGTATTTCCGGCGTGGGCCTGTACGCCCGCGGCCTACGCAACTGGCGCGACTTCGAGCGCCTCGCCGCGCAGGGTTTTCCGCTGCGCGATGGCGGCTTCCTCGCCCCTGAGCCGGCAGCGATTCCCGCGCGCGAGCGCCGGCGGGCACCGTTGCCGGTCAAGCTCGCCGTCGAGGTCGCGCACCAGGCCTGCGACATGGCCGGCGCGGACAAGGGCGCCATCGCCTCGGTGTTCACCTCGACAATGGGCGACACTGACATCACCGACTATCTGTGTCGCGCGCTCGCCGGGCCGGCGAAGCTGCTTTCGCCGACGAAGTTTCACAACTCCGTGCATAACGCGCCGTCAGGCTACTGGTCGATCAGCGCCGGCAACCGCGCGCCCAGCAGCTTTGCCGGCGACTTCCACCATGCGTTCGCCGCCGCGCTGCTCGAGGCGGCGACGCTCTGCGCTTCTGAAAGGCTGCCGGTGCTCCTCGCCGCCTACGACATCGCCAACGGGCCGCCTTTAGCGGACATCCGCGCGATCGCCGAGCCGTTCGCCGCCGCGCTGGTGCTCGAACCGGACGCGACAGCCGCGCGCGCGCGCGCCGTCGAGATCGGCTGCGCGAGCGGCTGCGCGGAGGCGCCGGCCCCGCGCAGCGCGACCCTGCGCGCCCTTGCGGCGGCGAATCCGTCCGCGTACTGTCTGCCGCTGCTCGAAGCCCTGACCCGGGACCGCGCAGCCACGCTGCGCTGGCCGCTCGGAGCGGCCTGCCACCTGAGCGTCTCGCTCGCCACGGGATCCTTTCACTGATATGCGCGATGATCACGATATCCTGATTCTCGGCGGCGGCCTCGCCGGCCTCACGCTCGCGCTCCAGCTCAAGCTCCGGCGGCCCGGGCTCGACGTGGCGGTCATCGAGCGCTCCCGGTTCCCGGTACCGGTCGCAGCCCACAAGGTCGGTGAATCGACCGTCGAGATCGGCGCGCATTATTTCGCCAAGGTGCTCGGGCTCGAGCGGCATCTCGAGGAGAAACAGCTGCTCAAGTTCGGCCTGCGCTTCTTCTTCGGCGGGCCGAGCCCCGGCATGGACCTCGCCGGATACGACGAGATCGGCCCGAGCGAGCTGCTGCCGGTGAGGAGCTACCAGCTCGATCGCGGCCTGTTCGAGAACCACCTCGCGGAGCGCGCGCGGGCCGTCGGCGTGGAGCTCGTCGACGGCGCCGGCGTGCAGCAGGTCGAGCTGTCGGACTCGGGCGGCACGCACTGCGCCGTGATTCGCACCGATGCGGGCGCGCGCAGCGTGCGCGCGGGCTGGATCGTCGACGCGACCGGCCGACGCGGCGTGATCAAGCGCGAGCTCGGCCTCGAGAGAGTGACCGCGCATCGCAATTGTGCCGTCTGGCTGCGCACCGCCGAACCGATCGACATCGGCACCTGGAGCGAAGCCGAAGACTGGCAGGCGCGCTGCGGTAACTGGCCGCGGCGGCTCAGCACCAACCATCTGATGGGCCCCGGCTACTGGGTCTGGTTCATCCCGCTCGCTTCGGGGGCGACCAGCGTAGGGCTCGTTTTCGACCCGCGGCTGCACTCGCTCGCCCGGGTCGGCAAACTCGATGGACTGCTCGGCTGGCTCGACGAGCACCAGCCGCTGGCGGCCGCAGCGGTCCGCGCCCGTCGTGACAGCATCATGGATTTCCGCTTTCTGCGCGGCTATCCGCACGGCTGCCGGCAGGTATTTTCAGCGCACCGCTGGGCGCTGACCGGCGAAGCCGGGGTTTTCTCCGATCCGTTCTACTCGCCGGGCAGTGACTTCATCGGCATCGGCAACACGCTGATCGCGGACCTCATACTAGGTGACGTGCACGACCTTCCGATGCGCGCGCAATTCTTTCAGCGGCTCTATTTCTCGTTCTTCTCGAGCACGCTGTCGCTTTTCACCAACCAGTACCCGGGTTTCGGCGACCGCGATCTCATGGCGCTGAAGTCGGTGTGGGACTACGCCTATTACTGGGCAGTGCTCGCCAAGCTGTTCTTCGAGCAGCGGCTCACGGACGTGGCTTTTCTCAGGACCGCTGAGCAGGACCTGCTGCTGGCCCTGAGGCTGAACCGCCAGATGCAGAAAAGCTTCGAGAAAGCGGCAGCGCGCCGGCGCTGCCTGCCGGCCGAGGGCCGCTTCGTCGACCACTGCGCCGTGCCATGGTTCTACGAGCTCAAGCAGCAGCTCGTGAGCGACAACGGCACGTCGACCGGCGAGCGGCTGCGGGACAACGTGGCGAGGCTCGAACGGCTCGCCGGCAGCCTGCGCGGGCTCCTCGCGGCGAGCTTCGACGAGCTGCCGCTGCCGGCGGCCATGAGCAGCGTCGAAGCCGGCTCCGTCTAGTGTCCTAGGGCGCGGGCTCCGCGGAACGCTGCGCCAGGCCGAGCTGCGCCACGCCATAGCACAGCGTCACCCCGAGCGCCACGCAGATGCCGATGCCGCGCAGGATCGGCACCGACGAGAACGCGAGCACGCCGAACGCGGCCAGCGTGGACACGGCGCACACGAGCAGCGCGTGGCGTGTGTCGCGCAGCGCCCCGCCACCATGCTCGGTGCGGCTGAAGAACAACGCGTAGTCGAAACCGAGTCCCGCGACCAGCACGATGGCGATCAGGTTGAACAGGGACAGGCTGCCGAGCGCAAGCGCGGCGAGCGCGACGGTCATGACCAGCGCGGCCGCCAGGGTCCCCCCGATCCATGCGAGCCGCGCACCCCATCCGACGCGCCAGAGCAGCAGCAATCCGATAGCCAACAGGGCCAGGCCGAGTACCTCGAGCACGCGCAGCCGATAGCGGGCGACGAGCGATTCCGACGCCGCTCCGAGATCGACGAGGGTTGCGGCCGGTGCTCGTTCGTCGAGCCGCGCCCCCAGGCGGGCGGGCTCACGCACCCCATGCAGGGTCGCGAGCGAGACCCATCGCTCCCCGTTGTCATACAACTTGCCCGACACGAAGTCCTCGAGCGCGGTGCCCTCGAACGAGCGCGCGGTGACAAAGGGCGGCTTTTCCGCCGTGCGGCGCAACCCCTCCACGAACGGCGCGAAGGCACCGGGAGCGAGCGGCGTGCCTGCGGCCGCCGCACGCAGGCGCGCCTCGATCTCCTCCACGTCGGCGAGGCGCGCCGCGCGCCGCGCCTGCGTCGCGCGGCTGGGCAGTACATCGGTCACCTGCTGAAAGGCGGCGAGCTCGCCGGCCTCGGCCGCTGCATCGAGCAGCACGCCCAGGCGCTCGGTCTCCCGCAGCACGGCTTCCTCGCTGTCGGCGACTGTCGCCGCGAGGAAGCGGATGTCGGGCGCACCGAGCGCCTGACGCAGGGCCCGATCCTCGGCGAGCGTCTCGGCCGGCAGCGGCGTCAGGCTCGCGAGATCGTTGCTCCAGATCCGATCCTGCACGGCGAGCAGCCCGGCGCCGGCCGCGAGCACGCCGATCCACACGCGGTGGCGGAAAACGGGTCGTTGCACCGCGGAGAGCCCGCCGGCCGCAGGCCGACCTGTTGCGAAGCGCGTCACCAGATCGGGAATCAGCGAGCGGGTCGCAAACAGCGCGGCCGTGACGCCGACCGCCGAGAAGCAGCCGAGCTGCGCGAGGCCGCGGGATCCCGAGGCGGCGATTGCCGCGTAACCGATGACGGTTGTGAGCGCGCCGAGCCGCAGCGTCGGCCAGATGGACTCGAGCGTTTCGCCGCGCTCGCCGCCGCGCATGTGGCTCAGCGCGTGCAGCGGGTAGTCGACGGCCACGCCGAACAATGTGAATCCGAAAGCCAGCGTGATGCCGTGCACGGCCTCGAAGCCGACCGCCACGGCGGCCAGCCCGGCCAGGCAGCCGATCGCGAGCGGCACGCCGACGATGACGAGCACGCTCGGCCGCCGGTAAGCCGCGAGCAACACGAGCGCTATCGCTGCCGCGGCCAGCGCGCTCCTGAACTCCGCCTCGGAACGAATCGTTCGTTGCAACGCTACACCGTAAACACCGACGCCGTGCAGCTCCGGCGGCTCGCCGGTCAGGTCGAGGACCGCGGCGCGGATGGCCTCCATGGCAGCCTGTTGTGCCCCGATTTCGAAGGCGGGCGCCTCGGTGCGCGCCACGAGGTAGGCGCGCATGCCGTCCGGGCTGCGCCAGGCGCCCTCGTCCGCGAGCCCCGCGGGCGCCAGGTTTTCCATGATCGCCAGCGCCGTCAGATACGGGTCAGCGGCGACCAGCGCGAGCATGTCTGCGCCGGAAAAGACCGCCATGTCGGCGAGGCGCGCCTCTAGCGCACGGCGCAGTCCGCGCTCGCTGACGTCGATGTCGGCCAGCAGGAAGCGGCTCTCGAGGATCGGTGCCGGTACCGCCTCGACGCCGGGCATGTCGTGACCGTCGGCGACCTGCGAGAACAACCCGCTCTCGAGCAGCCGCGACTCGAGCTGCGCGGTGACCTCGGCACACCGTGCGGGCCCGCAGTCGACCGAGATGAAGACGAGCTGCGAGCCGGGGCCCTGCCCCAGCCGCTCGACGAGCAGCTGCTCCTGCAACGTCACCGGCCGCGGCAGAAAGTAGGCGAGATCGACCGTGATTTCGAGCCGGGTCGCGATGAGCCCTGCCGCGACGAGCGCGCCGACGGTCCAGGCGGCGATTCGCCAGCGCGCGCTCAGGGGGCGCCGCCAAACGACAGCGATTGCCAGTCGTCCGCGGCATGCTCGGTCCGAACTTCGAGCACTCGCGACGATCGCCCGGATACCACCATTCTCCCGACGAAGGCCGCAAGCGGCTCCGCTGCGGGGACCAGCACCAGCCGCCAGCAATCCGCGTTGCGCGCCGTCTCGATCGTGAACAGCTCGCGCAGGGTCTGCGCGTCGCCCTCGAGCAAGGCGCGCAGCGCGGCATAGAACTGCCGGACGTCGTCCTTGCGTTGCAGGGACAGCCGCCGCGTGCGGCCGTCACGCGTCAGCTCCAGCATGTCGCGGGTGATGACGACGCGCTCGCGAAATGGCGTCTCGATGGACTTCGACAGGGTGCCGTCTGCGCCGAACTCGGCCTCGCCGGTCAACACCAGCGGCTCGGCCAGCAACGCGTTACCGCGCTTCTCGACGAACGGGATGGGCACGTCGCGCGGCGTTTCTATGGCCTCGAGAATCGACTCGAAGTCGTCCGCAGCGGCAGGCACCGTCCATACCGCCAGGCACAGCGCGGCGGCCAGCCGCGCGCGCGGCGCGCGCCGCGGCTCATGCCCAGAAATCATAGAAGTTGAACCAATTATACGGCGCGCGCCGGGCATGCTCCGCGAGACGGTCGGCAAAATGCTGCGCGACCGCGCCGAGCTGCGCCTGGCGGCCCTGTCGCGGAATCGAGAACGACTCGCTCAGGGTCTCGAAGTGAATCTCATAACGCCCGCGCGCGTAAACGGGAAAGACGAATACCACGGGCACGCGAAATACGGCCGCGATCATGAACGGCCCGAGTGGAAACTTGGCCGGCGCGCCGAGGAAATCGCAGCTCGTGATGCGGTCGCCGGGGCGGTGCCGGTCGGCCAGGAACCCGACCCACTCGCCGCGGCCGAGGGCGCCGGCGATCTCGAGGCCGAGGCCCGGAGCCGACTGCTCCGTGTCGATGACGGCCCGGGCGAACCCGGGGTTCACGGCTTCGAGCCTTCCCGTCAGCCTTCGGCCGACCGAGCGGTCGAGCACGATGCGCATGATCACGCCGGGATGTTGCACGCCGACGGCCCGCGCCGCCTCGAAAGAGCCCAGGTGACCGGCGAGAAAGATGCCGCCGCGGCCTTCCCTCACGAGACGCCGCAGCACGTCTGCGCCGTGCAGGCGCACCGGCACGCGGTCGTCGCGTCCGGTGAGGAAATAGATGCGGTCGGCGGTGACGCGCGCGAACGTGAGGAAGTGA
Organism: Gammaproteobacteria bacterium; assembly: GCA_035524935.1. Classification (GTDB taxonomy): domain Bacteria; phylum Pseudomonadota; class Gammaproteobacteria; order Steroidobacterales; family JACDCP01; genus JACDCP01. The sequence goes on along the minus strand of DATLFD010000003.1, from coordinate 37,784 downwards.
CGCATGACTTTCGCGGTGGAGGCAGGCCGGCCCGTGACGCGGGCGAGGAACGCTCGCGAAGCGCGCCGCTCGGTGGGGCGCAGCAGCAGGAAATAGAGCGTGACCGGCCCGAGCGCCAGATGCAGCACGCGCCGGCCGAGGACCAGCGCGACCCATTCGAGAAAGCGGATGCCGAGCAGCGTCCCCGCCTCGGGCCGGCGGCGCCACACGGGTTCCGGGCCGCTCACAGCGCTGCGGACATCGCCGGCTGCGCGGGCTGTCGTCTCGTCGAGGGCGCCGCCCTCGCGCGGTGCGGCGCGCGCCGCCTGCCGCGCCGCGCCGCTCATGTGCTCCTGTCATCGCCGATCAGCTCGAGCAGCTCCCTGCGGCGGAGCTTGCCGGTCGCGGAGCGCGGCAGCGCATCGACGAGCCGGATCGGCCGCGGCAGAAACACCCGGTCGACGACTGCCGCGAGCTCGCGGCGGATATGCCTTGCGCTGCGGCTTTTCGACACCACGAGCGCGGCGAGCCGGCCGGTGTCCGCAAGCCCGAGAGACGCCGGATGGAATACGATGGCGTCGTCGACGCCGTCGAGGGCGAGCAGCCGGTTGTTGAGCTCGCCGAGCGACGCGCGGCGGCCGCCGATCTTGACGATATCCTCCGCGCGGCCGTGCAGCGCGAAGCGTCCGTCGGCCATGAACTCGATGGCATCGGCCAGCTGCACCGGCGCAGGCAGATGTGCCGCGGTGACGCGCACGGCGCCGTGTTCCGACTCGGCCCGAAACTCGTCGAAGAACCGCCATTCCGGTTCGCGCGCAGGCCATCGGCAAGCCATCGAGCCGGCCTCGCTGCAGCCGTAAATCTCGAACACCTGCGCCGATAGCAGGCGCTCCACGTCGCGGGCGAGAACGGGATCGAGCGGCGCCGTCGCGCAGAGCACGGTGCGCACGCCCGGAAAGCGCAGCTTCGAACGAACCATCGCCCGCAGGTGCAGCGGCGTCGACACCAGCACGCGCTCCGCGGGCACGTGCTCGAGCGCGCGCAGGATGTCGGCGGGATAGAAGGCATCGCCGCAGTGCACCGCGCATTCGCTGACGAGCGGCAGCATCAGCGACCATTCGAGGCCGTACATGTGCCACGGTGGCACCGTCGCCACCATGCCGCAGAGCGCGCCGGCGTCGCCGGGGCGGTGGCGCCGGTTGACGAGCGCCCCCGCCGCGAGCGTGCGCCAGCTCTTGGCGACGGCCTGTGCGGCGCCGGTGCTGCCTGACGTGAACACGACCGCCGCGATCTGATCCCCGGCTATCGAGGGCACGCCCGCCGGGAGCGGCGCGCCGGCAGCGAGACGGTCCGCTTCGACGACGAATTCCGGCGCCTGCGCACCTGGAACGACCGCCGGCCCGTCGCGCAGCACGTAGGCCTGAGGAAAGCTGCGCAGTGTCTCCTGCACTGCGACCCCCTGGCGAGCCGGCGGCAGCAGATTGCACTGTCCGCGCAGCACCGCCGCGAGGAACGACAGCATGAATGTATAACGCTCCGCGCAGAGATTGATCGCCTCGGGCCGATCCGGCAGCCGCGCCGCCAGTTCGATCGCGGCGGCGAGAAAATCGCCGCAGGTGATGGTTTGCGTGCCCCGTATCGCGAGCGGAGCATCCAGGCGCCGGTCGAGCACGACTGGCCCGGCGTCGCGGCGCGCGGCGCTGCTCGCCGGCGTCTTTTGCAGGCTGGCGGGATCGATCTAGCTCGCCTCGCGGAGGCCCGCCTGGCGATGAATGTGGGCCGACAGGCTGCGCAGCGTCGAGAAGATGGACTTGGTTTCCTCATCCTCGGCGCGCAGATGCACGCCGTATTCCTGAGCCACGGCTACCGCGATTTCGAGCGCGTCGATCGAGTCCAGGTTGAGGCCGCCGTCGAACAGCGGTTGCGCAGGATCTATGTCGGCGGGTTCGACGTCTTCCAGGTTCAAGGCATCGACGATGAGGCACGCGAGCCGATGCTCTTCCTGGCTCTGCTCTGCCACGGCGCTTCCCCCGCTTTCGTATGTGAATGGGCGCTCTCGGCAAAACCGGCGAGCGCAAGCTATTTTGAGCGAGTTTTTGTTCAAGTACAATCGCGGACCATGGGGGAGTCCAGGGAGTGCGACGTGGTCGTCGCGGGCGGCGGCCCCGCGGGCACGACGGCCGCCGCGCTGCTCAGCCGCAGGGGCTGGAACGTCACTCTGTTCGAGCGCGACACTCATCCGCGCTTCCACATCGGCGAATCGCTGCTGCCGATGAACATGCCGATACTCGACCAGCTCGGCGTCCTCGATCGGGTGCGCCGAATCGGCGTGCTCAAGCCGGGCGCGGATTTCACGGCCGGGCGGAACGCCGCGCCCCACCGGTCGTTTTGTTTCTCGTCCGCGCTGCGCGACTCGCCGGCCTATGCCTTCCAGGTCCGGCGCTCCGAGTTCGACGCGCTGCTGTTCGAGAACTGTCTCGAAGCAGGCGTGAACGCGCTCGAGGGCCATTGTGTGACCAGCGTGGTATTCGGCGAGCCGCATTGCGTGAACGTGCGCGCCCCGGACGATAGCGAGCAGACCTGGGGCTGCCGCTATCTCATCGACGCTTCGGGACAGGAAACCGTGCTGGCCTCGCAGGAGCGCTGGCGGGTGCGTAACCCGCACCATGCGGCGGCGGCGATATTCGCGCACTTCGAAGGCGTGACCGAGCGCGGCGGCGGCGAAGCGGGCAATATCAGCGTGTACTGGTTCGAGACCGGCTGGCTGTGGCTGATCCCGCTGACCAGCGGCGTCATGAGCATCGGCGCAGTTTGCCGCCCCGCCTACCTCAGGGAGCGCCGCGGCTCGCGCGACGAATTCCTGCGCGAGACCATCGAGCTCTGCCCGGGCGCGTCGGCGCGCTGCCGTAACGCCCGTCAGGTGATGCCGTCGCGGGTCGCCGCCAATTACTCGTATTTCTCGCGGCGCCAGGTCGGCGCAGGCTATGCGATGATCGGCGACGCCTTCGCCTTCGTCGATCCCGTGTTCTCGAGCGGAGTCTATCTCGCCATGTCGAGCGCGACGCGCATCGTGCCGGTCGTCGAGCGCTGGCTGGCCGGGGAGCAGCGCGCCTATCGCCGCGAGGCCCGGCGTTACGGGCGCACCGTACGCAGGGGGCTCGACACGTTCTGCTGGTTCATCTACCGATTCACGACGCCGACCATGCGCCGGCTTTTCGAGCGCCCGCGCAACCTGTTCAAGCTCGAGCAGGCGGTCGTCTCCATGCTCGCCGGCGACGTGTACGAAGGGCGCGAGCTCAGGTTGCGGCTTGCGCTTTTCAAGACCGTCTACGCGATCACGCGGCTGGTCGGCGGCTGCGCCCGGCAGCCGGTCGCGTCGCCGTGATTCGCGAAGCAGCCCGGCGCTACGCGGCCGGCGAGCGGACTGCCGCGCCACTCGGCGTGCAGCTCGAGCCCGTGGGCGCAGCGCCGCTCGAAGGCGAGCTGTTCCGCTTCCGCTTCGGCGGCGCGGCGGCAGGCTCCCTGGCCGCCGGCGTATTTCCGCTGCAGGTCGAGCCCCTGGGCGGCGCGCAGTTGGACGAAGTGTGGTGCTCCACGGGCGAGGTCGGCGGCGGCGAGCTTGGGGAGCTTCGCTTCCGGCAGAGCCGCGGCCATCTGGTCGTGCATCTGCAGCTCGAGGTCGACGGCAGCCGCCCGCTCGACGAGCTCGCCAATCGGGCGTACCGGCGGCTGATCGAGTGCGCGCGCCGGCGCGGCTATCCGCATCTGCTGCGCGTCTGGAACCTGTTCCCGGAGATCAACTCGGGGGACGGTGACGGCGAGCGCTACCGGGTGTTCTCGCTGGGCCGCGCGCTCGCGTTCGATGCGCTCGGCTATCGTGGGCGGCAGCTGCCGGCCGGCACCGCGATCGGCACGGGGGCCGCGACGCCGCTGTCCATTACCCTTCTCGCCGCAGGCGCGCCCCGGCGCGCCGTCGAGAATCCGCGCCAGACGAGCGCCTACCGCTACCCGCGACGGTTCGGCCCGCGCAGCCCTTCGTTTTCGCGCGCGGTGCTGCTCGAGGCCGGCAGCGCGCGCCAGCTCCTCGTCTCCGGCACTGCGAGCATCGTCGGCCACGAGTCCCTGCACGGCGGCAGCATCGCGGGCCAGGTCACGGAAACGTTCCGCAATATCCGCGCCCTTCGCCGCCAGGCGCAGGCGGACTGCGGCGGCGCAAGCACCGCCGCCGCCGCGAGCCTGCGCATTTATCTCCGGCGACGCGAAGATCTGCAGGCCGCGACTGCGCTGCTGCCGGATTGCCTCGAGGCCGGCGACCGGATCGTATGCCTGCGCGGCGATATCTGCCGGCGCGAGCTCGTGCTCGAGGTGGAGGGCGCTTACCGGTTCTGACGCGCCGGCGACAGTATCGACGTCTGGTGCACGTAGAACGTGATCGGCTCGGTCTCCGCGATGACGTTGCCGGCGGCGTCGACCACTGTTGCGCGCAGCGTATGCGTGCCTCGGTAAACCTCCGGCACCGTGAACGACGTGCTCGAATCGGGCAATTCCTCGACGAGCTCGCCGTCGAGAAAAACACGGATGCGGTGACCGGGCTGGAGCGCAGGCGTCAGCGACAGCGCCACGCCGAGATTCCCCTCGATGTTCCAGAGCGTCTGCCCGCCCCGCGGCGTTGCGACCCAGAAGCCCTGATAGCTGAATCCCTCGCCCGCATCGGTGCCCGCGCGATCCGGAGTCCGCTCGACCACCCGCGGCGCGGCGAAGGTTTGCGCCTCCTCGAGCTCGATGACCTCCGCGCCCGGGTGCGGCTGGTCCGAGAAGTGCCGCACGCCGTCCTCATCGACCCATTTATATAGAGTGACCGCGCCGGCGGGACCCAGCGCCAGCACGAGCAGCAGAGCTATCGAGGCGCGCATGGTGCCAGCATAGCGCGCCGTTGCGCGGTAAACAAAACCTGTACGGTAGCCCCGCCGCCGCCTCAGAGGCTGAAGTACATGTCGAACTCGACCGGGTGCGTGGTCATGCGCAGCCGCGTCACGTTTTCCATCTTGAGCTTGATGTAGGCGTCGATGAGGTCGTCGGAGAACACGCCGCCGGCGGTGAGAAACTGCCGGTCGTGGTTCAGCTCCTTGAGCGCCTGCTCGAGCGAGTAGCATACCTCCGGGATGTCCTTCGCTTCCTCGGCCGGCAGATCGTAGAGATCCTTGTCCAAGGCATCGCCCGGGTGGATGCGGTTTTGAATGCCGTCGAGCCCTGCGAGCATCATCGCCGAGAATGCAAAATACGGGTTGCCCGTCGAGTCCGGGAAACGCACTTCGATGCGTCGCGCCTTGGGGTTCGGCACGTAAGGCACGCGGATCGACGCGGAGCGGTTGCGCGCCGAATACGCGAGCTTGACCGGCGCCTCGAAACCGGGCACGAGCCGCTTGTAGCTGTTTGTGCTCGCGTTCGTGAAAGCGTTGAGCGCGCGCGCGTGCCGCACGATGCCGCCGATATAGTAGAGCGCCGTTTCCGACAGCCCGCCGTAGCCGTCACCCGTGAACAGGTTGTTGCCGTCGAGGGCGAGCGACTGGTGCACGTGCATGCCGTTGCCATTGTCGCCGACGACGGGCTTGGGCATGAAGGTCACGGTCTTGCCGTAACTCTGCGCCACGTTCATGATCACGTACTTGAGGATCTGCACCTCGTCGGCCTTGCGCAGCAGCGAGTTGAACGCCACGCCGATCTCGCACTGGCCGGCCGTCGCCACCTCGTGATGGTGCACCTCGGTGGCGAGCCCCATGTCCTCCAGTGCCTGGCACATGGCGGAACGCAGGTCGTGGAGCGAATCCACCGGCGGCACGGGAAAATAACCGCCCTTGATCCCCGGGCGATGGCCGAAGTTGCCGTCGGCATATACTTTCTCGGAATTCCAGCCGGCCTCGCTCGAGTCGATCTTGTAGAACGCGCCGCTCATCTCTGCGCCCCAGCGCACGTCGTCGAAGACGAAGAACTCGTTCTCGGGACCGAAATATGCGGTGTCGGCGATGCCAGTGGACTTGAGATAGGCCTCGGCACGCCGCGCGAGCGAGCGCGGATCGCGCTCATAGCCCTGCATGGTCGACGGCTCGATGACGTCACAACGCAGCACCAGGGTCGTGTCTTCGGAGAAGATGTCCATGACCGCGGTGTCCGCGTCGGGCATCAGGATCATGTCGGATTCATTGATTCCCTTCCAGCCCGCGATGGAGGAGCCGTCGAACATCTTGCCGTCCTCGAAGAAATCCTCGTCGATTGTGCGCGCCGGAACCGTGACATGCTGTTCCTTGCCCTTGGTATCGGTGAATCGCAAATCGACGAACTTGACTTCGTTGTCCTTGATTTCGCGCAAAACTTCGGCGGCTGTCATCGATCCGTCCCTCCCCTGACCGAGTCGATCGCTGCAAAGCGCGTAGCATGCCACCGCCCGCCGTCGGCTGCATCAGGATTCTCCCGGGCGTGCCAGCGCCATCCAGCCTCCCGCGACCTGCCCAACGCGTGCCCCAAAAGCTATACTGCGGCCACTTCGAATCCGCCGCGCCGCATGATTTCAAGCCCCCCACTCAAGGTTCCGCCTCGCCGCACCCGGGACGCCCGGGCCCGCTGAGATGGATGCACGAGCCGCCCCGCGGCGCCCGGCCACGTTTCAGGAGCTGATCCTCTCGCTTCAGTCCTACTGGGCCGAGCGCGGCTGCATCATCGCGCAGCCGTACGACATGGAGGTCGGCGCCGCTACGTTTCACCCGGCAACCTTCCTGCGCGCGATCGGTCCCGAGCCGTGGAGCGTCGCCTACGTGCAGCCCTGCCGCCGCCCGACCGACGGGCGGTACGGCGAGAATCCGTTTCGCCTCCAGCATTACTACCAGTTCCAGGTCGCGCTCAAACCCTCGCCGCTGGACATCCAGGAAATCTACCTCGACTCGCTGCGGGCGCTGGGCATCGATACGCTCGTGCACGACGTGCGTTTCGTCGAGGACGACTGGGAATCGCCGACGCTGGGGGCCTGGGGGCTCGGCTGGGAAGTGTGGCTGAACGGCATGGAAATCAGCCAGTTCACCTACTTCCAGGCGGTCGGCGGGCTCGACTGCCGGCCGGTGACCGGCGAGATCACATACGGCCTCGAGCGTATCGGCATGTACCTGCAGGACGTCGGCAGCGTGTTCGACCTGCTGTGGACCGAGACGCCGGCCGGCCGGGTCAGCTATGGCGACATCTTCCGGGAGAACGAGGTCGAGATGTCGACCTTCAATTTCGAGCTCGCCGACACCGACTTCCTGTTCGAGCGCTTCAAGCACAGCGAGCGGAGCTGCCGGCGCCTCATCGAATCCGGCCTCGCATTGCCGGCCTACGACCAGGTGCTGGAAGCCTCGCACGTCTTCAATCTCCTGGACGCCCGCAACGCCGTATCGGTCACGGAACGGCAGCGCTATATCCTGCGCGTGCGGCGCATGGCGCAGGCCGTCGCAGAAGCCTTCCTCGCACGGCGCGAGGCACTCGGCTTTCCGCTGCTCGGCGCAGCCGATCCGGCGCATGGATAAGCACCGCGATTTCCTCGTCGAGATCGGCACCGAGGAACTGCCGCCGCGCTCGATCGTCCCGCTCGCCGAGGCCTTTGCGGCGAACCTGCAGGCCGGGCTGGACGAGGCCGCGCTGCGCTACTCGGCGGTCGAGTCCTTCGCCACGCCCCGCCGACTCGCAGTGCGCGTGAGCAAGCTCGCGCCGCATCCACCGGAGCGCAGCACCGAGCGCCGCGGACCGCCGCTCAGCGTCGCCCGGGACGCGGCGGGCGAGCCGACCCAGGCGGCGCTCGCCTTCGCCGAGAGCTGCGGCGTGACGGTCGCGGCCCTCGACGTCGAGGAAACCGCGAAGGGCGCCTGGCTCGTGCACCGGGCCGTCGAGCCCGGCGGGCCGACGCAGGCCCTGCTGCCGGGCATCGTCGAACGCGCGCTCGACGACCTGCCGGTGCGCCGGCTCATGCGCTGGGGCAGCGGCGACCACGCCTTCGTGCGTCCCGTGCATTGGGTCGTGATGCTGTTCGGCGGCGAGATCGTCAATGCCGTCTTGTTCGGCATCCGCGCCGGAAACCGCACACGCGGCCATCGGTTCCTCGCGCCGCAGGAACTGACCGTGTCGCGGCCGGCGACCTACGTTCACGTGCTCGAGAACAAGGGCCGGGTCATCGCCGATCCTGCGCGTCGCCGCCAGCGCGTGATCGAGGCGGTGACTGCGGCAGCCGCACGCATCCCGGGCGAGGCGCTGCTCGACGACGAGCTCATCGACGACGTCAATGCGCTGGTCGAATGGCCGGTCGCGCAGATCGGCAGTTTCGAGGCGCGCTTTCTCGAGCTGCCGCCCGAGGTGCTGGTGGCGACCCTGCGCGGACATCTGCGATTCTTTCCCGTTCGCGACGCCAATGGGAAGCTCATGCCGCGGTTCATTGCCGTCAGCAACCTGGCCAGCCGGCAGCCGGAGCAGGTGCGCACCGGTAACGAGCGGGTCGTGCGCCCGCGGCTCGAGGACGCGGCCTTCTTCTGGGCCACGGACCGCAAGCGGCCGCTCGCCTCGCGCGCCGTCGATCTCGAGCGTGTCGTCTACCACGAGACGCTCGGCTCGCTTTTTGATCGCCAGCAGCGCATGGGGACCATCCTCGGGTTCGTCGCAGCGCCGTCGGGCATCGAGCCCGCAGTCGGGGCGCGAATCGCGGCGCTCGCCAAATGCGACCTGCTGACGACAATGGTCGGCGAGTTCCCGGAGCTGCAGGGCATCATCGGCTGCTATTACGCGCGCGCCGACGGCGAGCCCGAAGCGGTGGCCGTAGCCATCGAGGAGCAATACCTGCCCCGCTTCGCGGGCGATCGTCTGCCGCAAAGCGCCGCCGGCAATGCCGCGGCCATCGCCGAGAAAGTGGATACCGTGGTCGGCAGCTTCGCGATCGGCGACAAACCGACCGGCACTCGCGACCCCTTCGGCGTGCGCCGCGCCGCGATCGGCGTGCTGCGCATCCTCGTCGAGCGGCGCATCGAGCTCAGCCTGCCCCGCCTGATCGAGGTTGCCGCGCACAGTCTGCCGGTTGCCGCCCCGGCCGGACTCGAGGCCGAGGTTTACGACTTCATGATGGAACGGCTGCGGACTTATTACACAGAGATGCCCGGCGAGGGGATCGGCAACGACATGTTCGACGCCGTGCTCGCCAATCGCCCCGATTCGCCCCTCGATTTTCACGAGCGGCTCATGGCGGTGAAGCGTTTCGCCCGCCTCGAGACGGCAGCCAGCCTCGCCGCCGCGAACAAACGGATCGCCAACATCCTGCGCAAGACCAGCGAGAAGTTGCCGGGCGCTCCGGAGGCCGCCGCCCTCCGGGAGCCGCAGGAGCAGGCGCTCTATGCGCGGCTCGTCGAGCTGCAGGCGGAGATCAGCCCGCTCGTGGCGGCACGCGAATACGGCCTCGTCCTCGAGCGCCTGGCCACGCTCAAGGAGCCCGTCGACGGCTTTTTCGATGCCGTGATGGTGATGAGCGAGAACAAGCGTCTGCGGCTTAACCGACTGGCCCTGCTCGACGCGCTGCGCAGGCTGTGCCTGACCACGGCCGATCTGTCCCGGCTGCAGATCTAGTGGCCTGTAACGGCCGAATGCGGCACAGGTGAGCGGCCCCCGGCTCGTCATTCTCGATCGCGACGGTGTCATCAATGCCGACTCGGCCGAGTTCATCAAGTCGCCGGCGGAATGGCAGCCCCTTCCCGGCAGCCTGGACGCACTGGCGCGGTTGCATCGCGCCGGCTGGACGGCTGTAGTGGCCAGCAACCAGTCCGGCATCGGCCGCGGCCTGTTGAGCCTGCCGGTGCTGGCGCAGATCCACGACCTGATGCAGGAACGGGTGCGTGCCGCGGGCGGCGAAATCGACCGCGTTTTTTTCTGCCCGCACGCGCCCGAGGCCGGCTGCGATTGCCGCAAGCCGCGCCCGGGTCTTTTCCGGCAGATAGCGGCGGCTTACCACGTGGGGCTGGACGGCGTGCCCGCCATCGGCGATTCGGTGCGCGACGTGGAAGCGGCCCGGGCCGTCGGCGCGCGGCCGATGCTCGTGCTGACGGGCAACGGCGTTGATGCGGCGCGGCGGACGGGCGTGGAATCCTATGCCGATCTGGGCGCCGCGGTCGACGCGTTGCTGCGGCCAGGAGGGCAGTAGCGGCAATGCAGGTCCTGCGCTCCATACTCTTCACCGGCTACCTCTTCGTGTCGGTGGTGATTTTCGCCGTGATCGTGGTGGCGAGCGCCCCGTTGCCCTACCGGGCCCGCTATCGCATCACGCTCGTATGGGTGGACAGCGTCCTGTGGGCGCTCAGGATCTTGTGCCGGCTCGACTACGCGGTGGAGGGCCGGGAGCACATTCGCGGAGAGCCCGGGGTCGCGTACTGGAAGCACTCGTCGGCGTGGGAAACCATCGCCCAGTTCCGGATTTTCCCCACCCAGAGCTGGGTGCTCAAGCGCGAGCTGATGTGGGCCCCTTTTCTCGGCTGGGGCATTGCCCTGCTGAAGCCTATCGCCATCGACCGCCGCGCCGGCCACTCCGCGGTCGAGCAAGTGCTCGCCCTGGGCCGCCGGCGCCTCGAGTCCGGCCTGTGGGTCTGCATTTTCCCCGAAGGCACGCGCATGCCCGCCGGCACAACCCGGCGTTACGGCATCAGCGGCGCCCTGCTGGCGCAGAAGACCGGGCGGCGACTCGTGCCGGTGGCGCATAACGCCGGGGACTTCTGGCCGCGCCGGGGGCTCCTCAAGCGACCGGGCACGATTCGCGTGTGCATCGGGCCACCCATCGAAACGGCCGGCCGGGAAGTGCGCGATATCAACGAGGAGGCCCGGGCCTGGATCGAGGCCCGCATGGCCGAGATCGGTGTCCGCGCTCCGTGGAGGCTGTCCTGATCGGCGCTATATCGCGCAAGTTACAGGCAAGTTAGGCGACGTTCTGGACAATTAGCGTCCATGTCACACGTCGAGGTTGGCGACCGCCATGGCATTTCGCTCAATGAATTCCCGCCGCGGCTCGACCTGGTCGCCCATGAGCGTGGTAAAAATGTCGTCCGCGGCCACGACGTCCTCTATGCGCACCTGTAGCAGGCGGCGGGTTTCCGGGTTGACGGTCGTGTCCCAGAGCTGATCCGGGTTCATTTCGCCGAGCCCCTTGTAACGCTGGATGGATTGGCCGCGGCGGGCCTGGTCCGTGAGCCATTGCATGGCTTCCTCGAAGCTGGCGATCTCGCGGCGTTGGTTGCCGCGCTCGACGAAGGCGCCTTCGCCGATGAGCCCGGCGAGGGCCGCGTTGAGCTCGGCGATATGGCGGTACTCGGCGGAGGCGAAGAATTCCTCCTGGATAACCCGCTCGCTGCTGACCCCGTGCTGGCGTCGCTGGACCTTGAGCTTGAGCCCGTCGGTTGCGTTGCCGGCCTCGAGCTCGACGGCGTAGCGCTGACCGCCGCCGTCGCTCGCATTCAGCCGGCGCCCGAGTTCTGAGGCCCAGCCTTCCATCCACGCAGGGTCCGCGAGCCGGCCGTCGTCCACGACCGGCAGGTAGAGAAGCTGGCGAAGCACCTGCTCGTCGTAACGCCCGGCCCAGCGCCTGATGATCGCAGCGACCTCCATGTAGCGGCGCGCCAGGTCTTCCAGGGCAGCCGCGCTGAGCGGCGGCGCGCCCGCCTCGACGTGCAGGGCCGCCCCGTCCAGGGCCATGTTGAGCAACAGCGCCTGCAGTTCCGCATCGTCCTTGACGTAATGCTCCTGCTTGCCCCGCTTGAGCTTGTAGAGGGGCGGCTGCGCGATGTAGACGTGCCCGCGCTCGATGAGCAGTGGCATCTGGCGGTAGAAGAAAGTCAACAGCAAGGTGCGGATATGTGAGCCGTCCACGTCGGCGTCGGTCATGATGATGATCGTGTGATATCGCAGCTTGTCGATATTGAAGTCGGCCAGACCGATGCCGCAGCCCAGCGCCGTGATCAGGGTGCCGACCTCCGCCGACGAGAGCATCTTGTCGAAGCGGGCTTTTTCGACGTTCAGAATCTTGCCTTTGAGGGGCAGGATCGCCTGGGTACGCCGATCGCGACCTTGCTTGGCGGAGCCGCCCGCCGAGTCTCCCTCGACGAGAAACAGCTCCGACAGCGCGGGATCCTTCTCCTGGCAGTCCGCGAGCTTGCCCGGCAGTCCAGCCACGTCGAGCGCTCCCTTGCGGCGGGTCATCTCGCGTGCACGCCGTGCAGCTTCCCGTGCCCGGGCGGCCTCAACGATCTTGGCCACGATCGCCTTGGCCTCCTGGGGGTGCTCGAGTAGAAATTCCTCGAGCTTCTCGGCGATGGCCGACTCAACGGCGCCCTTTATTTCCGAGGAAACGAGCTTGTCCTTGGTCTGCGAGGAAAACTTCGGATCATGGACCTTGACCGACAGGACCGCCGTCAGGCCCTCGCGGGCATCGTCGCCGCTGGTCACCACTTTTTCCTTGCGAACGAGACCCTCTCGCTCCATGAACGTATTCAACGTGCGGGTCAGTGCGCTGCGAAATCCTGCCAGGTGGGTGCCGCCGTCCTTCTGCGGAATAGTGTTCGTGAAGCAGAACATGTTTTCCTGGTAGCCGTCGTTCCACTGCAGCGCGGCCTCGATCCCCACTGAGTCGCGTTCCGTGCGGATGTGCACGACCGTCGGGTGAATCGGCGTCTTGTTGCGGTTCAGGTGGGCGACAAAGGCACGGATACCCCCCTGGTACTCGAACACCTGTCGCTCGTCGACACGCTCGTCGATGAGCTCGATGCGCACCCCCGAGTTCAGGAACGAAAGCTCCCGCAGGCGCTTGGCGAGGATGTCGAAGTGGAACTCGATATTCGTGAAGATCGACTCGCTGGGCTTGAAGCGTATGACGGTGCCCGTCTGATCGGTCGCCTCCATCGCTTCGAGACGGCCGAGCGGCTCGCCGAGCCGGTACTCCTGCCGGTGCACCCGGCCATCGCGGTAGATGGTCAGCTTGAGCGATTCGGACAAGGCATTGACGACCGAGATGCCTACGCCGTGCAGACCGCCCGATACCTTATAGGAGTTGTCGTCGAATTTACCGCCGGCGTGCAGCACGGTCATGATGACCTCCGCTGCCGAACGTCCCTCGTCGACATGCATGTCCACGGGAATGCCGCGGCCGTCGTCAGCAACGGTCACCGACTCGTCGGCATGGATGGTGACCGAGATGTTCGTGCAATATCCGGCCAGCGCCTCATCGATCGAGTTGTCCACGGCTTCGAACACCATGTGGTGCAGGCCCGTGCCGTCGTCGGTGTCGCCGATGTACATGCCGGGCCTCTTGCGGACGGCGTCCAGGCCCTTCAATACCTTGATATTGCTGGAGGTATAAGTCGTCGCTTGGGTCATCGCTGGCCTTACGCCGGTAGGTTGCGGATGGGCTGCTGGCGCCGCGCACAAAGCGGCCCATTATAGCATTTCGAGCCGGCCGCCTGGTTCCACGTGAAACACCCGCGCGCCTTCCCGCAGCATCGCTGAATCGGCTTGCAGCGCAGTGACATAGAGCTGCGCGGGCCGTTCCCGCACCGCTTCCATGAAGCGCTCGAGCCGCGTGCGGTCGAGCTCGGCAGCCGGATCGTCGACCAGCAGCACACCCGGTGAGTGGCCGAGCGCGGCGAGCAGGTCGACCTGAGCGAGAATGAGGCTCGCGGCCAGGAGTTTCTGCTCGCCACGCGAAACGCGCTCACGGGCAGCCCGATGCTGAACGCGAAGGTGCAGGTCGGCCCGATGCGGCCCGGCCCGGGTGGTCAGGCTGCGCCGGTCGGCCGAGCGCCCTTCTTCGAGGGCATCCGAAAGCGACTTTCCGGCCGGCCAGCCATGAACGTAGTCGCATTCCACGGGCACTGTCAGGATCTGACGGCTGGCCGCGTCTAGCAGCGGCCGCAGGCCTTCGACATGGCGGGCTCGGAATGCTCCGACGATCTCGCCGGCCTCGATCAACGCATTCTCGAAGCCCCGCAATGCCGCATCCGTCAGCCCCTGTTTGAGGCCGGCGTTGCGCTGTCGGAGGGCGCGCTGGTACCGGCGCCATGCGTCCAGGAACCGGGGTTCCACGTGGAACACCCCCCAGTCCAAAAACCTCCGGCGGCGCGCCGGCCCTTCCTCAATGAGCTTGTGCGCCCCCGGCTCGATCACCTGCACCGGCAGCAGCGAGGCCAGCTCGGCCAGGCTCGCGGTGTCGCGGCCGTCGATACGCACTTCGGTCCGTCCGGGCTCGAAACGGATGCCGACGGGAATCCGGCGCGACCGGCGGGCGACCTGCCCGACCAGCGTAAATTGCCGGCTGCCGTCGCGGCGCAGGGTGGCCGGCTCGCCGGCCCGGAATGATCTGCCGCGGCCCAGAAAAAAGATGGCCTCGAGCAGGCTGGTCTTGCCCGCCCCGTTCGGGCCCGTGATCAGATTCCGGTCGGGGTCGGGGCTGAAATCAAGGGTGGCGAAGCAGCGAAAGTTCTCAGCCGCGAGATGCGCGAGGGTCATGCGCTGGGGGTGGCCGGCGAGGCATTTGTTTCACGTGGAACCAGCCGCCTACAGCCGCATGGGCATGACCACGTACTTGTACCGATCCGAGGCCGGCTCGGAAATCAGGCAGCTGCTGCTGCCGTCGGTAAGGCCGACCTCGACATTGTCCGAATCGATGGCGCCCAGGGCATCGAGCAGGTAGTTGACGTTGAAGCCGATCTCCAGCGGCTCGTCCTGGTATTCGACCTCGATTTCTTCCTCCGCTTCTTCCTGCTCGGGATTGTGCGCCTGGATGACGACGCCGTTGTTCTTTACCTCGAGCCGGATGCCGCGGTACTTCTCGTTGGACAGGATCGCTGTGCGATGCAGCGCCTGGCGCAACAGGTTTCGATCCGCCGTCAGCTTATGGCTCGGCCCGCGGGGGATAACCCGCGCATATTCAGGAAATCGGCCGTCGACGAGCTTCGACGTGAAGCGGATGTCTGCAACCTCGACCCGGATGTGATTGTCGCCTATGGCAATGCTGACGTCGCCTTCCCCCCCGAGCAGGCGCTGCAGCTCAAGCACTCCCTTGCGCGGCACGATCACCTGCTGAGCGTGCTGTCCTGTGCTTCGCATCTCCACTTCACAGAGCGCCAGCCGGTGCCCATCGGTTGCCACAGCGCGCAGTATGGCGCCGTCGGTCTCCAGCAGAAGGCCATTGAGGTAGTAGCGCACATCCTGCTGGGCCATCGCGAAGTGGGTCTTCTCGAGCAGCCGGCGCGCATCAGCCTGGCCCAATTGCACGGTCTGCCTGGCCGCGATGTCTTCCACGGTCGGGAATTCAGCGGCCGGCAAGGTCGCCAAAGTAAATCGGCTGCGACCAGAGCGCACGAGCAGCTTGTCCCCATCCAGGCTGAGCGTCACTTTGGCGTCGTCGGGTAGTGCACGGCAGATATCGAGCAGTTTGCGGGCCGGCACCGTGATTTCACCTTCCTTCTCGACATCCAGCCGCGTGCTGGCTACCAGCTCCACCTCGAGGTCGGTCGCAGTCACGGTGACGGTGCCGTCAGGTCGGGCAACCAGCAAGACATTGGCCAGAATCGGCATCGTCTGGCGACGTTCGACGACACCGATAACCGCCTGCAACGGCTTCAGGAGCGCCTCTCTTTCTCCGCTCAGCTTCATGTCCCCATCCTGTTAATAGTTATCTTTTCGAAACGATATCTGTCGTTGTTAAAGACGGCTGCAGGCGCTGCATATATCAATAAAAGTACTTATTTTTCATATACTTGCATAAATTAAATATGGGGGATGGAACACGGTGCTTCAAGTCTGCAAGCTGTGGACGGGCTGTGCATAACCACGGTTCGCTTTTCTGTCCACAGGCCGTCCCCATCATCCGGTCAGGGTTCTCAACAGGTTGGCGTAGTCCTCGTTCACCCTCGGTTCCGTGTCCCGCAGCGCCTTCACCCGCCGGCAGGCATGCAGCACCGTCGTGTGGTCCCGGCCGCCGAACGCCTCGCCGATCTCCGGCAGGCTGTGCTGCGTCAATTCCTTGGCGAGCCCCATCGCGATCTGGCGTGGCCGCGTGATTGACCGGCTGCGGCGCTTCGAGAGCAGGTCGGTGACGCGGATCTTGAAATATTCAGCCACCGTTTTCTGGATATTCTCGATGCTCACGAGCTTGTCCTGGAGGGCGAGCAGATCCCGCAAGGCTTCGGTCGCGAACTCGATGGTGATCGGGCGTCCGGTGAACTGGGAGTTCGCGATCACGCGGCGCAAGGCCCCCTCCAGTTCGCGCACGTTGGAGCGGATGCGCTTGGCGATGAAGAAGGCTACGTCGGCAGGAAGGTGCACATTGTCCGCCGCCGCCTTGCTCATGAGGATCGCGACGCTGGTCTCGAGCTCGGGCGGCTCGATGGCGACTGTGAGCCCCCAGCCGAATCGCGACTTGAGTCGTTCCTCGAGCCCTGTCACCTCCTTCGGGTAGCGATCGCAGGTCATGATCACCTGTTGCTGGCCTTCGAGCAGCGCATTGAAGGTGTGAAAGAATTCTTCCTGGCTGCGCTCCTTGCCGGCGAAGAACTGGATGTCGTCGATGAGCAGCGCGTCGAGCGAACGATACGCACGCTTGAACTCGTTGATCCTGTTGTGTTGCAGCGCACGGACCATGTCGCCGACAAAACGCTCGGAGTGCACATATGCAATGCGCGCCTGCGGATCGCTGCCGATCATCGCGTTGCCGACAGCATGCATGAGGTGGGTCTTGCCAAGGCCTACGCCCCCGTAAATGAACAGCGGGTTATAGGCCTTGCCGGGGTTCGCAGCGACCTGCGTCGCCGCGGCGCGTGCCAGCTGATTGCTTTTGCCGGCGACGAAATTGGCGAACGTGAACGCCGGGTTCAACCGGCTGCCGACGCTGGCCGCCGAGGCATCGCGGCGCGGCAACGCGACCGGTGCGGCTTCCGGACGCAGGCGTGAGCCGACCTGTAGGACGATCGCCGTGCCGGGCTCCCCGGAAGCCGCGGAGACGAGCTCGTTAATGCGATCGTAGAAATGTTCCTGGAGCCAGTCGACGACGAAACGATTCGGTGCGAGCAGGCGCAGAACTTCGCCTTCCTCAACGGCTTGCAGGGGTCGTATCCAGGTGTTGAATTGCTGCTCGGTCAGTTCGTTTTGCAGTTGTCTTGCGCAACTGTTCCAGAGAGACGCCTGCACGGGCCGGGCTCCTAAGGCTTTAAAGTTCGAGGCGGTGCGAATCGGGAGAACGGTGGAGTCTATACCTGTGACTCGCAGTTATCCACAAGCTGCGGGGGGCGCACGCAGGGGGGTAGTGGGTCAGTCTGAATCGTGAAATACCTTACCCCACAAGCGAAGGCAGAAGAACTGCGGGAATGGGAAACAAAGCGAAGTAACGCTCTGCCCGCTGCAGGCCGTGGCGGTGAGGGCTTTGCCGACATCGAGATCGTCCCGTTATGCGATTTTCTGAACGCTATCCCAGGCGTTTGCACACTACAATCATGCGCCGGACACGATGCCCAAAATGGAGGGCTATGGTTATGGCTCGATCAGGCGGCGAGCGAAGCCTTTGACCGTTGGGGCCATGTGCTTGCTCGCCTGCCTGGGATAGAGACAGTATCGCGGGAATATACGGCTTGGGGCCAGGAAGTAACGGTTATCGACTTCGATAATCGCAGAGACCTCTGGACTGTATCAATTCGTGTTTTCTTTGCTGCGCTTTATCCGGTGGTGCAATCGCCGCGCTTTTCTTTGGAAAGGCACTCATTGTCGAGTTCACCACTGGACGGTCGTTTGCCGGCCGGTACTGTTGTAGCTGTGTAATCAACACCTTCCGTACCCTTCGGCCAATTGCTGCAATTCCTGCACCAGTGCCATGTGTCATTGCCTTTCTTTTTTCGATATTGGGGCATCGCAATTCTCCATGTTTGCTAATGGGCGGGAATGCCCACCACAAGTTTAACTCAGCCGGCCAGTTTTGCAATTTCCTCCATTGACCAGACATGATCCGAGACCCCGGCTTCCATGGCCGGCGTAACCCTCAGGCTCTGGTGAATGCGGCCGAAATTGTAGTGCATGAAGTGTAGTGAAACCGCATGGCCCAGGTTGTCGATTTTCTTCGAGAAGCCATTGGTCAGCCGGGTGAAGCGGCGCATCTGCATTCGCATGGTCAGATTCTGGCGCTCGACAAAGCTGGTGCTGACGTGCCGGGGGTCTGGGTATCCCTCGACGGCGCTCTTGGACGCACACACGAACTCTGACGGGCTGTATTTCCGCTCGGCAGACTTCGGGGCCTCCCCGTAGACCTTGACCAGCTGTGCGTAATCCACGTCCGCGCCGAAAGCACCTTCCACCGCGTTGAGGTAGGCCCTGTGGCCGTCCGTCGTTAGCTGGATGCGGTTATTCAGCCGGCCGGCGAGATCCCCGATGAACTGGCGGGCCGCTTCGGCGTCCCTCGGCCCGATATGCCAGCACGGCACCAGCTTGGTCTCGGCGCAAAGGGCGGTCCACGTCCATACGTCACCGTAGCCAAACTGGCCCTTCCGAGAAGCCGGGACGTTTTTCTCCTTGGCGTAGCAAAATGACCAGATTTCGTCACACTGGACGCGGCGGCAGGGCAGGTGCCGTAGCTGCCTGTCCTGATACTCGGCGCAGGCCGGGCCCACATCCGCCAGCAGCTTCACGACCGTATTCTTGGCCGCTCCAGTCATGCGAACTGTTGACCGTATGCTGTTACCCTCGACCAAGCAGCGTAGAATCTGAGCACGACGCTCTAGGGATAGCTTGTTCATGGAATCATTATGACCCATCTTGCTTGACCGGTCAAGCGTTTGGGCCAATTCGGGACCGGAATATAACAATAATGATATACTGCCGGACGACTCGACAGTATAGCAATAATGATATATCGTGCTAGAACGAACTTGGGAAGTGCTCGACTACGTTGATCACCGTGGGACTAATGTGGTGTCAGCGTGGTTGCACGGCTTATCAGATGCGGCACGAAATGCGGTCGATACAGCCATCATCAACATAGAGGCGTCGCGTGAACCTTTACGGCGTCCCTATGTCGGCAAGCTTAAAAAACAGAAAGGCAAAGACTGCGCCGACCTTATCGAATTGATAGTGCCCTACGGTGGACAGCAATTTCGCCCCATCGCATATTACGGTCCCAATCGTGGCCAGATAACTATTCTTGCTGGAGCAGAGGAGCAGAACAAAAGGTTTGTACCTGAAGGAGTTTGCACGAAAGCAAAACACAGACGCGAAAGGTTAGATAGCAATGAAGGTAGAACGGAAAGACATAATTTCTCGACGCGAACAAATCGTCGATAGTCTTGAGAGCAAAGAATATCGCGACGCTTTTGTTGAGAACGCTATCAACATTGGCATTCCCTTTCAGATTAAGGGAATGCGAGATTTGCGAGGGTGGACACAAGAACACTTAGCGGAATTGTGCAACAAGCCGCAACCGCAAATCTCTCGCCTTGAGAGCCCAGGTTATGGAAGTTTCACTCTAAAGACGCTGCGGGAATTGGCTTCAGCGTTTGACGTGGGCTTGCTCGTGGCTTTCGTTCCGTTCAGTTTGTTAGCGGATAGGGCTGCTTGTTTCTCAACCAGAGAACTTGAAGTACCGGATTTCGGTAGCGACCTAGGCTTGAGACCGGCCGGCGAAAGTGCGGAAAGTAATGTGGTTCCCATCTTTAAGGCAAATACTTATAACTTCAGAGGATTAACTGACTATACCCCCTCGATACCTAGGGCCGATGTTGGAATCGCAACTCAGCAACCCTTCACATTGGACAGCACTCCTGCAGATATCCTAAGCGAAGCACAAAATGCCTAAGAAACCCGAAGAATCTACGCAAAACGAGCCTGTAGTTGCGAAAGAGACCGTGAAGGTAATAGAGCCCGTTTTCATACGGGATCTCAAAGACATACCTTCTTTCTACATAAACAATGCTAGCGTTCGAACTACCATGTTCGACGTTAGAATGACCTTAGGCCAAGCTGTTGATACCGAGGGCAATAAAGTTTTTATTGATCCGCAGGTAGTTGTTTCTACTTCTCCGGCGCACGCGAAATCTCTTGTAAGAATTTTGCAAAAGCAGATTGAGCATTACGAGAAAGAGTATGGTCCATTGCCAACTGGCTAATCACTCTGGTGGCTGCGCCACCTTGCTTTAGCCGCTTTTCTGGCAATCTCTTTTCTTTTCTGAGCGCTTAGCTTAGTTGCCCGAGCCTTACCGCCCTTGAGACCGCCCTTGCGCCCCAGAGCGACCGCAGCGGGGTCTTTGCCATCGTCCGGCCGCTCCGGCTCGGCTGGTGCATCGCCTACAGCTTCGGCTACTACGGACGCAGCCAGCGCGTTCACGTCGCGGGGTCGTTTCTTGCGCTTGCTTGAACGGTCAGGCATGGTGAAAAAAGCCTGACAGATGAAGCCCGAATCGTCAAGGCGAGCGAGTTTCAAACTAACCCACTACCCGCAGGGGGCGTTCTATTGACACGCGAAAGGGCGCTGCGTAAGGTTGCCTGTTTTGGCCGCGGGCGTTCGCAGTCATGAAACGCACCTTCCAACCCAGCAATCTTCATCGCAAGCGCACGCATGGTTTCCGTGCGCGCATGGCCACCAAGAACGGGCGCAAGGTGCTGAGTCAGCGGCGTGCGAAAGGCCGTGCGCGGCTCTGCCCTTAAGCCGCGTTGAGGGCGCCGGCTGGCCGGCCGGAGCCGCGACGAACAGCTCAGCCTTCTCGAGACGACAACGCCTGACGCGGCCGCGAGAGTTTGCGCGCGTGTTCGAGTCGGCGACGCGCTCCGCGGATGGCATGCTGACGGTGCTCGCGCGGAAGAACGATCTCGATTACGCGCGTCTCGGCCTTGCCATCGCGCGCAAGGCGGCGGGCACCGCCGCGCAGCGTAACCGGCTCAAGCGGCTGATTCGCGAATCGTTCCGCCGCCGACAGCACGAATTGCCCACAGTGGACTGCATCGTGATGGCGAAGCCGAACGCGACCGGCTCGGGAAATCGCGAACTGATGGCGAGCCTCGAGCGGCACTGGCGAAGGATCATCGAGCAATGCAGTTGACGGGCCGCAACGTGGTGAGCGTCCTCATACGCGGTTACCGCTGGCTCGTCAGTCCGCTGCTCGGGCCCGCCTGCCGATATGAGCCGACCTGCTCGCGCTATGCCGAGACCGCCGTGGAGCGCTTCGGCGTGTGGCGCGGCGGCTGGCTCGCACTGCGTCGGATCGGCCGCTGTCACCCGTGGCGCGAGGGCGGCTTCGATCCCGTGCCGCCGGCCCGGCTGCCGCGCTGAGGGCGGAGCATGGATAACCCGCGCATCTTTCTCTGGCTGGCGTTCGGCTTCGTCTGCTTCCTCATTTACCAGGCGTGGGTGACCGACTACCGGCGTCCGCATACGGCGGAGCCACCCCCTGCGGAGTCGCAGGCCGGCGACGGCCTGCCGGACGAGCCTGCGGCCGAGGCGCTGCCGTCTGAGTTGCCGCAGCTGCCTGCAGGGCCCGCGCCGGCGGGCGCCGGGGAAACGCAGGCGCCCACGCTGCCCGCGCAGCCGTCCCCTACGTCGCGCGTACGGGTCGTGACCGATGTGCTCGACGCCGTCATTTCACTCTCCGGCGGCGACCTGGTCGAGGCACGTCTGCCCGGCTACCCCGTCCACAAGGACCAGCCCGACCAGCCGGTGACCTTGCTCGATGACGAGCCCGCCACGTATTTCGTGTTCCGCACCGGCTGGCGTGCCGGCGGCGGCGCTCCGGAGCCGAACCATCTTGCCGAATACGAGAGCGAGCGCGACGTGTATCGGCTGAACGAAGGTGATGAGGAGCTCGTCGTGCCCTTGCTGTGGGCCGAGGGCGGCCTCACCGTGCGCAAGACCTATACGTTCCGGCGTGGCAGCCACGCCATCGACCTCGGTTACCACATCGAGAACGCCAGGCCTGAGCCATGGCAGGGCGCGAGCTACGTGCAGATCGTGCGCCGCAATCTGCACCCCGACCGCTCGATGTTCGACGTCGACACCTATTCCTTCATCGGCCCGGTCATCTATGACGGCAACAAGTACCGGAAGCTCGACGGCGACGACCTGGCCGACGAGCCGGTCGAGCTCAACGCCACCGGCGGTTGGATCGCCTCCATCCAGCACCACTTTCTGGCTGCGGCTGTACCGCCGCCCGACGAGCCCTTCAGCTACCGGGCCAGCCGCCGCGAAGACCTGGTGACCGCGAGCGCCATCGGCGCCCTGCAAGCGGTGCCGGCCGGCGGCACGCGAGATTATGCGGAGCGGCTTTTCGTCGGCCCGAAGCTGCAGCGCCAGCTCGCGGCGACCGCGCCGGAGCTGGAGCTGACCGTCGACTACGGCTTTCTCACGCTCATTGCCCAGCCGCTGTTCTGGCTGCTCAGCAAGGTGCACGGCGTGGTCGGCAACTGGGGCTGGTCGATCATCATCGTCACCGTGCTCATCAAGCTGCTGTTTTACAAGCTCACCAAGACCAGCGGCCTGTCCATGGCGCGCATGCGCGAGCTGCAGCCGCGCATGAAAAATCTGCAGGAGCGCTACAAGGACGACCGCCAGGCGCTGAGCCGGGCGATGATGGAACTGTATAAGCGCGAGAAGGTGAACCCGGTCGCCGGCTGCCTGCCGATGCTCGTGCAGATCCCGTTCTTTCTCGCGTTCTACTGGGTGCTGCTCGAGAGCGTGGAGATGCGCCAGGCGCCGTTCATGCTCTGGATCGACGACCTGTCGGCGCGCGACCCGTATTTCATCCTGCCGCTGCTGATGGGCGTCGCCATGTTCTTCCAGCAGAAGATCAGCGCCGCGCCGCCCGGCGACCCCGTGCAGGCCAAGGTCATGCAGTTCCTGCCGGTCGTGTTCAGTGTGTTCATGGCGTTCTTCCCGGCCGGGCTCGTCCTCTACTGGCTGACCAATACATTGCTGTCGTTCGCGCAGCAGTGGCATATCAACCGGCAGGTGCACGCGGCGAAGAAGGGCTCATAGTGCCGTGTCCCGTGCCGCCGTGGATCGCCGCCGGTTTTTGATCGGTGCCGCTCAGTCTCTCCTGGCCGCTTCGGGTTCAAGGATCACAGCGGCGTTCGGTCGTCCCGCCGAGGCCGGCTGGCCCATGAACGAATCCGCCAATCCCGGCGGTACCGCGACGCTCTTCGTCTGTGGCGACGTGATGACCGGTCGCGGCATCGACCAGATCCTGCCTCACCCCGCAGATCCGGCCATTCACGAGCCGGGCATGAGCAGCGCGCTCGGCTATCTGCGGCTCGCCGAGCAGCGCAACGGGCCCATTGCAAGGCCTGTCGACGCTGCCTACATCTGGGGCAGCGCGCTCGAGGATCTGGGCCGCGCGCAGCCCGACGCTCGCATCGTCAACCTCGAGACGAGCGTGACGACCAGCGATGATTACTGGCGCGGCAAGAGCATTCATTACCGCATGCACCCCGACAACGTCTCGTGCCTCGTGGCGGCACAGATCGATTGCTGCGTGCTTTCGAACAACCACGTGCTCGACTGGGGATACGGCGGGCTCGACGAGACCTTGCGCAGTCTCGAGCAGTCCGCGCTGCGCACGGCCGGCGCCGGCCGCAATCTCGCGGAAGCCGAGCAGCCGGCGATGATCGGCCTGCGCGGCGGAGTGCGCCTGCTGGTGTTCGCTTACGGTGTAATGTCGAGCGGCATCCCGCGCCAATGGGCTGCGACGGCAGCGCGCGGCGGCGTGAATCTGATCGAGGAGCCGGACGGCCGCGCCGTGCGACGGATCGCGGAACTCATCGAGCGACATCGGCAGGCTCGCGACCTCGTCTTAGTCTCTCTCCACTGGGGCGGCAACTGGGGATACGAGGTGCCGGCGGGGCATCGCCGGTTCGCGCACGGCCTCATCGACGCGGGGGTCGACGTCGTCCATGGCCACTCCTCCCATCATCCGCTCGCGATCGAGGTCTACCGGGAACGGCCTGTGCTGTACGGCTGTGGCGATCTGCTGAACGATTACGAAGGCATTGCCGGCCAGCAACGCTTCCGCGGAGATCTCGGGCTGCTGTATTTCCCGCGCCTGGACGTCGCGACGGGCCGGCTCATCGGGCTCGACATGGCTCCACAACAGATCAGGCGATTTCGTCTGACCCGGCCGGCGCGTAGTGACACGAACTGGCTGCGCGACACCCTGGACCGGGAATCCCGGCCGTTCGGTTGCCGCGTGGAGCCGGGCGAGGAGGATGACCTGCGCCTGCGGTGGCGATGATCGCGTCCCCGGTCGCGCGCGATTCCTCCGCCTTCCCGATTGGACTGCTCGCGGAGCACCTTCGCGTCGCTCAGCGTGACCCGCGCCACGCGAATCGCTGCTTCGCGCGCGTGACGGCGGCATAGACCTGCCGGGAGTACTTGGCCAGTAGCGAGTAATTGCGCCTGAAACGATGCACGGGCACATAGTCGCCGCGGAACTTGTCCTTGAATTTCCCGCCGCTGTCCGGCGCTCGATGGCTGTCGCCGATACTGTACCGCTCCAGGCCCCGCTGTCCGGCCAGCCGCATGACCGTCCAGTGCAGCAGCTCGTTCGGGTACAGGCTGCGGCTGTCGGTTCTCGATGCGGTGCTCAACGAGTAAACGTGCCGGCTGTCGTGCGGGAAAATGCCGCTCGCGATGACATCGCCGGTTCCCTGCCGCTTCACCTCGAGCGAAAAGACCAGGTCCTGCGGTTTGAGCCATTTGTAAAGCGCACGGAAATCCTCGATGACAAAGGGAGGCGCGAGCCCCTGGCGCCCGAACACTTCGACGACCTGGCTGTAATGCGTGTCGACAAACGACGGATCGCGGGTATCTTCGACGACCAGACCGTTCTTGAGGCCGCGGCGGATACGATTTCGCGACTGTCTCTTGAGGCCCTTCCACATCGCGTCCTGGTCGCGGGACAGGGGAATCCGGTAGGTCATCCACTCTTGCGTCTCGTAGTGGTGGCGGCGCATGACGCCGGGCTCGAGCAGCGGGCTGCCGAGCTCGACATGGTGGATGCGCAGCGATTCGCAGAGGGCGTCGAGCGACACCAGGAACTGCTCGACTTCGAAATCCGCGTCGACGATCGGGCCCATATACTCGCTCATCGAGGCCGAGAGCGGGCTGCCGAGTATGCGGAACGGTCCCTTCCTGAGGAGGAACGCCACGAAATAGCCCCGCGGCTCGGCGCCGTCGAGGATCCTGAATCGGACGGCCTTTCCGCGACCGCGCTCCTCCAGGAACGACAGCCAGGCAGAGTGGTGATAGAACATCGCCGAGTCGTAGGGGGCTATCGCCTCGTTCCAGGCATCCCCCGAAAGGTCCCCGATAGGCTCGAGCCGCATGAGCGTGTCTCAGCCGGCCAATTTCCGGGCGACCACCCAGTACGCATTCAGCAACGCCGAAAAGGCTGCCACGCAGCGTGCGAGCAATGCCGAGCGGATGAAACCGGTTGCGAGAGGAATCGGTCCGCCCTCGAGCAATTCCCGGTCGCCGGTCGTGCGGGCAGCCTGGGCTCTTTTTCTCCGCGCGCAGACCTCGTTTCTGTGCAGCAGCAGCCACCACCAGGCTTGCCCCCAGGCGTGGAGCCAGCCGCGCGTGATCGACGCCCCGACCGTGGCCAGTTCGTACAACACAAGCGCGGGAAACAGGACCATGATCGTGCGCAAACGATAGTGGATCAGAATCGCCAGCCATCGGTGCCGCATGGACAGGTAGGCCCGGCGCGGCGGATAGCTGCCGTCGCCTCGCCAGGACAGCCCCGGTGTGCCCTGCCCGCGGTCGTGATACACGACGGCGGCAGGCTCGCAGTAGATCCGATGGCCGCGAGCGCGCAGCCGGAGGCAAAACTCGAGATCTTCGAAATAGAAAAAGAACTGCTCGTTGAAGCCGCCGGCCTCGAGTGCGATGCGTCTATCCAGCAGCATGCAGGCGCCGATGCAGCCGCCGACGAAGTCACCGTTGCCGGGCAGCGAATCCGCCGGGCGACAGGCGTGCCGCAGCGCAAGGGTGCCGAGAAAATGCAGCGAGGCGCCGTCACATTGCACGAAACTCGCCTCGGGCAGGAGCAGGATCCTCGGGCAGGCAATCGCAACCTTGTGCCGGACGAACGCGCGCACGAGCTTTTCGAGGCAATCGTCCGCCACATTCACATCGCTGTCCACCGAGAGCGCGAGGTCGGTGCCGAGAGTCTTCAAACCGACATTGCGCGCGAACGCAAGCCCGCGGTTTTCACCGAGCTCGACGATACGGACATCGGGCGTCTCTGCCCGCAACCACGCGACACTCGCGTCGGTAGAGCCGTTGTCCACGACCACGATATCCCGCAGCGGGACCGCCTGGCCGCGCAACGCCTGGATGCATTCGACGATTTTCTCGCCGCCGTTGAAGTTCACGACTATCGCGCCCAACGAACGCGGATCGCGATTGCCGCCGCGCGGGAAAGCCGAGGTCATTCGCTGACTGCGAAGGCTGTCATGTGCCGCGAGCCACGGGGCTCTTTCTGAGTACGAATCCGAAAGTCTCCGACAACTGGGGAAAAGCGGTGCAGGCGACCCGGTTCAGTCCCACGAGCAGCCTCTTCGCCAGCTTGTTGACCGTCCCCGTGCGCCGGCTGCCGGGACCTGTCTGGTGATATTTGTGCATCTCGTCGATGAATACTTCCGTCTCCACGAAAAGCCCGAAGCGCCTTGCGAGCTGGTCGAGTACCTGGCCGGTATACCAGCCGGTGTGCTCGAGGTTGGCCTTGGTTCTGCGTCTGGCCAGCAGCTCGAGGATCCTCACCAGGCTGGTCGGATTGGGGGTCGACACCAGGAACACACCGTCCGGGGCAAGGTGGCGCTCCATGCTGTGCAGAAAACGCCCGCAGTTCGCAAGATGCTCGATATTGTCCGCGGCGACGACGACGTCGAAGCTTGCCGCCAGATCCAGTTCTTCGACTTCCCCGCGTCTGGCTTTGTGCCCCGCTTCGCGAATTCCGGCCACTTGCTCATCGGTGCTGTATATCCCGAGCAGCGATCCCGCCCGCTCCTCGAGCAGCGCCTGGGCAGCCCTGTGCTTGTCGAAGTTTTCCGGATTCGCGTCGACGCTGCCGATGTAGAGGACGCTCTTGTCGCCCACGTACCCGGCGATCCAATCGAGCTTGTCCCGGAAACGGCCCGCTGGCGTCTGTATGGATTGGCCAGAACCCGGCAGGCGGCGCCCGAGCGCAGTGTTGAATTGACTCAACGGGCGGATTTCTCTATTGCGGTGTCCGCAGAATACTATAAAGACGAATTTTCGAAATGACACCGCAGGACATGATCGGAGATGCCGCCGGTGACACAATACGACTATGTCATCGTCGGCGGCGGGTCTGCAGGCTGCGTGCTGGCCAGCCGACTCAGCGAAGACCCGGCCGTCGAGGTCCTGTTGATCGAACGGGGCGCCAGATACAAGCGCCTTGCTCTAGGGATACCGCTGCTCGGGAAGAAGTTCATGGCGTCCCGCCTGCGGACTTACGAGACCTGCGAGCAGGTGAATTGCCATTCGCGACGCATTCGCCAGCCGGTGGCCAGCACGATGGGCGGCGGCTCATCGGTCAACGCGATGATGTACGTGCGCGGCGAGCGCCGGGCGTATGACCGTTGGGTCGAACAGGGGGCGCGCGGGTGGGGTTTCGACGACATACTGCCCTATTTCCGCGGAATGGAGGACTTCGAGGGCGGCGAGAGCAGGTATCACGGCGTCGGCGGACCCGTCGGCGTGTGCGGAAGCCGTTACAAGTCACGGTTCGGTCAGGCCTTCATCGATGCATGTGTCGAAATGGGGCTTCGCCGCAACGATGATTTCACGGGCGCTGAGCAGCTCGGCGCCGGGTTTTATCAGTACACCCAGTCGGACGGCGAGCGCTCCAGCACCGCGCTCGGTTATCTGAAGCCCGCTGAGCCTCGCCGGAACCTCGAGGTTCGGTCGAAAACAGAAGCGCAGCGGATAATCCTGGACGGACAGCGCGCGGTCGGCGTCGTTTGCCGCCGCTCGGACGGTGAATTCTCCGCGCATGCCAGCCGGGAAGTCATTCTCTGTGCGGGCGCCTTCGGCACGCCACGGCTGATGCTGCTGTCCGGGATCGGCCCGGCCGACGAGCTGCACGCCATCGGCATCGAACCCCGCTGCGATTTGCCGGGCGTGGGCAAGGGACTGCAGGACCACCCCCGTCTGCCGATTCTCTACGAGCCAGCCGAGCCGGTCTCATTGACGGTTGCGGCCCTCGCCGTTCCGTTTCTGCAATGGTGCTGGTCGCGCCAGGGGATCTTTACGTCCCCGATGATCGCCGCGGGCGCGTTCATGAAACTTTCCGAGGCCAGCGAGCTTGCGGACTGCCAGTTCTCGGTCCAGTGGGCCGGCAGCCCGCCGTTCCGCGCCGCGGTCGATCTGCAGGCCTGCCTGATCGACGTCGAAAGCAGGGGCAGCATCCGCCTGGCATCGGCCGATCCCCGGCATGATCCGATCATCGATCCGAACTATCTGGCGGCGCCGCGCGAAGTCGGCGTGATGGTCGAAGCCGTCCGATTCGCCCGCGCGCTGACCCGCACCAGGGCGTTGCGGGAATTCGGATTGAAACGGGAGCTCGCGCCGGGTCCCGCGGTTCAGTCGGACAGCGAGCTCGCCAGCTATGTGAAGCAGACGATAGAGACCGCCTTTCATCCGGCGGGGACCTGCGCGATGGGCGAGAATCCGCAGGCCGTCGTCGATTCCCGTCTCAGCGTGCATGGACTGGATGGCTTGCGCATCGCCGACGCCTCGGTCATGCCCAGTCTCGTCAATGGAAACACCAATGCCCCGACGATCATGATTGCCGAGAAGGCAGCGGATCTGATCCTGGGGTTGCGCGGATAGAGCGCGGCCGCGATCACTGTCCGGCCAGCACCCTCAAGCGATCGAGGATCGCCTGGATGTCGCCGAGCACGAGCAGGATGATGAGGTCTCCCGGCTCTGCCCACGCAAGCGCCGCATCGAGCGATTCCCTTTCCTCCTCGAAATGCCGGATCTGAGCGGGGCGCGCGCCGAGCTTCAGGAGCTCGCTGCGAATAATGCCGTAGACCTCGCCGCGCGCACGGCCTCGAGAGTACGAGCGGAGCTCGGAGACGATGACCTCGTCGAGCCCGATCGACCAGCCGCTCCGCGCGAGCTCGCGAATAGCCTCGTCCGGTCTGTCGCCGGCCTGGCTGAAGGCCAGCAGCCTGCGTTTGCCCGGCAGCGTGCGCGCCATGTCCAGCAGCGCCCGCATGCCGTGCGGGTTGTGCGCGAAATCCACGAGTATGTTCACACCCGCTATCGCGAACACGTTGCACCGACCGGGGTTGTTGTCCTGCGACATCGAGCTCAGGCCGCGGCCGATAGCGGGCGGCGATACGCCGAGGCACCAGGTCAATGCCGCGGCGGCGAGGGCATTGGAGAGGTTATGTCGGGCGGCGCCGGCCAGCGCCAGCGGTACGTCCTGGACGGAGCAGATTGTTTTGCGCGCCGCCGCGTCGATGCGCAGCAGGCGCTCATCGTCGAGGACGAATGCCGTGCCGCCGGCCGCGACATGCGTTCCGATCGCACGATTGCGTTCGTCCAGACCGAACCAGACGATCCTGCCAGGGTATCCGGCGGTCCTTTCGACGAGCAGGCTGTCGTCGGCATTGAGTATCAGTGTGCCGGACGCCGCTACGGCACGGCTGACGATCCATTTGATTTCGAGCAGCTCTTCGAGGCTCTGCGATCCGAAGTCCCCCAGGTGATCTTCGGCGATGTTGGTGATGACCGCGGCGTCCGCACTGGTCAGCGCAAGCCCTCTGCGCAGCAGGCCGCCGCGTGCCGTTTCAAGAACCGCCAACTCGACTGCAGGATGCCGTAGCACGCTTCTTGCGCCACCGGGTCCGGCGAAGTCGCCGCGATCGAGCACGGCGCCGTCGATCGCCGTCCAGTCCGTCGAGCTCAACCCGACTTTCAGGCCGGCGCTGCGGCCGATGTGCGCGGCCAGCCGAACCGTGGTCGTTTTGCCGTTTGTGCCCGTGACGAGGGCGACGGGAACATCGTGGATTGCGTCCCAGTCGATGGCGGAGATTTCCGGAATTTCCCGCACCGACCACGTCCGGGAACCGCTGCCGAGCCCGATGGAAGCGTTGTCGTCGTCATGCAGGAACGCGACGTTGTGATCGGCGGCGGCACGGCCGATCTCGATCAGCCCCGGGTTGGCTTCTCGGGCAATGGCCCGTCTGAATTCCTCGAGGGCGGCCGCAAAGTCGGGCGGATCGGTATTCCCAAGGCGGCTCTCGCAGCTCCGCCACGCCCACAGGTTCATGTCGGTGGCGGCGTACAGGGCGTCGATGGGCGCGGAGAACGCGAGGCTGACCCCCGCCGGGAAGCGGTGCGCCCGAATGACTTCCCGCCGCCAGCCGGCCGCGTCGAGCATGCCGCGGCTGCACTGCTCCCACAGCGGCAGCAGGCGGCCGGCTTCGTCGGTCGTGCAGCGCACGTCGAGCACCGTGCCGGGCCCTTCGAGGAACAGATTTGGGCCGGTCAGCCTGCGCGCGTCGAGGAACTGCATCGATCCCCGCTATACGGTCAGTCGCCGGCTTCGCGGGCAATGCGTACGCCGCGCTCGTCGCTGATGATTTCGAGGCTCTCATCGAACCGGAACGTGTGCGGCTGCAAGTCGTCGAGCGGTATGGGCTGCCTCTTCGCTGGAACGTCCGATTCGGCCTGGGCATCGAAATAGATGATCTGCTTCCAGGTCCGCTTGATCGAGTCCGAAAGGATGAGAATCAGATCGTCGGGCTTTGCCATCCGCAAGGCAGCCAGCGTCGCCGCCTGCTCGTCGGCGATCACCTCGATGGCGTCCGCGGGCTGACCCGCCTCGAGCAGGCGATCCCTGAGCATGCGCGGAACCTCGTCGGGGCCGCGGCCGCGCGGATTGTCGTCGGCGCGGCAGATGAAATGATCGAAATGCCCGGCTGCCTCTGCCGCGATCTCGCGGATATCCTCGTCACGCCGGTCGCCCGGCGCCGACAGAACGACGATGCGCCGACCCTTCGGCTCGAATCGATCGACGAGATTGCACATGGCCCTGACCGCGGCCGCGTTGTGAGCATAGTCCAGGATGACCTTGAACGGATGCTCGTTGAAGATGTTCATGCGCCCGGGCACCTGGAAAAACGTCGCGTCGAAGGTGCGCAGGCCATGGCGGATGTCCTCGAGGCCGATATTCATGTTGTACGCCAGCGCGGCGGCAAACATCGCGTTCTGCACGTTGTGCATGGCGCGCCCCTCGACGGTGGCTGGAATCAGGTGCGTCCAGAGCAACGGATGATGGTGCTCGTTGTCGTAAATCGTGATCATGTGGCCGTTCATGCCTTGCTCGAGGACGAATGCCTGGCCACCGGCCTGGATGTGTTTCTTGACGAGCGGGTGACCCGGATTCATGGTCACGTAGCACACGGTCCTGGCGTCGGTGTAGTCCGCCATTTGCAGGCACAGCGTGTCGTCGGCGTTGAGGACCGCGGCGTCCCTGGCCACCTCGATGGGCACTCGCTTGACCTCGGCGAGCTGCTCGAGCGTCTCGACGCCGCGCAACCCGAGATGATCCGAAGTGACGTTGATGCAGGCGGCCACGTTACATTCGGAGAAACCGAGCCCGCCGCGCAATAATCCGCCGCGCGCGGTTTCCAGCACGGCGGCGTCGACCGACGGATCGCGCAGGATCATGCGGGCCGACGCCGGCCCGGTCATATCCCCGGGCACGGACAACTGGGCGTCGATGTAGACCCCGTCCGTCGACGTGAGCCCCACGGTGAAACCCCTCAGCTTGAGGACATGCGCGAGCATCCGCGCGGTCGTGGTCTTGCCGTTGGTTCCGGTGACCGCGGCGATGGGAATCCGGCTCGGCGCATCGGGCGGGAACAGCATGTCGATGACCGGGCCGGACACGTCCCTGGGCGTTCCCTCGCTCGGCGCGACGTGCATCCGGAATCCGGGTCCCGCGTTGATCTCACAGATGCCGCCGCCGGCGTCTCTGTAGGACTTGCTGATGTCCACGGTGAGAAAATCCACACCGCCGATATCCAGTCCGATCGCCTTGACCGCACGGATCGCCATCTCCCGGTTGTCCGGATGCACGTCATCGGTCACGTCGATCGCCGTGCCTCCGGTCGAGAGATTCGCCGTGGAGCGCAGATAGACGAGCTCGCCCCGTGCCGGGACCGTGCCGCGGTCGTAACCCGCGCTGGCCAGCAGGCGTTCGGCCTGTTGATCGAGCTCGAGCCGGGTCAGGGTTTTCTCGTGACCGACGCCGCGGCGCGGATCCTGGTTGACCAGGGTGATGAGCTGTTCGATCGAGTGCTCTCCGTCGCCGATCACGTGCCCCGGGACCCGTTTTGCAGCGGCGACGAGCTCGCCGTCGATGACGAGCAGGCGGTGGTCGAAGCCCTCGAGAAAGCTTTCGACGACGACGTTGGGCCCGTGCTTTCTGGCTTCGTCGAATGCGACCTCGATTTCGCCGCGAGTGCGCAGATTGATGGAAACGCCGCGTCCATGATTGGCGGAGAGCGGCTTGACGACCACCGGGAAACCGATTCGTTTCGCGGCCCGTTTCGCGTCGCGCGACGTCTCGACCAGGCGCTGAACGGGCACCGGCAGCCCGAGGTCGCGCAGAATGCGATTTGTCTCCTCCTTGTCCGAAGCCAGCTCGACGGCGATATTGCTCGTAGTGCCCGTCGTCGTGGCCTGGATGCGCTTCTGATTGCGGCCGTGACCGAACTGAACGAGGCTCTGGCGATTGAGCCTGAGCCAGGGAATGTCGCGTTCCTCCGCCGCCCGTATCAGCGCCGCGGTGCTCGGCCCGAAGGCGCGTCGCTGGGCGTAGCGGATGAACATGTCCCGTTGTTCCGGAAAATCCCATCCGGCGGGCGGCGCCGTTGTCGGCTTCAGATGCTCTGGCAACAGGTGATGGATCAGCGACAGCGCGAGCCGGCCGGCCTCCCGGCCCACATCCTCGTCGTTGTATTGAAAGACCATGTTGTAATGCCCGGGCTGGCCGTCGACCGACCGCGTGCGGCCGAACGCGACCGGCGAACCGGCGACGTTCTGCAGCTCGAGCGCGACGTGCTCCATGACGTGGCCGAGCCAGGTCCCTTCGCCTTCGCAAAGGCGTCGAATGAATCCGCCGGGCTCGCCATAGGAACAGCCGTGTTCATGCAGCCCCGGCAGGTGCCCGATCAGGGGATCCACGAACGCGCCGCCGAGACGGCTCGTCGGCCAGTGTTCCAGCACGCCGAGGTCCAGGACGTGGCGGATGACCGGAAAGTGCGCGTAAATGTTGGGGCCAACGTAGACGTTGGTGCTGATGATCTTCACGGCCTCGCCTCAGGCGCTGTTCAATGGATTTTTATGCTGGTCGGTTATTCGCGTGAGCCTTGCGGCCCTTGATTTCGAAGCGGCCTCCCGCGATCAGGATATGCAGCCTGACACCGATCAGGCTGACCGGGTCCCCGCGGCGGGCGCGGTCCATCGAAGAATAGCTCAGGTTGGTCGGGTCGATGATGGTAATGCCGCCGCTGCCGACCACCTCGAGATCGTCGCCGGGCCGGATGAAAGCGGCCGTATCCTCGTCCAGGCCGATGCCCACGGCGAACGGGTTATAAGCCAGGGCGGTCAGAAGCCGCCCGAGCCGGTCGCGCTGGCGGAAATGCTGATCGATGATGAAGCTGTTGGTCAAGCCGAGGCCGGGCGCCATGGTGACCATGTCCGGGCTCGGTGTGCTGCCCTCGTTGCCGCCGGCGATCATGTGCTCGGCCATGAACGCCGCGCCGGCCGAGGTGCCCGCCACGTGCATGCCGGCTGCATTCCGGCGGCGAATCAGTTGTGCCACTGGCGTTCCGCCTATCGTCGTCGAAAGACGCAGCTGATTGCCGCCGGTCATGAATATGCCCTGGGCGCCGCCGATATATTCGAGATACTTTTCTGAACTGCAATCATCGCGTGTGATCAGGGGTAACACGCGCGCGTGCCGGATACCCAGGCGGCGAAACAATTTCTCATAGTTTCGCCCGGTGTCATCGGCTTCCGACGCCGTGGGAATGATCGCAATACGCGCGGATTTGCCTCCGCAGAGTGTGACGAAACGGCCCAGGATCTCGGGGTTGTCGAACTTGTCCACGGCCCCGCCGATCGGAACGATGTAGCCGCGGGACAACGGATCCGCATGGTTCGAGGGGCACATCAGGGGGGCGGTCCGTAATCGCTTTCATTCTCGAAACGTCCGAAGACCTGTTGCCGTCCGTTCCGGACGTGCCAGATACCGGCAGCCATGACATCGCGGACCTCACCCTCGCTTCCGAGCACGACAAGGTCCGCATCGGCGCCGGCCCGGATCCGGCCTTTGTCGTGCAATCGCAGTATCTGCGCGACATTGGCCGTAAAAGCGGGCAGCACGGACTCCAGCGGTACGCCTCGGGACAGGAATTTTCGCAGGGTTTCCGCCAGGCAGGCCGGCCGGCCCACCTCCATGTGCACGAGCTCGCCCTGGTCGTTGAACTGCGGCAGACAGCCGCCGCCGTCGGAGCTGATCGTGATGCGATCGGCCGGCGCGCCGGATTCGAGATATTTCTGCAATCCGACATCGGCGGGCCAGGCATCGTCCTCTGCTGCGACGGGAAACGCCGTCATGTCGACCGTGCAGCCGCGCCGGGCGAGATCCAGCGCCTCTTCGAACAGGGCCTTGCGCCGGTTGACATGGGTCGGGTTGAAAACCCGCGGCGGCAGCTCGCTGACGTTCAGCGCCTCGCGCACGAGGTCCAGGCCGCGCTCGCCGTCGCCGAGATGCAGATGCAGGATTCCGGCCTTGCCGGTGATCATCCCGGCCACGTGCGCATCGCTGGCGATCCGTAATATCTCGTCCAGCGTGGGCTGGCTCGAGCGGTGATCGCTCAACGCCAGCTCACCCACGCCGATGACCGGATCCAGATGGACGATATCGTCCCGGACGTTCCCGGTCAGCGTCACGGGCGGGACATGGTAGCCGCCCGTATGGCACCAGGCGCCCAAGCCTTCGTCGCGCAAGGCACGGATCTGGGCCAGAAGCGCGCGCGTATCGCGCGTCGTGTCGTCCGTCCCCAGCACGCCGACGACCGTGGTAACGCCTGCGGTCGTGAAGCGGCTCAACGGCACCGGCGGCACCCGGCTGGCGAATCCAGACTCGCCCCCGCCGCCTGTGACATGGGCATGACCGTCGATGAGCCCGGGAATCAGCCGCCGCCCTTCGAGATCGACACGGGTTGCATTCAGCGGAGAAAGATCTGCCTTCTGTTCACCGATCCAGAGGATCCGGTTTCCGCCGATCAGGAGATGCCGAATGCCAAGGTCTTGCGGAGCGAATACATGAGCGTTCAGCAAGAGCTGCAACAATCGACTGCCCCGGGCAACAAACGACCGGCAATTTTACACCAGGGACACGCCCAAGACCTTCCCGGAAGCCCGGATCCGGAATTTCGTCATCCCGGCGAATGCCGGGGCGGTCAGTGGTCGCCGGGGTTCTCCAGCTTCGTCTCGATCGAAACCTCGGAATGCAAGCTGCGGTGCACCGGGCATTTTTCGGCGATGGCGAGCATTTTTTCGCGCTGCTCGCCGGTCAGGTCGCCGGCGAGCTCGAGGCTCCGCTCGAAGCGATCGATCTTGCCCTCTTTAGTCTCGCAAGTCCGGCAGTCGATCGCGTGGATCTTGCTGTGACGTACCGCGGTCGTCACCGCCTCGAGCGGAAACTTCTTGTGCTCGGCATACATGCGCACCGTCATGCTGGTGCAGGCGGCGAGCGCGGCCGACAGCAGATCGTAGGGCGTCGGCCCGGCGCCCGCGCCGCCGTATTCGGCCGGCTCGTCGGCCACCAGCGCATGGCCGTTCGCACTGATCTCCGTACGGAAGGCGCCGGCGCGCGTGCGCGCGAGCACGACACCGCCCTCGGCGCGCAACGCCGCGGCCGGCGCGGGCTCGGCGCCGAGATATCGGCTCGCCCAGGCCGCCAGCACCGCGCCCGCATAGCGCGAGTCCTCGTCGTGGCTCAACAGATGGTCCGCCTTGTCGAGCGAGACGAAGCTCTTCGGGTGCAGCGCGTGCTGGAACAGTCGGCTGGCATTGTCGATATCGACGATATCGTCGAGGGGCGAATGCAGGATCAGCAGCGCCTTCCTGAGCTCGCGCACCGATTCCGGCAGCGCGTGCCGCTCGAGATCCTCGATGAACGTCCTGCGTATGCGGAACGGCCGGTCGCCGAGCAGCACGTCCGCCTCGCCGTCCCGCTCGATACGCTCGCGCTGATCGCCGAGCAGCCGCAGGACGTGCTTTGCGCTCGCCGGCGCATTGAGCGTCGCCACGGCAACGCTCGAAGGGATCGCCGTCGCTGCCTGCAGCACGGCGGTGCCGCCGAGCGAATGGCCGACGAGCAGCTTCGGCGCCGCGTGCTCGGCTTCGAGGTAGCCGGCGGCCGCGACGAGATCGCCGACGTTCGAAGAAAAAGTGGTGGCGGCGAACTCGCCCTCGCTCTCACCGAGGCCGGTGAAGTCGAAGCGCAGCACGCCGAGCCCTTCGGCGGCGAGAGCGCGCGAGATGTTGTGCGAGGCGCGGAAATTCCGCGTGCAGGTGAAGCAGTGCGCGAACAGCGCGAACGCGGAGGGCGCGCCCGAGTCGGGCAACTCAAGGCTGCCGGCGAGGGTCGCGCCCTGGGAATTCTCAAACTCGACGGTTCGACTGGACATCCGCTGACCCCCGTGCCTTTCTCTGAGGCGATATCGGGCCGATGATACCGCGCATGCCAGAGCCAGCCGACGAGACCATCGCCGCGCTCGCCACGCCGCCGGGACGTGGCGGCATCGGCATCGTGCGCGTGTCCGGACCGCTCGTGCGGCCGATCGGCGAAGCCGTGCTGGGTGGCCTGCCGGAGCCCCGCCGCGCACGCTTCGGCCCGTTTCGCGACGCCGACGGTGACACCATCGACACCGGTCTCGCGCTCTTCTTTCCCGCGCCGCATTCGTTCACAGGCGAGGACGTGCTGGAGCTGCACGGCCACGGCGGCCCGGTCGTCTGCGACCTGGTGCTCGCGCGCGTGACCGCGCTGGGCGCGCGCGCAGCCCGCCCGGGCGAGTTCTCCGAGCGCGCATTCCTCAACGACAAGCTCGATCTCGCCCAGGCCGAGGCCGTCGCCGATCTCATCGACAGCGGCTCGGCCGCCGCCGCGCGCGCCGCAATGCGCTCGCTACAGGGTGAATTTTCCGACCGGGTGCGCGCGCTGACCGAAGCCGTTACCGCCGTGCGCGTGTACGTGGAGGCGGCCATCGACTTTCCGGACGAAGAGATCGATTTTCTCGGCGGAGACGAGCTGCGCGGGCGCATCGACGACCTGCTGCGTCGCTTCGACGAGCTCGCGCAGGCGGCGCGCCAGGGCTGCCTGCTGCAGGAAGGCATGACGGTCGTCCTCGCCGGCCGCCCCAACGTGGGCAAGTCGACCCTGCTCAACCGCCTGGCCGGTCGCGAGGCCGCTATCGTCACCGAGGTGCCGGGCACCACGCGCGACGTGCTGCGCGAGCGCATCGACCTGGACGGCCTGCCGCTGCACGTGATCGACACGGCCGGCCTGCGCGACACCGATGACGTCGTCGAAAAGGAGGGCGTGCGCCGCACCCGCGAGCAGATCGCGCTCGCGGATCGCGTGCTGCTGATCGTCGATGCCGCGGATCCGCGACCGGAAGACGCGCCG
>DATLFD010000002.1:0-17578 GCA_035524935.1 Gammaproteobacteria bacterium | reverse complement strand
AAGCGCACGGGCAGGATCTGCCGGGTCGTCACCGCGCCCTCCGCGTCCTTCTCGACGAGCACCAGCTGCTGGGTCAGGAAGCGGCTGCCGACCGGGATGATCATGCGCCCCCCGGGCTTGAGCTGACCGAGCAGCGGGGGCGGCACGTGGCTGGCCACGGCGGTGACCACGATGCCATCGTAGGGCGCGTGCTCGGGCCAGCCGTAATAACCGTCGCCGATACGCACCTCGACGTTGTGGTAGCCGAGCGTCTCGAGCCGTTCGCGGGCGCTTGCGCCGAGCGGCTCGATGATCTCGATGGTGCGCACCGCCCCGACGATCTCCGCGAGCACGGCGGCCTGGTAGCCGGAGCCCGTGCCGACCTCGAGCACGCTGTCGCCCGGCTCGGGCTCGAGCAGGTCGGTCATGATGGCGACGATGTACGGCTGCGAGATGGTCTGGCCGTGGCCGATCGGCAGCGGCCGGTTCTCGTAGGCGTGCTCGATGTCGCGCTGGCGCACGAACCGGTGGCGCGGCACGCTGCCCATCGCGTCCAGCACCGCCGGGTCGAGCGCCTCGGTGTCGAGGTAACTGCGGGTCGCGCGCACGTCGGCACTGATGTCCTCGACGAGCGCTGCGCGCTGACGCGCAAAACGATCGGCAGGCTCTGCCGCAACGACGCCGCACGCCAGCAGCAAACTTATCCACAGGGGTCCGATCCCTGGATTCGACCCCTTAGAGAAAATCGACGATTTCATTGAAGGCCCTGCGCCGGATGTCGGGCACGCGAGCGCCATCGGCGGGATAGCCGGCGACGACCAGCAGGAACGGCCGCTCGTTGCGTGCCCGCCCGAGAATGTCGTTCAGGAATTTCATCGGGCTCGGCGTATGCGTGAGCGAAACCAGACCAGACCAGTGTAGCGCGGTCAGCAGGATGCCGGTGGCGAGGCCGACGGACTCGCCGGGATAGTAATGCTTGACCTTGCGCCCGTCCGCCAGCCGGCCGTAGCGCTGCTCGAAAACGGCGATCAGGCACGGCGCGGTCTCGAGAAAAGGCTTCTCGGCATCAGTGCCGAGCGGCGCCAGCGCGTCGAGCCATTCGCGCGGCGCGCGGCGCTCGTAGAATTGCCGCTCCTCCTCTTCCGCCGCCAGGCGGATGCGGCGCCGCATCGCCGGATCGTCGACGACGACGAAGCGCCAGGGCTGCATGTTGGCTCCGCTCGGCGCGGTCGCCGCCGCGCGCAGGCAGTCCTCGACGATATCGCGCGGCACCGGCCGCGCGGAGAATTCGCGCACGGTGCGGCGGGTTTCCATCGCCGCACGGAACTCCCTCGCGCGCCGGCGCATGTCCTCCACCGCGAGCTCGCGGTAGTTCAGCGGAACAAAATTCGCTTCGGCCATCGCGCCTCCCCGCGCGTGTCACACAACCCCGATCGTCCGACCGCGGCGGCCTTTTGGCAAGCCCGGCGGTTGTCAGTCGCGGTCCGCGCACCGCACAATCGACGGCCCATGAAAGCCGTATTCCTGGACTTCGCAACCGTGAGCCGCGGCGACCTCGACGTCGCGCCGCTCGAGAACGCGCTGCCCGGCATCGAGCTGCATGACGTCACCGCACCGCGCGAGCTGCCGAAGCGCATCGCCCCCGCGCAGATCGTCATCACCAACAAAATCCGCCTCGATGCGGCGGCAATGCGGGCGGCGCCGCGGCTCGAACTCGTTGCGCTGGTCGCAACCGGTACCGACAACGTCGATCTCGAGGTAGCGCGGCAGCGTGGGATCGCCGTGTGCAACATTCGCGGCTATTGCACGGCATCGGTCGTGCAGCACGTCTACGCGCTCGTGCTCGCGCTCACGCATCACCTCGCCGGCTACCAGCGGCTCATGCGGGAAGGCGCCTGGCGCGATAGCCCGCAGTTCTGCCTGCTCGACTACCCGATCCGCGAGCTTGCCGGCAAGACCCTCGGCATCGTCGGCTTCGGCGAGCTCGGCCGCGCCGTCGCGGCGGCGGCCCCGGCATTCGGGATCGAGGTCGCCGTCGCGGAGCGGCGCGGATGCGAGCCGCGACCCGGCCGGGTGGCCTTCGACGAGCTCGTCGGGCGCGCCCACGTCCTCAGCCTCCACTGTCCGCTGACGCCGGAAACCCGCGGGCTCGTCGGCCGGCCCGAGCTCGCGCGCATGCGCAGCGACGCGCTGCTCGTCAACACCGCGCGCGGCGCGCTCGTCGACGAGGCTGCGCTGGCGGAGGCATTGCGCGACGGGGGCATCGGCGGCGCGGGTATCGATGTGCTCAGCGCGGAGCCGCCGGTCGGCGGCAATCCACTGCTGGGGCCGGACATCCCGAACCTGATCGTCACTCCGCACATCGCCTGGGCGGCGCGCGAGGCGCGCCAGCGCGCGCTCGACGAAGTGGTCGCCAACGTCACCGACTTCCTCGCCGGCGGCCGCCGGGGCCGCGTGGAAATGTGAAGAGGTGTCTTTGAAACGACTCGTCGCCTTGGCGGAAGCCGGTGTCCAGGCTCTTGAAAGACTGGATCCCGCCCCGGCTTTCGCCGTGGTGACGCGCTGGAACGACGAGATCACAGTCGAAAAAAGCGCCGCTTAAGTGTTCCGCTTTACGATGCCGGCGGCCCAGTCGACGACGGGCTTCAGGCGCGGCGAGGCGAGGCGGCGCGCGGTGCGGGCATCGGTCCAGCGGTACTCGACGTGCTCGGATCGGCCGGTGATGGGATTCGGCGGCAGGTCGACCGCCTCGTTTTGCGTCCGGGCCAGGTAATAGCGCGCCGTCTTGCCACGGCTGTAGGGCCCGGTCTCGATGTAGGTTTTACCCCAGGCGAAGTCGAGGTCGGCGAGTGTCGTCTCCTCGAGCACCTCGCGGATGGCGCCCTCGAGCGGCGACTCGCCTTTCTCGACCAGTCCCTTGGGAAAATCCCAGTGATTGAAGGACCTCAGCAGCAGAAAGCGCACGCCCTTCGGCGTTTCCCGCACCACGACGACGCCTGCGGACAGTCGCTTCCCTGAGTCGCGCATGCGCGCCAGTATATCGTGGCCGCTCCGCCCCCCTGCCGGGAGCAGGCCGCGAGGATGCCGGCCGGCTCAGGCCGCGGCGGATCGGGTCAGCGACATTTCCGGGGCGGTCTCGAGCACCGCCGCCACGGCATGGATCACCGCGGCGATGCGCGCGGCGCTCTGCACGGCCTCGCGGCTCAGGCC
This sequence comes from Gammaproteobacteria bacterium, assembly GCA_035524935.1. Lineage (GTDB taxonomy): Bacteria > Pseudomonadota > Gammaproteobacteria > Steroidobacterales > JACDCP01 > JACDCP01. The sequence continues at coordinate 14,389 of DATLFD010000002.1, read as the reverse complement.
CGCCTTGCGCAGGACCTTCTGGTGCGCCGCCATGCACATGCCGCAGCCGTTGATTGCCGATACGGCCAGCGAATAAAGCTCGAAGTCCGTCTTGTCGCCCGGCGGCCTCGCGAGCACGTTCATGCGCAGGCGCGCCGGCAGGTTGCGGTACTCCTCATCGCCGACCAGGTGCGTGAACCGGTAATAGACGTTGTTCATGGCCATGATCGCGGCCGCGCTGCGCGCCGCCGTCAGGGTTTCCGCGTCGAGCCTGTCGGCGGCGGCCGCCTCGATCCAGCGGACGAATGCCGGACTCCGCGAGGCGTGCGCCGAGGCTACGGCAGTGGCGAAGATCTGGCTCTCGCTCAGGCCCGGCGAGCCCTGCGGCGTGAGCACGCTCGAGAGATTGAGCTTGAGGTCTTTCGCATAGTCGGGGATGCGGGCCTTGATGTCTTCCAGAGTCATACGGGTTCCTGTACAGAATTCCAAAACGGGTTTGATTCCAGCCAGCGCCGGCCGGGACACGCGAAAACGTGTCCGGCCCGCGTCGCGCCCTCATGCCGCCTTGAGCGTTTCCTCCCCGGCGTTCCAGTTGCACGGACAGAGCTCGTCCGTTTGCAGGGCATCCAGCACGCGCAGCACTTCCTCGGGACTGCGGCCGACATTCAGATCCGTCACGTAGACGAAACGGATGATGCCTTCCGGGTCGACGATGTAGGTCGCTCGCTGGGCCACGCCGGCCTCACGATCGAGGATTCCGAGTCCGCTCGACAGCTCGCGCTTGATGTCGGAGAGCATCGGAAACGGCAGACCCGTGAGCTCTTCCTTCTCCCTGCGCCATGCGAGATGCACGAACTCCGAATCCGTGCTCGCGCCGAGCACCTGCGCATCGCGGTCGCGGAACTCGCCCTCGAGGCGTCCGAATGCCGCGATCTCGGTGGGGCAGACGAACGTGAAGTCCTTCGGCCAGAAAAACACGATCTTCCATTTGCCCTCGAAACTGTCGTGATCGAAGGTCTCGAACGCAGTCTCGAGGTCGCTCGAAACGACTCCGGTCAGCTTGAAGTGCGGAAACCTGTCTCCGATGCCCAGCATGTGATCCTCCATGTGTCCATTTCAGCGGTCGTTTGAAGAGGGGACGCAGCTTAAGCAACCCATAATGATATCTCCAATTGATTGTTCAGATTAGATTGATAGACTGAGTCAATGACAGACATCAAGCTGCAGATGCTTCGTTATCTGGTCGCCTTGGCCGATACCCGCCATTTCGGCCGCGCCGCCCGCCGTTGCTTCGTCAGCCAGCCGACCCTGAGCACGCAGGTTCGGAAGCTGGAGGCCCAGCTCGGCGTCTCCCTCATCGAACGCCGCGGCCGGCAGGTCATGCTCACCGACGCGGGACAGGACATCGTGCGCCGGGCGCGCGGGGTGCTCGGCGAGGTCGACCAGATCGTGGAAACCGCCCGTTACGCGCAGGACTCCATGGTCGGGCGGCTGCGCATCGGACTGATTCCGACGCTCGGACCCTATCTCCTTCCGCACGTGCTGGGCGAGCTGCGCGGGCGATACCCGCGGCTGCAGCTTCTGCTCGCCGAGCGCCAGACCGACGTCCTGCTCGCCGAGCTCGGCGATGGCACCCTCGATGCCGCCGTGCTGGCCCTGCCGGTCGACGTCGACGGGCTCGAGGTCCGTGCGCTGTTCACCGAGCACTTCCTGGTGGCGATGCCGCCGGACCACCGCCTCGCCGCACGCGCTGCGCTCGACGTCGAGGATCTGGACGGCGAGGAGCTGCTGCTGCTCGAGGACGGCCACTGCCTGCGCGACCAGGCGCTCGAGGTCTGCAGCCGGGTCGTCACGCGCGAGCGGCAGGACTTTCGCGCAACCAGCCTCGAGACCCTGCGCCAGATGGTCGCCGCAGGCGGGGGCATCACCCTCCTGCCGGCGCTCGCCGTCGAGAATCCGGTCCACAACACCCGGCTCGCCGTCCGCCCGTTCCGCGCCCCCGCGCCGGCGCGCAGCATCGGCGCCGTCTGGCGCACCAGCAGCCCGCGGCGGGCCACGCTCGACACTGTCGCCGGCGTCATCGCCGCAGTCATGCGCCGTGATAAGGTCACTGAATAACCGGTGCCCGGCATCCGATGGATTTTGTAGACTCGCAACTCATTCGTCGAACGCAGGGAGGAGACATGAAATTGTACCGGGGAATTATCGGCCTGCCGCTGCTTCTCGCCACCGCCGGCGTACACGCCCAGGTCGAGCAGGCGCTCGACCGCTGCACCAGGCTGCTCGACGATACGGAGCGTCTCGAGTGCTTCGAGGACGTCGCCGCGGGCGCCCGCAAGCCCGCCGCCGCGCCTCAGCGCGGAAAGCTGTCCGTGAAGAAGTCGAAGAATCCGTTCGACGACAGCGACACGGTGTTGCTCACCCTGAGCGCGGATGCGGGCGCCTCGCCCGACGGCAAGGCGGTCGTGCTCGTGCTCCGTTGCGAAAGCGGCGACACCGATGCCTACATCAACTGGCACACACCGCTGCGCAAGGACCGCGAGGATGTCGAGGTGCTGTACCGGATCGGCAACGCCGCCGCCGTCACCGAGGAGTGGCGGGTGTCGACCAACAATACCGCCACGTTCTTCGCCGGCGACGACGAGCGGTTCATCGAATCGCTGCTGCGCGCGCCGCAGCTCGTCGCCCAGGTCGTGCCTGCGAACGCGACACCGATCCGCGCCGAGTTCGACCTCGCCGGTCTCGGCGACGCCATCCAGCCGCTGCGGCAGACCTGCGGCTGGTAGCGCAAGCCTGGAGCGATCCGCCGCCTTCAGCTTCGCCGCAGCGTATTGACCGGCGGGGCGACGACGGCCGCGCGCGTGGCCAGCAGGCCGCTCAGGCCGACGACCAGCGTGCCGGCCAGCACGCCTGCGACCCAGACCAGCGGATCGAGCGAGTAGTCGAGCTCGAATACCCGGGTCGCGAGCAGCCAGCCGATCGCGCTCGCACCGACGGCGGCGAGCAGGCCGGCGAGCAGGCCGAGCGCGAAGAACTCGGTGCCGACACCGGCCAGGATCACGCGCCGGCTCGCGCCCAGGGTGCGCAGCACGGCGCTTTCGTAGCGCCGCTCGTCGCGCGTGGACTGCACGGCCGCGAGCAGCACCGTGAGCCCGGCCAGCAGCGTGAACAGGAACACGTATTGCACGGCCAGCGAGGCGTTGTCCATGATTGCGCGCACCTGCACGAGCAGCGCCTCCATGTCGATGACCGAGACGCTCGGCAGGCGCTCGGCCAGCTCGACGGCGAAGTCGCGCGACCCCTGCGGCACGTGCACGCTGCCGACCCAGGTCGCCGGATAGCCGCGCAATGCCTCGGGCGAGAACACCATGAAGAAGTTCGGCCGGAACGAGTCCCACTGCACCGAGCGCAGGCTAGTGACACGCGCCGTGAGGCTCTCGCCGGCCACGTCGTATGTGACCGTGTCACCGAGCTCGAGGCCGAGGTCGGCGGCGAAATCCTCCTCCGCGGACACTTCGGCGGCTTCACCGTCGCTCCACCATTCGCCCGACAGGATCTCGTTGTCTTCCTGCAGCTGCTCGCGCCAGCTCAAATTGGCCTCGCGCTCGGCGAACCCGCGGCCGTCCTCGCGCGGAAACTCGAGGTCCCCGACCGTGACGCCGCCGATATGGGTGAGTCTTGCGCGCACCAGCGGCGCGAGCTCGGGCTCATCGAGCCCGTGCGCGGCGAGGACGGCGCGCACGGTGTCGACCTCGCCCGGCTGGATGTTGATCAGAAAATGGTTCGGTGCGCGCTCCGGCAGGGTCGCCTGCCAGGCGTCGAGCAGGTCGGTGCGCACGAAGGCGAGCAGCAGCAGCACCATGATGCCGAGGCCAAAGCCGACGATCTGCACGATGCTGTCGCGGCCGCGCCGCGCGATGTTCGCAAGCCCATACCGCCAGGTGACACCGGCCCGCCCGCGCAGCCCGTCGAGCGCGCGCACCAGCAGCCAGCCGCCGACGGCAAGCGCCGCCAGCGTGGCGAGCGTGCCGCCGATCACGTAGCCGAACAACGCCGCGTCCCGCACCACCCAGGCCAGCATGGCAGCGACGGCAGCCGCGCCGGCGGCGGCCACCCAGGCGTTGCGAAGCCGGATGGGCGCGAGCGCGCGGTTCAGGATGCGCGCGGGGGATACCCGCCGGAGCTCGAGAAAGGTCGGCAGCGCGAAGCCTGCAAGCAGGAGGGTGGCCGTCGCGAGCCCGATCACCAACGGCGCCGGTCCCGGCGGCGGCAGGGCGCGGTCGAGCATACCGGACAGAAGCCACGCGAGGCCGAACTGGGCGAGGAAGCCCAGCACGCTTCCGGCGAGCCCCGCGACGAGCGCGAGCAGCAGGAGCTCGGCCAGACTCACGCGCAGGATGAACGCCTGGCGCGCGCCCAGGCATTTCATGAGCGCGACCGCGTCGAGATGACGCAGCGCATAGCGCCGCGCGGCCATGCCGATGGCGACGGCGGCTAGCAGCACGCCAACCAGGGCCGCGAGGTTGAGGAAACGCCCGGCGCGATCGATAGCGCTCGCGAGCTGCGTGCCGGACTCGCCGGCGTCGACGAGCCGCTCGCCGTCGCGCAGCCGGTTCTCGAGAAAAGCGCGGAACGCGGCCACGTCGCCGGGATCGCCGGCGAAGAGCCGCGCATGGGTCACGCGGCTGCCGGGCTGCACCAGGCCGGTGGCGGGCACGTCGGCGATATTGATCAGCACCGTCGGCGTCAGGTCGCTGAAGCGCAAGCTCTGATCCGGCCGGTATTCGAGCACGCGGGTGATGGCGAGCTCGCGCGCGCCGACGCGCAGCGTATCGCCGATCCCGGCGCCGAGCAGCGCCATGAGCCGCAGCACGGGCCATGCTTCGCCGGGTGGAGGAATGGAGTCGGTGTGCCGGGCGGGCCCGAACGGACGGTCGGCGACCTGCAGCCGCCCGCGCAGCGGGTAGCCGTCGCCGGCCGCCTTGACGTGCGCGAGCGCGGTCCGCTCGCCGATACCGACCACGCTCGTGAGCCCGAGCGTCGCGGCTGTGCGCAAGCCACGCCTTCGAGCCTGCGCCTCGTAATCCGGCGCGATCTCCTCGGCCGACCGCAGCAGCAGATCGGCCGCGAGCACCTCGGAAGCCTGCAGCTCCACCGCCTGCGCGACGCGGTCGGTGAAAAAGCCGACGGCCGTGAGCGCGGCAACCGCCACCACCAGCGCGGCGAACAGCACGGCGAGCTCCCCTGAGCGCCATTCCCGGGCGAGCGCCTTGAGCGCCATGGCCAGCGCCGGCATCAGGCCTCCTGCGCTTCCGGTTGCAGCCGGCCGCCGTCGATCGGCAGCACGCGGTCGCAGCGCACGGCGATCTGCTCGTCGTGGGTGACCAGCATCAGCGTCGTCGCGGCGCTCGCGTTCATGGCGAACAGAAGCTCGATGATGCGCCCGCCCGTGCGTGCATCGAGGTTGCCGGTCGGCTCGTCGGCGAACAGCACGCGCGGACCCGTGACGAACGCGCGCGCGAGAGCGACGCGCTGCTTCTCGCCGCCCGACAATTGGCTCGGGTAATGGCCGGTGCGGTCGGCGAGGCCGACCTGGCCGAGCACCTCGAGCGCGGCCGGCCGCGCCGCCCTGCCGCCGGCGAGCTCGAGCGGCAGCATGACGTTCTCGAGCGCGGTCAGCGACGGCAGCAGGTGGAACGACTGGAATACAAAGCCGACGTGGCGCGCGCGGGCGGCGGCGCGGCCGTCCTCGTCGAGGGCGGTGAGCTCGGCACCGTTCAGCCAGATGCGGCCGCTGCTCGGCGTGTCGAGGCCCGCGAGCAGGGTCAGGAGCGTCGATTTGCCGGCGCCGGACGGGCCGACGATCGCCACCGACTGCCCCTGCGGCACTTCGAGATGCACGTCGTCGAGAATGGTCAGCATTCCTTCGGGGCTGGTAACATGCTTGCTGACCCCGACGGCGCGTAACGCCGCCGCCTCTGCATACTTATCCGTCATGCTGCATAACTTCGTCCTGGCAATCCTGCTGCTCGGTGCGGCCGCCGCGAACGCGGCGCAGCCGACACTGCTCATCGTCGGTGACAGCCTCAGCGCCGGATTCGGCATCGCGAAGGAAGCGTCCTGGGTGACGCTGCTCGAAAAGAGGCTCGCCCGGGAAGGTTACGGCTATCGAATCGTGAACGCCAGCATCAGCGGCGACACCACGCAGGGCGGTCTCGAGCGGCTGCCGCGGGCACTCGAGCTGCACGCTCCGGGGCTGGTGCTGATCGAGCTCGGCGGCAACGACGGTTTGCGCGGCTTCCCGCTCGCGCTCCTGCGGCGAAACCTTGCGGCGATGATCGAGATGAGCCGCGACGCGGGCGCGCGCGTGGTGCTCGCCGGCATGCAGCTCCCACCGAATTACGGGCCGGAATACACGCGCGGCTTCCGGGACGTTTACCGCCGACTGGCCGAACAGCACGGCGTGGCGCTCGTGCCGTTCCTCCTCGAGGATGTCGCGCTCGACCGGCGGCTCATGCAGGCCGACGGCATCCACCCGAACGAGGCCGCCCAGGAGAAGCTGCTCGACAATATCTGGCCGGTGCTCGAGCCGGAGCTCGCGGCCCTGGAAGACGACCCCCGCCAGGTTGCCGGGCGATGAGCCCCGATGCTATAAGAGTTGTCTGCCGAACGCTCGAACGGCGAGCAATAACAATTACTTAAGACGGGTCGGCGTCCCGGAGGGCGTGCTTGGAGAAGATCTGGCTTGCGCATTATCCGCCGGGAGTGCCGGCCGAGATCGATCCCGGCGAATACCCCTCACTGAAGGCGATCATCGAGCAGAGCTGTGAGCGCTATGCCGACCTGCCGGCATACACCAACTTCGGCAAGTCACTGTCCTACCGCGATCTGCTCAAGCTGAGCGGCCACTTCGGCGCCTATCTGCAAAAGGTCGTCGCGCTCGACAAGGGTGACCGGGTTGCGATCATGCTGCCAAACCTGCTGCAGTATCCGGTCGCTGCATTCGGCGCGCTGCGCGCGGGCATGGTGGTCGTCAACTGCAATCCGCTCTACACCGCGCGCGAGCTCGAGGAGCAGCTGGTCGATTCGGGCGCCAGGGCCATCGTCATCCTGGAGAATTTCGCGCACACCCTCGAGCACGTGCTCGCGAAAACGGCCATCCGCAGCGTGATCGTGACCGCCGTCGGCGACGTGCTCGACCTGCCGAAGCGGCCGCTCGTAAATTTCGTAGTGCGGCGGGTGAAGAAGCAGGTGCCGCGATTCAATCTTCCCGATGCGGTGCGCTTCAGGCGCGCGATCAACGAGGGCAAGTGGCAAAGCCTGGACGATGTGTCGCTCGGGCACGACGACATCGCCTTCCTGCAGTACACGGGCGGCACCACCGGCGTGGCGAAAGGCGCGATCTTAAGCCACCGGAACATGGTGGCGAACGTGCTGCAGGCCTCGGCCTGGTTTTCCGAACGCAAGGGCGAGGGCGGCGACGTCGTGATCACTGCGCTGCCGCTCTATCACATCTTCTCGCTGACCGCGAACTGCCTGACCTTTCTCAAGCTCGGCGGCAACAACGTGCTGATCACGAATCCGCGCGACTTACCCGCGCTTCTCGCGGAGCTCGCGCGGCACCCGTTCACGTTCTTCAGCGGCGTGAACACGCTGTTCAACGGTCTGCTCAATACTCCCGGCTTCGACAAGCTCGATTTCAGCACGCTGCGCATCACCCTCGGCGGCGGCATGGCGGTGCAGCGCCCGGTGGCGGTGCGCTGGCAGCGGGTCACGGGCTGCGTGCTGTCGCAGGGCTATGGTCTGACCGAGACGTCGCCGGCCGCCTGCGTCAGTCCGCTCAATCTCGATAGTTTCACGGGCTCGGTCGGGCTGCCGGTCCCCTCGACCGATGTCGCGATCTTCGACGATGCCGGCAACGAGCTGCCGATCGGCGACGTGGGCGAGATCTGCATCCGCGGCCCGCAGGTCATGGAAGGCTACTGGAACCGCCCGGAAGAAACCGCGACGGTGATGATGGCGGGCGGCTGGTTCCGCTCGGGTGACATCGGCTACATGGACCCCAAGGGATTCGTCTACATCGAGGACCGCAAGAAGGACATGATCAACGTCTCGGGCTTCAACGTGTATCCGAACGAAATCGAGGCCGTGGCCGCGAGTCACCCGGGCGTGCTCGAGGCCGCCGCCATCGCCATCGCGGACGAGCGCTCCGGCGAGGCGGTCAAGCTGTTCGTCGTGCGCAAGGACCCGGCGCTCACCGAGGCCGATCTCATCGAGCACTGCCGCCGCGACCTGACCGGCTACAAGGTACCGAAGGAAGTGGAGTTCCGCACGGAGCTACCGAAGACCAACGTCGGCAAAATCCTGCGCCGAGCCCTGCGCGAGTCGTAGGGCCGGCTTCAGCCGGCCAGCGCCGGTCGGCCGAATGAATTCGGACCTACAGGAATGCATTCACCAGCGCATATAGCAGCAGGCCGACGAGCCCGCCGACCAGTGTGCCGTTGATGCGGATGAACTGGAGGTCACGGCCAACCTGCAGCTCGACCCGGCGCGAAGTCGCGCGCGCGTCCCAGCCCTTGACCGTGTCGCTGATGACCTCGCTGATATCCTGGCTGTAGTTGCGGACGAGGTACAGGGTCGCGTCGCAGACCCAGCCGTTCAACTGCGCGCGCATCTCGGCGTTGTCCTGCAATGCCCGGCCAAAGTCCGCGACGCCGGCCTCGATGCGGCGGCGCATGGGCGAATCGGCGTCGCTCAAGCCTGCCACGACGAAACGGCTGATCTCGCCCCACAGCTCGCCGAGATAGCTCTGCATAGCCGGATGCTCGAGCACGTCGCGCTTGAAGGCCTCGCCCCGTTCGATGAGCTTCGGGTCGGATTTCATCGCCTCGACGAAGCGCGCCACAGACTCGTCGAAGCGCAGGCGGGCGGGATGCTCGCTGTCGGCGCCGACGTTGTCGAGCAGGCGCTCGAGCTCGGCGACGATCTTGTCGTACATTTTCTCGTCGACGAAGTCGGGCAGCCACCACGGCGTCTGCTCGCCGATGCGCTCGCGAATCAGCGGCTTGTGTTCCTCGAGCGCCCGCCGTGAGGCGCGCACGAAGGCATCGACCAGCTCTTCGTGGTGGCGGCCGCGGGTCAGGAGCTCGAGCAGGCCGCTCAACAGGGGCGTGACCCGCACCCGGCGCATCGTCAGGCTCAGGTTCTCGCGCAGAAACTGCCGCAATGCCGCATTGTCGACGGTCTGCAGGAACCAGCCCGCAAACGCGCCCGCGGAATCGGCGATCTTCCGCGCATTGGCCGGCCGGCGCAGCCAGGCGCCGGCGCGGCCGGCAAAATCCAGCGACCGGAGCCGGGGCTCGAGCGCCTCGCGGACGAGGAAATTTTCCCGCACGAAGCGCGCGAGGCTCGCGCCCAGGGCGTCTTTCTGGCGCGGGATAATGGCCGTATGCGGAATGGGCACGCCGAGCGGGTGGCGGAACAGCGCCGTGACCGCGAACCAGTCGGCGAGCCCGCCGATCATCGCCGCCTCGGTGAACGCGCGCAGGTAGCCGAGCCCGGGGTAGGCGGGTTCGGCGAGATGGGCGGCGAGGAACACGGCGCCGAGCAGGAGCAGCAGGCCGGTCGCGAAGCGCTTCATGCTGGCAAGCCGCGTCCGTTGCTCGCCCTCGGCGCTGCCGACCGTGCCGGACGCTGCGGTCCAAGGCGGCCTCACGGGGCGTGGTACGGCGGGCTCAGCTCGCGCACGGCGTTGATCATGGCGGCGGCGTGCGCCGGATCGACGTTCGGGTGGATGCCGTGGCCGAGGTTGAACACGTGCCCGCTGCCGGCGCCGTAGGCCTCGAGGACGCGCGCGACCTCGGCACGGATCACGGGCGGCGCCGCGTGGAGCACGGACGGATCGAGGTTGCCCTGCAGCGCGACGCGGTGCCCGACACGCCGGCGCGCCTCGTCGAGATCCAGGGTACAGTCGATGCCGAGCGCATCGCAGCCCGTCTCGGCCATGTCCTCGAGCCATGGGCCGCCGCCCTTGGTGAAGAGGATGACCGGCACGCGCTCGCCGGCCGGGCGGGCGGCCAGTCCCGCGACGATCTCGCGCATGTAGCGCAGGGAGAACTCGCGATAGCCGCGCGGCGTCAGCACGCCGCCCCAGGTGTCGAACAGCATGACCGCCTGCGCGCCGGCAGCGATCTGCGCGGCGAGATAGTCGAGCGTCGCGCGCGCGATTGCATCGAGCAGCCGATGCAGGTCGCCGGGTGCATCGTAGAGCAGCGCCTTGACGCGGGCGAAGTTCTTGCTGCCGCCGCCCTCGACCATGTAGGTGGCGACTGTCCACGGGCTGCCGGCGAAACCGATGAGCGGCACGCGCCCGTCGAGCTCGCGGCGCACGAGACGCACGGCGTCGAGCACGTAGCCGAGCTGCGCGGCCGGGTCCGGCGCGGCGAGTGCACGGATCGCTGCCGCATCGCGCAGCGGGCGCGCGAAACGCGGCCCCTCGCCTTCGACGAAGTAGAGCCCGAGCCCCATGGCGTCCGGCAGGACGAGGATGTCGGAGAAGAGAATCGCCGCATCGAGGTCGAAGCGCGCGAGCGGCTGCAGGGTCACTTCGCAGGCGAGCTCCGGCGTGCGGCACAGGGTGAGAAAATCGCCGGCCCGCGCGCGCGTCGCGCGGTACTCGGGCAGGTACCGTCCCGCCTGGCGCATCATCCACACCGGCGTGCGATCGACGCTCTGGCGACGCAGGGCGCGCAGCAGGCGGTCATTGCGCAGCGGGGCCGTCAAGCGGCTCTCACCGGAAAATCGCGGCGACGGTCGCCTGGATGGACTCGGCGGCCGCGCGCGGATCGTCCGCATCGCGGATCGGCCGGCCCACTACGATGTAGTCGGCTCCGTTGGCGAACGCCTGGTGCACGTCGACGACACGCTTCTGATCGTCGACGGGCCGGTTCTCGACGGGGCGGATGCCCGGCGTCACCACGATGAGTCGGCCGTCGATGTGCTCGCGCAGCAGCGGCACCTCGAGGCCCGACGAGATCACGCCGTCGCAGCCTGCTTCGAGGGCGCGGCGCGCGCGAGACAACACGAGCTGCTCTACGTCGCAATCGAAACCGAGATCGTCCAGGTCACCGCGGTCGAGGCTGGTGAGTGCGGTCACGGCGAGGATTTTCACGTCGCCCTTCGCTGCGGCCGCCGCCTCGAGCATGGCCTGGTTGCCGTGCACGGTCGCGAAGGTGACCCCGCGATTGCGCAGGCGTGCGACCGCCGCCGCGACTGTCGCCGGCACGTCGAAGAACTTGAGGTCGACGAACACGCGCTTGCCCTGGCCGACCAGCCAGTCGAGCAGCTCGAAATATCCGTCACCCATCATGAGCTCGAGCCCGAGCTTGTAGAAACGCACCGACTTGTCCAGCGCGCCGGCGAGTCGCCGCGCGCTGTCGGCATCGGGCACGTCCATGGCGAAGATGAGCCGCTCACGAACGGGGATGTCCTTGTTCACGGCCGGCATTCTAGCAGGGGCAAAATGGGGACATTCCTGATTTCCGACAGAAAAACAGGGACATTCCTGATTTCCGAATATAGAAATCAGGAATGTCCCTGTTTTCCTTCAACTGTGCTTGCGCGGGTCGGCGATTCGTTCGTACTCCAGTATGGCGTACCGGTCGGTCATGCCCGCGATATAGTCGGCGACCACCCGTGCGCGGCCCGCCTCGCCGCGCGCCGCTTCCTGTGCCCGGGCCGCGGCGGAGAATTCCGCCGGCAGGAGGCGGATGTCGCCGAAGAAGCTTGCGAACAGCGCGCGCACGACATCGCGCGCCTTGCGCGTCATGCGCAGCACGCGGTAGTGCTGATAGAGCCCCGCGGCGAGAAAGCGCTTGAGCTCAAGGTTGGCCTCGCCGAGCGGATCCGAGAAGCCGGCGAGAGGTCGCGGCGTGTTGCGCACGTCGTCGATGTCCTGCGGCGCCGCGGCACCGATGTTCGCGCGGGTCGTCTCGACGAGATCGGTGACCACGCGGTCGATCATGCGGCGCAGGATCTCGTGCACCAGACGCCGGCCGTCGAGCTCCGGATAACGTGCGCGGACGGCCGCGTGCTGCTCTCCGAACGCCTGCAGCGCTTCGAGATCGGCGAGCTCGATGAGCCCCGCGCGCAGCCCGTCGTCGATATCGTGATGATTGTAGGCGATCTCGTCGGCAAGATTGGCGATCTGGGCTTCGAGCCCCGGTTGCCGGCGCTCGAGGAAGCGCGCGCCGATCTCGCCGAGCTCGCGCGCGTTGCGCGCCGAGCAATGCTTGAGAATGCCCTCACGGGTCTCGAAAGTGAGGTTCAGGCCGCGGAACTCCGCGTATTTCTCCTCGAGCTCGTCGACCACCCTGAGCGACTGCAGGTTGTGCTCGAAACCGCCGTAGTCGCGCATGCACTCGTTGAGCGCATCCTGGCCGGCATGGCCGAACGGGGTATGGCCCAGGTCGTGAGCGAGGCAGATCGCCTCGATGAGCGGCTCGTTGAGCGCGAGCGCCCGGGCAGCCGTACGCGCGATCTGCGAGACCTCGAGCGAATGCGTGAGGCGCGTGCGGTAAAGGTCACCCTCGTGATTGACGAACACCTGCGTCTTGTACACGAGCCGGCGAAAGGCCGCCGAATGAATGATGCGGTCGCGGTCGCGCTGGAACTCGCTGCGGTAGGCGGGCGGAGGCTCGGGCCAGCGGCGCCCGTGGGATTGCCCATCGTGTGCGGCGTAAGGCGCGAGGCCCGCGTCCACGCTGGTGTCCTGTGCTGCAATTATCGCACTCACTTCGCGGCGCCCTTTTGCGCCGGGCGGCATTGCGACGCCGTAGACTGTGCGAGCGTTTCTGCGAGCAGCGCGTCGGGGAACTCCGCCGTCACCCGCGCCGCGCCGATCGCGTCGATGAGCACCAGCCGCAGGCGGCCGCCGCGCTGCTTCTTGTCGGTAGCCATGGCCGCCCGCAACCGGCCCGCATCCAGCGCCGTCGCGCCGGCCGGCAAACCCGCCGCGGAGAGCAAGGCGATGATGCGCTCGCAGCCGGCGTCGTCGAGCAGGCCCATCGCGCGCGACATGCGCGCCGCCATGGCGATGCCCGCCGCCACGGCCTCGCCGTGCAGCCATTCGCCGAAGCCGCTCACCGATTCGATCGCGTGTCCGAAGCTGTGGCCCAGATTGAGGAGTGCGCGCCGGCCGAGCTCCCGCTCGTCGCCGGCGACCACCGCCGCCTTGATCTCGCAGGAGCGGCGGATTGCATGGGCGAGCGCATCCGGGTCGCGGCCGAGCAAGCGCCCCACGTTGTCCTCGAGCCAGGCGAAGAAAACCGGGTCGAGGATGACGCCGTGCTTGATCACTTCGGCGAGCCCGGCGCGCAGCTCGCGCAAGTCGAGCGTCGCCAGCGTATCCGTGTCGGCGACGACCGCGACCGGCTGGTGGAAGGCGCCGATCAGGTTCTTGATGCCGGCGTGGTTCACACCGGTCTTGCCGCCGACCGAGGCGTCCACCTGCGCGAGCAGTGTCGTCGGCACCTGCAGCCAGGCGATGCCGCGCTGGAAGCAGGCCGCGGCGAATCCGGCCAGGTCCCCTACCACGCCGCCGCCAAGCGCGATCACTGCACTGTCGCGCTGGCAATGGTGCGCGGCCAGCGCGTCGATGATGCGCGCCGCCGTGTCGAGTGTTTTGCTGGCCTCGCCACGGGGCAGCACCAGCTCGGCGGTATCAACGGCGCGCAGGCCGCGGCGCAGCTGCGCCAGATAGCGCGGCGCCACCGCCTCGTCGCTGACGACTAGCGCGCGCTTGCCCGGCAGACGGCCGGCGATCAGCGACTCGGACTCGAGCAGTCCGCGACCGATGTGGATCGGGTAGCTGCGCTGGCCGAGCTCGACTTCAAGGGTATCCATGCCGGTGTCTGGTCTCGCTTTCGCTCAATCGTTGCCCGCGCGAACGCGGCCCTGAGCCAATGGTGCCTCAGGATGAGGTCCCATCGCGAGACCCGGCCCCGAGATGCTTGAAGAGCTCAGCGACGACAGCCGCCACCCGGCGGCCGTCGGTGCGCACCACGTGGTCGGCGATCTCGAGGTAGAGCGCCTCGCGCTCGCGCATGAGTGCCTCGAGCGCGGCGCGCGGATCCGCGGTGTGCAGAAGCGGGCGCCGGCCGCCGCGCCGCGTGCGCTCGAGTTGCTGGTCGATGCCCGCCTGCAGATAGACGACGTGGCCGCGTGCCGCGAGCCGGACGCGGTTGTCGGCGTCGAGCACCACGCCGCCGCCGGTGGCGAGCACGATGTCCTCGATGCGGGTGAGCTCGTCGAGGGCCTCCTTCTCGCGGCGGCGGAATCCGGCCTCGCCTTCCTTCTCGAAAATGAACGCGATGTCGACGCCGGTGCGCGTCTCGACCTCGAGGTCGCTGTC
>DATLFD010000001.1:0-41222 GCA_035524935.1 Gammaproteobacteria bacterium | reverse complement strand
TGTACGGCAGCATCGACGAGGACGCATGGCGGCGCGATTTCACGGCGAATGCGCTGTACTACAACATCGCGGACTTTTCGATCTGGGATTACGTGGGGGGCGTCGAGGACGTGCGTGCCGGCGTGCTGCGCGTCATCGGCGATCCGGCGACACGCTTCCGTGAGGACCCGGTGCGCATGCTGCGGGCGATGCGCTTTGCCGCCAAGCTGGGCTTCCGCATGCATGCGGATACCGAGCGCGCGGTGGACGAGCTGGCCTCGCTTGTCGCGGAAGTGTCCCCGGCGCGGCTGGTCGACGAGATACTGAAGCTCTTCTTCAGCGGGCACGCCGTGCAATCGTTCGAGCTGTTGCGCCAGCACCATCTGTTCGGCTGCCTGTTCCCGCTCACGGAGCAGGCGCTCGACGATCCGGCCAAGCCCGAGTTCCGGTATATGGTGACGCACGGCCTCGAAAGCACCGACGCGAGGGTCGCCGAAGGCAGGCCGGTGACGCCGACCTGGCTGTTTGCGGTATTGCTTTGGGATGCCATACAGCAACGCGCCGGGGAGCTTGCGGCGGAGGGCGTGCACGAATACCAGTCGTTGCACATCGCGAGCGAAGAAGCCTGCCGGCGGCAACAGGCGACCATCGCGCTGCCGCGCCGATTCGTGCAGCCGATGCGCGACATGCTGGCAATGCAGCCCCGGTTCCGCATCCAGCAGGGGCCGCGCGTGCTGCGCATGCTCGATCACCCGAGCTTCCGTGCGGCATACGACTTCATGCTGCTGCGCGTAGCCGCCGGCGCGGAGGCGCCGGAGGTCGGCGCCTGGTGGACGGAGATCCAGACGCTCGAGCCGCATGAGCAGGCAGCGAAGGCGCGGGCTCGCGGCGGCTCGCGCCGCGGCTCCCGCTCGGGCCGCGCACGACGCCGGCCCCGCGCGCGACAGGGCCCCTGAGCATGGCCGCAGGCGGCGCCCGGCGCCGCAGCTGGACCCCCGCCTATATCGGTCTCGGCAGCAATCTCGATGATCCTGTCGATCAGGTGCGGCGGGCATTCGACGAGCTGGCCGCGCTGCCGGGTTGCCGGCTGGTGGCGCGCTCGCGTCTCTATCGCAGCGATCCGGTGGGATGCACCGATCAGCCGCGGTTCGTCAACGCGGCGGCCGGTCTCCTGACCGGGAGCACGGCGCGCGAGCTGCTCGCAGCCCTCAAGCACATCGAGGCCGGGCACGGCCGGCGGCGCGACGGCGACCGCTGGGGACCGCGTACGCTCGATCTCGATCTGCTCGCGTTCGGCCGTGCGTGCATCGTCGAGGCAGGCCTGCGCGTGCCGCATCCGGGCATTGCCTCGCGCAGCTTCGTGCTGCAACCGCTGGCGGAGATCGCCCCCGATCTGCAATTACCGGGGCAGGGCACGGTCGCGCGCCTCGCCGCGGCCTGCGATACGCGCGGCCTCGAGCTCGTGACGGCTACCTGACGGCATGTCTGCGCCGAGACCCCTCGCCGATTCCGGCCGCGTTCCGCGCTACGTCGCCGTCGAAGGTCCGATCGGCGCCGGCAAGACGAGCCTCGCGCGTCGCCTCGCCGAGACATTCGAAAGCCAGCTCGTGCTCGAGAAGCCGGAGGAGAACCCCTTCCTCGAGCGGTTCTATCGCGATCCGCGCAACGCCGCACTGCCGGCACAGCTCTGTTTCCTGTTTCAGCGCGCGCGACAGGTGCAGGAGTTTCGCCAGACCGACCTGTTCAGCCCGGTGCGGGTCGCGGATTTCCTGCTCGAGAAGGATCGCCTGTTCGCCGAGGTGAACCTCGATCCGCAGGAACTCGCGCTCTATGACCAGGTGTATGCGCGGCTCGCTCTCGATGCGCCGGTGCCCGATCTCGTCGTGTATCTTCAGGCGCCGGTCGACGTGCTTCTCGAGCGCATTGCGCGGCGCGGAGTACGCTACGAGAAACGCATCGGCCGTCGCTATCTCGAACGTCTCATGGAGGCGTACGCCCGTTTCTTCCATGTCTACGATCGCGCGCCGCTCCTGATTGTCAATGCAGGTGATTTCGATCCCATCAGCAACGAGCCCGACTACCGGCAGCTTCTGTCGCGCATCCGCACCGTGCGCCATGGGCGGCATTTCTTCAATCCGGCAGCGCGCGGCATGGGCTGATTGGTGCTAATGTTGCCGCTTTTCCGGGCGGCTGAGTGGCGGACGCGGCGTCGATGTACACGCATCTCGAACAAAGGGAAGCCAGCGCGCAGCCGGTGAGCCTGACGACGCTCCGGCGCATGAAGGCCGAGCGCGAGCCGATAGCCTGTCTGACGGCTTACGATGCGAGCTTTGCGCGGCTGGTGGACATGGCGGGGGCCGACCTCGTGCTGGTGGGCGACTCGCTTGGCATGGTGATCCAGGGCCACGACACTACGGTCCCGGTGACTGTCGGCGACGTCATCTATCACACCCGCGCCGCCGCACGCGGCATCACGCGTGCCTTTCTGGTTGCCGATATGCCGTTCATGAGCTACACGTCTCCGGATCAGGCGCTGACGAACGCCGTACGCATGATGCAGGAAGGCGGCGCCAAGATGGTCAAGCTCGAAGGCGGCGCAAACCAGGTCGAAATCGTGCGGTTCCTGTCCGACCGCGACGTGCCGGTATGCGCGCACATCGGGCTCAAGCCGCAGGCCGTGCACAAGATCGGCGGCTTCCGCGTACAGGGACGCGAGCAGGCAGCGGCGCGCAGGATGATCGAGGACGCCTCGGCGCTCGAGCAAGCCGGCGCGGACATCGTGCTGCTCGAGTGCATCCCGTCGGGACTGGGTCGCGACATCGCCGCCGCGCTGCAGGTGCCGGTGATCGGCATTGGTGCCGGTCCCGATGTCGACGGCCAGATACTGGTCACTTACGACGCGCTCGACATCACGCCGGGGCGCAAGCCCCGATTCGTGCGCAATTTCATGGACGGGGCCGCCGGGCCGTTCGATGCGGCCCGTCGTTTCGTCGCTGCCGTCAAGGAGCGCGACTATCCCGCGCCGGAATACTGCTTCGAATGAGGGCCGATTCGACGGCCGGCGCAGCACCCGCAAGCGTCGCGCACATCGACGATCTGCAACGCGTGCTCGACGATTGGCGGCGCCAGGGCCGGTCAATCGGATTCGTGCCGACCATGGGCAACCTGCACAATGGCCACATGAGCCTCATCGAGCTCGCGCAGCGCAGCGCCGACCGGACGGTTGTCAGCATCTACGTCAATCCTCTGCAGTTCGGCATGGGCGAGGATTTCGCGGGTTATCCGCGCACGCCCGACGAAGACTGCGCGTTGCTCGCCGGCGCAGGAGTGGATGTCCTTTTCTCGCCGCTGACCGAGGAAATCTACCCGCTCGGTCAGGCGCGAATCACGCGCGTCGACGTCCCCGAGCTGTCCGGCATCCTCTGCGGGGCCGTCCGGCCCGGTCATTTCGTCGGCGTCGCAACGGTCGTCACCAAGCTCCTGAACATCGTGCGCCCGGACATTGCCGTCTTTGGTGAGAAGGATTTCCAGCAACTGACCATCGTGCGGCGTGTCGTCAAAGACCTCTGCATGCCGGTGACGATCATTGGCGCCCCGACGGGCCGCGAGCCGGATGGACTCGCCATGAGCTCGCGCAACCGGTACCTGACCGCCGCAGAGCGCCGGCTCGCGCCGGTGCTGTATGCCCGCCTCATCGAAGTTCGCGATGCGATTCGCGCAGGCGACCGGGATTACCCCACCCTGCAGGGCAGCGCATTGCAGGCGCTGCGCGCGCGAGGCTTCCGGACGGACTATTTCGAAGTGCGGGAGGCGGGGGGTCTCGAGCCGCCGCGCGCGGACAGCGCCGAGCTCGTCGTGCTTGCGGCGGCGTGGCTGGGCCGCGCGCGGCTCATCGACAACGTCCGCGTATAACTCGATCGCGGCCCTGCAGCCGGGCTGCATCCAGCGCCGCGCCGGCGCGGCGGATCAGGTCCTCCAGAGCATCGTCGGCTTCGAGCTCGGCAACGCCGATCGACAGCGTCACGGGCGACTTCAGCCGCGCCTCCTCCGCGGTCGCGCAATCGTCGCGCAATCCGTCCTGCACGCGCTCGGCAACCGCGACTGCCGCATCGAGCGGCGTGTCGGGGAGCAGCACGGCGAACTCGTCGCCGCTGAATCGCGCGATCATGTCCGTCGGCCGGAAGTGCCGGCGCAACGATTCGGCAACGAAACGCAGCGCGTTGTCGCCCGCAAGGTGCCCGTGCCGGTCGTTGTAGGCCTTGAAGCGATCGACGTCCAGCAGCACCAGGCAGGTCGCCGCGGAGCTGGTCTGGCTGCGCTGGATGTGACGGCGGAACATGTCGCCGAGCCAGTCGCGATTGTGCAGCTCGGTGAGCGCGTCGGTGACGGGGTCTTGCTCCACGCGCCGCAGGTTGCCGACCTGGGCCGCAACGTCGGCATTATCCGGGTGTGCGCGCTGCGCCAGCTCGGCGAGCAGGTTGCGCGCGAAGGCATGCGACGAATTGATCAGCTTCCAGACCACGTCATGGCTGATCACCATGAGATGAGTCTGCTCGGCCGCGATCACCCATGCCGCCGGCAGCGCACTGTCGATGAGCGACGTTTCGCCGGCGCATTCGCCGGGCCCGAGCGTCGCGATCGGCGGGGTGTCCGCGGATTGCAGGTGCATGCGCAGGCTGCCGGCCAGCACCACGTAAAGGTGCTGACTTTTCCGTTCCGGCGAGAGCAGCACCTCGCCCGCCGCCAGGTCGTAGCGATCGGTCTGCGGCAGGAACCTGCCCATGCTGTCCGCATCGACGTCGAGGAAAAGCCCGCGCCCGGTCAGCAGGTGTCCGGTGGTATCTCCGATGCTCATGCCACGGGATCATAAACCGGGCGCGCGCCGGAAAGCTCGGGTTTCAAGCCTGCGCTGCCTGCTCGGCCAGGGCCCAGCGGGTGTGCTCGCGCACGATCGGCGACCGATGCCCGCGCCGCGCCTCCAGCGCTGCCACGACGGCCGGCGATGGCGGCGCGTTGCCGAGCGCGACGGCTATGTTGCGCAGCCAGCGCTCGTGGCCGATGCGGCGGATGGCGCTGCCCGCCGTCCGCTCGGCAAATTGCGCTTCGTTCCACGCGAACAGGCGCGTAAGCGCTGCGCCGTCGAGATCCGTGCGTGGTGCGAACGCTCCCTCGGCAGCGGGCCGCGCAAACTTGTTCCAGGGGCAGCAGAGCTGGCAGTCGTCGCAGCCGTAGATGCGATTGCCGATCGATCTGCGCAGGTGCACCGGAATCGAGCCGTCCAGCTCGATGGTCAGGTACGAGATGCAACGCCGCGCGTCGAGCTCATAAGGCGCGACGATCGCGCCGGTCGGACAGACATCGATGCAGGCCCGGCAGCTCCCGCAATGATCGCTCGCAGGCGTGTCGGGCGGCAGCGGCAGGTCGGTGAACAGCTCGCCGAGAAAAAACCAGGATCCGGCCTGCCGGTTGATGAGATTCGTGTGCTTGCCGATCCAGCCGAGCCCGGCATTGCGCGCCAGCGCCTTCTCGAGCACCGGGGCGCTGTCGGCGAACGCGCGATAGCCGAACGGGCCGACGGCCGCCTCTATCCGCGTCGCCAGACGCTGCAGGCGCTTGCGCATGAGCCTGTGATAATCGCGGCCGAGCGCGTAGCGCGAGACGTAGCCGAGCGTTGCGTCGCCGAGGACCTGCGCCGGCGGCCGCGCCGCAGCCGGCCAGTAATCCATGCGCGCTGAAATGACCCGCAGCGTGCCGGGCACGAGCTCGGCCGGCCGGCTGCGCTTGTGGCCGTGATGCCGCATGTAGTCCATGGCGCCATGACGACCGCGCGCCAGCCAGCGCTCCAGGCGCCGCTCGTCGGCGGTCAGATCGGTGCCGGCGATGCCGATCTGCTGGAAGCCGAGCTCGCCGCCCCAGCGGCGAATATCGGCCGTCAGCGCGGCGAGTGTGTCTGCATCGAGTGATTTCACGCGGACGGCATCCGGATCATGCGGGGTCACCTTAGTATAATCGCCCGCATGCGCGAGCTTCCCGCCGACATCTATGAGGCAGCCCGGGTACGCGAGCTCGATCGACTGGCCATCGAGGAGGTCGGCATCGCGGGCTATACGTTGATGTCGCGCGCCGGCCGCGCCGCGTTTCTGGCCATGCGTGAACGCTGGCCGGACTCAGGGCGCGTGCTCGTGCTCTGCGGCAGCGGCAACAATGGCGGCGACGGCTATGTGCTGGCGCGGCATGCGATCGAGCGCGGTCTGCACGTCACCGTCGCGGCGCTGACTCCGCCGGAACGCCTGCGCGGCGACGCCGCCCGCGCCTGGTCGGACTTCACCGCCTCCGGCGCGCGCGCGATCGCGTGGGACGAGCGACTGCTCGACGAGGATTGCGTCGTCGTGGACGCGCTGCTCGGCACCGGGCTCGAGCGGCCGCTCGAGGGCGACTGGCGCACCGCCGTCGAGCGCCTGAACGCCGCGCGCCGGCCGGTGCTGGCGCTCGACATTCCGAGCGGCCTGCATGCGGACACCGGCGAGGTGCTGGGCACGGCCGTGCGTGCAGGGACGACCATGTGCTTCGTCGGCCTCAAGCTCGGCTGCTTTCTCGGCGAGGGACCCGAGCATACCGGCGAGCTACTGTTCGACGATCTCGACGTGCCTGCCCCGATCTACGCGCAGGTGCCGCGGGCGCTCGAGCGCCTGACCGTGGCGAGTCTCGCCGGGCTTCTCGCTCCGCGGCGGCGCGGGACGCACAAGGGCAGGGAGGGGCACGTGCTCGTCGTGGGCGGCGGCCCCGGCATGGGAGGGTCGATCCGTCTCACGGCGGAAGCGGCGCTGCGTGCCGGTGCGGGGCTGGTCACGGTGGCGACCGAAACGCGCAACGCACAGCTGCTGACGGCCGCCCGGCCGGAGCTCATGGCGAGCGGTGTCGAGGACGGCGGCGCGCTCGCTCCGCTGCTGGAACGCGCTGGCGTGGTCGCGATCGGCCCGGGGCTGGGCCGCGGCGACTGGGGCAGGTCGCTCTGGCAGGCCGTGCTGGCGGCGGAACGGCCGCTCATCGTCGACGCGGACGCGCTCAATCTGCTGGCGGGTCAGCCGCGGCGGCGTGCCGACTGGGTGCTCACGCCGCATCCCGGGGAGGCCGCGCGGCTGCTGCGATCGAGCGCCGCCGAAGTGCAGGCAGATCGGCTCGCTGCCGTGCGCGAGATCGCCGGGCGATACGACGGGGTCGCCGTGCTCAAGGGTGTCTGCACCCTCGTGTCCGCCGACGGGCAGGAGACCGCCGTGTGCGATCGGGGCAGCCCAGCCATGGCCACTGCCGGCTCGGGCGACGTGCTGACCGGCGTTCTCGCCGGCATTGCCGCGGCGGGCCGGCCGCTCGCGGCTGCGGCGCGCGCCGCCGTCCTCGTGCATGCGCTGGCCGGCGAGGATGCCGCGCGCGACGGCGAGCGCGGCACCGTGGCAGGCGATCTGTTCGCTCACATCCGCTGCCGGGTCAATCCGGTGGCGCGGTGATCGTCGCGGATCTCGACACGACCCGGGCGCTCGGCGCCGCGCTCGCAGAAGGCCTCCGGTCCGAGGGCATGCCCGCCGGACTTATGCTGTTCCGCGGCCCGCTCGGCGCCGGCAAGACCACGCTCATACGCGCGCTCATAGGGGCCCTCGGGGTTGCCGGCACGGTGCGCAGTCCGACCTATACCCTCATCGAGCCTTACACGCTCGGCGGCATCGATCTGTATCATGTCGACCTGTATCGGTTACGCGATTCCGCGGAGCTCGACGACCTCGGCTTCGCCGATCTCCTCGACGATCGCAGCCTGTGCCTGGTCGAATGGCCCGAGCGGGCGCCCGGCCTCGCCGGCCGCGCCGATCTGCTGATCGACATGGAGGTCGCGGGACATTTGCGGCAGATCGGCTGGCAGGCCCGCACCGGGCTCGGCCGCAAGCTCGGCGCGCGTCTCGAGGCTTGCGCAATGGATCGGCCGATTACCCCTGTATAAATATCAGGCTGATTGTAGTTATTCAGTGTATGTTCATAATTAGAAACGAATATTGCAAACCCTGGCGCTTTGCGCTTAGATAGCCCTTCCAGTCGATCGCGCCGAGGGGAATCATGCTCCGGTCCGCCGCCAGCCTGCTGGTGCTCTGCTGTCTGAGCGCCGCGGCTGCCAACGCCTCCGTCCACATCGACGACGTGCGGCTCTGGGCCGCACCCGAGCGCACGCGCATCGTGCTCGACACCGACCGTCCCGCTCCGCACCGCCTGTTCACGCTCAGCAACCCCGAGCGCGTCGTCATCGACGTGCGCGGTGCACGCCTCGACGTCGCGGGCCTGCCTGCCGGCGACGGTGTCGTGCGGGGCATCCGCAGCGCGCCGCGCCCCAACGGCGATCTGCGCGTGGTGCTGGACCTCGATCGCGCCGCGCGTCCGAAGAGCTTCCTGCTCACGCCGAACGCGCAATACGGCCATCGCCTGGTTATCGACCTCGAGACGACCACCGACTCCGTGCCGATGCAGCCGCCGGCGACCCCTGCGCGCGGCCGCGACGTCGTCATCGCCGTCGATGCCGGGCATGGCGGTGAGGATCCGGGCGCGCTCGGCCGAGGGGGCACCTATGAGAAGGACGTCGTGCTGGCCATCTCGCGCGAGCTCGCGCGGCAGATCGATGCCGAGCCCGGCTTCCGCGCCTATCTGACTCGCGAGGGCGACTATTTCCTGAGCCTGCCCGAACGCATCGTGAAAGCGCGACAGGCACGCGCCGACCTGTTCGTGTCCGTACATGCCGATGCCTTCCGGGACAGCGGCGCGCGCGGCTCCTCCGTCTATGTGCTGTCCGAGCGCGGCGCGAGCGACGAGGCGGCACGGTGGCTCGCGGCGCGCGAGAATGCGTCGGACCTGATCGGGGGCGTCTCGCTGGCCGACAAGGACGACGTGCTCGCCTCGGTGCTGCTCGACCTGTCGCAAACCGCCTCTGTGAGCGCCAGCATGGCGGTTGGCGAGCGTGTCATCGGTGCGCTCGGCCGCGTCGGGCGCGTTCGCCGCGCGACCGTTCAGCACGCCGGCTTTATCGTGCTCAAGTCGCCGGACATTCCCTCGATCCTCGTCGAGACCGCGTTCATCTCCAACCCGCAGGAAGAGCAGAAGCTGCGCGATGTCGGCCAGCAGCGAAACCTCGCGACCGCGATCCTGAGCGGCGTGCGCGAGTACTTCGAGGCGAGCCCGCCGCCCGGCACGCGCCTCGCCCTCGAAGGGCCGCTGCGCCAGGGTCGGCCTCTGGTGCACGTCATCGGACGCGGCGACACGCTTTCGCGCATCGCGAACCGCTACCATGTGAGCTTGCGCCGGCTCCGCGAGACCAACCAGCTGACCGATGACCGCGTCGTCGTCGGCCAGACGCTGCAGATCCCCGTCTCGACCGGCCTCTGATCGGCCGCCGGGCCGGTCCGCGCCGCGGTGGCGGGCGGTGTTAGCATTGCCGTTTTCGATCCGCCGCCACCGCCATGATCCGTTCGCTGCCCGCCCAGCTCGTCAATCAGATCGCCGCCGGCGAGGTCGTCGAGCGGCCGGCATCCGTCGTCAAGGAGCTTCTCGAGAACAGCCTCGATGCATCGGCCACGCGCATCGACGTCGATGTCGAGCGCGGCGGCATCGGCCTGTGCCGCATCCGCGATGACGGCGAGGGCATCGAGCGCGACGAGCTGGCGCTCGCGCTGGCACGGCACGCGACCAGCAAGATCGCGAGCCTCGATGATCTCGAGCGGGTGCAGTCGCTCGGCTTTCGCGGCGAGGCATTGCCGAGCATGGCTTCGGTTTCCCGGCTCAGCCTCACGTCGAGACGGCGGAGCGCGGCATCCGGCTGGGTGGTCGAATACGGGAACGGCGCGGTCAGCGCACCCGTTCCCGCCGCGCATCCGCCCGGCACGACCGTCGAGGTGCGCGATCTGTTCTACAACACGCCGGCGCGGCGCAAGTTTCTGCGCACCGCGAAAACCGAATTCGGCCACGTCGAGAACGTCGTGCGGCGGCTCGCCTTGAGCCGCTTCGACGTCGCCTTCGAGCTGCGGCACAACCGCCGGCGAATTCTCGCGCTGGCTGCGGGCGTCGATGCTGCTGCGCGCGAGCAACGCATCGCGGCCGTGCTCGGCGGCGATTTTGTGGCGCATTCACTGCTCATCGAGCACGAGAGCGCCGGCCTGCGCCTGCACGGCTGGCTTGGTGAGCCGACGTTCTCGCGCAGCCAGCCGGACCTGCAGTTCTTCTACGTGAACGGGCGCATGGTGCGCGACAAGACCGTCTCGCACGCGCTGCGGCTCGGCTATGCAGACGTGCTCTTTCACGGCCGGCATCCGGCCTGGGTGCTGTATCTCTCGCTCGATCCGGCCCGTGTCGACGTGAACGCGCATCCCGCCAAGCACGAGGTGCGTTTCCGCGACAGCCGCATGGTGCACGATTTCATTCTGCACAGCGTCGAGCAGGCGTTCGCACGAACACAGGCCAGGGTAACGGCGCGGACGACAAAATCCGATGCGCCGCCGCAGGCTGTGCGGGCGGCTTATCAGCACGACATGCCGCTGCATGCGCGCGAACAGCTGGCGGCATACCGGGCATTGCACGACGCCCCGCATGCACTGGCGGGCGGAACTGACCACGAGGCGCCGCTCGGGCAGGCGCTCGCCCAGCTCCATGGCGTCTACGTGCTGGCGCAGGACCGTGACGGCCTGATCATCGTGGACATGCACGCCGCCCACGAGCGTATCGTTTACGAGGGCTTGAAGAACGCCCTGGCCCGTGGCCGGGTTGCATCGCAGCCGCTGCTCGTGCCGGTGATGCTCGAGCTGTCCGTCGCCGAGATGCGCGCGGCCGAGGCGCACGGGCCGCAGCTCGAGCAACTCGGGTTGAAGCTACAGCGCGCCGGGCCGCAAACCATCGCCGTGCGCGAGGTACCGGCGCTGCTCGCCGGCGCGGATGCCGCCGCGCTCGCACGCGACGTGCTCGCCGATCTCGTCGAGCGGGGCGCCAGCCGCGAGGTCGAGAACCAGGCGCATCGGCTGCTGGCCACCGTCGCCTGCCACGGCGCCGTGCGTGCCCACCGCCGTCTCGGCCTTGCGGAGATGAATGCCCTGTTGCGCGAGATGGAGCGCACCGAACGCGCCGACCAGTGCAACCATGGCCGGCCGACCTGGACCCGGCTCGACATGCAGGCGCTCGATCGTCTGTTCCTGCGCGGCCGCTGATCCGCCGTGCGATCGGCCATCCTGCTCATGGGTCCGACGGCAGCGGGCAAGACCGCGCTCGCCGTGCATCTGGCCGAGCGGCTGCCCGTCGAGATCGTCAGCGTCGACTCGGGTCAGGTGTACCGGGGCATGGACATCGGCACGGCCAAGCCGCCGCCCGACGTGCTCGCGCGCGCGCCGCACCGGCTCATCGACCTGCTCGATCCGGCGGAATCGTATTCGGCGGGGTGCTTTCGGCGCGACGCCTTGGCCGCCGTTCGCGACATTCATGCGGCCGGCCGAACGCCGCTGCTGGCGGGCGGCACCATGCTCTACTTCCGTGCCCTCGAGCGCGGGCTGGCCGAGCTGCCGGCTGCCGACCCTGCATTGCGCGCCGAGCTCGACGGCGAAGCTGCCCGGCGAGGCTGGGCAGCCCTGCATGCCGATCTCACGCACGCCGATCCCGACGCGGCTGCGCGCATCCACCCGAACGACGCCCAGCGCATCCAGCGCGCCCTCGAGGTATACCGGCTGACCGGCCGGCCGCTCAGCGAACTGCAGCGCCGCACGTCGTCGCCCGAGGGCCTGCGCTTCATCAAGCTGGCCGTAGCCCCCGCAAGCCGCGCAGTGCTGCGGCAGCGCATCGCGCAGCGCTATACAGCAATGCTCGGCCGGGGTTTCATCGCCGAAGTCGAGCGGCTGCATGCCCGCGGTGACCTGCACGGCGGCATGCCCTCCATGCGGGCGGTCGGCTACCGCCAGCTCTGGGAGTTCATCGAGGGCCGCCGGCCGCGGGACGAGGCGATCGCCCGCGGCCTCGGTGCGACGCAAAAGCTCGCCCGCCGGCAGATGACCTGGCTGCGCGCGCAGGCGGATCTGCATTGGCACGACACCCTTGAACCCGATCTGAACACCCATATATTGAACGGGATCGAACGTGCTCTCGAAGAGACTGCATGAGCGGGCACTGGCTGCACTCGCGGTCTCGAGAATGCCGGCGCCTAAAAGTCCCGGGACCCTTTTTCGGCATCCTGTTAGAATCGGTGCAAGCATGCAGGGAAATCGCTGACAGTTTGTCGGATAACGCGACAACAATAAAAGACAGACAACAATAAGGAGACTTTTGATGGCCAGAGGGCAGTCTTTGCAGGATCCCTTCCTGAATACCTTGCGCAAGGAGAAGGTGCCGGTGTCGATTTACCTGGTGAACGGCATCAAGCTGCAGGGCCAGATCGATTCGTTCGACCAGTTCGTCGTGCTGTTGCGCAACAGCGTCAGCCAGATGGTTTACAAGCACGCCATTTCAACCGTGGTGCCGGCTCGCACCATACGCGTATCCAGTGACGAGGCCGACGAGGAAGAGGACAGCTAGCCGGATGCCGATCATGGTGGAGCGGGCGCTTGCCTGACCGGCCTGCCAGCGGCGAGCAGGCCGTGCTGGTGCATCTCGGGGTCGGACGGGCCGCGCAGCGCGAAGATACGCTCGAGTTCGAGGATCTGGCGCGCTCGGCGGGGGTCAACCCGCTGCTGACCGTGACCGGCAAGCGCCGCGCCCCCGACGCGCGCCTGTTCGTCGGCACCGGCAAGGCCGAGGAGATCCGCACGCAGGTGAGCGAACGCGGCGCCGACCTGGTGCTGGTCAATCACGATCTTTCGCCGAGCCAGGAGCGCAATCTCGAGCGCGCACTGTCGTGCCGCGTGCTCGATCGCAGCGGGCTGATTCTCGACATCTTCGCCCAGCGCGCGCGCAGCTTCGAGGGCAAACTGCAGGTCGAGCTCGCGCAGCTCGAGCACCTCTCGACGCGGCTCGTGCGCGGCTGGACCCACCTCGAACGGCAGAAGGGCGGCATCGGCCTGCGCGGTCCCGGCGAAACGCAGCTCGAGACCGACCGGCGCTTGATCGGCCGGCGCATCCGGCACCTGCAGATGCGGATTGAAAAGCTGCGAGCGCAGCGCGGCCAGCGTCGCCGCAACCGCCAGCGCGCCGAGGTCCCGGTGGTCTCGCTCGTCGGGTACACCAATGCGGGCAAGTCCACGCTCTTCAACCAGCTGACCGGCTCGGCCGTCCACGCCGCCGACCAGCTCTTCGCCACCCTCGATCCGACCTTGCGCCGCCTGCGCCTGCCGAACGGCCGGCAAGGCGTGCTCGTCGACACGGTCGGCTTCATCAAGGACCTGCCGCACGAGCTGGTCGCAGCGTTTCGTGCGACGCTCGAAGAGACTCGCGAGGCGGACCTGATTCTCCACGTGGTCGATGCCAGCGATCCGCACCGCGCGGAGCGTACGGAGGAAGTGGAGAAGGTCCTCGAGGACATCGGTGCCGACCGCGTGCCGCAGATCAGGGTGCTCAACAAGACCGACCTGATAGACGGCGCCGCAGAGCCGCCCGGTCCCCGCCGCGTGCCGGTTTCGGCGCTGACCGGGGCCGGCCTCGACAGGCTCGGCGAGGCGATCGCCGCGGAGCTGCACGGCGACCTGGTGCGACGCGTGCTCAGGCTT
The DNA here is from genome assembly GCA_035524935.1 of Gammaproteobacteria bacterium. Lineage (GTDB taxonomy): Bacteria > Pseudomonadota > Gammaproteobacteria > Steroidobacterales > JACDCP01 > JACDCP01. Next base: position 27,540 of record DATLFD010000001.1, on the reverse strand, counting down.
CACGCCAGCGAGGGCCGGATCCGCGCCGAGCTGTACGCGCGCGGCGCGGTGCGAGAGGAAGCCGCCCGCGACGACGGCGGCTGGGACATCGACGTCGAGATGTCGGGAAGAGCACTGGGACGGATCTGCGGCACAGTGGTCTCCGCAGTCCTCAGCCCCGACCCGCCGGCCGGCCGTGGACTGACCTGACATGGCCTGGAACGAACCCGGCAACAAGGACCCCTGGGGCAAGCGCCGCGGCGAGCAGGGACCGCCCGACCTCGACAAGATCGTCAAGGATCTGCAACGCCGGCTGGGCGGCCTGTTCGGCGGGCGGCGCGGCAACGGCGGCAGCGCCGGCGGCGGTGCGCCGTCGATGGGCGCGCCGACGGTTATCGTGCTGCTCATTGTCGGTCTCATCGCCTGGGCCCTGACCGGGGTGTACAAGCTCGACGCGGCAGAGCGCGGCGTCGTTCTGCGCTTCGGCGCCTATCAGGCAACCACGATGCCTGGCCTCCACTGGCACCTGCCGATACCTATCGAAAACGTCGAGAAGGTCAACGTCTCGCAGGCGCAGGACTACCAGCACCAGACACGCATGCTCACCGCCGACGAGAACATCGTCGCGCTGGACATGGTCGTGCAGTATCGCAATGCCGATCCCGAGGCTTTCGTGTTCAACGTCCGCGACCCCGAGGCGACGCTGCAGGAAGTGAGCCAGAGCGCGATCCGCGAGGTCGTCGGCCAGAACAACATGGATTTCATCATCGGCGAAGGCCGCGAGGGCATCGCGCGGCGCACGCAGGAGCTGATTCAGAGCACGCTCGATGCCTATCAGACCGGCATCACCGTCATCGTGGTCAACCTGCTGGACGCGAATTTCCCCGCCCAGGTGCAGGATGCGGTCCGCGACGCCATCAAGGCCCGCGAGGACAAGGTTCGGCTGGGGCTGGCGGCACAGGCCTATGCGAATGAGGTGGTGCCGAGGGCGCGCGGCGCCGCTGCGAGCCAGACGGAGAGTGCCGAAGCCTACCGGTCGCGGGTGATCGCCGAGGCCGTCGGCGAGGCGAACCGTTTCCTGCAGCTCGCTGCCGAATACGAGCAGGCGCCCGACGTGACGCGCGAGCGACTCTATCTGGAGACCGTCGAGGAAGTGCTCGGCCGGGCGCAAAAGATATTCATCGACGCGGAGGGCAGCGGCAACCTGCTCTACCTGCCCATCGACAAGCTGCTCGAGCGGCAGGCGCCCCCGCCGGCGCGCAACGGCGACGCCGGGACGCCCGCAATGCCCGAATTCGAGACCGAGCGCAACGACCCGCGCAGCCGGGGCAGCCGCGAATGAGCGGCCAGGCGCGTTTCGGGCTGCTGGTGCTGGCCGCCGCCGCGATCACGCTGTGGATGTCCCTGTTCACGGTCGACGAGCGCGAGCTTGCCATCAAATTCCGTTTCGGCGAGATCGTCAAGTCCGATTACGAGCCAGGGCTGCACATCAAGCTGCCGATCGTGAACAACATCAGGAAATTCGACGGGCGTGTACTGACGCGCAACAACCCGACCGAGGAATTCCTGACCAATGAGAAAAAGAACCTGATCGTCGACTTCTTCATCAAGTGGCGCATCGAGGACATTGCGCAATACTACCGGGCGACGGGCGGCGACGAGCTGGTGGCGTCGGAACGCCTCCTCGAGATCATCAAGGACGGCATCCGCAACGAGTTCGCGAAGCGCACCGTACAGGAAGTCGTTTCGGCGGACCGCTCCGAGATCATGGACAACATGATCGTGCGCAGCGGCGGCACCGCACGTGAGCTCGGAATTCAGGTTATCGACGTGCGCGTCAAGCGGCTGGATCTTCCCGACGAGGTCAGCGAATCGGTGTTCAACCGCATGCGCGAGGAGCGCAGGCGCATTGCCGCCCAGTTGCGTGCGGAAGGCCAGGAGACCGCCGAGCGAATTCGCGCCGATGCCGACCGCCAGCGCACCGTCATTCTCGCCGAGGCCTACCGGGACGCGGAGATCACGCGCGGTGAAGGCGATGCGGCCTCGGCCGATACCTACGCCGCGGCATACGAGAGAAACCCGGAGTTCTATGCCTTCTGGCGCAGCATGAAGGCTTACGAGCGCTCGCTCGGCACCCGCGACGACGTGCTCGTGCTCGACTCCGAAAGCGAATTCTTCCGCTTCCTGACCGACAAACAGGGGAGATGAACGGCGCGCGACCCGCCACCACGCGTTCGTGACCTGCCGGACCCATGGACTGGAAGGATCTGCTCACCGCATTCGGCCTGGTGCTGGTCATCGAGGGCATCATGCCCTTTCTGAGTCCGCTCGCGTGGCGGCGTACACTCGAGGCGGTGGCTCAGCTCGACACGCGCCGACTGCGGCTCGTCGGCCTGGCGAGCATGGCGGCCGGTCTGGTCATCCTCTATTTCGCGCGCTCGTGATGCTCAGCCGATTGCGCCGCCGCAGGGCATGCGGGGCGGCCGAATGAATTCGGCCCTACGACCGGGGGCACGGGCGGCCGAATGAATTCGGCGCTGCGACCGTAGGGCGGGTTTCGACCCGCCACGTGAATCCGGCCCTGAGGAACGTGCATTGAACGTCATCGTGATCGGCACTCAATGGGGTGACGAAGGCAAAGGCAAGGTCGTCGACCTGCTGACCGATCGCGCAGCGGCGGTCGTGCGCTTTCAGGGCGGCCACAATGCCGGTCACACCCTCGTAATCGGCGGCGAGAAGACCGTCCTGCACCTGATTCCGTCCGGCATCCTGCGCGCCGGCGTGCAATGCCTCATCGGCAACGGCGTCGTGCTGTCGGTGCCGGCGCTCCTCGAGGAGATGGACCGGCTGCAGGCGAAGAACGTGCCCGTCATGGAGCGATTGCGGATCAGCGCCGCCTGTCCGCTGATCCTGCCCTCGCATGTCGCGCTCGACAAGGCGCGCGAGCAGGCGCGGGCGGCCATGGCCATAGGAACGACCGGGCGCGGCATCGGCCCGGCATACGAGGACAAGGTGGCGCGGCGCGCGTTACGGGTTTCCGATCTGTTTCACCGCGAGCGCTTTGCCGCGAAGCTCGGCGAGGTGCTCGACTACCACAATTTCGTGCTGCGGCATTATTTCAAGGCGCCGACCGTTTCGTTCCAGCGTGTGCTCGAGGATTCGCTCGCCAGCGCAGAGCGTGTCCGCCCGCTGGTTGCAGACGTGACGGCGATCCTCAACGAGCTTCGCGAAGCGGGGCAGGGCGTGCTGTTCGAGGGCGCGCAGGGTGCGCTGCTCGACATCGACCACGGCACATATCCGTTCGTGACCTCATCGAACACGACGGCGGGAGGCGCGTCCACGGGCACGGGCCTGGGCCCCCTGCATTTCGATTTCGTGCTCGGCATCGTCAAGGCGTACACCACCCGGGTCGGCGCGGGGCCGTTTCCCACCGAGCTGTCCGGGGATCTCGGCGAGCACATCGCGCGCGTCGGCCTGGAGTTCGGCGCGACCACCGGCCGCCAGCGGCGTTGCGGGTGGTTCGATGCCGTAGCGCTGCGCCGTTCGATCGTCTTCAACAGCGTGAGCGGATTATGCGTGACCAAACTCGACGTGCTCGACGAGCTCGAGGAAATCCGCATCGGCATCGGTTACCGCATAGGCGGCGAGGATTTCGACGTGCCGCCGATTTTCGTCGACAGCTACGCTGACGTCGAGGCGGTTTACGAGGATCTGCCCGGCTGGCAGGAGTCGACTGTCGGCATCACCGAATACGGCGAACTGCCCGCCAATGCGCGCCGGTACCTGGAGCGGATCGAGGAGATCGTGGCGACACCGCTGGATATCATCTCCACGGGAGCCGACCGTGAGCAGACGATTATTCGACGTCACCCGTTCGAAGCAGCGCCGTCCTGATCGCAGTCGGCCGGATGAATCCGGCCCTACCGGCCGCGGTAAACGATGCGGCCCTTGCTGAGATCGTAGGGCGTCAGCTCGACCGTGACCTTGTCGCCGGTGAGTATCCGGATATAGTGCTTGCGCATCTTTCCCGAGATGTGCGCGGTCACGACATGGCCGTTGTCCAGCTCGACACGGAATGTCGTGTTGGGCAGCGTTTCAACGACCTGCCCCTCCATCTGAATTGCTTCTTCCTTCGGCATCGAGGCGCGAATTCTGAATGATCCCCCGATCATTCGCAAGGATAGCGCCAGCGACCGGGCCGCAATTCGCCGGTCGCGTGCTGCGCGAGCTCGGCGAGAAAGGTTCGGCGCGGAATTCGCACCGCGCCGAGGCTGACGAGATGCGGTGACGCGACCTGGCAATCGACCAGAGCAAAGCCGCGTTTGCGGATGAATTCGACGAGCGCGTGCAGGGCTACTTTCGATGCATCGCTGCGGCGGCTGAACATGGACTCGCCGAAAAAGATGCCTCCGAGCGCGAGGCCGTATACGCCGCCGGCAAGCTCGCCCCCGTGCCAGCACTCGATGGAATGTGCGTGGCCGAGCTGATACAGAGTCTGGAAAGCTGCGCGCATGTCGCGCGTGATCCAGGTTCCGGGGCGCGGCTTGCCGCGCCTGGCGCAACCGCTGACGACTTCCGCGAAGCTCTCGTCCATCGTGACTGCGAATGTTCCGCGGCGCAATGTGCGTATCAGGCTGCGTGACACGTGCATATCATTCACGTACAGCACCGTGCGCGGATCGGGCGACCACCAGAGTATCGGTTGACCCTCCACGTACCAGGGGAAGATGCCGCGGCGATACGCGGCGAGCAGACGTTCCGGAGTGAGATCGCCGCCCGCGGCCAGCAGACCGTCGGGCTCGCGCAGCGCGGTCTCCGCATCCGGGAAGCCGTCGGGCGCGGTGTCCGCGCTCAGCCAGTGGACGCGGCTCACGCGGGGCGTGCCATTCGCTCGTCGCGCAGGGCCCGGCGAAACGGAAGGTGGCCGTCCACATCGGTCATGTACGCGTCGACGCGCGCGCGCTCGCGGCCGGCGAAGTCACGCACCGCGCGCGCGAAGCCCGGATCGGCGAGCCAGTGCGCGGACCAGGTCGCGGCGGGCTCGAATCCGCGGCTGACCTTGTGCTCGCCCTGCGTGCCGGGCTCGAATCGCCCGAGGCCGAGCCGGATGCACAACTCGATACCCTGGTAATAGCAGGTTTCGAAATGCAGGCTGTGCATTTCGCCCACACTGCCCCAGTAGCGCCCGTAAAGCGTGTCGTCACTGCGAAAGCAGATCGCGGCAGCCACGGGCCGGTTTGACAACCGCGCCAGGATGACGACGAGGCGATCGCCCAGAGTGCGACCGACGTCGACGAAAAAGCCGCGCGTCAGATACGGCAACTGCCCGCGGCGGGTGAACGTGCTCGCGCAGAAGAAGTGGATGTCGTGCCAAAGGTCCTCGCTGATCGCGGTGCCGTCCAAGGTCTCGAAACGCACCCCGGATTCCGCGATTCGCCGCCGCTCGCGCCGTATCTTCTTCCGCTTGGCCGACGCGAAGCCGGCGAGAAAATCCTCGAAGTCCGCATATCCGCGATTGTGCCAGTGAAACTGGCAGTCCTTGCGCAGGACGAAACCGGCCTCGCACAGGAGCTCGCGATCGGCCTGGCCGGTGAAGAGCACGTGCAGGGACGAGGCGGACGAGGCGCGAGCGTGGTCGAGCGCCGCTTCGAGGAGGCGCGCCGCAGCGTGCCGGCGGTCGACGCCCGGTCGCACGAGGAAGCGCGGCGTCGTGGCCGGAGTGAACGGCACCATGCCGACGAGCTTGGGATAGTAATCGAGCCCCGCTTCGCGATAGGCCTGCGCCCAGGCCCAGTCGAAAACGAATTCACCCCAGGAATGGGTTTTGAGATAGAGCGGCATTGCCGCAGCCAGGCGCCCCTCGCAGTCGCTCGCGACCACGTGACAGGGCGTCCAGCCGGCGCCGGCGCCGACGCAGTCGTGCCGCTCGAGGGCGGCGAGAAACGCGTGGCTCAGGAACGGGCTGGCCGCCCCCGCGAGGCGGTTCCACTCGGCGGCGTCGAGCGCGTCGATCGAGGGGCAGACATCGGTTCGCAGGCGCATGCGGCCATTATCCGCGCGTCGACCGGTGCCGTCAGGCCGCCGACTCGTTGAGGGTGTCGACGGCGAGCGCCTCCAGATATTTGTCGGCGTCCAGCGCCGCCATGCAACCCGATCCGGCCGAAGTGACCGCCTGCCGGTAGACGTGGTCGGCCACGTCGCCGGCGGCGAAAACCCCCGGCACGCTGGTCGCCGTGGCATCGCCGTCGAGACCCGTGCGGACCACGATGTAACCACCGTGCATGTCGAGCTGACCGGCGAACAGCCCTGTGTTCGGCACGTGACCGATGGCGACGAAAAGACCCGTGACGTCCAGGTCGCGCGTGCTGTCCGAATCATGCACGTTGCGCGCGCGTACTCCGGTCACGCCGCCGTCGTCGCCGAGGACCTCGTCGACGACGTGGTCCCAGAGCAGCTTCACGCGGCCCCGGACGGCTTCGGCGCGCAACCGGTCCTGCAGAATGGCCTCCGCGCGCAGCTTGTCGCGGCGGTGGATCAGGGTGACGTGCGAGGCGATGTTGGCCATGTACAGTGTCTCTTCCGCAGCGGTATTGCCGCCTCCGACCACGGCGACGCGCTGCCCCCGGAAGAAGAAGCCGTCGCAGGTTGCGCAGGCCGAAACACCCTTGCCCCTGAAGCGCTCCTCGGATTCGAGGCCGAGATATTTAGCGCGCGCGCCGGTCGCGATGATGAGCGCGTCGCAGGTGTATTCCGCGTTATCGCCCCGGAGCGCGAACGGCCGCCGGCCCAGCTCCGCCTCGACGATGTGGTCGACGACGATATCGGTGCCGAATCGCTCCGCGTGACGTCGCATGCGCTCCATGAGCACGGGGCCCTGCAAGCCCTCGACGTCCCCCGGCCAGTTGTCCACGTCGGTGGTCGTCATGAGCTGGCCACCCTGCTCGATGCCTGTGATCAGCACGGGCTCGCGATTCGCGCGTGCCGCATAGACGGCTGCCGAGTATCCCGCCGGCCCCGATCCGAGGATCAACAGGCGGCAATGACGGGCGCTCACTCCGGGGCCCTGCGTGACCTGGCCCACGCGCCGGGCGAGAGCGCCGCACATCCGTCCGGCAGTAACTGTCGCATGGAGTTCAGCATGTATAATCCGTAGCTTGCCTGCGCGGCCGCGCCAATGGTAAGAAATTGCGGCCGTCGCGGCAAAATTCAATCACGAGGATGCGCCCATGCGAGTCGGTATTCCACGCGAGCTCAAGCCGCTCGAAGGGCGCGTCGGACTGATTCCTGCGGCTTGCGCCGAGCTGATACGGGATGGTCACGAGGTCTTCGTCGAGCACTCGGCCGGCGTGCAGAGCGGCTACCAGGATGCGCAGTACGAAGCCGTGGGCGTCACCATTCTCGACACGGCCGCCGAGGTTTACGGGCGCGCCCAGCTCGTGGTCAAGGTCAAGGAACCGATCGATGCGGATCTCGAGCACCTGCGCCGCGAGCAACTGTTGTTCTGTTATCTGCATCTGGCAGCGCTGCCGGCGTTGACCGCCCGGCTTTGCGACATCGGCCTGACGGCGGTCGCGTTCGAGACAGTCGAGGACGAGCAGGGACGCCTGCCGCTGCTGGCGCCCATGAGCGACATCGCCGGCCGGCTGTCGATACAGGTCGGCACGCATCTGCTGCACCAGCCCCAGGGCGGCAAGGGTATTCTGCTCGGCGGCATTCCTGCCGCAAAGCGCGGCAAGGTAGTGATCCTCGGCGGCGGGGTCGCGGGGGGCAATGCGGCCATCGTCGCCGCCGGCCTCGGCGCGGAGGTCACGGTATTCGACATGGATCGCGACAAGCTCTACGCGGCGCGGCAACTCGGCGCGAACGTGACCGGCGTCTATCCGCACTCCGCGGACATCGGTGAGGCGGTGCGCGCGGCGGATATCGTCGTGGGTGCCGTGCTGATCACCGGCGAACGTGCGCCGCACGTTGTGACCGCCGAGATGGTGCGCGCGATGCAGCCCGGCAGCGTGATCGTCGATATCTCCGTCGACCAGGGCGGCTGCGTCGAGACCACGCGGCCGACCACCTACGACGATCCGACCTACCGCTGGGAAAACATCATCCACTTCACGGTGACGAACATGCCGGGCGCCGTGCCGCGCACGGCTTCGCAGGCGCTGTCGGCGGCGATTGCGCCCTATGCCGCGCGCCTCGCGAGCGGCAACTGGCGCGAGGATCCGCGCCTCGTCAAGGGCATCAACGTGGCCGACGGCAAGGTCGTGCATCCCGCCCTCTTTAAGTAGAATGCTCCCGGGTGCAGGGCCAAATTCATTCGGCCGCGCAGGCCGGTTGATACCGCCGTTGTAGGGCCGAATTCATTCGGCCGCACAGGCCGGTTGAAACTGTCGTTGCAGGGCCGAATTCATTCGGCCGCACAGGCCGGTTGAAACCGTCGTTGTAGGGCCGAATTCATTCGGCCGCACAGGCCGGTTGAAACCGGCCCTACGGAGGACATCAGCCTGGTGAGGGTATCGCGCAGCCATCCGCCGGCGGCCATCGCCGGGCATTCCATCGCTCGCGCGTTGCGCGAAGGCGCGCTCTGGGTATCCGGCGCGCTCGCGCTGATCCTGTTCGTCGCGCTCGCGAGCTACGACCCTACCGATCCGGGCTTCAGTTTCACCGGCGACTCCGCCGCCACGCAGAATGCCATCGGTCCGGCCGGCGCGTGGACCGCCGACCTGTTCTTCCTGCTCTTTGGCCGTCCATCGTTCCTGTTTCCACTCATGCTCGTGTATGCCGGCTGGCTCGTGTACCGCCGGCGGCGCGCCGGCGAGCCGCTGACGCGCACCATGCTCGCATTCCGCACGGCCGGCTTTCTGCTCACGCTGGCAACCAGCGCCGGCCTCGCGACCCTGCATTTCGACCCGGCCGCGCTGCCGAACACGGCTGGCGGCATCCTCGGCGACCTGGTCGGCAACGGCCTGGCTGCCGCGCTCAGCTTTCTGGGCGCGACTTTGCTCCTGCTCGCGCTGTGGCTGGCCGGCGTCTCGCTGTTCCTCGGCATCTCGTGGTTTGCCATCATCGACAGCATCGGCCGCGCGACGATCCGTATGTTCGGCGCCGCGCGCTCCAGGCTCGGCGCCGCGCAGACCTGGGTGGCAGGCCGGCGCGTGAAGCAGCTGCGCCAGGAAAGCGTGCGGGAAAGAAAGGAAAAGGTCGCGCGCCGCGATCGGCCACGCATCGAGCCCGTCATCAGCTCGCTCGAGATCAGCGAGCGCGTCGAGAAAGAGCGCCAGGTGCCCCTGTTCGAGCCGCCGGCTGCGAACGAGCTGCCACCGCTCCAGCTCCTAGACGACCCCCCGGAGCAGGCCCCGGCGTACTCCGACGAGGCCCTCGAGGCGATGTCGCGCCTGGTCGAGCTCAAGCTGCGCGATTTCGGCGTCGAGGTGGAGGTCGTCGCCGTGCATCCGGGCCCGGTGGTCACGCGTTTCGAGCTCAAGCCCGCGCCCGGGGTCAAGGTGGCACAGATCGCAAACCTGTCCCGCGATATCGCGCGCTCGCTCTCCGCGATCAGCGTGCGCGTGGTGGACGTCATCCCCGGGAAATCGGTCGTCGGCCTCGAGATTCCCAACGAGACGCGGGAACTGGTCACACTGGGCGAGACCCTGCGCTCGAAGACTTACGACCAGCTCTCCTCGCCGCTCGCCCTGGCGCTCGGCAAGGATATCGGCGGCCATCCGGTGGTGGCCGACCTCGCGCGCATGCCCCATCTGCTGATCGCCGGCACCACCGGCGCCGGCAAGTCGGTGGCGCTCAACGCCATGGTGCTGAGCCTGCTGTACAAATCCACCAACGAGCATGTGCGGATGATCATGATCGATCCGAAGATGCTCGAGCTGTCGGTGTACGAGGGCATTCCGCACCTGTTTACGCCGGTGGTCACCGATATGAAGGAGGCGGCCAACGCGCTGCGCTGGTGCGTCGCCGAGATGGAGCGCCGCTACCGGCTCATGGCGACCCTGGGGGTGCGGAATATCGGCGGCTATAACCGCAAGGTCAAGGATGCGCACATGAGGGGCGTGCCGCTGCCGGATCCGTTCTGGCAGCCACCGCCGCTGATCGATGACGAAGCTGAGGCGGCGGAGCGACCGGTGCTCCACCCGCTGCCGTTTGTGGTCGTCATCATCGATGAGCTCGCCGATCTCATGATGATCGTCGGCAAGAAGGTCGAGGAGCTGATCGCGCGGCTGGCGCAGAAAGCCCGCGCGTCGGGCATTCACATGATCATCGCCACACAGCGCCCGTCGGTCGACGTCATCACGGGGCTCATCAAGGCCAACATCCCGGCGCGCATCGCTTTCCAGGTATCGGCCAAGGTCGATTCACGCACCATCCTCGACCAGGGCGGGGCCGAGGCGTTGCTCGGTCATGGCGACATGCTCTATCTGCCGCCCGGCACGTCCGTGCCGACCCGCGTTCACGGCGCGTTCGTCTCCGACCAGGAGGTGCATCGCGTGGTCGCGTACCTGAAGCGCGGCGGCGAGCCGGCCTATGTCGATGAAATCCTCACCGGTCCGGAAGGTCAGCTTCCCGGGATGCCCGGCGAAGGCATCGCAACCCCCGACGGCGAGCAGGATCCGCTCTACGACGAGGCGGTGCGCGTCGTGACGGAGACGCGCAAGGCATCCATCTCGGGCGTGCAGCGCCGGCTCAAGATCGGCTATAACCGCGCTGCGCGCATGGTGGAGACGATGGAAGAGGCCGGCATTGTCGGCCCGCTGCAGTCCAACGGTGCCCGAGAGGTGCTCGTGCCGGCTCCGCCGTCCGACGACTGAGCATCATGAAACGGGCTATCGATCTGTGCATCGGCGTGCTGCTCGCGGTCGCGGCCGGCGCTGCGCCCGCCGGCCAGACGGCCGGCATCGAGCGCGTGCAACGTCATCTCGACGGCATCGACACGCTGCGTGCGCGCTTCGTGCAGACCATCGAGGATGCCAACGGCGACGCCGTGCAGTCCTCGGCCGGCGTGCTGACAATCGCGCGTCCGAACCGGTTTCGCTGGGACTACACCGAGCCCTACGAGCAGCTCGTGCTCGCAGACGGCGAGCGGCTGTGGCTTTACGATGCGGACCTCGAGCAGGTCACGGTGCGCAAGCTCGACGACTCTCTGGCCAGCACGCCGGCGATGCTGTTGAGCGGGGGCGGGCAGGTGGCCGACTCATTCGCAGCCGGTGAAGTGACGGTGCAGGGAGAGCGCTGCTCCATCGAGCTGTTACCGGTAAAAAAAGATACAGATTTCCAATCTGTTACAGTTGAATTTGAAGGAGAACACTTAACTTCCATGACGCTCAGGGACGCGCTCGACCAGACCACGCGAATCGATTTCTCGGCGATCGAACGCAACCCCGAGCTTGCCGCGGACGAGTTTGCCTTCACCCCTCCAGACGGCGTCGACGTGATCGGCGCCACCGAACCCTGATCCGGGATGCTGCCGCTTCGCTTCGGCCGCACCTGGCTGCTGATCGGCTGGCTGGGCGTCTTCACGGCGGCGGCTGCGAGCGTGGCGCCCGGGCTGGCGGAGATCCAGCTCGGGTTCAGCGACAAGATCGGTCACGCGCTCGTGTATTTCCTGCTCATGCTCTGGTTCGCGGGCATCTACCGCCGTCAGCGCTACCTGCTGATCGCAGCGGGACTGTTCGGACTCGGCGTCGCGCTCGAGCTGGTGCAGGCGCATGTCGGCCGCGATGCGAGCGCGCTCGACATGGCGGCCAATCTGACCGGCATAGGCATCGGCTTCGGGCTCGCCTGGCATGCGCTGGGCGGCTGGTGCGCGAAGCTCGAATGCTGGCTGTTAACGGAATGACCGGCACGGCCCAGCCAGGCGGCCAGGGACAGACCGGCGACCTGCTGGGCGCGGACGTTCCGGCTTCGGCCGAGGGTCGGACACCTCCAGGCGCGGGACCCGATCCCCGTCCGCTCGCCGACCGCATGCGGCCGCGGACGCTCGACGAATTCGTCGGCCAGGCGCATCTGCTCGCGCCCGGTAAGCCGTTGCGCCGTATGGTCGAAGGACGCAGCCTGCATTCGCTGATCTTCTGGGGACCGCCCGGCACCGGCAAGACGACGCTCGCGCGACTGATCGCCGCCACTTGCGACGCGCACTTCATCGGGCTTTCCGCGGTCATGGCCGGCGTCCGCGACGTGCGCGCGGCCGTCGAGGACGCCCGGCTCGCGCGCGGCGCCGGCTACCGCCGGACCGTGCTGTTTCTCGACGAGGTGCACCGTTTCAACAAGGCGCAGCAGGACGCGTTCCTGCCGTTCGTGGAGGACGGCACCTTGACCTTTATCGGCGCGACCACCGAGAACCCGTCCTTCGAGCTCAATTCGGCGCTCCTGTCGCGCGCGCGGACCTACGTGCTGACGGCGCTCGGCGTAGACGATATCGTCGCGATACTGTGCCGTGCGCTGGCCGACAAGCCGCAGGGCCTCGGAGGGCGCGGCCTGTCGATCGGCGACGCGGCATTGCGCCGCCTCGCGGTGGCCGCAGACGGCGACGCGCGGCGCGGCCTCAATCTCCTCGAGCTGGCCGCCGAGCTGGCCGCGGCCGGCGCCGGGCCGGGCGTCATCGACGACGGCGTGGTCGAAACGGTCATCGCCGGCGGGCGGCGGCGTTTCGACAAGCGCGGCGACGAGTTCTACGACCAGATCTCGGCACTGCACAAATCCGTGCGCGGTTCCGATCCCGACGCCGCGCTGTACTGGCTCGCGCGCATGCTGGACGGTGGCTGCGATCCGCACTACGTCGCACGCCGCCTCACAAGGGTGGCCAGCGAGGACATCGGCAATGCCGACCCGCGCGCACTGCGCGTCGCCCTCGATGCCTGGGAGACGTTTACGCGGCTCGGCAGCCCGGAGGGTGAGCTCGCGCTCGCGCAGGCCGTCGCCTATCTCGCCTGCGCCGCGAAAAGCGACGCCGTTTATCGCGCCTTCGGCGCGGCGCAGGCCGATGCGGAAACGCAGGGCAGCCGGCCGGTGCCGGCTCGATTGCGCAACGCGCCGACGGCGCTCATGCGGGGCCTCGGCCACGGCGCGGGCTATCGCTATGCGCACGACGAGCCGGACGCGTTCGCGGCGGGCGAAAGCTACTTTCCGGACGACATGGAACCGCGCATCTATTATGAGCCCGCGCCGCGCGGTCTCGAGGTCCGCATCGGCGAGAAGCTTGCCGAACTCCGGCGCAGGAACCGCGGGGAAACCTGACATGCTCGATCCCCGCCTGCTGCGCAAGGACCTGCCCGCCGTCGCCGCCAACCTGGCCCGGCGGAGCTTCGACCTCGATGGCGCTGCCTTCGCCGCGCTGGAAGCGCGCCGCAGGCAGCTGCAGATATCGGTCGACGAGCTGCGCAACGAGCGCAACACGCGCTCGAAAGCGATCGGCCGGGCGAAAGCCGCCGGCGAGGACGTCACGCGGCTGCGCGCGCAGGTGCAGGACCTCGGTGAGCGGCTCAAGGCCGAAGACGCCGAGCTCGAGACGGTGTGCCGCGAGCTCGAAGCGCTGCAGCTCGGCCTGCCAAACCTGTTACAGGACGACGTGCCGGACGGCGCCGACGAAAACGACAACGTCGAGATTCGCCGTCACGGTGAGCCGCCGGCTTTCGACTTCGAGCCGCTCGATCACGTCATGCTCGGCGAACGCAGCGGCCTGGTCGATTTTCCGGCCGCCGCGCGCATCGCCGGTGCGCGATTCGTGGTCCTGCGTGGCGCCGTCGCGCAGCTGCACCGCGCACTGATCCAGTTCATGCTCGACCTGCACACGCGCGAGCACGGCTACACGGAAGTGTACGTGCCCTATCTCGCGAATCCCCCGGCGCTGACGGGCACCGGACAGTTACCCAAATTCGGCGCCGACCTGTTCGCGATCGAGGGCGAGCAGGGGCTCTACCTGATCCCGACCGCCGAGGTGCCGGTGACGAATCTCGTGCGCGAGTCCATACTCGAGGAGGGCATGCTGCCGTTGCGTTACGTGGCCCACACGCCGTGCTTCCGCTCCGAGGCCGGCTCCTACGGCAAGGACACGCGCGGTATGATCCGCCAGCACCAGTTCGAGAAAGTCGAGCTCGTGCACATCGTTCGTCGTGAGGAATCCCCGGCCGAGCACGAGCTGCTGACGGCAAATGCCGCGGCGGTGCTCGATGCGCTGGAGCTGCCCTACCGGGTCGTGACCCTGTGCGCTGCCGATACCGGCTTCAGCGCGAGCAAGACCTTCGATCTCGAGGTGTGGCTGCCGGGACAGCAGCGCTACCGGGAGATCTCCTCGTGCAGCAACTGCACGGATTTTCAGGCCCGGCGCATGCAGGCGCGCTGTCGCAATCCGCGGACGGGCAAACCCGAGCTCGTGCACACCCTGAACGGCTCGGGCCTGGCGGTCGGGCGCACGCTGATCGCGATCATGGAGAACCGCCAGCAGGCGGACGGCAGCGTCAGTGTGCCGGATGCCCTGCGGCCTTACATGGGCGGCCTGGAGCGCGTCCCGTAGGGCCGAATTCATTCGGCCATCCAACATCGGCCGGTTGAAACCGCAGCCGTAGGGCCGAATTCATTCGGCCATCCAACATCGGCCGGTTGAAACCGGCCCTACAGCCAGTCGCGTTTCCTGAAGAACATGAGCATGCCTACGACCACGGCGACGATCACCAGCCACACCATCGGGTAACCGTAACGGAAGCCGAGCTCGGGCATGTTCCACGGGCTCGACGTGTCGAAGTTCATGCCGTAGAGCCCGACCAGGAACGAGAGCGGGATAAAGATGGTCGCGATGATCGTGAGCACTTTCATGATCTCGTTCATGCGATTGCTGATGCTGGACAGATAGACGTCCATGAGGCTGGAGGTCGTTTCACGGAATGTTTCCGTCAGGTCGATGATCTGGATCGTGTGATCGTAGCAGTCGCGCAGGAAGGTCTTGGTCTCGTCCTGGATATACGGGCTGTCGTCGCGCACGAGCTGGTTCAGCATCTCGCGCTGCGGCCACTGGGAGCGGCGCAGCGTGACCAGCTCGCGCTTGACGGCATAGATCCTGTCAAGCGAGCGGCGCGACGGATCGTCGAACACCTCGCCTTCGAGCAACTCGAGCTCTTCGCCGATCGCCTCGAGCACCGGGAAGGCCTCGTCTATGACGACGTCGAGCAGGGCGTAGAACAGGTAGTCCGTCTTGCGCTCACGGATACGCCGCGAGACACCATTCCGCAGCCGCTCGCGCACCGGCGCGAAAATGTCCCGCTCGCCCTCGTGAAAGCTGACCACGAAGCTCTTGCCGAGAAACAGGCTGACCTGCTCCGTGCGCGTGCCGGAAGCAGTGCGCTCGACCAGCGACACCACGGCGAACAGATGCTGGGTATACACATCGAGCTTGGTCCGCTGCCCGGTGTTGATGACGTCTTCCATGGCGAGCGGATGCAGCTCGTACGCTTCGCCGAGCTCGCGCAGCAGCTCGGGCGAGGCATCGCCCTCGACGTGCACCCAGGTGACCTTGTCGCTGTAGAAATACGCACGGCATTCATCGAGGCTCAGCCCGGCGCGTTCCTCGAAGGTATTCTCATCGTAATCGCACACCGTGATGCGCGCCGGCCGCGCCGGGCCGGCGCGCGCCCGGAGCGTGCCCGGCGACGTGCCCGGCAGGCTGTAGCGCTTGGCGAAGGTAGCCATGGTCAGGGCTCCTCGTATCCCATGGGCCGCAGCTCGAGTTCGAGCCCGGCCGGATCGTGCGTGAAGAACAGACCGGCCCGCCGCCGTGAATACGGCGGCAGATAGTCGATGGTCGCCTGACTGGTCTCGACGATGCCGTCACTGCCTGCAAGGCTGCCTTCCACGCTCAACGCGGCGGCGGTCTTTCCGCCGTCGTTGCTGACGAGGATCTCCACCAGCCAGCCCGCGGGCTGCGGATTGACGCCGAGCATCGCCACGCTGACCGCGGGCGGCGTGCGGTCCCGCTGCAACGCCTCGGTGGCAAGCACCGCGATCGCCGCTGCGGTCAGGAGCAGGCCGAGACCGCCCACGACCCATTCGGCGAGCGGCGCCTCGCTTGCGTTTCGGTTTTTGCGGGGTTCACGATCGGCAGTCACGCAGGCCTCCTAAAGGATGAGCCGGGCGGCGGCAGCGCCGATCGCGGCGGGAAATCCGAGCACGACGGTCATCATGAGGATGTGCGCCGGTTCGACGCCGTCGGTTCGCCCGAAGGTCCACAGCACGTACACGCTGATGAGCAGGGCGACCGCGTATCCGACCGCTGTGAACCGCGTAAACGCGCTCCACCAGGACGTGTGCGGCGACAGGTCGGCCTGGCCGTGGAACTGGACGGCGAAAACGAAGCCGTGCATGAGAACGAGCGACAGCAGCGCGAGCGCGAGCGCGTGCCATTCCGTCATCCGGTATGCGACCAGCACCATCTCTTCGGTCGGCGCGATGTTGAAGGCGAGGAAGAGCGCGCCCACGCCCATAAGGAACACCTCGCCGGCATAACCCGTCTCGCGCCGTTTTTCGTCCTGCTCGCTTTTCGGCTCGCCGCCGAGCAGGCTGCGCGCCAATGCCGCGCCGATGCTGCACGGGACGGCCTGCAGCGACACCTTGCCGATGATTTCGCCGAGCGGCATCCCGGGTTCGATGACGCCGAACACGGTGAGGATGACGGCTGCGGCGACGAATCCTACGGCATAGGCGACAAACGCGTCGATGACGTCGTCGAGCAACGCGCTGGTTTTCTCGAATCCTGTGAAATAGGACAGGCCGACGAGGATCGGCAGAAACACGACGAGCAGGAGAATCAGCCGGCCGCGATCCATGTAGAAGCCGAGCCACCACATCTCCATGGTCATCAGCAGGGGCAGGCCGAAGATGATGGCGCCGCCGAAGGCGCGGGCGAGGCCGATCGCGAAGCGGCGGTTTGCGGCCCGCCCATCGCCGGCGCGAGTCATCCGCGCAGCGGCCGCCGGCGGCGCGGCGACTTGTGCTCAGTCGTCTCCGAAGGCTCCGAACAGGTGCAGAAGGCTCGCGAAGAGATTGTAGATGCTGACGAACAGGGTGACCGTCGCCATGATGTAGTTGCGCTCGCCGCCGTGCACGATGGCGCTGGTCTGGTAGAGGATCAGCCCGCCCATGGCCAGCACGAACATGCCGGAGACCGCCAGCGAAACCGCCGGAAGCTGGAAGAAGATCGCCGCCAGCCCGAGCAGGAAGGCGCCGAGGATACCTACCATCAGGAATCCGCCCATGAAGCTGAAATCGCGACGGCTCTTGAGCGCGTAGGCACTCAGGCCGAGGAACGTGAGCCCGGTCACGCCGAGCGAGGTCATGACCAGCTCGCCGCCGTTCGGCAGTTGGAGATACAGGTTCACGATCGGCCCGAGCGTGTAGCCCATGAAGCCGGTCAGGGCGAACACGAACAGCAGGCCGAGCGCGCTGTTGCGGAACTTCGCGGTCAAAAACAGCAGACCGAAGTAGCCGACCAGCGTGAGTATCACGCCGGGATATGGCAGGTTGAGCGCAACGGTCAGGCCCGCGGTGGCGGCACTGAAAAGGAGCGTTGCCGCCAGCAACAGGTACGTGTTGCGAAGGACGGCATTGGTCTCGAGCGCCGACTCCTGCACGGCTGCGGGGGTATAGCTGGTCTGCGGTTGCTGCATGGCTGGTCCTCGAATAGCGATTGCCGCCTACCGCCTATGATGCATTCCGGCCGTTGCGAAGTCCACCGCCTGCCTTGCGCGGCGCTGGCCAAATGGCGAGAATTCCGCGACGGAGAGGTGGCAGAGCGGTCGAATGCGGCGGTCTTGAAAACCGTTGTGGGCGAAAGTCCACCGGGGGTTCGAATCCCTCCCTCTCCGCCAGGTTCAATTTTTCCCCATTTGCGCGGCGCGCCGCTTCCTCGCCCGCCGCGCCAGCATGTTCAGGCCTTCGACGAGCACCGAGAAGGCCATCGCCGCGTAGATGTAGCCTTTCGGCACGTGCACGCCGAAGCCGTCCGCGATCAGCACGGTGCCGATCAGCAACAGGAATCCGAGCGCGAGCATGACGATCGTTGGATTGGCGTGAATGAAGTTGGCGAGGGGGTTCACCGCCACCAGCATCACCGTGACGGCCACCATCACGGCGATGACCATGATCGGAATGTGCTCGGTCATGCCGACGGCCGTGATGATGCTGTCGATCGAGAACACCATGTCCAGCACGAGGATCTGGCCCACGACAGCCGCGAAACTGCGGCCGGTCTTCCGCTTGTCGAACAGGTCGGGTTCGGGATCTGGATCCACATGATGGTGAATCTCCTTGGTCGCTTTCCAGACCAGGAACAGGCCGCCGGCGATGAGTATCATGTCCCGCCAGGAAAAACCCTGGTCGAACAGGCTGAAGACCGGTTGCGTCAGCTGGACGATGAAGGCGATGGTGGCGAGCAGGCCGATGCGCAGGAACAGCGCGCCGCCGATGCCGATGCGGCGCGCCCGCGTGCGCTGATGCTCCGGCAACTTGTTGGTGAGGATGGAAATGAAAACGAGATTGTCGATGCCGAGCACCACTTCCATCGCGATCAGCGCGGCGAGCGCCGCCCACGCAGACGGTTCGGCGGCCAGCGCGAGCCATTGGTCCATCAGAAATCTCCTTCGCGCCGGGCAGCCCGGCCGCAGCACGATAGTAGGTCGGCAGTGCGCAGCCAAGCCGCCGGCCACGCGGACGCAGATCCGCAGAGTTGGATTTCTTATTTATCAAATAGTTGAGACACTTACTTGAGGGAACTTATGTGAGCAAGACCGCTTCGGCACGGGCCCCGCGGGCGACCCGCCGCGTGACGGTGCTGCTCGGCGATCCGCGGCTCGCCGACGCCGGCAAGATCGAGAACCGCTTCGCCGCGGAAGATCTCGAGGCGGTCAGCCGCCTCAAGTCGGCGCTCGGCGAGGTCGACGGCTACGAGTTCGCCTTTCTCGACGATCATTCGACGTTGCTCGACGAGCTGCGCCGTTCGCCGCCCGCACGGGTGCTCAATTTCTGCGACACCGGGTTTCGCAACGAAGCGTTCCACGAGCTGCACGTGGCCGCCTATCTGGAAATGCTGGGGATCCCCTACACGGGCGCGACGCCGTACGCGCTCGGGCTCTGCTACGACAAATCGTTCGTGCGCGCCGTCGCGAGGGCGCACGGCATCCCTGTGCCGCAGGAGACCTACGTCAGCACCATCGAGGCCACGCACGTGCTGCCGTCGGTGTTTCCAGCCCTCGTCAAGCCGAGCACGGGCGACGGCAGCGTGGGCATCACGCAGCACGCGGTCGTCAACGACATCGACGAGCAGAACGCGTACCTCGAGCGGCTCGAGCGTGACCTGCCGGGGCGCGACGTGCTGATCCAGGAATTCCTGAGCGGTACCGAGTACGGGATCGGACTGATCGGCAATCCGCGGCTCGGCCTGCAGGCGCTGCCGCCGATGGAAGTTGATTATTCGGGGCTCGACGAGGGCCTGCCGAGGATCCTCTCGTATGAATCCAAGAACGACCCGCATTCGCCGTACTGGAGCCAGATCAGGTACCGGGAGGCGAAGCTCACCGAGGGACGCCGGCAGCGACTCATCGACTGGTCGAAAAAGCTGTTCGAGCGTCTCGGCTGCCGGGATTATGCGCGGTTCGACTACCGCGCTGACCGCAACGGCCGCGTCAAGCTTCTAGAAGTGAATCCCAATCCGGCCTGGTGCTGGGACGGCAAGCTCAATTTCATGGCCGGCTTCGCCGGTTACAGTTATGCGCGCCTGCTCGCCCTGATCCTCGCCGCGGCGGAAGCGCGGCTCGGCAAGCTCACACACAGTCGCGCGCGATCTTCACGTCCCAGTCGCGGCTGAAGGCCACTGCCGCGCCTTCCCGCGCCTCGAGCCGCGCTTCGAGCCGGAAGTTGCGGGCATCGCAGCTCAGGCGCAGGAATGTGTACACGTCGACCTGCCAGCCCTCGCGGCGGAACAGCGTGTGGTTGGTCAGTTCCGCGCGGGCACTCAGCGGATCGCCTTCGTTGACGATGAAGCGCTTGAGAATGGCATTTCCGAGCTCGAGGCCGATGGCTTCGATGCGTGCGATCGAGGCGCCCTCGAAGTCGCCGCCGTCGTTGTACAGCGTATAGACCGTGTCGTGCGTGGCCAGGTCGCGCTCGACGCTGCGCTTGAAGGTCGCGCGCCTGAGCGGCGTGTGTGCCATGCCGGGGGCGCGCTCCGGAGGCGGGAACTCGCGCAAAGATGCATCGGACGGGAGCGGCGGCCGCTCCGGCAGCAGCAGCCGGCATCCCGCGGTGTGCAGGGTCAGCGCGACCGGCTCGGGTGCCGGCCAGGCGATCGGCCAGTAGCTGGTCGACAACGCCAGTCGCAGCGCGTGGCCGGCGGCGAACCGGTGGGCAATGTCGTTGAGCTGGAGACGGACCCGGTAGCGGCGGCCGGGAACAAGCGGCTCGGGACGCTCGTGCCCGTCCCGATGTGCGAGGTTGAGCAAGCCGTAGCTGACGCGCGTCGAGGCGCCGTCCGGTGACAGGTCATTGAGCCGCGCGGCGATCATCGCCTGCGGCCGATCGCATTCGAGCTCGAGCTCGACGACCGGCGCGCCGAGGATTTCGAGGGGGGCATCGAGCGCGGCGCCGTCGAAGCAGAGCGAGCGGCCGTCGTCGGCGCGCTGGTCGAGCGGCATCTCGCCGTCCGCGCCGAATGCGCACCAGTCGCCCGAGCCCAGGCCGGTCGTCTGCGGCGATTGCAGCCTGAGTGCGGTACCCTGCGCGGGCGCCGGCGCCAGCCCGCCCGGCGACGGATACAGCACGCGCTCGCGTATGTTGCCCGATGGCCATGCGGGCTCGGCGATCCAGCGCCCCGGCCGATGGTCGTAGAACGATTGCGGCGGCACGCTGTCCTGCAGCCAGACGCGATACATGGGCTCGTCCATGAGGCCGCTGTCGCGGCCCTTGAGCCAGTGGTCCCACCATCGCACGGCCTCCTGCAGGAATCCGATGGCGGGGCCCGGCACGCCTTCGTGCGGAAAAACGTGCGCCCACGGCCCGATCAACCCCTTGCGCGGCGCTTCGAGTCCCTCGAGCAGGCGCGGCACGGCGTTCGAATAGCCGTCCGTCCAGCCGCCGATGGCGTATACGGCGCAGCGGATCCGCGCGTAATCCTCGCGGACCGAGCCGTGCTTCCAATAGGCGTCGCGGCGCTGGTGTTCGAGCCAGACGGCCGGAAACAGCGTGGCGCTTTCAAGTCGTTGCATCCACATCTCGCGCCATCGCTCGCCGACCACGAGGGGATCCGGGGGGTAAGCATTGAAGCTCAGCAGCACCGAGCCCCACGACTGGTTCTCGTTGAGCAGGCAGCCGCCCATGTAATGCGCATCGTCGGCGTAGCGGTCGTCGGAAGCGCAGAGCGCGATGATGGCCTTCAGCGCGGGCGGATCCCGTGCGGCGACCTGCAAAGCATTGAACCCGCCCCACGAGATGCCGAGCATGCCGACGGCACCGCTGCACCACGGCTGCCGCGCGAGCCAGGCGATGACCTCCAGCGCGTCGTCCTGCTCGCCCGGGGCGTACTCGTCGACGAGCACCCCGCCGGAATCGCCCGAGCCGCGCAGATCGACGCGCACGACCGCATAGCCGTAGCCGGCAAAATAGTGATGCATCGGTTCGTCCCGGGCGCGCGTGAAATCGCGCTTGCGATAGGGCAGGTACTCGAGGATGGCCGGCACCGGCCGCGCCTCGGCGTCTTCCGGGAGCCAGATGCGTGCGGCCAGGCGGCAACCGTCGGCGAGCTCTATCCAGACATTTTCGATCTCGCGCACCCGATAGGGAAACGCTTCGACGACATTCATGTGACGCGCCGGCGGCGCGAGCGGCGAATCTTTTGCGTCGACCAGAAGTGCAGCGCGAGACGCTCGCGCGCGGCGAAGCCTGCGTCGAGATCCCAGCAGTTCACGATCGCGAGCCGGAACCCGCCTGGCGGCATCGGGTGCAGCTCAGGCGGCTTGTCCTCGTAAAACGTGATCTGCACGCTCGATATTTCCGGCTGTGACAGCAGATCGGCGACGACGCGCTCGGGCGGATGGTGATAGCGGGGACCGTGCGGGCCGAACAGTACGACGCTGAAGCCGTCGCGGCGCGCGTCGTCGGCAAAGCACCAGCGGCCATCGGCGTATAACCCGACCAGCGCTTCGAGCCAGCCGGCGCCGTACAGGTCGGGCCACTGATCGGAGAAGCGCAGGTGACATTCGATGATTGTGCCGTCGATGGTCTCGATATTGACCATGCCCGTGTAACCCGGGAGATTGCTGCGCAACCATTGCGCGCAATGCGCTTCGATCACCGGCCGCGGTTGCGCCTGCACGAGCCAGTAATCGAACATGCCCTCGTCGAGGGCCGTGGCGGTCACGTGCCGCCACCAGTGCGGTTCGCCGCCGACGATCGCGACGTCGGTGCTGACGTGCTCGCCTTCGACGAGGGGCATCCACATATGCCCCGCGGTTTGCGCGCGCAGGTACTCGGTGGCGTCCTGCAGCACGCGACTGCCCGCACCCATGCCGCGCAGGTTGTAGATCGGCTTGCTGAAGACCGGGTAGGCCGGCGGCTCGAGGCCGTGCGGTCCACATTCCAGGCCCTGCGTCTCGCCGACCAGGAGCTTGTTGTATACCCAGCGGTGCGCCGGAAAGAGCCGCCAGGCATCGCCGTCCTCGGTCGGCACCATCACGTCATCCGGACAGGCGACGTGCGCGAAATACTGCATGCGCCATGGGTCGTTCTCGACGATCGGCATGCCATGCCTCCATTGCTTGCTGCGCGCATGATGCGGACAGCCGGCGTCCGTGTCCACCGCCCTCTCATTGAACTATTGCGCGCACGGCGCGGCCTA
The DNA here is from genome assembly GCA_035524935.1 of Gammaproteobacteria bacterium. Classification (GTDB taxonomy): domain Bacteria; phylum Pseudomonadota; class Gammaproteobacteria; order Steroidobacterales; family JACDCP01; genus JACDCP01. Next base: position 4,682 of record DATLFD010000001.1, on the reverse strand, counting down.
TAGTTCGGGTTCCTGCAAAAATGCAAGAGGTAGTGATGAGCAGGAAATTCGCTCTCGGATGGGTCCTCGGCGCCATGCTGGTTGCTGCGTTCGCTCATGCACAGACTGCGCCCGACACGTCGGCAGCCGATGCGGCCTGGCAGGCGGAGAACTGGCCGGCCGCCGCCGAAGGTTATGCGGCGGCGGTCGAGGCGGCCCCCGAAAACGGCAGGAACTGGTATCGGCTCGCCGTCGCCTACCGCCATCTCGGCAAGCACACGCAGGCCGTCGAGGCATTGAAACAGGCCGAGCAGGCCGGGGTGCCGGCTTTTTTCACCGGCTACGAGCTTGCGAAATCGCACGCCCGGCGCGGCGATGACGGCGCCGCGCTCGCCGCGCTCGAGTCCGCGGCCGGTGCGGGCCTCGTCAACGTCCAGGGTCTCGAGGCCGATGCCGAGTTCGACGATCTGCGCAAGGACAGACGATTCGCCGCGGTGATCGAGAAGGTGAAGCGCAACGCCATGCCCTGCGAGTTCGCGCCGGAGCATCGCGAGTTCGATTTCTGGATCGGCGAATGGCACGTGGCGGATGCGAACGGCACGCCGCAGGGCGAGAACAGCATCAGCAAGGAGGAGAACGGCTGCGTGCTGGTCGAAAAATGGACGGGCGGCGGCGGCTCCACCGGCATGAGCATGAACTTCTACGATCCCGGCCGGCAGAAGTGGGTGCAGCAGTGGGTCAGCGGCAACGGCGGCTTCATCGACATCGAGGGCGGTATCGAGAACGGATCGATGGTGCTCACCGGCACCATCCGCGACTTGCGCAGCGACGATACGCTGCCTTTCCGCGGAACCTGGACGCCGCTCGAGGACGGGCGCGTGCGCCAGTTTTTCGAGCAGTCCAGCGATGACGGCGAAACCTGGGCACCGTGGTTCGAGGGATTTTACTCGCGCAAGTGACACCGGCTCGACTCGGTTACAATGGGCGCGCATGACGCGCCGACTCCCCCCGCATCCCTCGAAACTACATCCGATCGCTGAGTTTCTGAGCTTCATCGGCGCGCTCGTCGTGCTTGGTGTGGCTTTCTTCCTCGGGTTATTCTTCGTCGCGGTTGCCGCCGGGCTCATGCTGCTCGCTGCGGCGGCCGTGGCGGCACGCGTATGGTGGCTGCGCCGGCAGATCCGGCGCGCGGACGCTGGACAGACGCGGGCGGACGCAGAGGGGCGCGTCATCGAGGGCGAATACAAGGTCGTCGATCCGCAGCGTCCCGCCAACGTGACCGCCGGCAAACGGGACGATCGATGAGCGCCAACAACAACACGCGAGCACGAAAACGCAGGTTCTCACGGCGCCTCGTGCTGCCGATCGTGCTTTTCGTCGCCGTCGCGCTGGCCGTCGCGTGGTTCTTCGACGAGCAGGCGACCTCGACGGTTATTATCGTGCGCCATGCGGAGAAGGCGGCGGCGCCGAAGGACGACCCCGTGCTGAGCCCCGCGGGCAAGCTCCGCGCCCAGGCGCTCGCCGACATGTTGAGCGACGTCGACGTCGTCGCAGGCGTGGACGCGATCTACGTCTCCGAGTCCCGGCGGACCCGCGACACAGCGAAGCCGCTCGCCAATCGCCTCGACCTGCCGCTGTTCGAGCACCCGGCGGCCGACGTCAAGGGGCTCGCCGAACGTATCCTCGACGAGCACAAAGGCGAAATCGTGCTCGTCGTCGGGCACAGTGATACCGTGGCGGCCCTGATCCGCGAATTCGGCGGCAGCAAGAAAGTGCCGCCGATCGAGGAGCACGAGTACACCAACCTGTACATTCTCAGCATGCCCTGGTCCGGCAAGACGAAGACCCTGCGCCTCAAGTACGCCAACACCTATCTGGACGCCGGCGACACCTGAAGCGGACACCTGCCCGGTGCGCGGTGGCTCTCAGACCCGCGCCGGCGCGTCTCGACCTTCCGCCGCCGGCGCCGTGAACTGGCGGAGCACGAAGTCCCAGCCCCGCGCATAGTTCGCGTGCATCGCATCCGCTCCCGTGCCGAAGCGCTCCCAGCCGCCGTGGACGAGCTCGAGGCGCGTGCCCGTGCCTTCGCGACTGAAGCTGACCGTCACGGTCTGCGCAGTTTCCGGCGCACGGCCGGGGTGCCAGGAGAAGGCGAGGCGATGCGGCGGATCGCAGCGCGAAACCGTGCCCCACAGGGCCGTCGAACCGTCACGCAGCCGCTCGTAGATCCGCCCGCCGGGACGCGCTTCGAATACGCAGGTCTGTGACTGCTCCTGCCCGACGGAGTGGCTGGCGAGGGGCCACCAGCTCGCGATGTCGTCCGTGAAACGGCGAAAAGCAGCCTCTGGCGGCGCGGGCACGACCACGGTGCTGTGGATGGGTTCGAGCATGGTCATTCTCCTGTCTCGGAGTGGACGAAAGAGTCACCGTAAGCGCGCAGCGCGTCGCGCCAGAGCGTGTCGATGTAACGGCGCAGATGATCGAGACCGGCCACGTCGGCCCGATAGATGCGCAGCCGGCCTTCTTTGCGGCACCGGACCAGGCCGGCGCGGCGGAGCACTCCTAGATGCTGAGATACGGCCGGCTGGCTGACGGGGAATGCGGCGGTGAGGTCGCCCACGCTGGCCGCCTGGCGGTGCAGCCGCTCGAAAATCGCCCGCCGGGTGGGATCGGCGAGCGCATCGAGGGCGCTCATATAAGTCATGACTTATATATAGGCGGAGTTCACAGCTTGTCAAGCACCGCACCGGTCAACGGGCCCGGCGGAACGGATTGCCTGCGGGCTGGCCATTGGGATCGAGCGGAGGGTAGGACAGGCCCTGACGGCGGCAGGCCGCGGCAGCGCGCGGGTGACACCATTCGAACAGCGTCCGTGCGTACTCGTCGTCGTCGAGACGGGGCCGGGCATAGTGGCCGGCGGCCTGGCGCTGCCGTTCGGCCTCGTAGAGGATCACAGCCGCAGCGACCGATACATTCAGCGACGCGACCACGCCGCGCATCGGTATGTAGATCTGCCGGTCCGCGAGCGCCGCCGCCTGGGCCGAGACCCCGGCGAGTTCGGCCCCGACCAGGATCGCCGACGGGCCGGTGTAATCCGCGCTGCGGAAATCGACCGCCGGCGCCGCGAGGTGGGCAGCGAGGATCTGGAAACCCGACCGCTTGAGCCACAAGCATGCCGCCTCGATGCTTTCGTGCACGCGCACGCGCAGCCAGCGGCGGCTGCCGCCCGACACGCGATGATGTCGCAATACCTCGCCGCCTGCCGATACCGCATGCACTTCGTGAATGCCGACGGCGTCGCAGGTACGCAACAGCGCGGACAGGTTGTGCGGCTTGTGCACGTTCTCCGCGAGCAGCGTCAGGTCCGGCTGGCGGCGGTCGAGCGCGGCGCGCAGGGTCCTGAACCGTTGCGGAGTCACGGATGCGATAATACGCGCTGGTCCGTCAGGGCGGAAAACCATGCACCAGCACAGATTCGACATACGCACGTCTGGGCGCGGCACCACCGACATCACGGAGACCGTGCAGGGCGTGGTGCGCGCGGCCGGTATCGAGCAGGGCCTGTGCCACGTGTTCAATCATCACACCAGCGCGTCGCTGATGCTCTGTGAGAACGCGGATCCTGTCGTGCGGCGCGATCTCGAGGCGTGGATGCAGCGCGCCGTGCCCGACGGCGATCCGCTCTTCGAGCACACGGCGGAGGGCCCGGACGACATGCCGGCGCACGTGCGCACCCTGCTCACGCATTCCGACCTGCTGATACCCGTCACGGCGGGCCGCTGTGCGCTCGGCACCTGGCAGGGGATCTATCTCTGGGAACATCGGCGGGCAGCCCACACCCGTTCCGTCACGGTGACGGTCTCGGGTAGTTGAGAAACGGCGGCCGTAGATGGCTGCCGGGCTCAGCTGGCGGCAACCTCGGCCGCCTCACGGATGAAGGCCTCGTGCCGGTCGATACGGAAATCGGCGACCATCACACCCTTGACGGTCCGGTCCTGCTCGATAAAAAAGGACGCGCGGCGCACGCCGATGCCAAGTGGACCGTCGACGCCGTACATGCGGATAACGGTCTTGTCCGCGTCGCTGAGCAGCTTGAACGGGAGGTCGTGCCGGTCGCGGAACCGACTGTGGCTGTCCGGCGACTGCGGGCTGATGCCGACGACGGCGAGGCCCGAGCCGAGGATCAGCGCGTGCAGCTCCCGGATGCGGCACGCCTGACGCGTGCAGCCGGGCGTGAAATCGGCGGGATAGAAGTACAGGATCAGGGGCCCATCCAGCAGCGACGTCAATGACGTTTCGATGCCCTGCTCATCGGGCAGCGTGAATTCCGGTGCTCTGTCGCCGGGTTGCAGCATTGCGTATCAGTCGTCTACAGCGTCACTCGAGCCCGTAGCCGAGTTCCATCATGTCGTAGCGCGCTGGTTCGAAGCCGAGCCGCGCATAGACGGCCTGCGCGGGACGGTTCTCCCGATCGACATAAAGACGTAGTCCGCATACATCAGAATTAACCTTAGATTGTGATATTACGTGATTGAATAAGCGAGAGAAGATACCCTGTCCGCGGTAGGTTCCTTCGACGTAGACGCTCTGCAGCCACCAGAAGTTTGCATTGCGCCAGTCACTCCACTCGTAGGTGACGGAAATCTGTCCGACCGGGCGACCGTCGATTTCGGCGAGAAAGTACAACCCGCGCGACTGGTCGT